>NZ_JBYLRU010000003.1:0-261308 GCF_057772545.1 Exiguobacterium sp. E17S
CTCACGCCCATGTTTCCGCCATTTTTTCCGAATGCAGCGCGAACGTCAGAAGCCGTCCGGTTCACGTTGTTCGTCAACGTTTCGACGATGACCATTGAACCGCTTGGACCGAATCCTTCATAACGCAAGACGTCGTAGTTTTCTTCCGCTCCACCTTTTGCTTTTTCAATCGCCCGATCGACGATGGCACGTGGCACGTTGTATGTTTTCGCTCGTTCGAGAACGACCTTTAATGCTTGGTTTGATTCTGGATCGGGTTCACCTTGTTTAGCCGCTACATAAATCTCACGACCGAACTTTGCGTAAATCCGACTCGTATTTTTGTCTTTTGATGCTTTTTTTTCCTTGATGTTATTCCATTTACGACCCATTTCGTATCCACTCTCTTTCCGTAATGTCAGAAATCCGTGATTTCCTATGCGTTATCAGTATACCTTAAACTACCTGACAGACTGAACTAAAATGTCGGTGGAACCGTTGAATTTCTATTAAATATGTTTAAGCGATGTGGAAGAAAGGAACTTTACCGATAGAGAAATATCAATTTAAGGGAGAGTGGCAGAATTTGAATCAGGCTGGGGTAGTTCATCGCGCATTATCACCGTTCGTTTATGCTTACGATCAAGAGACGGTCCATGTCCGACTCATGACGGCTAAAGGCGATATTGAAAAAGTTGAATTGATATATGGTGATCCGTATGAATGGGAAGCGGAAAAAGAAGAAGACCGAGATTGGAATTTTGATCCGGAGAAAGAAAAATCATGGAAAGTAGAGAGGACACCGATGCAACACAATGGAAGTGATGCGACGTATGACTATTGGTTCGTTGCAATCCGTCCAGAACGGAAGCGGGTGCGATATGGGTTCGAGATTCATGGCGATACGACAGCCGTATTAACCGAGCGTGGCTGGTATGACGAAGCGCCACTCGATCATCCAGGCTATTATTTTTCTGTGCCATATGTTCATGCGACGGATGTCTTTGATACACCGGAATGGGTGAAGGATACGGTCTGGTATCAAATTTTCCCGGAACGATTTGCAAATGGTGACCCGTCGAATGATCCAGCAGGTACGAAGGAGTGGGGAAGTGAAGCGCCAGCTTTTCAGAATTTCTTCGGTGGAGATTTTCAAGGCGTCATCGATCACGTCGATCATTTACAACGTCTCGGTGTCACCGGTGTCTACTTCTGCCCAGTCTTTGAAGCACCATCGAATCACAAATATGATACCCTTGACTATTTGAAGCTCGATCCTGCATTTGGTGACGAGAAAACGTTCCGCAAGATGATCGATGTGCTACATGAGAACGGTATCCGCGTATTACTCGATGCCGTCTTCAACCATATTAGTGAAGATCACCCCGCCTTTCAGGACGTCTTAGAAAAGGGGCAAGATTCAAAATACGCCAACTGGTTTACGATTGATTCCTTCCCAGTCGATCCATCGATTCCGAACTATGAAGTGTTTGCCTTTGAACGGAACATGCCGAAATTGAATACTGCTCATCCGGACGTCAAAGACTATTTGCTTCACGTCGGACGTTATTGGGTCGAGGAATTCGGAATCGACGGCTGGCGTCTGGATGTCGCAAGTGAAGTCGATCATGCATTTTGGCGTGAGTTTCGCAAGGAAGTCCGGGCTGCGAACGGAACATGTTATATCGTCGGTGAGTGCTGGACGGATTCGCAACCATGGCTCCTCGGCGATCAATTTGATGCCGTCATGAATTATGGTTTGACCGAGAGCTTTTTGACTTGTTTTGCGACGGGCGAGACGCGCGTTCGTGATTTCTCACATGCAGTCAGCCGAAATTTAAACTGGCATTCTCAAAATGTCAACGAAGTGATGTTCAATTTGATTGACTCGCATGATACGCCGCGTGCATTAACACGTGCGAAAGGGAATATCGATCGAATGAAATTGCTCTTCACTACACTGTTGACGTTTCCAGGTTCACCCGTCATCTATTATGGTGATGAGATTGGAATGAAGGGTGGGCAAGATCCGGCCAACCGTGCGTGTATGGAATGGGACGAGACGAAGCAGAACCTTGAGTTGTTCGATCACGTTGCGCAGTTGATCGCCCTTCGAAAACAGCATCCGGTTTTAGCAAATGCCGGAACGTATCATTTCCAAAGGATCGATGATACAAGACAGACATTTATTGTCGAGCGACGTCAGGGCGAACAGGTTTACTTGCTCGTCGTCAACGTCAGTGAAGAGGTACAATCTCTTTCGCTTGAAGGAACGTATGAAAGTCTGTTGGATGGAACGACGTTATCGGGAACTATTCAAGTAGAAGCTGTGTCAGCTCTTCTTTTGCGACACGTATAAGAAAAAGCAAGTCGTGGATATCGCATCCGCGACTTGCTTTTTTGGTGTGCATTACGAATCAAACGGATGGATCAGTAAACCGCTCCGAAGTTTCGGTTCGAACCAAGTCGATTTCGGTGGCATCACTTCTCCGGCATCAGCCACTGCCATTAAATCTTCGATCGAAGTCGGATGCAAGTGGAAGGCGACAGCGGCATGCCCAGAGTCCACGATCTGCTCAAGACCGGCATACCCCTTATGACCACCGACGAACTGGATTCGTGCGTCCGTCCGTGGATCTTCGATACCGAGTAACGGTGTCAACAACTCTTCTTGTAAAATCGAGACGTCGAGATTCGCTTTCGTCCCGATTCGTTCAGAATCGTACGAAAGGGTATACCATTGGCGATTGAGATACATCTCGATTTGGTGAGGCTTCGTTTGTTCGGCACGTCCTTTTGTAATCGTAAAGCGATGGGCTAATCGTTCGAGGAAGTCAACGACCGATTGACCGTACAAATCTTCAACGACGCGATGGTATCCGAGAATCCGTAATTGATCCTGCGGGAAAGAGACGCCAAGAAAACGTTGGGCTTCCTCCTGGTCCGTCCGACTGGCAGCGATGGCTGCTGCTGCAGCGCGATGGTGACCATCAGCGATATAGAGAGCATCATGACGGGCGAACTGGCTCCCGATCGTCAACAAATGATTACGATCAGTGATTTTAAAAATTCGATGCGTCACTCCATCGACGGTGAAATCATATAGGGAATCGCCAGCAGTGACGGTCGTGACGATTGCTTCGAGTTGTGCATCCGTCTGGTGCGCAAGTAAAATTGGTCCCGTATGTGCTTGCAACTGTTCGACGTGTCGGACACGGTCGCGCTCTTTATTCGGACGTGTGAATTCATGTTTACGAATTTGATTCGTCTCGTAATCACTGACGGCAACACATCCGACGAAACCGGATTGTGTATGTGTCCCGTCTGACAATTGATAGATATAATACGTCTCGTCCGTGTCGAGCTGTAAGATGCCGTTTGTTTGACTCTCTTCGAAGGCAAGCGCCGCTTGCTGATAAACGCGTGGATCATCTTCAGCGATCAATGACGGAAGGGTGGCTTCTGCTTTATCGATCCGCAAAAAAGACAGCGGATGACGTCGAATCTCAGAACGTGCTTCTTCGCGCGAATAAACATCATACGGTAGGGCGGCAAATTCTGCCGCATATTTTGAGTCCGGTCGTAACGCCGCAAAAGGTTCGAAAGTTGGCATGGAGTTCACTCCTTTTAAAGTAGACGTGTTTTCAAGACGCCAGGAATCTGTTTCAGTCGGTCGAGCGAGATTGATTCGTCCGCATGGTTATCGATATCGATGATCGTATAGGCAATTGCATCTTTACTACCATTGATCATATTCGCGATATTGATCGACTCTTGTGCTAACACCGAAGCGATTTGACCGACCATGTTCGGAATGTTATGGTGCGCAATCGTAATCCGTCGTTTTCCAGTGAACGGTAACTCGACGGCTGGAAAATTGACAGCATTGCGAATGTTTCCTGTCTCAAGGAAAAGACGCAGTTGATCGACCGCCATGATGGCACAGTTTTCCTCCGCTTCACTTGTCGATGCCCCGATATGTGGTAAGGCAATGACTCGGGGGAGGGACAAGATGAAGGCGTTCGGGAAATCCGTCACATAGTTCGCCAGTCGACCGGACCGGAGTACGTCTGCTAACGCTTGTTCATCGACAAGTTCGCCACGCGAGAAGTTGAGTAGGGTCGCGCCATGTTTCATCTTCGAGAAGAGTGATGCATCGAGTAAACCTGTCGTTGCGTCAACGAGCGGGAGATGCAACGTGATATAGTCACTTGTCGCGAGAAGATCCTCAAGCTGTGTCGCCCGCTGAATCTGATTCGAGACGCGCCAAGCGGACTCGACGGACATGTGTGGATCATAGCCTGTGACGGTCATGCCAAGCTCGTGGAGAGTGTTGGCTAAGTTTGCCCCGATCGCCCCAAGTCCGACGATCCCGATTCGTTTCCCGAGTAACTCGGTTCCGACGAATTGTTTTTTGTTCGCTTCGATCCGCTCCGGAATATCCGGTCCGCGTAAGTTGTTCGTCCAAAGCAGACTCGGCACGAGCTTTCGCGCCGTCAGGAATAAACTACCGATGACAAGTTCCTTGACGGCATTCGCATTGGCACCTGGCGTCGAAAAGACGGGAATCCCGCGGTTTGCGAGTTGATCAAGTGGAATCGTATTGACACCGACGCCGGCTCGGGCGACGGCTTTAAGACTATCTGGAAAGCGCATGTCATGTAAATCCTTGCTGCGGACGAGAAAAGCGTCTGGTTGTTCCGTTTCTCGCTGAACGTGATAGTCATCTGTGAATCGTTTTAATCCTTTGTCCGATAAATCATTCCATAGTTGAATTTGATACATTTAACGTTCCCCCTGTTCAAAACGGTGCATGATGTGAATCAGTGCCGTAACTCCTTCGGTCGGCATCGCATTGTAAAGACTCGCGCGCATTCCACCAATCGAGCGGTGACCGGCAAGGTTGATTAAATCGTGACGCGCAGCAAAGTTCAAGAACGCAGCATCCTCCGACTCACTTCCGGTCGAGAACGGAATGTTCATCCGGCTTCGATCCTTGACGGCTACATGGTTATGAAATAGATTGGATTGATCGATTGCTTCATATAACATGTGTGCTTGTGAGACGTTCCGCGCCGCGATCGTCTCGAGTCCGGTATCTTCAATCCATTCGAGCACTAATTTCGTCATATAAAGACTGAATGTCGGCGGCGTGTTGTACAGAGACCGCTGTTTTGCATGGATGTCATACCGTAAGTAGGCACCGATCGTGTCAGGAACACGATCAAGCAACTCGTTCTTCACGATGACGACCGTTAAACCAGCGACACCAAGATTTTTTTGAGCACCAGCATACAACACATCGAATGACTCGATTGGCAATGGTTCAGACAAAATCGATGACGAGACATCAGCGACGAGTGGCACATCGACATGAGGCGGTGTCTGATAAGTCGTCCCTTCGAGGGTATTGTTCCAAGTGATGTGCAAATAGTCGGCTGTTGACGTGAACGGACCTTCTGGAATGAAGCGATACCCGTGATCAGCGGAAGAGGCGAGCACGTTGACCGTGGCGTACCGTTTTGCATCTGCAATCGCCTTTGTCGACCAGCCGCCGGTATCGATGAAATCAATCCGTCCGGTCTTCGTCGCCAGATTTTGCGGTAACATCGCGAACTGAAGTGTAGCTCCTCCTTGAAGAAACAATACGGAGTACGAATCGGGAATCGACATCAGTCTCCGTAAGGATTGTTCAGCTGCCTCCCGAATCGATTCGAAGATTGGCGAACGATGACTCATTTCAAGAACGGATTGTCCTGAATTTTCATAATCGAGTAGCTCGGATTGAGCCTTCAATAGGACCGGGGCAGGAAGGACTGCTGGACCGGCAGAGAAGTTATAAACCGTCATGAGGAACACTCCTTCTTGAATTTTCAGAAAATATGTACCACTCAAGTGTAACGGAATGAAAAATGAGAAGCAATTCCAACTGACGATGAATGGAAAATGAAAACAAAAACATCCCTTGAATCCGTTACGACGGATCAAGAGATGTCAATTGACCAAAGTGCCATTTCCAACCATCTGACGTAGCACGATAGATGGATACGATCCGGAAACGACCAACATATTGAGTTGTCCCGTATTCAAATCGGTCTTCTGTCAAACTATACTGGATTGCCGTATCTTCGAAATGATCAATGTATGAAAAATCATCGGTCCGGGATAACCAGCGGATGTTTGCAGGATCCACGTAATGATCGAGGTAGGTCTCGGCATCAAATGACCGCCCTAACGCATCGATGAACGTAAATTCGGGAGATAATAGAGGCGAGACTTGTGATAAATCCCCTTTTAGCATAGCCTCTTGAAGGTGCTGCATCGTTTGTTCGAGTGTCATATTACATCTCCTTTCTTCCTGAATCGCTAGTGTAGCATATATAAACACAAAAAAGACCCTGCGTGAGCAGGGTCTAAAGGAAATTAAAGTTTTACAACGTTAGTTGCTTGTGGTCCGCGTTGACCTTCTTCAACTTCGAAAGAAACCTCTTGACCTTCGTCAAGTGATTTGAAACCTTCAGATTGGATTGCTGAGAAGTGTACGAATACGTCGTCTCCGCTTTCGCGCTCGATGAAGCCGAATCCTTTTTCTGCGTTAAACCATTTTACTTTACCTTGTTCCATGTGTATTGCCTCCTGCGTGTGACTGGCACACTGATTATTACTACCGTGATCAATTTCATCGAATATAAAGTGAAACACTTCGTATCTCCACCGAACAACAATAATTACTTAATAATATAGCATGCCTGTATCGAAAAAGAAAGGACAAAACAAAAAAAGAACAAACGAAGCTATTCTTCTCTGAATAAAGCATACAATTAAAGGGTTCATTCTGCTCCTGTCGAAAGAGTATAACTGATTCTTTCAACGAGTCGGAATATGTTCTCTTTTACTACTGAGTTGTCGTAATGTATGCAAAATGAATCCTTGAAAGTTCGGATAACGTGTCGGTTGTTCCCAAACAGTTCGGAACAGT
The DNA here is from genome assembly GCF_057772545.1 of Exiguobacterium sp. E17S. Classification (NCBI taxonomy): domain Bacteria; kingdom Bacillati; phylum Bacillota; class Bacilli; order Caryophanales; genus Exiguobacterium; species Exiguobacterium sp. E17S. The sequence goes on from NZ_JBYLRU010000003.1 coordinate 6,959, forward strand.
TGCGTCATCGCGGAATGAATGAGTGCATCTTCCACTTGTGTGCGACGGAACAGAAGAAAGAGTGTTTTTTCGTAACGATCGTATAATCGTTCTAACGCGACAGGGTCGCGTTGTTTGATTTGATTGAGCAAATCAGTGTCTGAATACATAAGTCACTCCTTCTTCGACAGTTTTCTCTATAGTATGCTGTCACTGTAATGTAATGAAACTATTATGTAGATTCCCGCTACATGAATTATGAAACACCCAAACTTCTTGAACTAAAGATAATAAAGGAAATGGAGGAGCGTTATATGTTTCCTGTATACATTCGTCCGTACATCTTGGAGGATGCAGCGGAGATCCTTGAGTTGAATTTGCGAAATCGTGATCACTTTGAATACTGGATGCCAATCAAGCCGTCACCAGAACAATACACGATCGAAGGGCAACGAGAACGGATTCATCGTCACCAAGAGTTGATGCGTCAAGATGCTTATTATGCGTATGGTGTCTTTTTATCCGAGACGGACCAGTTGATTGGGGATGTTTCGGCGATGTTCGTTCAACGTGGACCAGCCGAGACGTGCATGATCGGCTATCAACTGGATGCGGCCTTTTCAGGACGAGGATATATGGCGCAAGCAGTCGGATTGTTCGTCGATCATTTATTTGATGTCCACCAGTTCCACCGGATCCGTGCTGAAGTCATGCCGGAGAATATCGGCTCGATCCGTGTCCTTGAGAAAGTTGGATTTCGTAAAGAAGGAATCGCGAAACAAAATCTTTTCATCAACGATGCCTGGGAAGACTTTATTTTGTTTGCCCTATTAAAAGAAGACCGAGAGGAGTCAAAACATGCCAATCTCTGATTACTATGCTAATTTACGCCAACTTGTCGGAACGCAACGTCTTTTTACACCATGTGTCGCAGCGATCATTCGAAACGAAGCAGGTCACATCCTCTTTCAGGATCCAGGAGGTCCGTTTTGGAGTTTGCCTGCTGGAGCGATCGAACTGGGAGAATCTCCTGCGCAAGCAGTCATTCGCGAAGTCTATGAAGAAACGGGTCTATTCGTCCGACCGTTTCGTCTGATTGCGACCTTCGGTGGAGAGTCGTTTCGTTTGACGTACCCAGATGGAAACGAAGTTGAATACGTAGCGACGGTATTCGAGTGTAAGGTTGTCGGGGGAACGCTCGAAGCGATCGATGGAGAATCGAAACAACTGGCATATTTTCCAAAACAGGAGCGTCCTCCTCTAGCACTGCCTTATCCTGATCATGTGTTTGAAGCATCCGAAGCAACAAGCTATTTTGACTGGGAAGAACATTGGTTGACAGATTTACAACAACAAAACCAGTAAAATCCGAACATTTAACTGGTGATAACTGAATAAAGTTCTTGAAAAACCTTAAAAATGCGAAAATTTCTTTGACACTATGAGGACAGTTCGTTATAGTAGTCAAGGGGCGAATGATTATCGCCAATATATTAAAAAATATTCGTAATTAGAGGTGTTATTCATGGATGTAGTATTCGATTATGAAGATATTCAATTAATTCCAGCAAAATCAATCGTTGGTAGTCGTTCGGAATGTGATACGTCAGTCGAGTTCGGTGGTCGTCGTTTCAAGCTTCCGGTCGTACCGGCAAACATGCAAACGATCATTGATGAATCGATTGCTTTGTTCTTAGCGGAAGGCGATTATTTCTATATCATGCATCGATTCGAGCCGTCTCGTCGTTTGGCATTCGTTCGCATGATGCAAGAACGTCAACTGTTCGCTTCAATTAGCGTCGGTGTCAAGGAAGAGGAATATCAGCTGATCGAACAGCTCGCAGCAGAAGGGCTGACTCCGGAATACATCACGATTGATATCGCACACGGTCATTCGGAGGCCGTCATTCAGATGATTCGCCACATCAAGTCGCTTCTACCAGCAAGTTTCGTCATCGCTGGTAACGTCGGGACACCGGAAGCGGTGCGTGAACTTGAAAATGCGGGAGCCGATGCAACAAAAGTCGGGATCGGACCAGGTAAAGTGTGTATCACGAAGATTAAGACAGGATTCGGTACAGGTGGTTGGCAACTCGCGGCACTTCGTTGGTGTGCAAAAGCAGCAAGTAAACCGATTATTGCGGATGGTGGGATTCGGACGCATGGCGATATCGCGAAGTCAGTCCGATTCGGTGCGTCGATGGTCATGATCGGTTCACTCTTCGCAGGGCATGAAGAATCGCCTGGTGAGACACATGAGGTGGACGGAGTGCTCGTCAAGGAATATTTCGGTTCTGCTTCTGAGTTCCAAAAAGGGGAACGCAAGAACGTTGAAGGAAAGAAGATGTTCGTCGAGCATAAAGGGAGTCTTGTGGATACGTTGATTGAGATGGAGCAAGATTTACAATCGGCAATTTCGTATGCTGGCGGGAACAAATTGCAGGCGATTCGGACGGTCGACTACGTCGTCGTCAAGAACTCGATCTTCAACGGTGATAAAGTATATTAAAATGATCAGTTCGCTCTTAACGGGGCGGACTTTTTTTGTTTCTTTAGCATAACTCTTCCATAGGAGGGGTATACATCAAATGGACCAAAAGATTCGGAATATTTTGGATAGGGAGTGATTGACATGCTATTTGAAACGACATCGTACTTAATCGAAAAATTTGCCACTGTTCGTAACCAAACAATTGCCTTGATTGAACCGCTCGAAGCAGAAGACTTCATCATTCAAGCGAGTTCAGACGTGAGTCCACCGAAATGGCACATCGCCCATACGACTTGGTTTTTTGAACGAATGATTCTACAAGAATATAATGAAGACTATCGCGTTTTCCATCCGAAGTACAATTATCTGTTCAATTCATATTACAACTCGATTGGTCCTTACCAGCCTCGTCAACAACGAGGGATGTTGTCACGTCCGACCGTCGAGGACATCATTGCTTACCGGGCATATGTCGATGGACAAATGGTCGAGTTCTTGAAGGAAGAACGGACTCCAGAAGACCAACGGAAAATCGAAGCGTTAGTCGAGATGGGACTACAACACGAACAACAACATCAGGAATTGATCTTGATGGACGTGAAGTATAACTTTTTCACGAATCCACTGTTACCTGCTTATCAATCAAAGTCGTTGGCATCAGATGTGCCTGAAAATGCAGTCAAGGAAACATCGTTTATCCAATTCGAGGAAGGACTCGTCGAGATTGGTCATACAGGAGACGGTTTTGCGTTCGACAACGAAAGTCCACGTCATAAAACGTGGCTGCATCCATTTGAACTCGCGACGCGTCCTGTCACGAACGGTGAGTATTTGGCGTTCATTGAAGCAGGAGGCTATGAAAAATCAGAGTATTGGTTATCCGACGGGTATGCAACGGTGAAAAAAGAAGGCTGGAAAGCCCCGTTATATTGGATGAAGGATGACGCGGGAGAGTGGACGATCTTTACGATGAACGGTGTCGAACCACTTCGTCTTGATGAACCGGTCTGTCATGTCAGCTTTTACGAGGCGGATGCCTATAGCCGTTATCAAGGGAAACGCTTACCGACGGAAGCGGAGTGGGAGTGGGCTTCTCGTCAAGTAGATTCCGTTACGAAGCGTAATATGATGGGAAGCGGAACATTCCATCCGGTAGCCGTCGAAGAGTCAGAGACGACGCTTGCGAGCATGTTCGGAAACGTCTGGGAGTGGACGTCGAGCGCTTATAGTTCATATCCAGGCAGTAAACCGCTCGAAGGAGCACTCGGAGAATACAATGCGAAGTTCATGTGTAATCAAATGGTACTGCGTGGAGGAGCGTGCGTGACGCCTGACGATCATATTCGCGAGACGTACCGCAACTTCTTCCCTCCAGATAAACGCTGGTTATTTGGCGGCTTCCGATTGGCGGGTGACATGTGATGCGGGAAACGGTCATTGGCTACGATTTATATACTCCGCAACAAAACATGCGTTTAGAAGTCATCGAAGGTCTGATGCGAGAACAAAAGGTCTTACCAGCAAAATATTTTTATGATCATATCGGATCCCAGTTGTTCGAACAGATTACGCAGCAACCGGAATATTATCCGACACGGACGGAGCTCGCCATCTTGGAGCAGCATCGAGCGGAGATCGCACGAAGTATCGGCGATGTGCATACACTGATTGAATATGGAAGTGGAAGCAGTCGTAAAATCCAGATGTTACTGGAGACATTTACACATCTAGACACGTACATGCCCGTTGATATCTCAAAAGATTTCCTAATGGAATCTGCACGCCAATTGTCGGAACGGTATCCTGCGCTGCATATTAAAGCGGTCTGTGGGGATTACTCGCAATCGATTTCCTTACCGGTCGAGGAGGCTCAAAAACGAGTCATCTTTTTCCCGGGATCGACGATTGGTAACTTTGAACCGGAGGAAGCGATGCGCTTCTTACGTCATTCCTCACGAATTCTTGAAACGGGGGATGGATTCTTGATCGGCGTCGATCTGAAAAAGTCTGTTGATGTGCTTGAACGAGCTTATAATGATGCAGCCGGCGTCACAGCAGCATTCAATTTGAACATGTTGACGCATTTGAATCAGATGCTCGAGGGAACGTTTGATGTGACACGATTTGAACATTATGCTTTTTATAATGAAGAAAAAGGACGAATCGAAATGCATCTTCGGAGTCAACTCGATCAACTCGTGCAAGTTGGAGATGTAACGGTTCCGTTTAAAAAAGGCGAAACGATTCATACGGAAAACTCCTATAAATACAGTAAAGAAGAGTTTGAGGCACTTGCCCGTCAAAGTGGTTTTCATTCAGTCAATTGTTGGATCGATGACGATGAACGATTCAGTGTGCATTATTTAGAAAAAATGTAACGGCGAAATAACTAAAAATACTCCCGCTTGTAAGCTTCTGTGTAGAAGCGATGAAGGGGAGTATTTTTGTGGGTGAAAGCGTTTATTCGATCCGAGCGCCTTCTGGAATCGGATGTTCCGGTACGACGAGGATCGGCATCCATTGTTCCGAACGTCCGATCTCAAGCAACCGCCCCGACTCTTCAGGCGTACGACCGGGTATATTGAGTACGGCAATCGCTTGTTTTCCAAGCAATTCATGGACATCGGATCGCAGTGATTCCCAGTCGAGTGAGAATAAACGCGTAAATCCGTCGAATTGTAGTTCAAGCTGAATTGAGCCATCGGTAAGATCCGAAACCGACTGGATTGTACCAACACGTATATCTAAAGCATCGAATAATTCAAGAGGAACGATTGGTTTCATGGACAATGGTGTACTTCCTTTCAAAGTGAAGTATAGAGTGGGTCAGGAGTCGAGAGAGACGTAGATCGGCTCATAAGTCGTCCATTCGATATCAGGCGCTTGATGACGTGCAAGCTTCGCTAATTGGCTACCGAGATACGGTCCGATCGTCAAACCGGATGCACCAAGTCCGTTAGCTAGGAACACGTTCGGATGATTTTGAAGCGGTCCAATCACCGGCAGGGAGTTTTTCGTATACGGGCGCAAGCCGATACGCAGTTCATCAATCGTCGTTTCCTCGAGACTGGGTAAGACAGGTAAAGCACGATTCAATAAGGCATGCATCCCTTTGACGGTCGGTTTCAAATCATAATCGGTCTGTTTTTCGTGTGTTGAACCGACGATCAATTTCCCTTCGTGGATTGAGACGAGATATAATCCACGTTGTCCCATGACGACGGGCCATGTCGTTGATGTTGAGTCCGTCAAAGCGAGTTGCAGGATCTGTCCCTTCTCCGGATGCAAATCGATTTTAAGCTCAAGTGGACGGAGTAGGTCATTTAACCAGACACCCGCCGTTAAAATGAACTGTTCTGCCGAGTACTGTTCATTTTCCATGGTTATACCAGTGACGACTCCCTTGTCTACGACAAGAGAAGCATCTCCTTCTAGGACGGTCGCACCGTGTTCGACAGCACCACGAATCAGTGCAGCACACAAGGCACGTCCGTCAACGCGTGCACCACCGGAAACGAATAAGGCATCCTCGATCTGTTCGACGAGTGGAAAGAGCGTTTTGACACGATCTTGGTCCAGTCGTTCGATACGTTCGATGGCAGGAGCTTCCGGAAAACGGTTTTGCGCAATCGTCTCCATCTTTTCGATTTTTGATGTTTCATGTAAGGCGATCGTGCCAACTTGCTGATAACCCGTACTGATCTCACCGAGTGCTTCCAGTTCAGGAATCAATGTCTTGTAAAAATGAGCCCCGTTATTCGCTAATTGGTACCATGCCTTATTTCGTCGCTGTGTCATCCATGGACAGATAATACCGGCTGCCGCATGAGAGGCTCGACCGGGTTCTTTCCGATCGACGAGTAAGACGCGTTCACCAGCCTTCGATAAATGATAGGCCGTCGAGGCACCGAGAATTCCGGCGCCGATGATGATATGGGTGTACATGAAAGATTCAACTCGATTCTGTTCAATTGGAATATCTTTAATTGTAGCAGTAGAAGATCCAGGCGACTAGCGAGAGTAGGTATCGGATTAGCAGCACATCGAATGATGGGAAATGATGGGGAAAGTGAACCATTTGGCGCGTCATGACGTATACTAAATATACAGTTTCTAAAAACTGTGAATTAGACGATTAGAAACAGCTGAATTCGGAAACATACCCTTATAGGCATCATGTCCTGTCATCATCGACTTTGAAACGGTCCATCATGAAGGAGGGGAAGGCAATGAATATGAGTCAAGCCATCGTACGCAGACGCTACACGGATCATACTTTATTTTATTCCGCCATCCTAATCTGGAAATTGCTATTCTTCCTGCCACTGCTCATGTTCGTCAACAGCGGCACGGACCATGTGTTTCAAATGTACTTCGTACCGTACCTCACGGTCATCTTTCTATTTCGTGTGATGACCTACTTCGCGACCTATAAAGCATCTTTCATGGAGATGACGGAAATGGGTCTCTCGTTATCCTTGCTGATTGCAGATGTATATTTGATTGCGTTGTTCGATATTCCACTTCCGTTTGCTTTAATTATCCTTGCGCTCGCCTTACTCCACTTCAGTGCGGCATTCAGTCGTTTTCGTTGGTTCCGCCGTCGTCTTTGGTTGAATCGGCATCTTGAAATCCTCAATTATTTGACGGATCACGGTGAAGTACCCATTAAGATTGCTGTCATGGCAGAAGATGAGATGCTTGTGACGACGAAAAGCGGTAAAGAATTTACGTATCGTCAAGTATATTGGAGCGGCTTTTATATTGAACATGGTTGATGGCTATATGAAACGGATTTCTCTTCGGAGGAATCCTTTTTTGTTGCATGTGAAAAAATGTAGTACGCTTACATAGGAAAAGGAGGAGAAAAAGTTGATTCGTTGTATACTGATCGATGCGAATGACACAATCATTTTGACCGATGATGTAAGTCGGATACAGGAATCGGGCATCACACGTTATTTCGTTGATTTCGATCAACCGACAGATGCAGAAAAGCAAAAATTGATTGAGGTCTTTGATTTTCATCCGCTAGCAATTGAAGATTGTTTCCATTACTTACAACGTCCGAAGCTTGAATATTATACAGAACATAGCTTTTTTGTCCTTCATGCGCTCGATGAAGGAACGTTGACAAGTCGCGAAATCAATTTGTTCGCAAGCGACCGGCATCTCGTCAGCTACCATGAGCAATCTTCGCCAGAAATTGATATCGTGTTTGAACAGTGTAGCCAACGCCTCGACAAACAAGAAACGGTCGACCTCGTTCATAAAATCATGGACAAGATCGTCGATGGTTATTTTCCGATCGTTCATGCGACGGAAGATGAATTGTTTGCGCTTGAGGAACGCTACCGGACGCGTGGAAACGATCGTCGGTTGATGGAGGAGATTTTCGAACTACGCGCGCGGTTACTTCGAATCTCGCGGACGGTCATGCCGATGCGGGACTTATTGTATCGTGTCGTTGAATCGAAGCGGTTATCGATTCATCCGAAGAAACAGGCATTCTTTCGCGATCTTTACGATCACTTATTGAAGTTATCGGAAATGATTGAATACAACCGATTGATGACGTCTGAGTTTCGGGATAATTTCATCTCCCTCAACTCGTACCGGATGAATAGTATCATGAAGACATTGACGATCTTCACGACGATTTTCATGCCGTTGACGTTCATCGCCGGTATATATGGGATGAACTTCGAACACATGCCAGAACTGACGACCCGGTATGGTTATTTCGTAACGTTAGGGGCAATGGGACTCCTCGCTTTAGGAATGATTCTGTTCTTCAAAAAAAATCGCTGGTTTGATGAATAAGGGGGGATGTAAGTGGATATTCGACAATTGCTCTTTTTTACGACGATTGTCGAGCAAGGCTATAATTTAACGCGTGCTTCGAAGCACTTGTCAATCTCGCAACCGGCGCTTAGTCAGATGATCCGCGACTTCGAACAGCTGGAGCAAGTAGAACTGTTCATTCGAAAGCACGGACGGTTGACAGGATTATCGGAAACGGGACGTCAATTATATGAGGATGCGAAGATCGTTCTGACACGTCATCAAGCATTGATGGGTCATCTGCGTGAACGCTCGAACGTCGTCCGAGGGAAAGTCCGTCTCGGAATTCCCCCCGTCATCCTCCCTGTCTTATTTTCGCAGTTGATTCCGAAGTTCATGGCGGAACACCCTGGCATCGAACTCGAAATCATCGAAGAGGGGGCGTTTGAACTCAAGCGTCGACTGTTACTTGAAGAACTTGACTTGGCGATTTTGATTGAACCGGGCGAATCCTATGGTATCGAACGTTTTCGATTAATCGAAGATGAGGTCGTCGTCGCCGTGCGTCCGAATCACCCGTTTCAAGCAAAAGAAGCGCTATCGTATCGTGATATCGGAAATGAACCACTCGTCATCTTGAACGACCGATTCATGTTACATCATCAAATACTATCGGAGTTTCGTAAAGTGCAGCAAGAACCGAATATCTTCTTCATGTCAGGGGCATGGGACTTGTTGATCGGGATGGTCCAAGAACTTGACGTCATCTCGATCCTACCGGAGCCGATACTACGGTTTCATCATGCGGATGACATTAAAATCATCCCGTTCGACCCACCGATGTTATGGGATGTCTCGTTGAACCGACTCGTCGGGACGGAATTACGTCCTGTCGTCCGACACGTTCATCAATACATCGTCCACTATTTTCAGTCGTACTGGCCGACACCTGCGCGATGAAGAAAAAAGACCGGAACGCATCGCGCTCCGGTCTTATGTGTTGAACGATTGTATTTTATGAAGTGACGTGTTGCGTCAGACTGCGAATCTGCTTCGCTGCTTGTTTATAAGGGGTCAGCGTCTCTTGTGCCTGTAACGTCGCGCGTTCACTCTCAAGTTGCTCGAGTGTTTGGCGTAACAGGTGCTCTGAAACGGCTGTCAAAGAAACGTCCAGATGTGTCGCCGCAACTGCCAGCAAGCGTTCTTCTTGAGTGGCAGTATACGCGAGTGCTTCTTGTTTAGTTAATGTCGCAAGCTCATCCTTCAACTGCTCCTTATCATTTTTCTCAAAGAAGGCTTTCGCATTCCGGAAGTGGCGTTTGACACCGACATAAGGCGTTGCATCTTCGAAGGGTCCGTCAAACGTCATTTCATTTAATCGAGAGATCGTGACAGGCGCGAGCTGGAAGGATTCGTTCCATTGCTCTAGCAACTGTTGCTCCTCTTGTTGACGCCGGATCAAGGCCGCTTCGAGCCATTGGTCGACACGGAAATGTGTGACCCGGAGCTCTTGTTCAAAATCGAACCGAAGGAACGTCAACAGTTCCGTTAACGCATCCTGTAATGCCACTCCTTTGCTAGTTTGAGCAAAACGAACAGGATTATAGGCTTCCTTGAAAAAGTCAGGGAAACGGTAATAAATGCGTTGTACGACATGATGCAACAGCTCATGGATCTCTGCTTTGAGTGCAGGTTCGATCAAAGCGGCGCGATTGTCTTCGAAACGATCCGTGACCTGCAGTTCTAGAGTAGACAGCTCAGCCAACCGTTCTTCTTTTCGCAACAGATTCGCTTCAGTCGCAGCAATAAATCGTTCGAGTCGCTGGACGGTCTTTTCCGTCTGCTCAGACAACGATACTTTAGCGAGACCGGTCAAATCCTCCGCTAGGAAGTGATGGAATGCCTCCTCGAATTCAGGTAGACCGGAAGTTGAATCCGATAGCTCTTGTTGCTTTTCGGTGAGTCCTTGTAAGCTCGAGACTCCATACAGTCGGGGCGACCGAATCCCGAAGCGTTGCAATTCCGTCGCGACATAGTTCAAGACATCTTGACGTTCGCTATCTGAAGCAGCGAGATCAATTGCGTTGACGAGGAAGAACATCTTATCGAGTTCGAATGCATCTTTGACACGACCGAGTTGAATCAAGAATTCACGGTCAGCGCGGGCGAAGGCATGATTGAAGTAAGTGACGAACAAGATCGCATCCGCGTTCTTGATGTAATCAAAAGCGACATCAGTATGACGGGCATTGATTGAATCTGCTCCCGGTGTATCGACGAGCGTCACGCCGAGACGTGTTAACGGGCTATCGTAATAGAAATCGATGACATCTACGAAACAGCTTCGTTCTTCCTGCGCGACATACTGTTTAAAAGCATCTTGATCGACCGTCTGAACGGTACCGATGAAGGATTGAACGGCAGGGTATCCTTTTAAGAAAGCACGCAAGAACGGGTCCGCCAGTGACGCGGTACGTGGTAAGAGCGTATCGTATGCCTGTTTCGTGGACTCGAACGTCATCGTTCCGACCATCGCTTCATTTAAATCCTCGAGCATCGCTGCTTCCGACTTGAACGTGACTTCTGCCACGCCGTGCGGGTGTGCAGCGTCAACAGGGTGAATCCGGTTGATTGATGCGGTCGTCGGATTCGGAGAGACCGGGAGGACCTTATCTCCGAGTAAGGCATTGCAAAACGATGATTTTCCGGCACTGAAGGCACCGAATAAGGCAATCGTGAATGATTGGTGTGTCAGTCGGTCCAATTTGTCATTCAAATAAGCAACAGCATCTTCAAAACCTTGAAGACCATTCAGATGCTGACGGATTCGAGCGACGTCTTCCGGTGCATAACGGACGGCTTGTTGCTCACTGATCGTCGTCGCAACTTCAAACGCAGTAGTTTCTATCACCGATTCGTACCCGGTAAAGGAGACGATCGCCGCTTCTTGCTGAATCAATTGCTCCTCCCAGATTGAAACTTGCGTCCGAGCCTGTTCGAGTTGTTGGTCGGATGGACTAGCAACGCCATTCTCATATCGTTCGAGTGCTACGGTAGCCTGTTGCCATGCTTGAACGCTATTCCATTTATGCTGTAGTAACGTCTGTTGCTGCAATAGCTCAGCTTGCTCTTTCGGGAAAGTTGCCGTCAACTCTTGACGAATAAGCTCACGCCATGCGTTCGTTTCCTTGACGAACCACGCTTGTGTCTGTTCGGCGACACGATTCGTGAACTGGAGCACTGATTCACCTGTGATCGTAATACCGGTTGGCAAGGCACTTTCGCATACGGAAAGCGGTGGGTCAAGTGAGAGCTGATCGATTGCGACGATATGCGTATCCTGTAGGAGACCAAGGTCACGTAACGATTGTTTCATCAAGTTACGTAAATGAAGCGAAATTTCAGAAGCGGTCACTGTCTGATAGGCACGGAGCACGTCTTGTGCGATCTCTGCTTGAGCCGCTTCCGTTTTTTTCACGCTACGGAATAATCCAACCTTGAAATCACGCTGACGTGACTCGAGGAAGCGGCGCATCTTCTCGCGTAATTCGAACGGCATCAATGTCGCATTTTTCAAAAGTTGATCCCGATGAAGCGAAAACGTCTGTACCCAGCGGTCCGGTTGACGTGCTTCTAACTGTTGCGAGACACGCGCTAATTCGGTTTCGACTTTCGCCGGATCCTGTCGTTCAGTGTCATTCAATTGCTCAGCCATCGTCTCGTGGGTTTCCGAGACGAGACGTGTGAGATAACGTGTATGCTCCTGGTGAAGACTTTCAAGTGTCAGAGCGGCAGAAGTCAGTAACTTCGGTTGAGCGTCGCGAATGCTTTGTTTGACGAGCTGTTCGACTTCCGTGAAATCGTTATGCGGATGGGCTGGGTCCCGTAGGCTCGTAAAGAAGATTCCTTTCGGTACGACACCGTGTTCGGCGAATGACGCATGAACCGAACGACGGAAGGCGTCGAATGATAGTTCATCGTCACGATGTTTATCGATTTGATTGACGATTAAATATAATTCCGGCACGGCAGCTTGTAATTCATCCGTCACCATGAAGTTCAATTCGGATTGAACATGATTGTAGTCCATGACGTAAAACAAGATGTCAGCCAAGTGAAGGGCAGACTCCGTTGATACCCGGTGGGCATCATCGACCGAGTCGACGCCTGGCGTATCCATTAAGACGAGACCAGGAGGCAGCGCGGACGCGGCATGCGTCAAATCGATTTGTCGGACATCACCACTTTTCCCAAGCGATTGAAGATGCTTCTCTTGCTCTTTTGCAGTCAGACGAACAGACGGCTGTTCATGAAAGTGAACGATTGCTGAATCCATCTCACCTTGCTGAAGTGTCACGATGTTCGCACTCGTCGGAATCGGACTCGTCGGTAAGACCGATTCACCCGTCAAGGCGTTGATCATGCTCGACTTTCCAGCTGAAAAGTGACCAGCAAACGCAATCGTGAACTCTCGTTTTAATAGTTTGCTAGCAAATTTATCTAGTTTATCTAAACGGAGTTGATCCGTTGAAGGTTGAATCAATGTGGCGAGTGAAGCCGTCGCCTCGAGTTGGTTCGATAATCGTTCCTCAAATGAGCGCATGCAATGAAACCCCTTTCTTTCAGTCATCGTCCAGTGTATCACGATTTTTTCCGTTTCGTCATCCTTCTGCAAACGTCAAAAAACGATTCGCCAAGGAAGAGGCGAATCGTTTTGATCGGCATCAAGACGACGGAACGATTTCGTCCGCGCGTGTCGATTCTTGTTCCGTCGAATGAATCCGGCGCAACAAGTGTAATTTGAACAGATACATCACGAGCAGGTGAACGTTCGCCTGTGTTGCCTTGTAGAGTATCCAAGGCATTGCAGGGACGAATTCATGAATGGCGATGATACATTCCTGCGTACCGGGAATTTGCCGGAATTCAATCCGACCACGGCTGTCATGCTCGACTTTTGCGAACAATCCGCCGGTAATCCGGTATGTCGCCATTTGTCGATCGTGAACCGGTTCCTTCGTCAATTCAAGCAGCGGTTGTTCGTAAAACGGAATGTGGATTCCAACGACTTGATCTTTCACGGTTGACGATAGGAAAGGGCGGGCAAATGATGACAACCAGTTCATATAATCGTCAGCTGCCCAGTCGGCATCGCGATCCTTTGGCAAAAGAACACGTTGTACCGATCGGACGTCAAGGACGTCTGGTGTCGAAGACGACGAGGAAGAAGATCCTTTTTGTTCCTCCTCCTCTTTTAACGCATCTCGGACTGATTGTTCGAATGTGATTTTGCCGTCACTGATGCCGGGAACCATTTTTTCAGGATCTGCGACCATCTCATGGACCATGCTTTCAACGAGTGGATAGACGGTTTCTTTTGGTTCTCCGGACACGAGTGTCACCCAAAGGCGGGATAATTTAACGGTCAATAAAGGAATATCGATCGTCGGTTGTCGTTTACCCATGATGTCGGCTGTTTTAAGGATCATCTCTTTATAGGTCATCGCTTCCGGACCACCGATATCGATGGCCCGGTCTTTGACATCATCGCGATCGACACTTTCACCAAGAGCATGAATGACGTCTGGTAAGGCGACAGGATGTGTCTTGTTACGTGTCCATCGTGGGAGTGCCATGACGGGTAAGCGTTTGACGAGTTTCGATAAGATTGGGAACGATGAACCTTTAGGACCAACGATTAACGCAGCACGGATCGTCGTCACCGGTGTTCCGTACGCACCGAGAACGCGTTCGACTTCAAGTCGACTCTTTAAGTGACGCGATAGATTTTCTGTTTCCTCGGGGATGATACCACTTAAGTAGATGATTTGCCGGATGCCGTTTTCTTTTGCGGCACGGGCGAAGTTATCGGCTAACAATAAGTCCATATTCTCAAACGATCCTTGTGTCAATTTAGCAGATGGCATCATCGAATGGACGAGGTAGACAGCGATGTCGGCTCCTTTCATACCAGCGATCGTATCGTCTAGAGAAAAGAGGTCGCACGATCGCCATTCGACGCGTTCCTCATTGTCCTTGTCGTCACCATTTCGTGAAAGGGCGATGACGTCATATTTTTTCTTTAGTTCGTTCAGTAAATTGTGACCAATGTATCCGGTGGCTCCGGCTAAAGCTAGGCGTGTTGGCATGGATGTAAACTCCTCTCTTATATCTGTTGTAATGTACCCCCAATCGAGTCGGTTCAATCGCAAGAGGATATGCTGAGACGATTCAGTTGAATGGAATAGGGAATAGTAACATATGGAAAAGAACCAATAGGAAGTATGAAAACAAAGGGGGCTTCAACCATGCAGACGATACAATTCATGCGAGAGGGACATGAACGACGATTCGATCTGTTGTGGAGACGATTAAAGCCGAAACAACGAGAAGATGCAGCGATGGTCTCGATGCTGTACCTTGTGACAGGACAGCCACAAGTGCTCGAACGGTTCTCGGATTACTTCTTTCCGGATAGTGGTGAGTTTTTTGATCGTGAATTTCTGGCTGAACCCTATCCGAGTCCAGCGTTAGAAGCAATCATCCATTTGATCGTCCAATTGTATAATGGACGAACGACGATCACGATCATCGAGCTGATTGAACGATTGGATGAGCAACAGATGTCGCTCGTACTCGAAGCGATTAAATTGCGGGCATACGGATGTCAGATGCTACAAAAAGGTGCGAAATCGTAATGCCACTCGTATGAATCCGATTGATGAAGAAACTCCTCTTCATCAATCGGATTTTTTGTGAGGGAAGAAAAGTTGTAAGTTCAAGAATCGGTAAGAAGATGTTCGTGAATCAGAGTTCATTAAAATAAATCGCCATGAAAATAAAAGCTAAGTTTATTCACGAAGAACTAATTGAGATGGGCGGCGACTGGAAATAAGATGAAAGTATCAGTAAAAGGTGGTCTAACTATGGAAGGAGTGACATCATGCAGCTCAAAGAATCGATCTACTTTCACTCACCGATTTTCATCCAAAACTTGTTGACGACTTTACAAGGACGTCGCCTGTTCCATGAACGATACGGTCCCGCCTATCAGCAACGTTTACAAGAACTGAAACAGAAGTTAGGACGACCAGTTGACGTTCGAGCAGAACAATTGCATCGATTAAACGACTTCCTTTCCTTTTGCCAAACACATAGTCCATATTATCAGGAATTGTTTTCTACCATTGCACTAGAGCTCCCGCTACAATCGATTGACGAACTAAAACAGATTCCCCCTTTGACGAAAGAAATCTTACGCCAACAAAATAAGGACGTCCATGCGCACGTCCATGCTCCGATTCTCGGAAAAACGGGCGGTACGACTGGGAAATCGATTCAAGTGCATTATACGAAGGAAGATATGCAAGTCCGGATGGCACATCTTGATTTCTTCAAGTGGACACATGGAGTCGATCAAGGGATGCGCCGTGCAAGTTTTACCGGTCAAACCCTTGCTTCGACGAATCAAAAGGCACCGGTTTATTGGCGGACGAATAAAGTCATCAATCAGATGTTGTTCTCAATTAAAAACATCAATCCGAAAACCGTCGCTGCATACATTGAACAACTGAATCGGTTTCAGCCGGAATCGATTGATGGTTTGCCTTCAGGAATGATTGAAGTCGCACGATATGCTAAAAAATATGGCATGACCTGTACGTTTAGACCGAAAGCGATTTTCCCGACGGCTGAGATGATGACGGCAGAAGAACGAGCACTCGTCGAAGAAATCTTCCATGCACCGATCTATGACCAGTATGCGTCGTCAGAAGGGGCGCCGATCGTCGCCGAATGTCCGTATGGGAAAAAACATCTACATTATGAGATGGGAATCATTGAACGCGATGAGGACGGCGAAATCCTTGTGACGAGCTTCGATACGCATGGAACACCTCTCGTCCGTTACCGCGTTGGCGATCGGATGACGCTTAGTCAGGAAACGTGCCCTTGTGGTCATCAAGGTCCGATCATCGCTTCGATCGACGGACGGGGGAGAAGCTTCATTCAACTCAGAAACGGACACCGTGTCTTTGAAGGCGAACTTGCGGGAATCGTTCGAGCGTTCCCGAACTGTATCGAACGCGTACAATATATTCAAGAGACGCGGGACGAGGTTGTTTTATTATATGTTCCGGATGAACGATGCTTCGAGAAAGAACATGAGAAGAAGCTCTTTTTTGTTCTGGACCGATTGTTTGACGGACAATTGAATGTTGTCATGCGCGCGGTACCGGAAATTCCTAAAGAAATTAGTGGAAAAACGTTACTGATTAAACAACAGTATGCATGACACACGAAAAAGCGAGATCACCGATGATCTCGCTTTTTCGTATGTCCTGAAACCATCAGTCGCGCGGACGCACCGGAATCCAGATGGCAGATTGATAATTGGCGGCAGATGGGTCGCCTGCCGAATATACTTCGAGTTCAGCGTGAGGGAGAGGATCAAATCCATGCGATGGGAGCCACTCTTGATAGATACGCTGCCACATCTCTTGAATGGCATGCGGCATTGGACCAACGACCGGGAACGTCGCCCAAAGACTCGCCGGAATCGTCATCGTTTCCTGACCGGGCAGGACTTCTGTTGTCGTTGTCGCGATCCAATAATCCATTGATTCTTCGGTGAAATTGGAGCAGACACCAATCACGCCTTCAATCTGACCGTCATTTTGTTTAAACAAGGTAGCATCTTGACCGGAATGATTTACATCATTCCAAAACAACGGAATCAGTTGTTGTTGGGCACCATCTTGCGTCGGGAAATGTTTTCGCCATCCTGAAATTTGTAAAGCCGGTCGTTCGATGAGTTGGTAATCCATTTGCTCCAGTCCCTTCAAGGTCACCTGAATGCTCAGGCGGTTATAGGCGTGAATCGGACGTCGCTCGCTTCGCATCAACGTTGGCGAACAACCATGCTGACGTTTGAAAGCTTTTGTGAAAGCTTCCGGCGTCTCATAACCAAAACGTAAGGCGAGATCGATGATTTTTTCGTCCGTCTGTGTCAATTGTTGGGCAGCGAGCGTCAGACGTCGCCCCCGGATGTATTCCGGTAAGGTCATCATCGCAAGTAACGAAAACGTCCGTTGTAAAGGATACGTTTGCATCTGCGCCACTCTTGTCAAAACATTGAGATCGAGCGAATCTTCTAAATGATCTTCGATATAGTCAATGACGCGTTGAATTGATTCGAGCCACATCTTGTCACCTCCTTGTTTTTAGTATAATAGAGCGATGATCGTTGGACCTGTCCAAGGCGATAGTAATTTGTCAGGATGCATGTTCCCTTATTTTTGTCATATTCTTGTCAGGTACATAGGCTATCGTAGAGACATCGAAACCGTTACTTCCCTTGCGAAAGGACGTGATGACATGGGTATCAAAGAGCAGATCTACAATCGCTCTCCTCTATTTCTCCAGCACCTCTTCACAACCCTCTATGGGTATCAATTGCATCGCGAACGTTATGGACCGGCCTATCAAGAACGGTTCCGGATGCTCCTCGAACGAGAACATACGACGATTGACGTCAAAGCGGAACAACTTGATCGTTTAAATGACTTCCTTCACTTCTGTACGGAACACAGTCCCTATTACCGTCAACTCTTCGCTTCACATGGCATTCGCCTGCCGTTAACGGACTTATCCGAACTAAAACATATTCCTGTACTATCAAAAGAAATATTACGAACGCACATGGAGAACATTCAAACAGATGTCGCTGCGCCAATCATAGGGAAAACGGGCGGAACGACAGGCACGTCACTGCAAGTACGATATACGATACCGGATATGCAAATTCGCATGGCCCATCTGGATTATTTCAAGGCGACCCACGGTGTCTACCGTGGCATGCGACGAATCAGCTTTACGGCACAGGATCTCGTACCCGAGCGTCAACAGGTGGACGTCTATTGGCGAATGAATCGAGCGGCGAATCAGCTCTTGTTCACGGTAAAACGATTATCCCCACGGACGATGGCAGCGTATCTTGAAGCCATCGAACGTTTTCAACCAGAAACGATCGATGGTCTTCCGTCAGCGATGATTGAGCTCGCCCGGTTCGCGAAGCGAGAAGGGATCCGCTTGACGTGTCAACCGATTGCGATTTTTCCGACGGCTGAACGGA
This sequence comes from Exiguobacterium sp. E17S, assembly GCF_057772545.1. Taxonomy (NCBI): domain Bacteria; kingdom Bacillati; phylum Bacillota; class Bacilli; order Caryophanales; genus Exiguobacterium; species Exiguobacterium sp. E17S. The sequence goes on from NZ_JBYLRU010000003.1 coordinate 25,345, forward strand.
TCGACGCGGAAGAGCGCCAAGTCATCGAAGAAGTGTTTCACGGACCAGTCTTTGATCAGTATGCATCGTCTGAAGGGGCACCAATCGTTTCGGAATGCCGGTTTGGTCAAAAACATCTGCATCATGAGATGGGGATCATCGAACTCGATACAGACGGGGAGATTCTCGTGACGAGTTTTGATACACACGGGACCCCCCTCATTCGCTACCGGGTCGGAGATCGGATGACGCTCAGTCAGCGCACCTGTTCCTGTGGTCACCCGGGACCAATCATAGAATCGATTGACGGCAGGGGGCGGGCATTCATTCAAAAACCGGATGGGCAAAAGATTTTTGAAGCGCAACTGGCGAGTCTCGTCAAACATTTGCCAAATAGTATCGAGCGTATTCAATATGTTCAAATGACGACAGATAGCGTATCGATCTACTACGTTCCGGACGCAGAGCGGTTCAGTCAATCAGACGAACATCTTCTGATGGAACGGCTGTACCGTTTGTTCGGTCGTGATATCCATCTTGATGTCCAAGCCGTTTCATATATCGATGCTGAGGAAAGTGGTAAGATCTTGCTCGTCAAATCAAGCTTAACAGGATAAAAAAAGTGGACAGATGGCGCCATCTGTCCACTTTTTCTTGTTAGTCACTGCAGAAAGGTCGCTTCCTTTACCAAGTATAAGGTAAAATCAGGAAAAGGAGGGGGATAGATGAAACCTCAGATTTTACTGTTAGGCATGTTCCACCTCGATCGCCCGGCAATGGTGATTTGATTCGTCCGGCAATTTTTGATGTCGCGTCAGAGAGAAGGCAACGAGAAATCCAAGAAGTCGTTGCTCGATTGAACGCATTTCGACCGACAGGCGTTGCCCTAGAGACGGCACCTGAACGCATGAGTGACCTGCAACATACATATGAAACCTATCAACATGAGAGCGATTTAACCGAAAATGAACGGCAACAAATTGGCTTTCGATTAGCCCGGATGGCGGGAGTAGCAGATCTCCATGGGGTCGATTGGAACGAAATCGTACCCGGCGTACCGGATTTAGGAATCGTCCGTTCACATCATCCGGAAGCCTTTGAGACGATTGTCGCGGCTGAGATGAATCGGACCCAACAGTTAGAGCACGCGATGGAGCAGTCATCCTTCTCCGAATGGCTCGATCGATTGCACGCTGAAGAAACGATTGCAGCGTCGGCTAGAATCTATGATCAAATCGAACGACTGGAGAGCGGTCGGATTTGGGTTGAACGTTACTGGCGAGTCCGCAATCAAAAGATCGCAAATCGTTTACTGCACCTCGCTCAGGCGAACAAACGAATCGTCTGTTTGTACGGTGCTGCGCACCTCCCGTTATTACGACAATATTTGAATGAATCGAACCAAGTCGAAGTGATGACGTGGAACGATTGGAACAACAAAAAGGAGTGTATGTAAATGCTATTTCACTACCATATTTGGACACCACATTTGGAAGAAACAGAAGCATGGTACACGGCACGCGGATTTCACGTTTCCCAGCGGATTGGGAAGAAAGACGGAGAATTTTCGTCGTTCAATCCACCTCTATCATGGGATGATTTTCGAGCAGATCACATTTTATTCCGAATCATTGAAATGAAACGGGGAGCGGTCAATGTGACGATCGGATTCGGAAAAACGGTTCGCTTCGATCACATCGGATTTTTGATTCAGCCTGGTGACGTGCAAACGATTCTTGATCGCGCAGAAACGTTATCGTTCACGGTCCAAGCGAACGAGCGGCGGACGTTCTTGCAGACACCATACGGATTACGGATTGAACTGCAAGTCCATGAAGATGTAATTGCGGATACTGATGGAACGACACTTGAGCGTTTAATTCTAACGACACCGCGCGAAGGGTTAGAAGCGGATTTAACGAAACTGTTCGATCGACCGATTTCACAAATCCAAACCGTCCGCGGAGAGAAGACCGTCTTACAAGAAGCAGTCTTTTCCGACGTATCGCTCGTAGGTACGGATCCGAACGGTGTTCAGCTCGTCTGCTCATAATCAACGAATACTTTGATTGGGAGATCTGGTGTTTCCATTAAGCTAGCGAAGCAACTGGCAAGCTTCGAAAACGAAGTCTCGTGTTCGAACAAAGCGGGCAATGTCGCATGACGCTCGTCTGAAAAGAGCCAGTCTGCATGCTTGCGGTAGTCCCAGCCGTCACTCGATGCAATGATCCGAAGTTCTTTTGCGTGAAACGCGGGCGTCAACGTCAAGGCTTCCCGGTTGCCGTCCGATAAGACGCAGATTGCACCATGAGGACGGACAACAGACTGAAGCTCGGCAAAGGCCGCTTGGCGTCCGGAACATTCGATGGCGGCGTCATACATACTTGAATCCGGTGTGACGACACGGGCACCTAATTGACGCGCTAACTCCGCTCGGGACGTAAGCGGCTCGAGGATATCAATCTGACGAACGTTGACATAATGCCGTAAGTAATGCACTGTCAGCAAACCGATCGTACCCATTCCAGAAACTAAGACGCTTGTATCGGGTGTCAATGTCAGCTTACGGACGCCTTTTGCCGCGTCACAGGACAGAATCAGTAGTAAGGCTTCACGTGGTGAGACGTGAGCAGGAACCGGGATGACTTTCGATTCAGGTACGATCGCTTGATCTTGATGACCATAGAAGCTGACAACCCGATCACCGGGCTTGACGATTTGGACGGCGTCACCAACTGCAAGCACTTCGCCATAACTTTCATATCCTGTCTCGAGCGGATAGTCATAGCTGGTTTCGGTCATGTCTTGTTCCAGCCATTGGGGAAGTTCGGCACCGATACTAATGGCACCGGCTAGAGTGCGGACGTGGACGTCATGGATGCCAAGCGGCGGCAGTTCCCGAACAAGATAACCAGGAGTCTTCGACTCAACAAGACAGCAAATCGTTGTAGTGTTCAACATGTAAACCTCATTTCATTGTTGGATTGATGACATACGGATCAAGCATATACCACTTTACTTGTAAAATATAACAATTCGAAACTAGAAATGATGTAGAATTAGAAAGAAAAGGAGGGAATCGAATGGAACCATTATTGATTTTGGCATTGCTCGTGTTCGCATTCTTGACGTATCGGTATAGTAAGATCCTCGTCCGAAAGGATATTTCTGCTGCAAACAAACGACTCGCAATCGTCTTTTATTTGATTGCCGTCAGTGGACTTGGCGCTGTCGTCTATTTCAACGTATAAGGAGGACCATTTATGCATTCAACGACTAAACGACGAATCGGTGCGTATATCATCAACCAAGCTGTTTATTTCGGACTTTCCTTCGTCATCGAAAAAACGGTGTTACGACGTGTGAAGTCAGAAGTCGTTCACGCCGTCGTGACACAACCGACAATCAGTTTTCTAGGAGAAGTCGCGCAATTAAAACTGTTGAACGGAAAAACGATTGGTGGTCGGATTTGCGGCATCCAGGTTGAAAGCGAGAACGGATTGCCGTTGACGACAAAACAAATTGTCCGCCGAACAGTCTATCGTGATACGGTCTCGCTATTTAAGATTCGACCGTACTGGAAACCGTTTCTTGAGAACGGACAACGATTACCGGAAGATGACTTCGCGAGAACGATCGTCCGCTTGAATCAGGAGAAGCTAAATAATGAAGCTTGATTTTCATGTCCATAGTGTCCGTGCCTCTCGACCAATGGGAGCCATCCTCCTCTATCATGGTTGGGGCGGAACGGCTGTTTCTTATCTAGAGTTTGCGCGACAATTATCTGAAGAAGGGTACGATGTCTTCATCCCGGAACTTCTTCGGCATGATCAACGTGATCCGCTTGATCATCCATTTGATCCAGAAATAACGACGACCTATTTTTGGTCCGTCGTCGAACAATCGATTACGGAAGCGACAGCTATCATCGAACAATCAGGCTGGCATGTTTCAGACGTGATAGCAATCGGCGTTTCGATGGGTGGGTTCATTGCCCACGGGATCATGTCGCGTCAGCCGATTAAAGCACTCGTTGCGATCAATGGGGGCGGTGCCTATCTTGAAGCAGAACGTCAATTCCGCGTTCGCGACGGGCGACCTGCCATCAAAAAGGAAGATGTACCATGGAAGCTCGATCCAATCAGTGTGATGGATGAGCGTCCACGGTTGCTCCTGCACGGGGATGCCGATGATATCATTCCACTATCGATCCAGCAGTTCTATCACGCAACCGCTGTACAAGCAGGTATGGCGCAAACGACCGTATTAGACGTTTTTCCAGGTGTCAATCATACCGTGACTGATACCATGATCGAGCAACTGATTGCCTGGCTGAAGCACGTCAAACTTCAAGGAGCGACAGATGGACTACATACGTTTTCTTCGCAGTAAGGTTGGTCAGGAAAAAGTGATGTTGAACTTTGCCGGTGGGATTGTCTTTGACAAGGAGGGGCGCATTCTTCTTCAAAAACGGCGGGAGCAACAAGCATGGGGCTTTCCCGGCGGGGCACTGGAACTAGGAGAGTCGCTCGTTGAAGCCGTAAAGCGTGAGATTTTGGAAGAGACCGGTTTTCATGTCAGGATCGAACGTTTGAGTGGTGTCTATTCGAAATACGAAGAGATGTATCCAAACGGTGATGTCGCCCAACCGATCGTCCATTTTTTCGTTTGCCGAATCAATGAGGGACAATTGACGATTGATGCCGATGAATCACTCGATGTTGCTTTTTTTGAAAGATACCAAATGCCAAAACTCTATAGTGAACTGCATCAAACCGCCTGGAACGATTTTTTGACGGAACCGGGTCCAGTCTTTCGATAACACAAAACATCCTTCTGATTTTAACGTCAGAGGGATGTTTTTACATGCGACATATTCAGCGTTCAAAGCCACCCTCGGAATGGATGACTTGCCCTGTCACCCAGCCACCGTCAGGACTGACGAGGAATTGGATCAATCGTGCGACGTCTTCCGGCGCACCGATTCGTCCGAACGGAAAACTAGGTTTAAGCGCCGTCCGTGTTGCTTCATCCATCCAGGTCGAATCTGTCGGACCCGGATTGACCGCATTGACGGTGATGCCAAGCGGTGCCACGGCTGCCGCGTAAGTCTTCGTAAACGTCGACAAGGCACCTTTTGTCGTAGCGTAAGCAATCTCGTCAGGCATCGGACCGAGATCCTGTCCGGACGTCAGTTGAATGATACGACCGGACGTTAGATGTGCTTCAACGAATTGTCTCGTGAAACGTGTCGCGAGCAACAACGGTGCCCGGAGATTGACGGCATAGTGTTGATCAAGACTGGCTGCATCAAGTGTTCGCCAATCCGTCATCGTCGAATGGGCAGCGTTGTTGATCAGGATACTTGGTGTTCCAAAGTCTACTACCTGATCGAATAAATCATCAGCGGCATCTGCTTGACCTAAATCAAGTTCGATCGCAAGGACGCGGGCACCTTGATTTTCAAGTTCGGTCGTAAAACTAGCCGCCCAATCCGCTGTTGCTTTAAAATAAGTAAAGACCAGGTCATGTCCAGACATGGCAAGCTGGCGGCAAATCGCAGCTCCGATGTCGCGTGTCTGACTGGCACCGGTCACGATGGCAATCGGTCGTTTCGTCATATGTACGCTCCTTTACATAAATACATTCAAATAAATGAATGGTTCCAAATGTTTACAAAAACAGTATAGCGTAAGAAAGACAATGAACGGAAGCGTTATCATGATTTAACATACTGATTAAATGCATGTTTTGACTTGAAACGTGGTAAAGAAAAAGTGTACGAAATTATTCGTTAAACAGGTGGGGAAGGATGAATCGATCATGAAAGCAATCGTCTTATTCGACGGAGAATGTAATCTCTGTGACGCGAGTGTCCAGTTCATTTTGAAACGAGACAAAGGATATCATGATTTTGCCTCGTTGCAAGGGGAGACTGGGCAAGAGTTAGTCCGGCGTCATCATCTCCCAGAAACGATTGATAGTGTCGTCGTGATTGACCAGGGTGTACCCTATATTAAATCCGATGCTGCATTACGGATTGCCCGTCATTTAAAAGGTGGATGGCGTCTGTTGAGTGTGCTTCGCATTGTTCCACGTTCACTTCGGGATCGCGTCTATGATTTCATTGCGAACAATCGTCATCGCTGGTTTGGACAAAAGCAGCAGTGCGCGCTGCCGTCTCCAGAGACGCGAGCTCGATTTCACGACTAAAGATGAAAAACCGCGACGAATTTGGTCGCGGTTTTATTAAGTACATGGATTTTTTCTCGTTTAGCATACAGATTAGGATAATTAAAATATCATTCTACCTATTTCTGAAAAAAATTATAGATTTCAGTCCTTCCTATCCTTTAAGATAATCGATATATATGTGCAGATGCACGCCCGAATTGGATAGGGGCTCATTTGAAGACTCTTGAGAAGAATGAGTTCTTAATCTTTAATATGAAGGATCAGAAAAGAAGGTGAAATGAATGAAGATGACTCGCTCTACGGACTATGCCATTCGCGTGCTGATTTTTGCAGCGTCGCGTCCGAACCGTCTCGTACAAATTCAAGAAGTGGCAACGCATTATGATATTTCTAAGAACCATTTAATGAAGATCGTCCATGCATTGAGCAAGTTTGGTCTCATCATTTCTGTACAAGGTCGTAATGGTGGCTTTAGATTAGCAAAATCACCGGACACGATCACACTGGGAGAAGTCGTTCACTTATTTGAAGAAGTATCTTATCTGGAAAACGTGTCTGTAACACATGACGATAGCAGTTTACAAAATACGCGTCGTGCATTCGATCGGGCGTTTTCGTCCTTCAAAGAAACGTTAAGTGCTTACACGTTGATTGATCTAATGGCACCAACACGAGTTGATTGAAATTACCACCTGAAGCTGTCAAAGCGGTGTCATAAACGAAGCAGGTCGAGCCACAGTAGTGGTTCGACCTGCTTTTGTCTTATCCGGTACAGAGCATTAAGACATTACCGTCAGGATCCGCAAACGTAAAGTAAGCAAAATCATCGAAACGCTCGATGTCGCGGATGATGGGTGCCTGTAACGACAACACGAACTGATAAGATGCATCAATATCTGTCGTATAAAAATTAAACAAGGCATGAGGGGAAGGGTGATGTTGGTACGTTGCGTCATTCGAGTGATCATCGAGCGTCAAACTCGTTGGACCTTCGAGTGGGAGGTTGTAAACAGGTGACGAGACATGCGACGCATCAAACGGCAACTGTAGTAACTGGTGATACCATGCAGCGGAACGCTTCACATCCTGAACATGCAAAAAGACAGCATTCAAGCGAGGCGCAATGAGATGGGTCGAAATTGACATGAGAATCTCCTCCTTTTTTCATATCATGTTCCTTTCGATAAACGCCTCTTAATTCCTTCAATCCCTATAAATGGAATATGGTATGATATATAAGGAAAATCATTTATGAATTGGAAAGGAATGATGATATGGAAACCATCATCTGTACGACGTGTGGTGTCGAACAAATCAATCCGCATCGCGAAACGTGTCCGATTTGCTTAGAGGAACGACAGTATGTCAATCCCACTGGTCAAACGTGGACGACGCTCGTTGCCATGCAAACGTCAGGAACGTATCAAAACGTCATTAGTGACGACGGAGCAGGCGTCTATGCGATTCAGACGACACCAGCGTTCGGGATCGGTCAGACGGCATATCTTGTCCAAGGAAAATCGTTTAACCTGTTATGGGACTGCATTACATATCTTGATTCAACAACAAAAAAGCAACTTGACGAATTAGACGGGATTCAGGCGATTGCTTTATCACATCCGCATTATTACGCGACACAAGTCGAATGGGCGGAGACTTTTGACGTACCAATCTATATTCATGAAGATGATGCGTCGTTCGTGACGCGACCAAGCGAACACATTGTCTTCTGGAGTGGTGAACGCTTGGAGTTGGCGGAAGATGTGATGTTACATCGCATCGGTGGTCACTTCAAAGGAGCAGTCATCTGTGAACGAAAAGACGCATCAGCGGGGCTATTGTTGACAGGGGACATCATTCGGATCGTTGCCGATCGGGCTTGGGTCAGTTTCATGTACAGCTATCCGAATGTGATTCCGCTTCCGGCAAAGACGGTCGCGCGAATGGCAGAAACGTTACGTCCGCTTCACTTTGAAAAATTATATGACGCCTTTCATCGGAAAATCGAAACCGGTGCGTCTCAAGCAGTGGCGCGCTCTGCAGAGCGGTACATTGCTGCCTTGAACGGGGATTGGTTCACGACATGAAGTCGCGATTGATCGTCATCCGCGGGAATTCTGGTAGTGGAAAAACGACGCTTGCTAAAGCGTTACGATCGGTCTTACCGAATAGCATCCTATTGTCGCAAGATGTCATCCGCAGGGAAATGTTGAACGTAAAAGATGGACCAGGGAATCCGGCGATTCGCTGGATCGAGGAGTTGGTCGGACTTGCTGACGGACGCCACGCGACGATTCTGCTGGAAGGGATTCTTGCACAAGACTGGTACGGTGAGATGATTGACCGGTTAGAACGCCACTTTACTTCACGGTACACGGCGTATTATTTTGACGTCTCATTCGAAGAAACCGTCCGTCGCCATGCGATGCGCCAGCCGACGGAGTTTTCTGAGACAGATATGAAACGTTGGTGGATTGATCAAGATCACCGCTCGACGGATCGTCTGATTGCTGAGGATAGATCGATAGAATCCGTGATTCAATGATAGAACAAGAGCAGATGGGGGAGAGCGAATGACACATTACATTTTTGACATGGATGGAACGTTGTTTCAAACGAATGCTGTGCTTGCGCATGCGCTAGAAGATGTCTTTCATGAGTTGCGTCAGACGGGGCGCTGGGAAGGAGAGACACCAGTCGCCCTCTATCAGCAGATCATGGGCGTCTCGTTACCGAAAGTCTGGCAGACGTTGTTGCCGGACTTTTCAGCCACAGACCAACAGGCTGCGGATCAAAAGTTTCGCCGTAGCATAGAGCAGGCAGTCAAGGCGGGGCACGGTTGCCTATATCCAGGAACGGTCGAGTTGCTAAGTCGTTTGAAACAAGCGGATCACTCCGTCTATATCGCCAGTAATGGGTGGCCATCCTACTTGTCAGCGATCGTGACGACATATGGACTCGAAGCCTATATCGATCATGTCTATAGTATTGAAGACATCCGTTCCGGTGATAAATCGGCACTCGTACGAGAGATTTGTAAGACGCACGCCATCTCGTCAGGCTACGTTGTCGGTGACCGCATATCTGATTTCAAAGCGGCGCATGCGAACGGACTGTTAGCAATCGGTTGTCAGTTCGATTTTGCACAAGAGCAGGAACTTGCAGTCGCAGACCGCGTCGTAAAAGAGTTGAGTGCTGTCTACTAAAAAAGGGGGCTGACTCCAAAAAAGAATGACGCGTCTTTTCACGCCCTTTCCTCAGGCGAGACACAAGCCAGTTTTCCTGCTTCATTTAAGCAGGAAAGCGGGTCTTGTTCGTCTCTTACAACGCATAAATGCGTTTTTCCTGTAGGAGTGGCGTGTGACGCGTCATTTTTTTATTACGAGATAAGGGAGGACAGATTGATGATCTGTCCTCCCTTTTACTTATAGCAATTATTCTGCCCACCAGAGGGCGTCGTCCGGTTTCTTCGCGATCGACGCGACTTCTTTTTCACTCGATACAGTCGGATGCGATCCTTTGAGTGCCTTACCAGCTGTATTCTTAAAGAAGAAGAAGAACGTGACGAAGCCGATGACGCTGACTGCTGTTAGATAGAAAGCAGGAGCGAGCGGGTTTTGTGTCGTATGAACGAGCCATGTCGAAACGAGTGGCGTCGTTCCACCGAAGATTGAGACCGAGACGTTGAACGTCACGGATAGCGTCCGGTAACGGACATCCGTATAGAAGATACTCGGTAGAAGACTTGGCATCGTTCCTTCAAAGATCGCCAAGAAGAAGCCGAGGATGAAGATTCCGATTCCGACGAACAAGAGCGGTTTAAGACCAATCAAGAAGAACGACAGGATCGAAAGCAACGATAGTCCGGCTAACGCGAAAAGGACGATATTACGATTCCCTTTTTTATCACTGAGCTTCCCGAAGAAGTAAGCGAGCGGAATCATGATCACCATGACACCAGTAATTAGAATCGTACTTGTCGAACTTGACATGCCGATGACTTCATCGAGGTACGATGGCATGTAGGACAAGAGCATGTAGTTCGTAATATTGAAGAAGGCAACAGCGATGAAACAAACGATGATATCACGTTTGTGGTCGCGAAGAATTTCGCGGAATGTCGCAGGCTCTTCTGTGTTTTCATTAATCTCATTTTCGAAGATCGGTGATTCATCCAAGTGACGACGTAAATAGAGACCAAATAAACCGAGTGGTGCCCCAAGAATGAAGGGAATTCGCCATCCCCAAGATGCCATTTGATCATCCGATAAGGTGACGAAAAGTGTTGTAGCAAGTAATGAGGCGAGAATATATCCACCGAGTGTACCGATTTCAAGTCCACTTCCGAGAGCACTTCGTTTGTTATCTGGTGATGACTCAGCGATGTAGACCATTGCACCGGCGTATTCACCGCCAGTCGAGAATCCTTGTAAAATACGGGCTAACAATAACAGAATCGGTGCCCAAATTCCGATTTGATCATAGGTCGGTAATAGTCCAATGATGAGCGTCGAACCAGCCATCATGACGATCGTCGTCGTTAAGACGACCTTCCGCCCGAGTCGGTCTCCGATGCGTCCAAAGACGATTCCGCCGATTGGTCGCATTAAAAAAGCGATCGCAAAGGTCGCAAATGTAAAGACGAGCTTCAGTTCATCATTTTCAACAGCGCTAAAGAAGTTTTGACTGATGATGATTGCGAGATAGGAATAAAGACCAAAATCGAACCATTCCATCGCATTCCCAATTCCGGTCGCGTAGACACTTTTTTTGGTTTGCTGCATGTCAACGACATTGACTTTTTCTTTTCTGAATTTCATAAGTTCTGTTCACTCCCTTTAATAAGTTCGTATCGTACCATAGCAGGAAATGAAGTCAAGTTGCTAATACGCTTAACCACTTGAAAATGACTGAAAATGGCTCTGTGCCGGGAGTTATCAAACCGTTGCGACTCTAAGGACGAACAGGGGTGTGCATTTTTTATGAAAAAAATTGAAATTTTTTTGGATGTTTTCATAAATTCGAAACAATTTTCATATGTTTTCACGACGAAAAAATCAGTAATCGGCCTTTAGGATGAGGGAAAGAAGACTATATTTTGGTAATTTTAAAATGAGGGTGGAAAGTAAAGGAGAATGCTTATGAAAAAGAAATGGATCGCCATTATATGTCTTGGGCTCATTGTAGTCGTCGGTGGTAGGTATGCTGGATTTCAAGAATCGAAGGTATCCGGTTTTCCGGTGCCACGATTTGTTACGGCAGTTGAAAAACAAGGTGAGTGGAAAATCAAAACGCGTCTTGTCTCGGAAACCGATGGACCGGGTCTATTCTATGGAACCCGGATTCGCCAAGCCGGTTGGAAAGAACTCGATCGTGAAGGAGCGACGGCGTGGTATGAAAAAGACGGGAAAGTGATTGCCTTGACGACGTTTGATGGGGAACTGTATCTCGAAAATTCGAGTAAAGAAGAAATTCGGTTATAACACAATGAAATGAGACAACGATTGGCTTGTCTCATTATTGTAAGAACTTCAAAAGGATTGCATGGGCATCTGCTCATACAATCCTTTTTGTTTTAATCATCTTCGGAAGAGGAGAGTTGTTTATGTGTCTTAAAATCGTAGATTTTATAGGAAATCTGAAATCGATGGTTCTTTGTTGAAATGACGCGACAGAAATAGGGCACGTCTTCTCCGTACGCTCCTAATTCCGGATAATCTTGAAAGGTAAAATCCTCATAATCCCCGGTTGCGTCGAAAATAATAGACATGGATTGTGTCTTGCCTGAGTTTTCCTCTACATAACAGTCACCTTTGATGACAGCGTAGTCCTTGAAGACGATTTGCGATAGGCTAGGGACCGTCCAGTAAAGTAGTCCAACTCCAAGTAACGTGATAAAGATGAACTGAAATTTGTCTTTAAATGTTTCTGTCGAGTCTTTCCATGTATCAATCGTAAAGAAGATACCACCAAAAAGTGTAATGATTCCGAGTATAAGCATTCCATAATACAGAATGAGTTCACGATTCATTTGATTTAGCTCCGTTACTCATAAATATAGCCCATTTGCCTGAACGACGAAATGCGAATGTTCATAGTGGTATGTGATGACGGAATAGTCGAACGGACGACCGTTCGTCAAATGAAATACCGTCTCAATCGTTAATCCAGGATCGCCCTCGGTGAGATCCAGATGACGAGCCGACTCAGCGCTTAACTTCCCGACGTGCATATACATATCCGAGAACCCAATATTCAATTGGAGTGCCGTCTCTAAGTATTCGAAGATCGACTGCTCGACGATTTCACGATTTAAGTACGGAACGATCGATTGACGATAGTAAGACTCTTCGAGACAGAGGATCTTGCCGTCGATGTAGCGGATTCGCTTGACGTAATAAACCGTCTCACCTGCCTCGATCCCGAGATTCTTCGCGATGTTATCGGTTGCAGCGATTGATTCGAGTGCGAGAACGGTCGACTCGATCGTATGACCGACGAGATTCTGCTTGAATCCTTGGGTCGAGAACAGGCGAATGTAGCCAGTGCGATTCGTCTTCCGGACAAAAATCCCGCTTCCACGGACTTGAAAGATGATTCCTTTTCGTTCAAGTAACTCAAGTGATTTTGTCATCGTCGTCTTACTGACAGCGAACTGCCGGATCAACTCTTCGAGAATCGGTAGTTTGTCCCCTTGTTTCAACTCATGTTGTTCTATGTACCGTTCGATTTCATCGGCTGTCTGTTGGTATTTCAGCATAGGACACCTTCTTTTCTTGCGAACTTTTTTCTTTATTCAGTATAGCATAAGCCTTCTCTTGATTAATAACATGTTAAATTCAATTATTTATGTATTGATTAATTGTGCATGTACAATTAAAATGAAAGGGTATTCAACGCGTTTTATTCAGGGGAGGGACACGATATGGGCAAGGTTCGTGATTATCAACAGTTAGCGCATTCGATATTAGAAGCTGTCGGGGGAGAAGATAACGTCATCAGCGCCGTCAGATGTGCCACACGACTTCGTCTTGTCTTGAAACGATCGGATTCGTCAGCCAAGGAAACAGTCAGTGCATTACCTGGCGTCATTACGGTCGTTGAGTCTGGCGGGCAATTTCAGGTCGTCATTGGTCAACACGTCGGAGAAGTCCATCAAGAATTTGTGAAACTCGTCGATCTGGAGCAACCAGAAACGGAAGAGGCACCGAAAGGAACGGTCCTCAACCGAATCATAGCGACGATGTCAGCCGTCTTTGCACCGTTCGTCTACATCTTAGCTGCAGCGGGGATTCTGCAGGGAACTTTAATTTTGACGACGCTCGCTTTTCCGGTATTTGCGAAGACAGGTACGTATGAAGTCTTCAGCTTCATCTCATGGGCACCATTTACGTTCTTGCCGATTTTCATTGCCATCACGGCAGCGAATCATTTTAAGGTCAACGCCTTCATCGCGGTCGCCTGTAGTGCGGCACTGGTCAGTCCAACATGGGCAGATATCGCAGCACGCATCACTGCCGGTGAATCCATCACGTTCCTAGGAATCGCTTTATCCGGTACAACGTATACGTCATCGGTCTTACCGCCATTATTCCTCGTCTGGATTTTGTCCTATGTCGAGCGATTCCTGAACAAGACGATTCATGAAGTCATTCGTCCGTTGTTCGTTCCATTCTTCAGTATGGTATTGATGGTGCCGCTTACGATTCTCTTGATCGGGCCGATCACGACGCTTGGTGCAGAAGGGATCGCAAACGGGTATAACTACTTAGCGGAGAATGCTCCTGCGGTAGCTGGTCTCATCATCGGTGGCTTCTGGCAAGTCATCGTTATCTTCGGTGTCCACTGGGGTGTCACGCCGATGGTGCTCGCAAACTTCGAGCAATATGGTCGCGACTCGTTCCAAGCCTACCAAACGATTGCCGTCATCGCCCAAATCGGTGCCGTCATCGGGGTCATCTTGAAAGCACGTAACAAAGAAACGAAAAAAGTCGGGGTCTCAGCCGGACTGACGGGCATCTTCGGTATCACGGAACCAGCCATCTATGGGGTGACGCTCCGTTTTAAAAAACCGTTCATCTATGGCTGTATCTCGGGAGCAATCGGCGCAGTCACGGCAAGTTTCTTTAAACCGTATTACTTTGCCTACGCCGGATTACCGGGACCATTGACGCTCGTCAACGGCATCGATTCCGACTATCCATCGTCGATCATCGGATTATTGATCGGAACGGCGATTGCCTTGATTCTACCCATCGTCTTGATTCAAGTGTTCGGTTTCGGGGAGCAGGCTGCTCCGGTCGTAGCACCTGCAAGTACAGCGACACCAGTTGCAAAACAAGAAGTCAGCGCTACGCTGACGAACGAAGAGACGCTTCGTGCACCACTTGAAGGAAAAATCGTTGCCTTATCGGATGTACCGGATCCTGTCTTTGCTTCCGGTGCGATGGGACAAGGGGTAGCGATTCGTCCGACGAACAACCGGGTCACGGCTCCGTTTGACGGAACCGTCGTCATGGTCGCCCCGTCAGGTCACGCGATCGGATTACGCTCGACGAGTGGTGTCGAAGTTTTGATCCATGTCGGTCTTGAGACCGTGACGCTCGACGGTAAACCGTTTACGCTTCACGTCAAAGAAGGCGAATCCGTGACGACAGGCGATCTACTCGTAACGTTTGATGCGACAGCGATTGAATCGCATGGACTCGAGACGATCACGCCAATCATTATCACGAACACGCAGAGTTATGCACAAATCCTACCGACGGACGAGACGGTCACGACGGCAAACACACAGATTTTGACGATCATCAAGTAAGAGAAATAGAAGGAGGACATGAAGATGAAGACATTACCAAACGATTTCTTATGGGGCGGTGCGTTAGCAGCGCATCAATTCGAAGGCGGCTGGAACGCTGGTGGAAAAGGACCGAGCGTCGTCGATGTATTGACGGCAGGGGCGCACGGTGTCGCTCGTCGCATCACGGATCAAGTAGAAGAGGATGAATTTTATCCGAACCATGAAGCGATTGATTTCTATCATCGTTATAAAGAGGACATCGCGCTGTTCGCTGAGATGGGACTGAAGTGTCTCCGGACATCGATCGGTTGGAGTCGGATTTTCCCGAACGGGGACGAGACAGAACCGAACGAAGAAGGACTGAAGTTCTATGATGACGTCTTCGACGAATTACTGAAATACGGCATCGAGCCGATCATCACGTTGTCGCATTTTGAGATGCCACTCCATCTTGCGCGTGAATATGGCGGTTTCCGCAACCGGAAAGTAGCGCTGTTCTTCGAAAAATTCGCGGAAGTCTGTTTCACACGTTACAAAGACAAGGTCAAGTACTGGATGACGTTCAATGAGATCAACAACAAGATGGACGTCAGCAATCCATTATTCCTCTGGACGAATTCCGGTGTTCTCCTTGATCCGGAAGAGAACGCGATGGAAGTCATGTATCAAACGGGACACCACGAGTTACTCGCAAGTGCACTTGCCGTCGCGAAAGGAAAAGCGATCAACCCGGACTTCGAGATCGGAGCAATGGTCTCGCACGTACCGATCTATCCGTATTCATCGCACCCGGAAGACATCCTGCTCGCTGAGACATCGATGCGTCAGCGCTATTTCTTCCCGGACGTCCAAGTCCGCGGCTACTATCCGTCTTATGCGTTGAATGAGTTCAAACGGGAAGGGTATGATATTCCGATTCTAGACGGTGACGCAGAAATCTTGCGAAACGGAACGGTCGATTATCTCGGATTCAGTTACTATATGTCGACGACCGTTAAACATGATGCTGTCGTCAATAACACGGGAAATATCGTCAACGGTGGTCTCGCGAACGGCGTTGAGAACCCATACATCCAGTCGAGTGATTGGGGTTGGGCGATTGATCCGGTTGGTCTCCGATATGCGATGAATCGTCTATACGATCGCTACCAGATTCCGTTGTTCATCGTCGAGAACGGTTTTGGTGCAATTGATACGATCGAGGATGGTCAGATTCATGACACGGCGCGAATTGATTACTTGCGTGCGCATATCGAAGCATTCAAAGCAGCTGTACTCGAAGATGGCGTCGAATTGATTGGTTACACGCCGTGGGGCGTCATCGACATCGTCTCCTTTACGACAGGGGAGATGAAAAAACGCTACGGCATGATCTACGTCGATCGGGATAACGAGGGTAACGGATCGATGGAACGGATGAAAAAGGATTCGTTCGATTGGTATCGTCACGTCATCGAGACGAATGGTGCTGCGTTACACGGTTCAGAGACGGCCAAATGATGAAGTAAGGGGTAACGGAAAAAATCCGTTGCCTCTTTTTTTAAAGAATTATAATGAAAAAGAAGTGGGGTATGGCACACTAAGGAAAAAACGGAGGACCGGTAAATGATTAAAAAACGCTATGCCGATCGACGTGACTGGCGTCGCATCACACAAAGACACTATGTTCATGAACAAGTAGACAACGAAGTGTTCAAAGGACATGTGACACTCCTTCAACTCATTGGAGTCACTTCACCGTTAGACGTCCGTTATGGTGACGAAACGATTCGAATCGCTGACGCTGGTTACGTCTGGGTACAACAATTCCCAAGCGATGCACAGCATGCCGTGACCTCGATGTTTGACGCCACAGGTCAGTTAGTACAAACCTATGTCGATATCTGTCTTTGTACCGGAGTAGAGGACGGACGTATATACTGGGAGGATCTGTTTCTCGATCTGATCGTTTTGCCATCGGGACAAGTTTTGTTAATCGACACGGACGAACTAGAAGCAGCGCAGGAGCAAGGGATTATCTCACAAGCGGAATACGTGCTCGCTTGGGCAGAAGCGAAGCGACTGCAAAAACAACTACAAGATGGATCTTTTCCGCTCGTCGCACACGCAGAAGTGATAAAACAGCAACTTAAACAGGGAACACCGCGTTGACGGGGTTCCCTGTTTTTTAGGCATGTCGTTCTTCGTTAATCTCGTTCGTTGCGAAATACTGTTGCTTGCTCGGGAGGAGAACCAATCCAAGAAAAAAGATCGTTACAATTACAAGGAGACCGGCAAATAGAATCGTACTGAAGCGAATCGACCAGATATCACCGAGCAGACCGATCGCGACGATCGCTAGAATCTGTAGCAAACTGACACCGACTCCGTAAAGACTCGTAAAGCGCCCCATTAAGTGGAGTGGGATATTCGTCTGTTGGAACGTTAGGAAACCGGTCCCCGCAAATGCGTGGAAACAACCGAGCAACAAGAAACCGATACAGACGATTGAAAACGAATTCGCACTTGCATACAGCATGTAACCGACGGCGACGAATACATAGCCGATCGTCAGCATCATCCGAACGGAGAGTGTTTTGGCGTAGCGGGCGACGACCCAGCTGCCGGCGACGGAACCGATCCCAGTCAGACTCATCAGTAAACCATAATCGGTTTCCGATAAGCCGATGCTTCGCTGTAAAAAGACGACTTCTTGCGTATCAAGTGCAAGTGTCGCGATCATCATCAGCATCGCGAGGATGTATAATCCGGTCACGTAGCATGCGCTTTTGCTGAACTGATAGACAAGCCGCCAATCGGATATAATGTCTTGCAGCCGCATCCCTCGTTCGACCGAAGCGGTAAAACGCGGTAAGCGCATCAGCAGGACAGCTGATCCGAGAAACGAGATGGCGTTGAGCCAAATGGCAACGTCGGCAGAAGCAACATAGAGCAGTCCTCCAGCGAGAGCCGGACCAACTAAAAAGGCACCAGACGTGATCAGACTACGATAGGCATTAAACGACGTCCGATCGTTTTGTGAAACAAGCGTCGTGATGTAGGTCAACGTTGCCGGTTCAACGACCGCTTTGATGATAGCTAAGGCGATCAAATCGATGTAAAGCAACGATAATGGTAAAAATGGCATGATCCCGATTAAGAAAGCACGCAACAAATCAGTCTGAATAAACAGTCGACGTAAGTCGGATCGGTCGACCCAACTTCCTGCGAACGACTTGATGATGAGAGCGACGACCGGACTGATGATCCACAGCGCAGCAACGGCTGACGCTGAGCCGGTCAAGCGATAGATATATACGTTGATCGCAACGAGATAAATGAAGTCACCAAACTGTGAAATACCGAGCGCACTTAAGAGTATTCCTTCCCGAGAAGACATGACAGCACCCTTTCTTACATCATTTTCCAATAGTATACCAGAAAATTCTGATAACGTTTTCGTATATCTCTATACTTTTTATGGAAGAGTGGGTATACTTGGAAAAAATAAAAGGAAGAAGGGTTCGATCATGCTAACGACCATCGATTTATATCACGCATTGCCTGTACTTGAAACGGAACGACTCCGTTTACGACCAGTTCGCACAGAAGATGCAGCAGATATCTATGCCTACACGAAAGATGAAGAGACGGCGCGTTATGTCAGCTGGCATGCGCATAAAAGCCTCAAGGACTCTGAGCAATTCGTCGATTACATCCTTCGTCAATACGAACAAGGGAATCCGGCACCATGGGCAATCGAAGACAAAACGAGCGGACGAGTCATCGGAACGATTGATTTCATCAAAGTCTCGTTTGAGCAACAGCAAGCAGAACTTGGTTATGCGCTGTCGCGCGATTACTGGGGGAAGGGTTTGATGCCGGAAGCAGCAGCGCGTCTCGTACAGTACGGTTTTGAGACACTCGGACTCGAGCGCATTCAAGCCCGTTGTTTTGTTGCGAATGATGGATCTGCTCGTGTCATGGAAAAGATCGGTATGACGTTTGAAGGGATCTCGCGGAGTGCTTTATTCGTTAAAGAGCGTTTCTGGGACTTAAAAATTTACGCGATCACGCGTAGCGATTACGAAGGGAAGTAAGCGATGGGTTCACGACTGATGCATGCCTACATCGGACAACGATTGATTACGTTACTTCCGGAACTAGACCCCGCTCGATTTCTTCTCGGTACGATCGCTCCTGATGCGCGCTATGACGAGAAGGAGCAAGCCCACTATTATACGGGTGAATTAGCGAACGGGACACGAACAATTGACTACGAAGCATTTTGGAGAGACTCGACGTCTTGGGATCCATCTTTTCGAAGTGGCTATTACGTCCATCTGATAGCGGACGATATTTGGTTACGCGGCTTTTATATGACCTGGTTGCGGCAAGCGATCATAGCCGACGCCTCAATCGGTTCAAGATATCATGATGACTTTAGGCGGTACAGTACACGCATTGCTCCGTTCGTGAACTGGAATGAACAAGCGATCAACGGAGCGCTTCATGAAGTCAGTGTGCAGTCGAGATGGAAAGCACTTCCGCATTTCATTAGAGAAGTAGAGGAAGATCGACGAACCGTTCTGCCACAAGAATATGATATCTTGTTGCCGCATCAATTGGACGGATACATCGAAACAGCGATTGAACGGTCCATCCATCACCTAGGTGAAAAAGGGCTAAAGATTAATCCAGCCAAAGAATCAACTCCGAATCATTGAAATGATCCATCTAACGGTTCCGAATAAGATGTAACAACATCCGTTCAGCAGACCAATCCACATCAAGTTAATCAAACTTTCTAAACCTTCAAACCAATCCATGACTGGTGTAACGAATAAAGCGAATACAAAAAGTACCATGACGGTCCAACTGACGGTTGGAATCAAGAAGAGAATTGTTAAGCCGGCGACTACAGCTGGTACGATTCGTTTATAGACAAGGTAGATCGCTGCCACGTTCAACGATAAAATATAGATTACAAACGCAATTAAAAATAATTGCGACATAAAATCACCTCCAAATAACAATAAGACAAAGAACGCATCCATTTAGACTAGGATGCGTTTTTCTATGTTTATTGTAAGATGTCTTGAAAATAATCGTATGAATATGGTTGAACAAAAAGAAAATCGATTTTTTAATTTTAATTCAAAGCAAAATACTCGGAATAAGTTTAAATGTATGCTATATTGGAAATAAGAAAAGTAAGGAAGTAAGGAATACAAGAAAAAACACAGAAAGAAGGAAGTTCGTGATGGAGCTATCAAAGTTAACGTCAAAAGGACAGATCACCATCCCAAAAAAAATTCGGCAGGCCTTGCAAGTGGAGGAAGGAGATCGCGTGGCATTCATTGAGGAGGACGGGTTTGTCATCATGGCGAAAGCGGATTTGAAACAGCTGCATGACCTTCAAGATATATTGAGCGATGAGACGTTCAAGACGCTCATCCACAAAGCGAATCATCATTGTAAAAAATAAAAAGGAGGAAATAACAGATGGATATGCGCGAAGTAGATTTACCAGGAATCGGACGGAAGTTCGAAGGCATCACGACACGAGGAGATAAGGTGGTCGTCATCGTCCATGATGATGGACGACGCGAGATGCATCACTACGATGACGATGATTTTGATGAGAGCATCTCGAGCGTGACGTTCAATGACGCAGAAGCCCGTCAGATGGCAGGAATTCTCGGGGGATTATCCTATAAGCCGAAGGATCTTGAGAAAATCGAACTGGCGTTTGATGATCTCGTCATCGAGTGGTTTAAAGTCGGTCAAGATTCAAAGGTCAACAATCGAACGATCGGTGAACTCGATGTCCGTAACCAATATGACATCTCGATCATTGCGGTGCTCAAGCATGACCGTTCAAAATCGCTCAATCCAGGACCGGAAACGCGCCTTGAAGCCGGTGACACGATTGTCCTGTCAGGAGAACGTCAAAATGTCCGTCACATCACGAAAGCATTATTCTCAATCGAAGGAGGCGGATAATATATGGATCATCTCATATTTGAAGTCGGTACCGCGCTTATCTTAGTGGCGATCGCGGCAGTGCTCGCGAACAGACTCAATTTCTCGATCATCCCGTTTCTAATCATTCTCGGGATGATTGTTGGACCGCACGCTCCGACAATCGGGATACTAGACTTCAAGTTCATTGAAAGTGCTGAGTTCATCAGTTTCCTCGGACGAATCGGTGTCCTGTTCCTCTTATTCTATCTCGGACTCGAGTTTTCGATCGGTAAGTTGATCCGGTCCGGAAAATCGATTGTCACGAGTGGAACGATTTATTTATCGATTAACTTTACCGGTGGTCTCTTATACGGATTCATCGCCGGATTCCCACTCTATGAAGTACTCGTCATCGCCGGAATCATTACGATCTCCTCGAGTGCGATCGTGGCGAAAGTCCTCGTTGATCTCCGCCGGACCGGTAACACGGAGACGGAGCTGATTCTTGGAATCATCATGTTCGAGGACATTTTCCTCGCTGTCTACTTGTCGGTCTTATCGGGACTGCTTCTCGGTGGTGGGACGACATTACTCGCATCCCTCACATCGATCTTGATCGCCCTCGGCTATATGTTGTTGTTCTTCATCGTCGCTCGGAAGGCAACACCGCTTTTGAATAAGATGCTGAAGATTGCCTCGGATGAAGTCTTCATCATCGTCGTCTTTGCTGCCTTGTTCTTCATCGCCGGATTCTCGGAAACGATTCATGTTGCAGAAGCGATCGGGGCGTTGTTACTCGGTCTCGTCTTCTCGGAAACCGATCAAGGAGAGCGGATCGAACATCTCGTCGTACCATTCCGTGATTTCTTCGGTGCGATCTTCTTCTTCAGTTTCGGATTGAGCATCGATCCGACGATGTTACTTGACGCCGTCTGGCTCGCACTCGGTGCCGTCGTCATCACGATCATCGGGAACTACGTGGCTGGTATGATTGCGGGGCGTAAAGCAGGTTTGTCACACAAAGCATCCTCGAACATCGGCTTGACGATCGTCTCGCGCGGGGAGTTCTCGATCATCGTCGCGAATCTCGGAATCGCCGGTGGATTGATGGATATCTTGTCACCATTCTCTGCTTTGTATGTCTTGATTCTCGCCATTCTCGGACCATTGATGACGAAGGAATCAAAACGGATTTACAACGTCATGAATAAAATCTTCAAGTGGACGGAACCAAAAGTGAAAAAGACGAAGAAAAATGCCTGACTGATATAAACGAACAACCGGTTCGCTTTCCCGAACCGGTTGTTGTTGTTTAAGTCAAGACTTCATACGTCGCCATCAGGAATTGTCCCGAATGGCGACTCGCTGTCAAACGAAGATTCGTTTCATTCGTCCCTTCCGGAAACAGCGGGATACCTGTTCCAAGGATGACAGGGGCGATCGCCAGTTCAATCGAGCGGATGCGCTTTAAGCGCAACGCTTCTTGAATCAACTCGCCACCACCGATCAGCCAAACGTTACCTTCGATCGTTGGCGAAATCCGGTCAAGCAGTTGATCGAGCGGTTCATCCGTATAGGTGACCGTCTCAGACGTTCGTTGCGTCCGGCTATAGATATAACTCGGAATATCTGCGTAAGGGTATGTCTCGCTGAGTTGTAGGACTTCATCATATGTTTTTCGTCCCATGATGACGGCACCGACTTGATCATAGAACGCTTGATAACCATTATCCCCGTCTCCGGCAACGGTAAATAACCAATCAAGTGAACCATCGAGTCTGGCAATTTTCCCGTCAAGACTACAAGCGATATAAAGAACGGTCGTAGGTTGTGACATCCATAATTCCTCCTTTTGCATCGTGTGACTTCATCTTAGCGTATAATGACGACAAAAGATGTCGTCATTATAGGAGGAACTGTATGAATACGAGACAATGGCGTTTAGTACGCTTGTTAAACCGGGGCGAACACTTCTCTGCACGGATGCTCGCGGAAGAATGTCAGGTGTCGATCCGGACGATTCAACGAGACATGACGGTACTTGAAGCAAATGGTTATCCAATCTATAGCGAACCTGGCGTAGCAGGGGGGTACCGGATGTTGCCACATCGGAACATGCCGCCACTCGTTTTGACGGATGAAGAGACGATTGTCTTCTTCATCCTTCTGGAATGGATTAGTCAGATTCCTGATTTTCCATTCGGAACGATTCGTCAGGAAGTCGCTGAACGCTATGCGAACGAGTTACCGAAAATGACGGAGCAACAGATCGTAAAATGGAAAGACCGCTTTCGCTTTCAAGCGGTTGATACACC
Source organism: Exiguobacterium sp. E17S (assembly GCF_057772545.1). NCBI lineage: Bacteria > Bacillati > Bacillota > Bacilli > Caryophanales > Exiguobacterium > Exiguobacterium sp. E17S. The sequence goes on from NZ_JBYLRU010000003.1 coordinate 48,580, forward strand.
ACCGTCGCCGCAAAATCCTGCGTTACTCGACTTGTTAGAGAGCGGACGGATGGGGAATATTCTCTATGAGACGACAAAAGGACGACGCATGATCGTCGTAGATCCGATTGGTTTATCGTTCGAACAGAATCGCTGGTACTTCTATGGACAGACGAATCGAGGGTATCGCCAGTTCCGTGTTGATCGGATCAAAGACGTGACGCTTCATGAGTTGCCAGCAACCGAGTTAACTTTTTCAGATTTGGAACAAGATATGACACGTCTACCGATGACGACGGTGAAACTGGAAGTATCACCATTAGGCGAACGATTGCTAGAGGGGATTTTGCCATCACAACCTGAACGAACATGGTTGGTTCCGGAAACCGAACTGCCGTATCTCGGACGCCAATTGATGCGACTGGGTCCGGAAGTGCGAGTCCTTGAACCACTCGAACTTAGGGAGCAATTAATTCAGCAAGCAGAAGAAATGATTGCTGTGCAGCGGTCCGATAAGGCGCTCGGACAGGATTGATTAAAAAACTATGTTAGGATATAGGTAGAAAGAAACAATAGAGGAAGGGGTCTTCCATGGAAACACTATCATTGATTTTATTGATGCTTGCCCTCATCTTATTGACGCAAGTCATCGGACATTACATCCGTTTCATCCCAACGGCATTGATTCAAATCATTGCCGGAACCGTCGCCGCTCTCCTAATGAGTGGTTTGACGATCGAGGTCGAATCCGAGTGGTTCCTCCTCTTATTCATTGCGCCATTACTTTATAACGATAGTTCTCACTTCCCACGAGAAGATTTATGGCGGATGCGGACAGCGATCTTCGGGAACGCAATCATCCTCGTCTTGTTGACGACGATCGTCGGAGGGTACTTCATCAACTGGTTGATTCCGGTCATTCCAGTCGCTGCTGCGTTTGCTTTGGCTGCAATTTTATCGCCGACGGATCCGATTGCCGTCAACGGGATCGCGAAACGTGTCCAGATTCCAGAACAGATTCTGACGCTCGTTCGCGGAGAATCGTTGATTAATGACGCATCGGGACTCGTTGCGTTTAGTTATGCGGTTGCTGCTGTCGTCACGGGGTACTTCTCGCTTCAAAGTGCGACGACTGAGTTCTTCTACATGTTCATCGTCGGAGCGGTGATCGGATTGACGATTTCACTCGCCATGAACTTTCTCAAGGTTCGTTTGCGTCGCGCCGGCATTGAAGACGTTGTCTTTTATGCCTTGCTGCAAATTTTGACGCCATTCATCATCTTCTTCATCGCCGAAGAAGGGTTTCACGCGTCAGGCGTCATCGCCGTTGTCACAGGTGGTATCTTGCATGCCTTGATCAAAGAACGGACAGAAACGTTCTTTGCACAAGAGCAGACGTTGACGGATAACATTTGGACGATGATTGCGTATACGCTAAACGGGATCATTTTCTTATTGCTTGGTTTGACGTTGCCAGAAGCGACACGCGAGATTTTCGCAGATGACGCGATCAACAACTGGCGTCTCATGTTATATGTCATCGAAATCGGTTCATTCATTCTCGTGATCCGTCTCGTCTGGACGATGTTCTTCAATTGGTTTGATCATCGGTTCTTCAAAAAAGAGGACCGGGAGCACCGTCGACCGTCCTTCAAACAAGATTTGATCACGACACTAGTCGGGGTTCGCGGAACGATCACGATGGTCGGGGTGTTATCTTTACCGTTCCTGACGGAGTCCGGTGAAGCCTTCCCGGAACGCTCGTTGATCATCTTCCTTGCAGCGGGTGTCATCATCTATACGCTCGTTCTCGCAACAATTCTCTTACCGGTATTGAACCGTGGTGAGGCGGCAACGCCGATCGCACTCGACCTGAATGCCCAAAAACAACGGATGATTCGCCGGGCGATCTCAGAGATCAAACAAGTGACGGACGAAGACAATGCAGTCGTTGCGTTTGATCTTCTTAATGAGTATCATGTCATGCTTCGATTACTGCGAGCGCAAGAGAAAAGTCAGGAAGAACTAAACCAGTTCAATGACCAATTAAAAGCCCTACGTCTTGAAGCCGTCCAGTGGGAAAAGGAAGAATCGAAGCGCTTCGTCGCCGAGCACAAGGTGCCGGATCTGTTGAAGAAGGACGTTTTCCGCTCAATCGAAAATCGTCGTAAGGCGATCGGCAAGGATTCACGTTTCCAAATCGTCCAACCGATCCGTAAACTCTGGTGGAAACGGAAACGATCGAACATGTCGTCTGATGCGTTGATTCAAATGACACAAGTCGAGCATGAACTGTATGAAAAGGTAATGGGCACAGTGATCGAACGTCTCGAGAATTGCCGCTCATCGTACCCACCAGACGTAGTTCAAAGCGTGTTGGAATTCTATAAACGACTTCGCTTCAAACATACGCGTTGGTCGTCACCAATCGGTGGCAAGGACGTCGATCAGCAAAAAGAAGAACTTTGCTTGAAAGCGATCGAAGTTCAGCGTCTTGAAATCGCGAATATGTCGAAAGAAGGGGATCTCTCGAACGAAGAGGAGAAGGAACTACGCCGCTTCATTCACTACATCGAGAGTGTCGTGTTGTACGAATACGTTGAATAATATTTATCAAAAGACAAGAAGAGCAAACTTCAAATGCTCTTCTTGTCTTTTTTTATATCACGACTTGAGTGCCAACTTCCGAAAAAATAAAGCGAGTAACTGTATGGGCATATGGATGGATTTGTTCTATAAAAAATTCTGCCTCTTGAAACGTTTGGAAATGTAATTTTAGCATGAAGCAAGAATCACCAGATATTCGATAACAAAAGTCAACGTTAGTAAGTTGCTGTATGTGATTTTTAAATGTATCGTAGCGTCCTTCTTTAATGCTTGCTTCTACTAAGCATTCAATAGGAGACCCTAACTTTTCGTAATCGATTTTTAAACTGTATTTTTGAATGAGTCCAAAAGATTCCATTTGTCGGACACGCTCTGTTACTGAGGGAGCAGATAAATTAACTCGTTTTGCTAATGAACGCATCGATAATCGACTATCTTGAGCTAATTCATTTAAAATTTGTCGATCAATTATGTCAATTTTCAATTGTAAATCCTCCTCCGAAATAAAATGTTGAATAGTAAGTATTTTATCGTCAAATGTATCAAATGAAATGCAAGGATACTTGATTATTATATAAAATATTCTGTAGAAGGAGTGAGGAGCATGACAAAAATACCTTTATCCCAAATAGGAGAAACACCGTTTCAGAAATTATTAGGTCACAACACCAAAATCTTAAATAGTTGGACGATGCTTGAAAGAGACTTGGTTGAAGAAGGAATCTTAAGTTCAGATTTGAAAGAACAAGTTCGAAGAACATTGGCACAATCAAATGGATGTGCCTATTGTAAGGCTAAAGGAAAGCCGAAGAAGAACATCATGGATGAAAAAATGATTTTAGCTATTGGATTTGCAGATCTCTTTTTAACGGTAAAGGGGAATATTCCTGATTCCATATTTTCATTGATGAAAGAAACATTTACTGCTCAAGAAATCAGCGAGTTATGTGCGTTCATTACGTTTTGTACAGCATCTCAATATTTTGGAGCAATCATGAATTTACAGCCAATTGATAGTCCCTGATTTTACTTTTTTCTACACACTTTCATATTTTTTCTTTAGTGCATTCTGAACAGCCCATCTTTGATGTTCATGAAATAGATGTTCGATTGCTTCAACCGGGTCGACCCATCGTAAGACATGATCATCCTCAATCGGATTTTGTACTTTCTGCTTAGCATCGCAACGATAGAACTGCCCTTCATTCAAATAATATGTCGTTTCATTTTTTGAATAGAAATATTGATTGGCTCGTCCGATGAAATCACCGAGTTCGACGTCCATCCCCGTTTCTTCTAGTACCTCTCTTGTAAGACAGTCTTCATACGTCTCATAGGTCTCGATACCGCCACCTGGAAGAAACAACATACCGTCCTTTTTTTGAATGACGGCGATTTTACCTGTTTGAGGGTCGCGCATGACCGCATAAACAGCAAGTCTCGTGATGTAGTGTTGGTTCTGTTGTCTCTGCCCGAATGTGATGACATCCATTGTTTAATCACTCCTTTTCGTATAATCATTTGAATTCAATCATACCTTACAAAATAGTATATAAGCATCAGCCGTACAAAAACCCCTCATTTCGATTTAGAAATGAGGGGTTACCTATGAATAAAGATGGTTCGTTTCAAACGAAATGTCTGATGGATTAACCGAGCGACAAGTATTTGACTTCGAGATAATCTTCGATGCCGTAGACGCCACCTTCACGACCAAGACCACTCTCTTTATAGCCACCAAATGGAGCTTGTGCAGCAGATGGTGCGCCATCGTTCAGCCCGACAATCCCGTATTCGAGTCGTTTTCCGAGCATCAATGCTTCATCGATGCGTTCAGAGAACGCGTAAGCTGCCAGTCCGTAAGGTGTATTGTTCGCCCGTTCGATGACTTCATCAAGCGTCTCAAAGACAGAGATCGGTGCGAGCGGACCAAACGTCTCTTCCTGCATACAGAGCATATCTTCAGTGACATTCGCAAGCACGGTTGGAGTGACAAAGTAGCCGACAGATTCGTCAATCGTACCACCAGTCAAGATCGTTGCTCCTTTTGCGACAGCGTCATCGATATGTGCTTTGACTTTTGCGACGGCTTTCGCATTGATCAATGGACCAACTGTCGAGTCAGCGTCCATCCCGTTCCCGACTTGTAGTTGTTTGACAGCTGCTGTGAATTTTTCCGTGAATGCATCAAGGACAGATGCTTGCACATAGAAGCGGTTCGTCGCGACACACGCTTGTCCACCGTTCCGGAATTTCGAGCGCATCGCGCCTTCAACGGCTTTATCGAGGTCTGCGTTTTCCGTGACGATGAAGGGTGCGTGACCACCGAGTTCAAGTGACAATTTTTTCATCGTATCGGCTGCTTGACGCATAATCAGTTTCCCGACGGCTGTTGAACCTGTGAACGTGATCTTCCGGACACGGGAATCGGCTTGCCAGACGCCACTGATTGTTGCTGCATCACCTGTTAGGACGTTGATAACTCCTTTAGGGATACCAGCTTCTTCTGCTAATTCAACGAGGCGAAGTGCCGTAAACGGTGTTTCTTCCGATGGTTTAAGGACAATCGTACAACCCGCTGCAAGAGCAGGAGCAAGTTTGCGTGTGATCATCGCTGCTGGGAAGTTCCATGGTGTGATCGCTGCGACGACACCGACTGGTTCTTTTTCGACGAAGAGTCGTTTTCCTGGAACAGAAGCCGGAATCGTTTCACCGTAAATCCGGCGTGCTTCTTCAGCGTACCAACGGACGTATTGATTGCCGTAATCGACTTCACCGAGTGCTTCGACGTACGGTTTCCCTTGTTCTGTCGTCATGATCCGGGCGAGTTCCTCACGGTGTTCGTTGATCAAGCGATACCAGGCATCGACTAGATTTGCACGTGTGTCTGCTGTTTCGTTTGACCACTTGACGAATGCTTCGCTCGCTGCGTCAACGGAACGTTGTGCGTCTTCCGCTGTGCTGGCCGGAACATGTCCGAGTAACGTTTTTGTTGCTGGGTCATAGACCGGAATCGTTTCTGTTGTATCGTACCATTCACCATTGATTAAGTTCTTTTCAATCATCTTGTTGCACCTCCGTGAATTTCATTACGTTCTTTATTAAACACCTCAAGACGAGTGAGCGGAAGTTCCGCTTTGGATGGACCGTCATAACGAAACGGAATGACTCAATAAAATAGTTAATCGACTGAATAATCGGGAACAGATACAATAAATGGGGAATCAAAATGTCAAAATTGATAAAGGGGTCGAAAGAAATGAAACGGAACTGGATCATTGGCGGTGTGACGCTGAGCCTTCTACTAAGTGGATGTGGAGAAAAAGAAGTCGTTGATAAAAAGTCGGACAAACCACGCGAGACACAGCAAAAAAGACAAGCTTCGCAACAAGCATACATAGAAAAGACGCTGCAGCGTGCGGATCGTTACGCTGCCCAGTACGATTATGACCGGGCGATTAAGGTGTTAAAACCCGTGCGCACAAAAGAGACGAAACAGAAAACGGAAGAATATGAACAGAAAAAGCAGGCGCTCCTGCCTGTGAAAAAACCTGTGCCGCATCTCTTCTTCCATTCATTGATTGCTGATCCAAAACAAGCATTTGACGGCGACCGGAAGGAAGCGGGGTACGATGATTACATGGTGACGCAACAGGAGTTCGAACGGATCTTGGATGCGTTGTACAAAAACAACTACGTACTCGTCCGACCAACAGACTTAGCAAAAGAGATGAACGGGAAGATCGTTGAAACACCTGTCCGTTTACCAAAAGGAAAACACCCGCTCGTGCTCTCGCAAGATGACGTCAATTATTACGAATACATGAAAGGCGATGGATTTGCGAAGAATTTAAAAGTGAAGGACGGCAAAATCGTCAACGCAATGGTTGGAAAGCCGGATGGTGCCTATGATCTCGTACCAATCGTCGATGCGTTCGTCCAGTCGCATCCTGACTTTTCCTATAAAGGAGCAAAAGGGTTGCTCGGTATCACAGGTTATAACGGGGTGCTCGGGTATCGTTCCTCCTACAATCAATATGGACACAATAAACAGGTCGAAACGGCACGAAAACAAGCGAAACAGACCGCCATCGCATTAAAAGAGGACGGCTGGCAGTTCGCGAGTCATACGTACGGACATATTTGGGTTGGAAAAGAATCAGTCGCGACGATCCGCGCGGATCTTAAACGCTACAAACAGGACGTTGCTCCGCTGATCGGAAAAACGACGCAACTGATTTATCCATATGGCAGTGATGTCGGGGATTGGCATGAGTATTCGGGTGAGAAATATCGTTTGCTCATCGATAGCGGTTTCCGTTATTTCTTCAATGTTGATGCGAGTCAACATGCGTGGAAACAAGTTGGACCCGACTACTTCCGCCAAGCTCGAATCAACGTTGATGGGATTCGTTTACGTCAAGCCGTTGCTGGAAAGACGAGCGTCCTCGATCCATTCTTTGATGCAAAAGAGGTCTTTGATCCAGCGCGACCGGAACGGAAGTGAGTGATTGAAAACTAGTTGAATCCATCGGGTAAAGAAATTAAAACGGTAGTGGCTGCGTCCCGTCCTGATCCGTAAAGTGATAGGTCTTCGCGAGATCGGCAACGAAGAGGGCTTGTCCAGAATAACGGCTAACATCGTCATCCGCCATCAGCGCTGTAACGGCTCGTCCGATATAGGTCGTCGATTCAGTCGCAGCACTCGCGAATCCAGCATCGACGACCCGTTCCGTTCGCATGAAACCGGGGCACAGCGCGATGACAGAAATGGTCGTCTGAGCTAACTCCTGCGCCATGACGTGTGTCATTCGATTAATCGTTTGCATCGCCAAATCATAATAGAGGTTTCCGGCCACCTGATCTGGAGTGAATGACGTCAAATTGATGACGAGCGCAGCTGGACTTTGTTGTAGCAAGGGCATCGCAGCCCGAATCGTCCACAAATACGCTTTTGGTCCGGCAGACATCATCGCGTCCCAATGTTCCGGTGGTCGCTCCCAAAACCGTCGTCCAGTTCCAGACGGTAAGTGGCTTTCCGAACCACCGAACACACAATTGACGAGGAGATCGATTCGACCATGTTGGTGCTGAATCTGCTGAATCAGACGATCGATGTCCATTTGATTCGTATGGTCACAAACGACGGGAATGCCAAGTCCGCCGCGTGCTGTGACACCAGCAGCTGTCTCTACGATCGTTTCGCTTCGTTGATCCGTTGTCTGTTCATTCGTACTCCGTCCTGTGACGTAGACAATCGTTCCAGCGTCACCCAAGGCATAAGCGATGCCACGTCCGGCACCACGCGAGGCGCCAGCGACGAGTGCAATCCGTTTTGACATGATGAAACTCCTTTCAGATACGAGAAGACGGATGGGCAGATGCGCATCCGTCTTCTTCTGTCTTCAAAAACCTTTAATCGTCATCCCACCATCGACATAAAGCGTTTGTCCGGTCACGTAACGGGCTGCAGCAGACGATAAGAAGACAGCTGGTCCAACCAGTTCTTCTAATTCACCGACCCGACCGAGCGGTGTCACGTCAACGATGTCCTGCAAGTATGTAGGATCTTTCAGTAATGGTTCCGTTAATGGTGTCTTAAAATACCACGGTCCGATCGCATTGACACGAATGTTTTGTGGTCCCCATTCAAGCGCCAGAACTTTCGTCATCTGAATCATTGCCGCTTTCGTCGTCGCATACACGACGCCGGTCCGTAAGGCGACGTGACCAGCAACCGAGGCGATGTTCAGAATGCTTCCACCTGTCTCCTGCATCCGTTTCCCAATTTCTTGAGCGAAGAAGAAGGCGGATTTCAAATTCGTCTGTTGGATCGTTTCCCACTCGTCTTCTGTTACATCAAGGGCCTTCGAGCGAATGTTCATTCCAGCGTTGTTGACGAGCCCATCAATCTGCGGTACTTGTTCGTAGGCACGAGCTACCGTCTCGACGACTTGTTTCCGGTCAGTGATGTCGCACGGAAAGATGTAAGCTGTTCGACCGAGTCGTTCGATTTCTTGTGCCGTCTCCTTCAAATCCCGTTCCGTCCGGGCGACGAGAATGATGTTCGCACCGGCTTCTGCCATCCCGATGGCGAGCGCGCGTCCAATGCCTCGACCAGCTCCTGTGATAAGAAACGTCTGATCGGTTAACGAAAAACTTGGAAGATACATGATGTCACGTCCTTTTAATGAGAGTCACCACTAACTCTAATGAAAAATTGACTGAAAAGAAAGAAAAATCACTCCGAGGTAGAGTGGAGATGGTAAAATATTGAAAAGGAGGGATAGGATGAAGCGTGGGTTAGTTGTGACATTATGTATAGCACTCGTAAGCCTTGCTGCGATTCAATTGGTCGGTACGGAAGTTTACCGTTATTTCTTTTATGAACCGGCATCTTATGAAATGCGCTTTATGACGAACGATGGTGAAGAAACGAACATTAAACCAAAAGTAGAGAAAAAACCGAAAAATGAGATACAGAGCAGCGGGGAGGATGGGGATACTTTAGGTGTTGCTACCTTTTACGGTGTCGTCAGTCTTGTAATACTACTGATTGTCCTCTTCAGTGTACGTTACTTCTTGAAGCGTTTACGAAAACGACGCAGACGAGAGGCTGTAATCGACGATTTAATGGACCCGCCACCGGTGTTTTCCCAAAATCGTTCGATCCGACAAACACTTGTTGGTGAAGAATCAGAGTCAGAGATTCGCCGTCTGTTACAAACGTTCGATCGGCAACTGACACGACAAAAACGCCGCCGCTCCGAAGAGACGGTCGGCGAATGGTTACAACGGATTGATGTCACGCTTGATCCATCGATCTACCATCTCGTCCGGTACGGTGACACACCGGATTCGGCGATTTCACAAGATCAAGTCGATGGGCTGAGGCATGAACTACAAGTGCACCTTCAGCGCGACTGACCAAGTAAATCAAGCAGAATCGCATGATGAGAGGCGTCCCGTGAGACGAGTGACAATTCACGGACGACATCAAACCCGTCGACCGGTAACGTCTTGATTTCTGGGGATAGTCCGTCTTGGAAAATCTCCGGCAACAGGGCAATACCGAGCCCTGCACGGATGAAACCGAGGACGCTTGAACCGAATTCCATCTCGTTTTCTGCTTGGTAGACGGCACCTCGCTCGATGAACGCGTCCTTTAGGATGTTCGTCGAATCGCAATCGATCGGAAGCGATAAGAAAGAGGCGTCACGAATTTGATCAAACGCTACAGACGTACAGCCTGTGAATCGTTCGTCGTCTTGATGGACGTAAAGCAAAAAGTTCTCCGTATACAAATGGGTCGTATGATAAGGATGGACATGGTGACGATCGTCGAGTAAGACAGCATCATATCGGCGTTCTTCAAGACCTTGCATCAAATCGATCGTCGTATGCGCCGTCTTTAATTTGAGATCCGGTGCCGTCGCTTGACGCGAGACGTGACGCGGGAGATACGTCATCGCGACGCTTGGCCATGATCCGAGCGTCAGGGTCGTTCGTTCGTCGATCGTACCGATCCGCCGTTTCATCTGATCGATCCGGTCAAGCAGTTCGCGACTCTCTTCAAAGACAATTTCGCCAGCTGTCGTCAACGTGACACCATGTGCCGAACGGTGTAACAGCGAGACGTCGAGTGCACTCTCAAGACTTTTGATTTGTTTACTTAACGCCGGTTGCGTCATATGCAGTACTTCGCTTGCTTTCGTCAGGCTGCCGGTCTCCGCGGTGACGAGGAATGCTTCCATCCATTCGGTCTTCATTGGTTCACGCTCTTTTCATACAGGTTGTTTAGAACGTACGCCATTTGAACGCATCTGACAATCATTTTGCATTTTTTATATTCTTAGTTTGGAATATTCTAAATTGGGAATATATAAAATAAAGAGGTGAACGGATATGAATGATCGGATACCAATACGATTCTCAGCTCTCGGAGACGCGACACGGATTCAACTCATCGAAGCGTTACGAAACGGTCCTCGCTCCGTCAATGAGTTAGCTGAACAACTACACTTACGCCAACCGCAAACCTCGAAGCATTTGAAGCTGTTGCTCGACGCGGAACTAATCACTGTCGAACGGCAGGCGAATCGTCGCTTGTATAGCCTTCGCTCAGAAGCGTTTCGAGAGCTCGTCATGTGGAGCAACTCGCTTGCACAAATGGAAGCCCGCATGCATCGTCTAGACGCGCATTTGAAGCAGATTCAGCCGAACGTGAAGGGAGACGGAACGAATGAAAAGGGAATTGAAGACTTCGATTGAGGGAAAGACGCTACGAATGGAATGGACGTGTGAGGCGCCACGAGATAGCGTCTTTGCCGCATTCACGGAAAAAGAGCAGCTCGAAGCGTGGTGGGGACCGGAAGGCTGGGAGACGACGATCAAGACATTTGAGTTTCAACCGGGTGGTGTATGGCATTATTGCATGCGCTGTGTTGACCCGGCGCAAGGTGACTTTTACGGAATGGAGTCGTGGGGAAAAGCGATTTTCAGACACATCGATGCTCCGAACACGTATAGTCATGCCGATTATTTCTCGGACGCGTCAGGAGCGATCTCTGAACATTTACCAGGAAGCGAGAATGTCACGACATTCCTCGACCACGGGGAGACGACGTTGATCGTCTTCGAGTCGACCTATGAGACAGAAGCAGCCGTGCAAGAAGTACTCGGTATGGGGATGAAGGAAGGCTTTACGTCGCAACTGTATCGCCTCGATCGTCTATTAGTGAAACAGTGAGAAGGAGTCGGTGAGGGATGCGGAAGCTCAGTCTTATAGTATGTCTGCTTTGTTTAGCCGGTTGCGGAAAGTATACGATGGAAGAGGCGAAGGAGAACGGCGATATCATCGTCCAGAAGGATGTTACGAACAGCGGCCGATTCGAGTCCTTTTTGAAGAACTCAACGCAAGGGAAATCAGATCAGATTCGCATCACGGCGTTTACGACTGAAGGCGACCCGGTGTTGTATGACGTCAAGTATGATGGTAAGTCGTATCACTACACGTCCGATTCATCGCGTGATCAATTCGGTACAACAGACGATGATCGTAAAAACGAAGTCTGTAAGAGACTCGTCAAGACAAGCGAGAAGGAACAGTCGGTCTATACGTTACGCCAATGCGCTGAAGGGGCGGATCATGAGCTCTTACGATTGCTAACACAATAATCAAAAAGGATCGTGTCCCGTCGAATCAATCAGCGGGCACGATCCTTTTTATTCGATGTCGAGACGACGCAAGGCTTCGCGCCAACTGGAGAAGCGTTCAATCAACAACGTTAGTGAAGGTGCTTGGTGCGCACGCGCCCACTTGGCATATTGTTGGCTCGTCAGAAGCGGTCCATGTGTGGCTGCAGCTTGTTGAAGAGCGTCTAAGCAGTCTTGATCGGTGAAGAAGCCGTTCGAGGTGAGATCGAAGTGTGCCAAGGCCTTTTTCCAAGTGCCGAACCGACGAATGATCGTATTCGCACTCAGCATCTCGGGGTGTAGATCCCGCAATTCCGTGTAGGAGCGAATCGTCATGTTCGTTCCTTTTTGTGCGACATAAAAGGCGACGCTCTCTTCGATCGACCACCGTTTCGTTCGCTTGACCGCAGCGGGACGGTTCAGCGTCATGCGTTCTTTCGTCGATAAATGGGAAGCCTTGACGATTCCAGCTCGTTCTAACAGGTGTGCCCACGAACCGAATCGGGCGTTGATTTCTTCAAGCGAAGGGTAAGGAAGTTGAGCTGCTAACTTTTGATAATGGGTAGCTTTCATAGGTGAATGGTGCATTTGATGAAGACCTTGAATCAAGCGGATGATCTTCTCATCCGTTGCTAAGGTGGAAGTGGAAGTCGGATGTTGACGCATGCAAGATATCTCCCTTTTGAATGGTTGTTTCAATTAAAGGCTAGTGTAGCATGGGCGATTGCGAGAACATACTAACAATATCGTAAGGTAAGAAAAATAGAGCATTTTCATCCGAGAAATACAGGAAAATAAGAGGTGTAACACGAATACAATATTATAGAAGAAAAGAGGGGGAAACGATGAATGAACGAAACACAAACGATTGATACGATGGAGGATATTTTAAAGATGCTTGATGCGCGATTGCGTGAACCAGAACCGCTTTGGGACAAGTTTTATGAAGATCGGACGAAACCAGTCCCGTTTTTTAAGAACATTCCGGACGAGAACTTAGTTCGCTACGTCGAACAGGGCTGGATCTCGCCAGGTGACGCGTTAGATCTCGGAACAGGACCGGGGCGAAATGCGATCTATCTCGCAACACACGATTTCTCGGTGACGGGACTGGATCTTTCAGCAACCGCGTTAGACTGGGCAACGGAACAAGCACAACAGACTGGAGCACACGTTGCGTTTCGAAAGCAAGATTTTCTAGAGACGACAGAACAGAATACATATGATTTCATTTACGATTCAGGCTGTTTTCACCATATGGCGCCACATCGACGTGTGACCTACGTGACGCGAATGAAGGAGATGTTGCGACCAGGAGGATATTTCGGATTAACGTGTTTTGTTGCGGGCGGTCCGCTTGGCGGGGCGACGTTGACGGACTGGGAAGTCTATCAAGAAAATAGTCTCCAAGGCGGACTCGGCTATACGAAAGAGCGATTACTCTCCATATTCGATGCATTCGACGTCATCGAACTAACGGAAATGAAACCCGTCGACAATCCAGAGGCATTATTTGGTCATGCTGGACTGTGGACCGGTTTGTTTCGATTAAAGGATTGATTCGTCCGGCATTCGAGACGTGAACCAGTCCACAAAGTAACGGACATCTTCTAGCGAGACGATTTGGTGTGTATCGTAAGCGGCGAACAACGTTAAAAAGCGCGGTTCGTCAGGAAAATAATGAAACAGGATCGAGCGGAGTGTCTCTAAGTCATGCACGAAGCTTTGATCGTCTTCTAAGAGGAAATGATAGGCACTCCGAACGATCCGCTTCACGATCGAATCCGAATCAAGCAAAGTGACTTGCCCTTTCTCTAGACGTGATAGATCAGACCTCAACTGCTCGGATAGCCCACTGTTTAATGCGAAGCCAAGAGCACGTGTCGGACGGAGAAACGGAAATCGAGATTGGAGATTTTCGCCTGCCAAAAACAAATTGACGGATTTCAGCCAGACGCCCCAGCGAAGTGCTTCGTCATCTCGTATGATGTCGCCAAGCAGACCGATGTCATAATCGATTTTGGTGACGAAGGGATAGTCCGTCAACCAGTGTTCCGTCCATTCATCTAACTGCATGTGTTCTTCTTCCGTCAACGGTTCTGTCAAAATCAGTGTAAAATCGAGATCGGATTCAAAGGGACGCGCCGTTCCTTTTGCGACGCTGCCATACAAGTACACGCCATGAAACGCGGATAAGGTTTGTACATAGGCGACGACGTCCTGAATCACGGTACGATAACGGACAGGAATCGCTTCAGCGGAAGTTGGATTATGGATGTAGCCATTTTTCGTGCCCAATGTCGTTGGATACTGCATCTGTTTTCCTCCTCATCCTTCAGGGATGGATTGATAGCGATACCACTTCTTGTTTCGCTGCACATATATAAACATCGTATCATCTTTTTCTTGATAGATGACCGTACCGCTCTGAAGATGAGTTGCCATGCCGTCCTTGAGCGTCTTTTCGGATGCTATTTTTTGGATACGTGGTCCGGGAGTCAAAGAAAGACTCGAGATGGTTACGACCTGATCTAGTCGGTACACGCGATCGTTCAAGCGGATGACGTCTTGATCTTGTTCAATGGCTTCCGCCGCGATGAGGTCCGTCGTTGTCATCGTCGTCTCCGCTAAGCATCCACTGAGACAAAGAATGACCAATACGATAAAAGCTACCGTTTTTTTCATGAAACACACCTCTTTCTCTGTTAATATATCGTATTTTACGATATATTCGGGTTATACGATATAAGGGGGGCATTATGATTTCAGCTGATTTTGCAAAAATTTATTATCAACTACATCCACGGTTCGAAGAAAACCTGTCTCACCAAAGTGTGCGTATTTTGCAATACATTCAATTTGCGGTGAGTCCGACGATCAAGCAGATTGCCGAGGCATTTCGCCTCTCACATAATACGACGTCTGAGCACGTCAAAAAGTTGGAGGGATTAGGCTATATCGAAAAAAAACGGAATCCAGAAGACCAGCGGCAAGTGACGATTGGTTTGACGGACATAGGGGATACAATTGTTCGTCGTCATACAGAACTCGATCCCGAGCGGTTAAATCAAGTCCTTGCTACGATGTCAAAAACAGACCAACAGGCGATTGAACAGGCGTTTCGATTGTTGCGGGAGGCGGCAGATGACTGCTTTTCTCGTTAAGGTGCTATCGAGCGCACTGGTCATCGGTCTCGTCACGGAAGTCGCCCGGCGTTCACCGTCACTGGGTGGTGTGTTGTCTGCATTGCCCGTCGTCAGTCTGATCAGCTTTGCCTGGCTCGTTAAACAGGGAAGTGAACGGGCAGAACTGAGTACATTCTTAAAGAGTGTGTTACTCGGATTACCAGCGACGTTCTTATTGCTTGCCGTCTTATATGGATTGATCCGCTTAGGTATTCCTATTTTTTACAGTATACTCGGTGCGACGAGCTTTTTTATTGCTTGTTGGTATATCCAACGTTACCTACAACAGTGGTGGCAAACCTAAAAAAGGAGACAAAGTAATGATAAAAGCGATTGACGATTCATCCATGTACAGCGAAGGATCTACCGCGTTTACAACAACAGCACTACGATAACGGACCGGAAGTTCAGCATCATTTGATGTCAATAGCGTCAGATCCCTCGTTGCTATACTGGGGCAGCTGGCTCGTCATGACAAAGGATAATCAAGTAATCGGGGATATCGGATTCAAAGGGAAGCCGGACATACGACAAGCGGTCGAAATCGGTTATGGTCTGTTACCAGCGTATCTCAATCAAGAGTTTGCGACGGAAGCAGTTCAAGCATTGATTGAATGGGCGTTTGAACAAACGGAAGTGACAGGGGTACTTGCGAAGACGGAGTCGACGAATCAAGCATCAATCCGAGTACTCGAAAAAGCGGGATTGATTTAGGTCGGGAGAGACGATCGGTATATCATGTGGGAGCGTATAAAGAGGGTGTAAAGGAAACTTGACAGATAGTAAGTTATTTACATATAGTGGGACTACGAGGTGAAATCATGAAAAATAAGGTCAAGGAGATGCGCGAAGAACGAGGTTGGTCGCAAGGCGAACTGGCAAAACGATTGAACGTGTCGCGTCAGACGGTCATTTCCATCGAAAAAGAACGATATAATCCGTCACTCGACCTCGCGTTTACACTAGCTGATCTGTTTGAACGGCGAATCGAAGAGATCTTTATACCGAATCGAGTGAATGAGGAGGGAGTAGAATGAAGCGAGTCAATGTGTTGTTAGATATCATTTTAATTGGAGTAGGTCTGTACTTAACGATGACGGATCCGGCGGCTAAAACACTCGGAGTCATCCTCACTTTAGCTGGTGTCACGTCACGTATCGCAGGAACGGTATTCTCGCCAACGGAACCGTATGATGAGCGCCAAGGAACGATTAAAATCCGTAGTGGACATATCGCTTATCTCGTAAGTATCGGATATCTTTTTTTGATCTTGATTCTCGTCAATCTGTCGATCATAAAAGACATTCAATTTGCTCTGTTGCTAGCATTAGGAGGGCAACTTTTATTCTTTCCGCTTGTATTGCTATACGTGAATCGAAAGATGTGAGGAGTGTCGATTCATGTAAGCTACATAGAGAGAAAAGAGGAATGGATTGATTCAATCATTCCTCTTTTAGTTCATTTTTGGAACCATTAAAATCACAATTACAAGTGCAAGTGCTTCAACCCTCTATTGCAAACGTATCTCGTAACTCGATGATTGTTCCTTCTGGTGCTTTTAATTTGCTGAGATGGCCATCGACGACGAAATAGATGTTACCACCGTCCTTTGGTAAAAAGGGCATACCGAGTCGTTCTAGGCGTGTTACTTCCTCTTGCAAGTCGTCAACGTAGAGGGCGAAATGGACGGGTCCAGCCGCTTGTTTCGTATAATCGGTGAACGATTGACCTGATTTCGGTGTTTGCAACTCGATATAGAAGTCACCAAGACGCAACCAGCTGTTAAAGGCACGGTCGT
The DNA here is from genome assembly GCF_057772545.1 of Exiguobacterium sp. E17S. NCBI lineage: Bacteria > Bacillati > Bacillota > Bacilli > Caryophanales > Exiguobacterium > Exiguobacterium sp. E17S. Next base: position 65,344 of record NZ_JBYLRU010000003.1, read on the forward strand.
GAAAACCAGGTGACTCTTGGACGAGCGAGAACCCGAGCTGTTCATAAAAGTTTTTAGACGCAGCGTAGTCCGTCGTCTGAATGCAGATGTGATGAATTTGTTTCATAATAAACCTCTTCTCTTTCATTCTTCATAGTAGGAATCGACCCTTATCAGTATAAAGGAGCAGGTCTGAAATTGAAAAATGATTAATTCAGGACCGGTAAGGGAAACTGTATCTAACTTACTGAAGTATCAAGAGGAGGAACGATAGTGGCAGAGTATAAAAAAGACAGTATTAGTTTAAAAGGAGCCGTTGGTCTTGGAACTGGTGTTATGATCAGTGCCGGGATATTTGCCTTGCTCGGACAGGTCGCAGAACTCTCGGGTTCCTGGTTGCCGTATATTTTCATTATAGGCGGTATCGTGACTGGATTTAGTTCTTATTCTTATATCAAATTGAGCAATGCTTTTCCATCAGCTGGAGGAATCGGCATGTTTCTTGTCAAAGCATACGGTAAGGGAACGATTGCTGCCGCTGCAGCCCTGCTGATGGCAATCTCGATGATCATCAATCAGAGTCTCGTGGCGCGCACGTTCGGTACCTACCTGTTACAACTCGTACCAGGACAACAGGCTAGTTACTGGATTCCAGCACTCGGTGTCGTTTTATTGATTGGTGCATTCATCGTCAACATCTCTGGGAATTCGTTTATCCAAACGTTTTCGTTAATCACTTCAGCGCTTAAGATCGGAGCTCTCGTTCTGTTCGGCATTTTGATTTTATCGATTGGTGGATTTGAGCTGGATAGTCCGAACACTACGTCGGATGGGTCGATTACGAATTATGTCGCGGCTGTCGCACTAACGATTCTCTCGTTTAAAGGGTTTACGACCATCACGAACAGCGGCTCGGAAATTAAACACCCGAAACGAAACGTCGGCGTAGCCATCATGTTGTCCATCCTGATTAGTTTGATCGTCTATCTCTTGTTAGCCTTTTCCGTCTTATCGACATTATCGCTTGATCAAATCATTCAAGCGAAAGACTATGTGTTAGCTGAAGCAGCCCGCCCGTTACTTGGAAATAAAGGCGTCTGGTTCACGGTATCCATCGCGCTTCTTGCGACGATTTCTGGCATCATTGCGAGCGTCTTTGCCGTCTCAAGGATGCTTGCGATGTTGACGGACATGCATATGATTCCGCATCGTCATTTCGGGATGCCGGGATCCGTGCAAAAACATACGTTAGTCTATACGATCGTCCTAGCGATGTTGCTAACTGTCTTTTTCGATCTATCTCGGATTGCGTCGATGGGAGCAATTCTGTATTTGGTCATGGATATCATCATTCATGTCGGCGTCTTAAAACACCTTCGTAAGCAGTTGCGTGTTCGCGTTTGGGTGGTCACATTGGCGATTTTGTTTGACGCCATCGTGTTGCTGGCGTTTTTGTATCTCAAGGGAACGACGGATCCGCTCGTATTGATCGTCTCCCTCGTCAGTATCATCTTGATTTTCATCGGTGAATACTATTTTATTCGTCATACGAAACAAACGGATCAATCCGCGTAAGCGTTAAGTAAAAGGAGTTTTCAATGAATGACGAACAAATGAAAAAATTATGCCTAGACTTTCGAATTGGTATGTATCGGCAGGATCTTTCACCACTCTCAGGAGGACTGATGCACGAGATGTTCCGTTTTTCGACGGATACAGGACACTTCGTCGTAAAACGTCTAAATCAACAAATCATGAAGCGGAAGACGGCTCGAGCTAACTTCATTCAATCCGAGAATGTGGCGTCTGCCGCTGCAAAGTTGCTACCTGCGTTGCCGGCACTTCGTCTAGATGGACCATTGTATGCAGTGGGAGAATCATGCTGTCTCTTGTTCCCGTGGATCGACGGACAAACTTTAAAAATGCAGGACTTATGTCCGATGCATGCAGAAGGCATTGGTAACGTACTAGGTACGTTACATCGAGCGGCGATCGAAACGACGCCGTCGATTCCTTCCGCTTCATCTGAGTATGTTCCGATTGATTGGAATGGTTTTCTTCAACAAGGACAAATGCAGAATAAGCGTTGGGCGAGACAGTTGGGGGAACTGGTGCAGCAACTACGAGCAATCGAAGCGGATGTATGCCGCTCGATGAAGACGTTAGGGAATGACTGCGTCATCAGTCATCGTGACCTCGATCCGAAGAATGTCATTTGGACAACAACCGGACCGGTCGTTATCGACTGGGAGTCTGCCGGACCGATTCATCCGATGCTCGATCTTTTTGAGACCGCCTGTTATTGGTCAAGCCGGGTGGACGGCACGTACGATGCAGAACGTTTTTCTTCGTTCTTAAACGGATATGCAACGACGAATCAAGTACTCGATGTCGATTGGTACAGTGTCATCGACCGCAGTGTCCATAGCAAGCTTGATTGGTTAGTCTTCAATCTCGATCGTTCACTGGACAAGACGGATTCGTCCGAAGCAGAACAGAGACTTGGAACAGAGCAAGCCATTCAGACGCTTGCGGAGTTAAGACGGCATGATCGGGAAAAATGGTACGACTGGCTTCAAACGATAGTATGAAAAAGAGGCTGACTCAAAAAAAGAATGACGCGTCTTTTCACGCCCTTTCCTCAGGCGAGACACAAGCCCGTTTTCCTGCTTTATTTAAGCAGGAAAACGGGCTTGTTTGTCTCTGACAGCGCATAAATGCGCTTATTCCTGTAGGAGTGGCGTGTGACGCGTCATTATTTTTTACGAGATAAGGGTGGCAGATCATGAATCTGCCACCCTTATCTTTGGAGAGACTGACTTTTGAGTCAGCCCCTTTTTCTTGGAGCACATCACGCTTGTTGGGGTGAATTACCAGGCTCGATTTGTCCGCCAGGAAAATTCCAAACGTTTTCTCCTCGCGCTACATACTGTCGTACCAGCAATACGTGTCCGTTTACTAATATAATTGCTTGCGAAATCATGATTTTACTGTAAAGGATTGAATCAACTGTTCAATCGTCTCTTGCGGTGTTCGGAGTGGAACGTATCCGAGTTGTTTGATTCGTTCGTTTGCGAAAGTAGCGCGTTCCGCCGAACGATTCGGTGTTCGGTATGGCGTGCCGCTCGCATGGATCAACTTCAACCGAAAATCCGTCTCAGGTAGATTCGCATCGATCGCATTGAAGATGTCCCCATTATGCGCATTTTTTGCGGCGATGACGATCATCTCGACTAGATTATCCGTATGGACCCACGGAACGACATCGTCCGGATGCACCCAGGTAATCACATCCGCCTCCTTCATCCGCTCGACTTGACGATCCCCCCAGTAGGACTGCTCCTCGGCACAAATTGATCCTGGACGTAAGATGATTAAATCGGAATCGGGTGTATATTTCTGTAACAGGCGTTCGGATTCCTGTTTTGTATGGATGTAGACATGTTCGGACGGTAGGAGCGGTGACGTTTCCGTAAAATGTCCACTCACGACTTCGCCGTACACGGAAGTCGTCGAGATGTGAATGATGCGCTTGACACGAGCTTTTGTCGCAGCAGCCGCGAGATGTTGTACACCTGTGACATTTGCTTCCTGTGCTAAATCGGGATCATCTCCGAGATAGGCAGCACAGTGAATCAACAGATCGACGCCTTGAAGTGCTGTTAGAAGCGAATCCGGATCACCGAGCTCACCGATGACTGCGTGGACATCTTTGAAAGCGTATTGATCCGCTTGTTCCTTAGAGCGATACAAACCGCGCACTTCACGAGCTTCTTCTAGAAAACGTCGCGCAACACGAGAGCCAAGCGTTCCGGTCATCCCTGTAATCAAAATCGTACTCTCTTTTAGGTTCATGGCTGCTTACCCCTTTGACTCTGTCTTTTCAGCGAAACATTGCTCACAAATGAAACGTCCTTCGCTTTTTAAGTATGCTTTGACTTCCGTCATCCCGCGATGTTTCGGATAGCGCATCTGGATGTAGACTTTTTCGTTTCCTTCAATCGTTTTGCCGCAATGCATACATGACGGTTCTTTGCCGAACATTCTAACGCCCCCTGATTATGTTTATCTTCTCCCTTATCGTAAAGGAAAAACCAGGGTGTTGGAAGAATAAAGTAAAAAAGGAATCTAAAGGAGGGTGTCTATGATCTTCATTGCGATTTTTCTCTCCGTTGGTGGAGTCGTCTGGTTCATTTCAGCGCGGAGTCAATCGAAACATCGTTCGCTCGACGATCAGGAATATACATTGAACCAACATGATGCTCATCAGCAACAAAATCATCGTGATTTGTGAAGGCATGTAAAGGAGCACCCGGTCGACGGACCGGATGCTCCTTTTTAATGATAAATGAATCAAATGAATGGAATAAACTGTATAGTAAAATAAGATGAAAGGAGATGTGAACAATTTTGAAAAAATCTCAACTTCATATAGACGATGTCTTGTACGATCAGGACTTGGAGAGTCGGATTCATTTGATTCTCCAAATGGAAGAGACATTGCTCAAACAAAAAATCACGTATCTTCAGGACGTCACAGATCCCGGTACTACTTCTGAATATGAACAAGGGCGTCAGCAGCTATCGGATAAGCTCGATACGTTGAGACGTTCCGTAAAAATGGATCTCGCCTCGCGCGATGACGTCACACTTCGAACGAGAGCACGTTTTGAACAATCACTCAGAGCAACAAGTGTGACAGAAGAGGAAGCACGGCTCATTCAAGACTATCTCCGAATTGAGGCGACGATGCTGACAAAATCGGGAGAGTCGGTTTCGGATCTCTATGCTGCTTTATTTGACGCGGATGAATCAACTCGAAAACAAGCGCTCTTATCGATTGAGGAAGCGTTCCGCACGAAAGAATCCGTCATTCAACCGTTGTTTTCACGACTCGTTGATTTACGACAAGCGCGTGCCTCTGCAAGTGGTAAGATCGGATACGAGGAACTAGCTTTTGCAGAACTCGGACGCGTCGATTATACGAGTCAAGATGTCGATCATTACGCCACCATCATTCAATCCGACTTTCTACCGGTCAAACGGCGATTTCAGCGCGAACAACAAACGTTTCTCGGTAAACAGACGATCCATCCATGGGACGTCCGACAATCGGCATATACACAGATTGATCATCACGTGACCGGTTCTGACACTTCATTCTTAGACAAGGCACAAGCAATTCTCGAGAGTTTTCATCCATATTTTGCGGACGTATTAAAAGAAATGCGACATAGGAATCATCTCGATATCGGTGCCCGGTCGAACAAAGCCGGCGGAGGGTTTTGTGAGTATTTACCGGTCGAACAACAATCGTTCTTATTCATGAATCGCATCGATACGTTTGATGATCTTGTCATCTTCATGCATGAGATCGGCCATGCCGTCCATCATGATGCGATGAAAGAAACTTACGACGGACTGCAACCGATTCCGCTCGAAGTAGGGGAATTTGCTGCCATGTCGCTTGAATTGTTGTCGATGAACGAATGGCATCAGGTGATTCCGGATAAAAAAGACGTTGCCCGAGCGAAACTCGAACAGATGCGTTCTATTGTCGAGTTCTTACCCGAGACGATCATCGTTGATCGTTTCCAATCGTGGCTCTATGCTCATCCCGACCATGATCCGAAAGAACGACATGCCTTATATGCTCGTCTCCGAGATACATATGATACAGACATCATCGATTGGTCAGAAACACCCGATTGGAAAGGTCACGCATGGATGAGTGTCATCCATCTCTTTGAGACGCCGTTTTATTACATCGAGTACGCGATTGCTCAAATCGCCGCTCTACAGATTTATCACCGTTTCACGAAAGATCCCGACCAAACGCTGAAAGATTTCATCGCAGCTTTAGCTCTTAGTCAAACCCATTCGGTTCAAGATGTCTACGCGAGAGCGGGTGTATTTTTCTTGCCGACTGAAGGAGAGATGAGCGAATTAGTGAGCTTTTTGACATCAGAAGTCGAGACTTGGAAGATAATTTTACAGGACGGTACATCGATATAATGAAGGATGACAAGAAAATTCATATACCAGAAGAGTTAGAAAGCCTCTATTTTTTCGGAGTAGAGCCGATTCTTGAGTTTCCGGAGGAAGAAGCATTCTATCAGCGGTCTAAATACATGTTACACAACTCCTCAAAAGAGCGTATTCAGTTTATTCTGTATCCGGCATTTACTGAAATTGAACTCCATGTCTTCCGACCGACTGGGGAGACGCTGTCACGATTACGAATTGAAACAATCCAATCCTTAAAATATGTTGAAGAAAACGGAAAACGTCTGTTACTTGATCATAGTGATGATGAATATTACCGCATCAGTGAGATTCAACTGGATCCGTTATTTTGTATCATTCAGACGGAAAGAAGAAAATAGGAGGACGAACATGAATATCTGTAAAAACATCGTCTATGCGACATTATTTAATGAAACAGGCGATCAATTATTGATGGTCGAGAATCGTGGAGATCATGGTGACTACTATACATTGCCCGGTGGGACAGTCGAGCGCGACGAAACGTTACATACGGCAATCACGCGTGAAGTTCTGGAAGAGACAGGATTTACAATCATACCAAGTGACATCGTCCATCTGGCAGAAGCATTCTTCCCGCAAGCGGGGGAACATTGTCTCTTTTTCTTCTTCGCGGGAGAAATCACTTCCGGTCAATTAAAGACGAATGTTCCAGAAGAAATTTCCGGACTCGTCTGGATGGATCGTGAAGAAGCGTTCAAACACCTCAACTTACCTGAAGCATCAAAAGAATCGCTCTTTGCTGGTCGAACGGTACCGTATGATTTTGCCGGAGAGATCATCCACGCGTAAGGAAGTGTCGCTTGACGTACTAACGTGACGGATTTTCGGGTACAACACTACAGGAGCATTACCCGAAACTTGTAGAAAGTCAGGTGAACACACGGTATGTCGATTCTTACGTTTCACGAAGTCAGCTATCAACACATCTTACACGAAATAACAGGTGAGTTCCGCGAAGGTGTCATTACAACGCTCGTCGGACCAAGTGGTGCCGGGAAATCGACGACATTGAAACACATCAATGGACTTATTTCTCCCGATCGCGGCGAAATTCGTTTTCGAGGCGAACCACTTGAGCAGATGAATCTGCTCGACGTCCGCAAACGGATCGGGATGGCATTCCAAAGCGCGCCGATGATTCCAGGTACCGTCTACGATAATATCAATTTGCCGAAATCAATCTTCGGTGAATCGTTGCCACGTGAAGAAGCGGAACGCTTGCTACAACAAGTCGAACTATCCGTCGAACTTGAGCGACCGGTCAAAGATTTGTCGGGTGGTGAACGGAGCCGACTCGGAATCGCACGGACACTCGTCAATCGACCGGACGTCCTGTTGCTTGACGAAATCACGGCAAGTCTCGATTACCGGATGGTACAAGAGATTGAGAAGCTAATCCTTGATCTACAGCAAGAGTTACAGACGACAATCATTTGGATTACGCATGACTTAGAGCAAGCAAAGCGGGTCAGCGACGACGTCTGGTTTTTAAAAGACGGTCGATTGATCGAGTCTGGTGCTTTTAAAGAACTCGTTTCAAGTGGTCAAGCAGAGACACAAGCGTTCTTGAAGGGGGAATCGGTATGAGTTACCTCCAACTGGCAACTTCGCTCATCTTCATTCTGATTCCCCTCGTCTTAGCACGGACGTTACGGCTTGGTCTAGAGAAGGACATCCTCATCGCAACCGTTCGGTCAATAGTCCAACTCTTGATCATCGGTTACATTCTGACGTTCGTCTTTGAGAGCGGCAGTCCAATTTTTATGTTACTGATGATTCTGTTGATGATCGGTGCAGCGACACTGAACGTCATCCGTAAAGGGGACGGGATTCCCGGGATCCAGTGGATCATCTTGTTCACACTGATTGCGGTCGAAGCATTGACGATGGGCATTTTGCTCGGGTTACGAATCATTCCGTTCGAAGCCCAGCAAGTCATTCCAATCAGCGGGATGGTCATCGGAAACTGTATGATCTTGTCCTTATTGTTTCTCAATAAGTTCAAGGACGAAGTCGAACGAAGCGACGAGGTCATCGAACTGATTCTTTCACTCGGTGGAGATGCGAAGACAGCGATTGATACGAGCTTAAAAGGCGCGATCCGGACAAGTATGATTCCAACGATCGAAGCGCAAAAAACGATGGGGCTCGTCCAACTGCCAGGAATGATGAGTGGGTTGATCATCGGTGGCGCGGATCCGATGGAAGCAGTCCTTTATCAACTATTGATTCTATTCCTGATCTTGACGACGGCGGCGATGGCATCGGTCCTCGTTGGTTTTCTATCCTACCGTCGGCTGTTCAATGAAAAAGCACAATTCATCGGTTTGACCTATAAGAAAAAAGACACGTAAGGAGCACGTTATGCAGACTTATCCGATTACAGAAGCCGACCTACAACTGGTCGAACTAGCAACCGAAACGATTCAAAGCCGTTATGCTGACGATAAACATCACGTCGCAGCTGCGTTGCGGACAAAAGATGGCGCAATAAAAACGGGGGTTCATGTCGAAGCGTATATCGGACGGGTGAGGGTGTGCGCGGAAGCCATCACGATCGGTTCCGCCATCACGGATGGATTGACGGATTTTGAGCCGATCGTCGCCGTCCGACATCCCTATTCGGATGAGACGGACCGAACGATCCGTGTCGTCAGTCCGTGCGGCATGTGTCGCGAATTGATTTTCGATTATGCACCGGACGCGTTTGTCCTCTTGACGATCGACGATCAGTTGACGAAAGTCCGGATTGCAGATTTGATCCCATTAAAATATGTTCGCCAATAACCAGTAACTCCTCGTCGTTTAGATGAGGAGTTTTTTTTGCATTTACTTCTAAATCATCCTTATTATGGTTATGATAAAGACGGAATAACTAAGGAGGGATATGCGTGTCAGCTTTATTAGAAGTCGAACGGTTATCAAAAACCTACATACGGGGAACGGAGACAATCCATGCATTAAAACAAGTCAGCTTTACGTTAGAGGAAGGAGGATTCATCGCCATCATGGGCACGAGTGGCTCCGGGAAAAGTACACTGTTGAATATCCTGGGAGCGCTTGATGCGCCAACCGGCGGTACGTTGACCTTAAAGGAAAAACGGCAACGCGAGATCTTCACTGAGCCTGCTGCGACGTTATACCGACAACAGCACATCGGGTTCATCTTTCAATCGTTTCACCTGCTCGATGACTTGACGGTGCATGAGAACATCGCCTTACCATTGATGTTGAAGGGGATGGATGACAAAACGATCAACCAAGAGGTGGACACTTGGCTCAAACGAGTCGGACTGACGAAGTGGAACAATCATCGACCGCAAGAGCTGTCGGGTGGACAACAACAACGTGTCGCGATCGCACGTGCCTTGATCAGTCGACCACCGATCATCTTAGCGGATGAGCCGACGGGGAACCTCGATTTCAAGACATCTGCTGAAATCATGCAATTGCTGCAAGAACTCAATCGCGAACAACAAACGAGTATCCTGCTCGTGACCCATGATGCGACCGTAGCTGCTCATGCGAAACGTGTACTGTATTTCCATGACGGACAGATCGTTGCCGATCAGCTGTCGACCGGAGACGTGGCACCGATCTTAGAGACATACGAGCAGTTCGTGGGGGCTGTATGAAACGACAACATCTCTTCCGTCTTTCCCACCGACTGTACCGTAAAAGTCCGATGATTTTAGTGACCTCAATCGGAAGCGTCATGATTTCGATTGGTCTTGTCTTAACGATGGTCATTTTTTTACTACATAATCAAGCCGCTATCGAGACAGATCGTGTACAAAGATATGGTCAAGTCGATCTGACGGTCAAATATACACCTGAAGACGAGCGGACGGATCAGTCCATGTTTGAGAAACTTAAAAAGGATCACGATGTCTTGGGCGCAGAGTCGATTTTACAGACGACATCGCGCGTCGCTGGTCAAGCGATGGCCGACGTGGAGACGATAGGAGTTCATTCGGATGCCCTGACGAAAAGTCGGTATCATTTCACGAACGAATTGAAACAGGGAGAAGTGATCGTGTCAGCTCGACTCTCGACGTCGCTTGATCGTAGTGTCGGGCAAACGCTTCGCGTCGGAGAAGCGACGTATCGAATCCGTGAGATTTTACCAAATTCAAAAACACCGGGAGTCTCGCACGATCAAGTCTTGCTTTCGTATGCTGATCTGAAAAAGTATCATCCGATCGAAACGAAAGCCGTCTTGCTCAATCTAAAAAAAGAGGTGGATCTCGTCCACTATGCCGATACACTCATCAAAGCGAATCCGAAGCTCCGGATTGAACTTTCGGAAGGGCAAGCGCTCTCACCGGCGCTGAACGGCTACATCGGAATCTTGTCAGTATTGATCCTTGTCGTGTCCGGCTTCATCTTGATGGCGAATTTCGACTTGTATTTACGTAAACATGCTGTCCAATTTGCCATCATGCGGACGCTTGGGGCGACGACACGGCAACTGTTTCAGCTGTTCTTCGTTCAATCTGGATTGATTGTCTTAGCGGGCACGATGCTTACAATTCTAGGCAGTATTTGCTTCCCGTTACTCGGTCAACTCGTATGGCCGACAGAGGGTAAAATGATCGTCTCCCTCATGATCGAACAGGGAGCGTTCTTGATGCTCGTAACGTTCGGTAGTGCTTTGTTAATTCTGCTGTTGCTCGCGAGTACGGCTTACCGAAAACGGGATGTGTTACCACTCCACGTTTTGCGAGAAAATCTGAAAACGGCGTCACGACCGACCCGACGAAAACGTCTCGTCCTGTTCAGTAGTGGATTGACCGTCAGCTTAGTATTATTCGCTGAAGTGATTGCTAGTACGGGTGGGTCACGGGCGATCGGCTGGCTTGGTGCGACCGTCACCTTTTTACTGACGATGTATCTTGCGACGCCACTCCTCTTGAAGGGAGTGCTGCATCGAGCGGAACCGATCGTTCGTCGGTTAGCGGGACCGACGAGTTTCGTCGCCTTCCGGGGCGTGTTACCGCAACTCCGGAAAAATGCTTGGTTGATGCTGATCGTTCAAGTCTTGATGATCATCGTCGTCATCGGCTCGACGTTCCTTGAGACGGTGCAACAAAACGAGCGGAAGTACATCATCAGCCAATATCCGACGGAGGTCGTCTTAAAGAGTCGTTTAGATGAAGGATCGCAAGGAAACCCGCTACAATTGATTCGGCAAATTGAAACGGACCTACCTGGCGCAAAAGCGACCTTCCTGTCGTCTCGAAATTCACTCGAATATCAATCGTCTCAAGAAGATGTCTCGATCGAATACGAAGTGACGGACTATCGTCGTCTGGACGTCTTAGCGGGAGAACAGACGAGTGACACAGAAGGAATCATCGTCTCACGGACCTTCGCTAAAAAACACAGTCTCGAAAAAGGCGATATGTTGCCGCTCGGGCGATGGGACGGGGAACAAGAACGAAGCGTTTCGGTCGGTCAATTCCGAATCGTTGGAATCGAAAAGAAGATGGCACCAGACGTCCTCGTGGATTGGCGGAACGAGCAGCTGCGGCAACCGAACGATCACATCTTAAATGTCTTTATCGACGTTCCGTCCGAGTTAACGAAGGCGCAAGTGACCACAACATTATTAGAGATCACGCAACGTTATCCGACATTGCAAGTGAATCGACTATCTGACGCGCTTCACGATGCGGAGCAACAAACGACGGAACGCTGGTTCGTCTTCTTGATTGCGCTCGTCGTCATGAGTGGATCCGTCTGGTTCGGACTTGCGAACGCCTTACTCAGTTTCGTGAGTGGAAAACGAGGCGAATACGCCTTGCTCCGAACGATTGCGTTGACACGGAACAAGCTCCGTCAGCTGACACTCATTCAAATGCTCTTATTCATTGGGAGTGGCATCACCTTTGGGCTGATCAGTGGTCTTGGTGCGACCTTCTTCGTGACACGGATTGATGATGCGGGATCATTTTACTTCAACGTACCGACGATTGCCGGAACCATTGTCGGTTTAATAGTGCTTGTCATAAGCATCGCTTGGTTCGTCACCCGACGAAAGCAGGAAAACCTCGTTCACGAATTGAAACATTAAATAAGGGCACGTGAACCGGAGGGATCGAAATGCGAAAAACGATCGGGGCGATTCTATTACTCGTAATAATTAGCGGTGTCGGCTGGTGGATGATCGCAGATGAACGGGATGCGACCTATGAACAGATTGTTGAAGTACAAGTCGTTCGACACGTGACGAAGCAGTTCGGACGCGATGATATCGCATCGGTCAAACCGTACTTCGTAGCGTCGGAATCATCGAAATCACGTCGTCATCAGATTGCCGTTCAGCTGAAGTCGGCACCGACGGGAGAATACCGGATGTATCGTGTACTTCAAAATAAAGTCGAGTACATCGGTCGATCACGGACGGTTCGATCAGATTAAAAAGATACGTCACATCAGTTGGGGGATTTAGATGAAAAAGAAAGCAGAACGCATCGCGTTCATTCAAGAAGAAAAGCGTCAACTCGTCAAACCACGTTTGTACAGCTCGTTGCTGTACGGCGTCAGTATCTTATTAGTCGTCGCCAATCGCGACGTGTACTGGCCATTGTTCTTTTTACTTGTAGCACTAGTGTGGATTGCGCGGATTCACTCGCAAGAAGTCGAACGTGATATGGCATTAACGGTAGAACCACAGATGAAGAAAATCATTCAATGGCAGTATGTGACTGATTTTTTGTTCGTGATCTTAATGGGATTATTTTTCCCACTGATCATCGTATTCGACTTGCCATTCTTCCTCAGTTTTGCCGTCTATGTCGTCCTTGCGATTGTTTTGCTCGTATCCGATATGTTGCTTGAACGAAACGGAAAACGTCTCGATGCTGAGCATCCAACGAAGAAGGAACTGCGGACGTATCCGAAGTCGTGGAAAAAGATCTAATCCGTGGAGCCGGTCGATGAACCGGCTCCTTTTTTGAGCATTCCGGTCGCTTCAGCGTGTTCGACTGCCGTATGATGAAGGGGCACATGAACAAGGAGGTCCTCGTATGCTTGCTATCATCATTGGGTTTATCATCGGTCTGCTCGTACCGGTTCAAACGAGTGTCAATACACGATTACGGGGTGTCGTCGGTTCACCGTTCCTCGCTTCGCTGATTTCCTTTTCGATCGGCTCACTCTTCTTACTGCTTCTCGTCTTGCTCGTCGATGGGGATTTTACAGGTCTCTCAGCTACCGCCGATGAACCGTTTTGGATTTGGGGTGGAGGACTGCTTGGCGTCATTTATTTGACCGGAAACATCTTGCTGTTTCCGCGACTCGGAGGCGTCCAAACGGTCATCATGCCGATTTTCGGTCAAGTCATCATGGGACTGTTGATCGATCATTTTGGATTGTTTGAAGCGAACGTCACGACACTTTCGTTGACACGGGTCATCGGTGCAGTGCTAGTGTTACTCGGTGTCGTCGGAACGGTCGCGCTCGGTGATTATTTCGCACGCCGTCGTAAACATCAGGTGGCATCAACAGAAAACTCGTTGTTTGTCTGGCGTCTGCTCGGAATTCTAACCGGAATGATGAGTGCTGCCCAGACGGCGATCAATGGTCATCTCGGAAGTGTTCTCGGGTCAGCCGTCAAAGGCGCATTGATCTCGTTCGTCATCGGGACGATCACCTTGTTATTGCTGAATCTGATCCTCCGAACGAAGTGGCACATCGATCGGTCGCAATCCTTACCTGCTTGGATTTGGATCGGTGGGTTGATCGGTGCGTTGTTCGTTGCCGGGAATGCCTTCATCGTTCCGCTCGTCGGTACAGGACTCGCTGTCGTCATCGTGACGATCGGTCTTCTGACTGGCAGCCTATTGATTGATCGTTTCGGTTGGTTCGGTGCAAAAAAACAACCAGTCACAGGTGTGCAAATCGTCAGCTTGCTCATCATGCTTGGTGGTATCGTATTGATTCGGCTGTAAATCAAAGACATCTGCAATCCGTCGGTTGCAGATGTCTATTTTTTTGTTGTTAAATGGAAATATGAGGTAAAATGAAAGGATGATAAGGAGGAATAAGATGAGACGTATCATCCAACATACATACGGAGAGGCTAACGTGCTTCAACAAGATGAATGTTTGGATCCAGTACTTAACCCTGGAGAGGTCTTGATTCGAGTTGCTTGGGCGGGTGTGAATTTTGCTGATATAAAACAACGCCGAGGAGGAAAAGCAACGGGTACGTTTCCGTTCGTACTTGGTTTAGACGTAACCGGCATTGTAATAGCTTCTAACCCAAATTCGGCATTTCAAGTAGGCGATCGTGTCATGGCATTTGCAAAAACCGGATCATATGCCGAAATCGTTCGAGCGGACGAGCGACTCGTATATCGAGTCCCACTATCGATCTCGTTGCGGGAAGCAACCTTATTTACTACGGTAGGAATTCTGAGCGAGATGTTACTGACTGAAATTGGTCAAGTGAAGCCGACCGACACAATCATTATCCATAGTGCAGCAGGTGGAGTAGGCACTGCATTGATTCAGCTTGCGTACATAGAGGTGTGAAGCAACTCATCGCAACAGTAGGAAATCTTGAGAAAATAAAATACGTACAATCGTTTGGTGTGGAACATGTATTCACATATGATGATTTTGCCGAAAACGTCCTTTTGTTGACGAATGGGAAGGGAGCAGATGTCATTTTTGATTCTGTCGCAGGTCACGTAACGCGAAAAAGTCTTGATTGTCTCGCTAATTACGGGACACTCGTACAATTTGGTAACAGTAGCGGATCAGCAGGTGAACTCTCGACGACTGATGTCCACGCCAGTTGCCGGACGATTCGTGGATTTAGCCTTGGAACGACGCGTCAATTGGATCCAAATCGGATTAAACGGGCTGCTTCCCATATCCTGCTTCTACTCGAAAATAAGAAATTGAAGATGCCGATGATTCACGAGTTTCAACTATCAGAAGTGCAAGAGGCACATCAGTTGATGGAATCCCGACAGTATCAAGGGAAAATAGTTCTACGAATCGGAGGAGATGAGTGTGGATCATAAAGAAATTGAACAGCGATTACGAAACGATCATGAGTTACATGAGATGCTAGCGTTGGTAGCGACACTCCACTTGCCTGATTGGTGGA
This sequence comes from Exiguobacterium sp. E17S, assembly GCF_057772545.1. Lineage (NCBI taxonomy): Bacteria > Bacillati > Bacillota > Bacilli > Caryophanales > Exiguobacterium > Exiguobacterium sp. E17S. The sequence goes on from NZ_JBYLRU010000003.1 coordinate 80,495, forward strand.
TCTGTGCTGGATATATTCGCTCAATTGTTTGGTTGGAGGATCGATACGAACGACCGGACATCGATATCGTCTATTTCGATCCGAATGATCTTTCGGAAGCTACGGAAAAACGTCATGAAGAACAGTTACGGAATTTATTGGATTTACCGTGGTCCGTTAAAAATCAAGCCCGGATGCATCTCGTCAATGGACTACCACCTTATCAGTCCGCAACGGATGCGATTTCACAGTTTCCTGAGACCGTCACAGCAATTGGCGTGACGAGACGACCAGATTTTGAACTTTACCTTCCATATGGAGCAGATGACTTTATGGATCGGATCATTCGACCGACGCCACCTTTTCAAGTCGGTACCGCGCGTCATTCGATTTTTCAGCGACGGGTGATCGAAAAAGGATGGCAAGACGACCCGGGTCTACAAATATGTACATGAAACAAGAAGGAGCGTATGTGATGAAACGAATCAGTTATAAAAAAACGATACCGCTTCTACTAGTAGGACTCCTCTGTATCAGCGGATGCGCACCGGAAAAGAATGTCGAGGTGAAGGAAAAGATTCACGTTGATGGTACGAGTTTGTTCGACAGTGGCTCCTATCCGACTGCTATAGAGACGGCCGAGCATCAGTTTAAATATGACTTGAGTGACAAGTCCACCTATACGTTAAAGCAAGACGATTTCAAAGTGGACGTGCGATTCGATGACTATAATTTACTGCTAGCAAGCGTCATCGATGGACGATATGATTCGCTAATGATTTATGAAAAGAAGTCGAACTGGATGTTAAGCAGTTCGATGGATCTCATTCGGGATCAATCCACGAAAGGCGAGTCGATCGAAGGGAGTCTAGCGTGGGAAGGAAACAAGAAAAAAATGACGACGAAACTTGTCACGAATCGTCATTACACGGTGATTGAGACACGACTGAAAAGTGAGCAGATTCCGGCACGATTTGGAAAACGGATACGTAACGTTAACGGATTGAAGGTACACGTTCAAAAGCAAGGGAAACAGCTCAATCTTGCCTACCAAAACGGAACGGACGTGATGTGGATCGTCAGTGATCGACCGGAACAAGTCCTGCTTCGGCTCATAACGGCATCTCCTGACAGTCCGATTTCGGAACTATCCGATGACTTTTAGATCCGCCTCGGTGGGTCTTTTTTTATTTTCCGTAACCCTACGAGAAATTGTATATGGTTGAGGTCAAGAAGCGTTTATCGGTCATGCATAGGGGGAATCTTAATCATGCAATCATATGTTGAAAATAATGAAAGCAATCGATGATCAAAAAGGTGAGGTGAGATGTTAACCGTAACGCATTCATAGTAAAGGAAGTGAGAATTTCATGCGATTCAAAAGGGAACGCGTCAACGTCGTCGATCCGGCGCAAACGAAAAAGAGTGTCTATGCGACCGGAATCGGCAATGCGATGGAGTGGTTTGACTTTGGACTGTACTCCTACCTCGCCGTCATCATCAGTCAGAACTTCTTTAGTGGTGTGGAAAATGATGAACTGAAACTCGTCTTTACGTTCGCGACGTTTGCGATCGCCTTTTTGATGCGACCACTCGGGGGAGTAATTTTTGGGCGTATGGGTGACCGTCTGGGACGAAAAGTCGTTTTGACGACAACGATCGTCATGATGGCATTTTCGACCTTATTGATTGGATTGCTGCCGACGTATGATCAAATAGGTGTCTGGGCACCAATTCTTTTACTCTTAGCACGAGTCTTGCAAGGTTTTTCAACCGGTGGTGAATATGCTGGGGCGATGGTCTATATCGCCGAATCTTCACCCGATAAACACCGGAGTGCGTATGGTAGTGGTCTTGAAATCGGAACATTAGCCGGGTACATTCTGGCTTCCGTGCTAGCGACGATTTTGTTCGTCTCTTTGTCAGATGATCAAATGTCATCTTGGGGATGGCGGATTCCCTTCATCTTAGGCGCACCGCTCGGATTATTTGGTCTGTATCTCCGGCGTCACCTGGATGAGTCACCGATTTTCGAGAATGAGATCAATGAAAGTAAGCAGGAACAGGCGACGTTTCGAACGATCGTTCAAGAACACCGGAAAGATATCATCGTCTGCTTCATCGCCGTTGCCTTTTATAACATCACGAACTATATGTTGTTATCCTATATGCCGTCTTATCTGGACGAAATCATTGGTCTGCCGAGTGCGACGAGTACGATGTTGATCACAGGTGTCATGATCGTCATGATTCCGCTCGCTTTCTCGTTTGGTCGCCTGAGCGATCGGCGCGGCAATCGCCGACTAGTCTTGCTGGGATTGACGGGATTATCCTTCACATCAATCCTGTCATTTTTCCTAATCGGTCAAGACTGGTTGCTATACGTCGGTCTCGGAATCTTCATCCTTGGTTTCTTCTTGTCAATCTTTGAGGGAACGATGCCAAGTTTGTTGCCAAGTATTTTTTATTCCGATGTGAGGTACCGGACGCTTTCCGTCACGTTTAACATTGCGGTGTCGATCTTCGGAGGGACGACCCCACTCGTCTCGACCTGGCTCGTGCATACGACGCACGACCCTCTTGCGCCTGCGTACTACCTGACAGCCGTCAGCGTCATTGGCTTCATCACGTTCTTCTTTTTCTTTGAGAACACGGCAGGGAAGTCGCTAAAAGGATCACATCCGACCGTTGCTTCGGAACAGGAAGTCCATGAAGTCGCAAAAAATCCAGAAGATGCCCTGTGGTGGAAAGAAGACAATAAAAAAGAATAACGGCAAACCAAACAGTCCCTTACTCGATGGAGTGAGGGACTGTTGTACTTCATAATGCGACATTACGAACGTTCAGTAGCTTGAAAGGCATGCCGAAGAAAATCAGCAATCCGTTGCCACGCCTGAAGCGCCACATCGATGTCACCGTGGTGTGTAAAGGCATGAGCTTGACCGGCGAATTCCTGGTGCTCAACAGCGACACCTGCCGCTTGAAGACGTTTCGCATACTGCCGCGCTTCCTGCGCCAGCGAGTCGAGCTCCGCCGTCAGGACGAGCGTCTGCGGTAATGCTTCGAGTTGAGCCGCATAAAGTGGTGAAGCGAGATGATGGTACGCGTCTTCCGGTCGTGCGATGTACATCGCATTGAACTGACGTGCCTGTTCAGCTGGTATCGCTTCTTCGAAGAACGGTTTGTCCGCGGGATCGGTCGCGAGATCGAGCGGAGGATAATCAAGGATTTGAGCGATGAGCGGAACCGGATACGTCTGCTCGGCGTTCCATAACGATAAGGCAGTCGCAAGATTCCCACCGGCACTATGCCCTCCGATCGCAATGCGCGCCGCATCGAGATGTAGCGTCTCAGCATGTTGGAAAATCCATTGAACGACTTCATAGGCGACGTGGACCGGAACAGGAAATGGATGTTCTGGCGCTAACGGGTACTCGACATTGAGAACATGACAGTTGGCGGTCTCAGCGAGAAACAGATTCCATGGTTCATCCATCTCTGGCGTTCCGGTGATGAAGCCGCCGCCATGGAAACTGATGAATCCGGGTAACGGTTCTGCTGCATCAATCGGTGAGTGGCACAACACTCGGACATCTCCGACTGAAGCCGGCACGTGTAGCGTAGTCGTGGTCGCTTGCGGTGGATGAGGAGGTGTGACTTGAGGACGTTCCTCATCCGAGCGGATTTGTTTGGCAAGGTCAATCATCTCTTGGCGATTCATCGAAATCCTCCTTTAGGTATATCTTCATCATACCGAACGGATTGGTGAATTTCTCTTCTGGATTCGTTTTCTCTAGTTGCAGGAAAAAGCAGCCAGAGTTTGATACACTTTTGAAAGAAACTAGAAATCGAAAGGATGGAACAGATGCCAACACTTTACATTACGCGTCATGGCGAGACAGAATGGAACCTCGAAAAACGAATGCAAGGCTGGGAAGACTCTCCTTTGACAGCAAAGGGCAGGCAAAATGCGCGAGACCTTGGTCACCGCTTACGTGAAGTTCAGCTGGATCATCTCTATATCAGTCCGATTGGTCGCGTCCGAGAAACAGTTCGAATGATGGATCTCGATCCAGCGATTCCGGTCACCATCGACGATCGATTGCGTGAAATGCACATGGGAACCTGGGAAGGACGGACGGCGGCGGAAATTGAAGTCGCGCATCCGCTTGCTCATGCTGCATTTTGGCAAACGCCGCATACCTACATACCGGAGAGTGGAGAATCCTTTGAGGCGGTCCGCGAGCGCATCCTATCGTTTTTGGAACGACTGGCAGATCATGAAGAAGACGAAAACATCTTAATCGTCACCCACGGCATCTTCCTTAACATCTTGCTGACATATCTTCAACGTAAGCCGTTCGCGACATTATGGGATCCGCCGTTCATTCATGGAACGAGTTTGACGATCGTCGAATACAGGGATGGGGAAGCCGTGATTCGATTAGAAGCTGACATGTCGCATGTCATAGCGGACTAAAAAACGGCGGACTTTTCTCGGTCCGCCGTTCTCCTTATCGTGATTTCGTCAAATAGATCAAAATTGCGCCTTCTTGTTTTCTGACCTTTAGGTGAGGAGAGGATAACGTGTCAATCGAGCGACCGATGATCGATTCTCCTGTCGTATAGCGTTTGAGGAGTAAGGGGTAGAACGAAGCATTCGTCTGTTTCTGATCATTGAATTGACCGCTGTCAGTCTGAACATTTTGAGGTAAGGTATAGACCGTTTTCGTCTCAGGAATACCATTCTTCGCATCAAGCGAATAGGTGAAGGCATGCGAATCGTTGAGTAGGTTCAAATCATACGTCAACTGGAACGGTGTGCGATCATATGTACCGGCAGGAATCGATTTGTCGATTAGCACCTCTGGTGGTTCTGTATCGTCAAATTGGACCGCCTTGAGCTGGAGCGGGCGATCGAGTGTACCAGTTAAGAAAAATGTCCGCTGTTGCTGCGACGCGTCCTTTGCGGTAGAGGGTGTGATCGAAAAGGAAGACTTCTTGATCTTGACGGTCTCTGTTGGAAGGACGGTTGCTTCCGTTGTGCAACCAGCAAGCAAGAAGGGCAGGGTGAATAAGAGCGCATATTTCATGACGTGTTCCTCTTTTCCGTAGTCATAGTGAATCGGGATGAAATTGAAATATTCAAAAAATTAGAAATGATACCTAGATTATACCAACAATGTTCTTGCTAAATAAAGGAGGAAATCATGAAAGGCAAATGGTTATTAGCAACCGTCCTGCTCGTCGGTTGTGCCTCGACAAGTGAAGAGGCCGAATCGACGGCAAAATCGTTATACGTCGCACCGAACGGCAGTGATAAAAATACTGGCACGTTGAAGCATCCGTTTAAAACGATTCGACAGGCGACACAAAAAGCGACTGCGGGTACGACGGTCTACTTGCGAAAAGGAACGTATCACGAGGGGCTAATTGTCAGACAAAGTGGAACGAAAGAACACCCGATCACCTTCCGAAACTATCAAGACGAGCAGGTCACGTTAAGCGGGAAAAACATCAAAGATCGGGATACCACTTTACCGATCGTTCAGGTGAAAAATCGAACATATGTGACAATCCAAGGACTGACGATCGAAGCCGTTCAGTCAAAACGAACGGACGCGACACCGATCGGCATTTTGGTCACGGGATCAGGATCTAACATCACGTTGAAGAACAATACGGTCCGCCAGATTAAGACGCTCGCGAAAGATGGGAATGCACACGGCATCGCCGTCTACGGAACGGGAGCGATTCGTCACCTGACGATTTCCGGTAACCGAGTCGAGCAGAATCGTCTCGGTTTCAGTGAAGCCCTCGTCTTAAACGGAAACGTTAAACATTTCCGGGTGACGAAGAACGTGTTACGGGATAACGACAACATCGGCATTGATTTGATCGGACACGAAGGGATTGCTCAGTCGAAAAAAGACGACTACGTCCGTGAGGGCGTCGTGTCGGAAAATCGTGTCTACCGGACGTCGAGCTACGGCAATCCTGCTTACGGGAAGGAATACAGCGCAGCCGGTATCTATGTCGATGGTGGGAAGAATTTGACGATTGAGAAGAATCTCGTCGAAGCGAGTGATATCGGGATTGAAGTGACGAGTGAACATGCCGGACGATACGCAGAAGATGTCATCGTGCGCCAGAATGATGTACGGCAAAACGTCTACACCGGAATTGCGATCGGTGGGTATGACACGAAGCGAGGCGGTACAAAACGTGTCCGGATCGAGCAAAATCAGCTGATCGGGAATGATACGAAAGGACTCGAGGGTGGTCAATTGCTCGTCCAGCATGATGTCCATGACAACAAAATCATCGGGAACACATTCGATGGTTCGTTAAGTGTCGCCCATTACTTCAAGACGAGTTCGGGAAATCGGTTTGAAAAAAATTCGTTCCAGCATACAAAACGTTTCATGTGGCGCGACGCCTCCTATAAAACAGAACGAAGTTTTCTGAAAGCGGTCCGAAAGATGGAAGGAAGATGAAGTTATCGGAGCGACTCCTCGCTTACTGGATCCGGATTCCGAGACGCTGGCGGCTTGCAGCGTTGACCGCCTGTATGTTAACGATTTGGACAGTGGAAGGCGTTCGGTTTTTAACAAGTCCGGCGTTACGACTGCCGACCGTTACCGATGCAATCATCTGTCTCGTTCCAGCAATTCTATTGTTTGTGGTATGGAAAACAAAGCGTTCAAAATAATACCTGAATTAATCGATAATAACAAGGAATTCATTTATTCGTTCTCGAAATAGGGAGGGAACTTCAATTAGTAAGGAGGAAGAAAGATGACGAAACTAACGATTCAAGCCGTGATTGATCGTCCGGTCGAGACTGTGTGGGAGATCTGGAACGCACCAGAAGACATCAAACGCTGGAACGCAGCGTCTGACGATTGGCATACGACGGCGTCAACGAATGATTTGACGGTCGGTGGTCAATTCACGAATCGAATGGAAGCAAAAGATGGTAGCATGGGGTTTGATTTCACGGGTACATACGAGACAATCGTTCCTTACGAACGCATTGCGTATGTCCTCGAAGATGGCCGTCAGGTGACGATCGACTTCTCCCGGAACGGAGAACAGACCGAAGTCGTCGAATCGTTTGATGCCGAAACAAGCAACCCGCCTGAGATGCAACAAGCGGGTTGGCAGGCGATCCTTGATCGGTTCAAAGCGTATGCTGAGTCGAAGTAAGTCGTTCGCTTCGTAACTTCCGACCACGGCGATCCGTCAGGGCAGGAATACCACCGCTCTCATAGCGCCGGACCCAGTTATACAATTGTTGATACGACACATCATGCCGTCCGGCGATGCGTTGGTAGTCCTTTGCGGCCGCCAAACAATCGAGGACGGCATTCATGCGTTGTTCAAGAGTGTTGGTGGACATGAACGTTTTCCTCCTCATTGAATCTCCCTGGATTCGCCCACGGCATTATACTAGTGCACATACAATCGATGGAAGCCATTGAATCAAAGAAAAATTGACGCGTCTCCTGTTGATTCGTTTTGACGATCAGTCGTTTTTCTAGCGTTGGTAAATGCACGAGAAACGAAATCTGACATTCCATAGGCTGTGAGAGAATGGTGGTAGATCGTTTTTGTAAGTGGATCGCTGCTGAATTCGCAGTGATGTATAAGACGTGTCGATTCCATTCCTCTTCGTTGAAAAGTGAATCTATCATCGTGATAAAAGCTTGACCGGAAATGAAGTTCATCGGACGACCTCCTTTCTTATAATGTGTATATCCTGTACATGTTTATTAAAAACCTGTATTTCAAATATTACAAAAAAACCACCTCCAAAAGAGAGATGGTTAACGTTATCCTGCCAGTTCAAGCATTTGGACGAACGCGACGTCCGGATCCGTCGTCTCGAATCGGTTCAACCAATCCTTGAAGTCACCTTCGTACAAAATACGACCTTGATGAAGGAAGATGACATGGGCATCGGTATGCAATAGATCGTGTAATTGATGCGTCGAGAAGAGGCACGTTTGACCGTTTGCTGTCATCTGCTCGAAGCGTCGCATAATATGAAGCCGTGTAGCCGGGTCGACCCCGCTCGTTGGCTCGTCAAAGATGTAGAGCGAACGTGGTATTGTTGTTAACAGGGTCACGAACAACCATTTCTTTTCGCCAGCGGACATCTTACCGATTTTCATTTTCCACAGATGAGCGAATAGATCGAGCTCTCGTGGCTGTTTCAGGTGACGTGTATAGGTTTCTTGTTTGCGATATGCTTTCAAACGGGCGAGCCGACCGACGAAGACAGCGACATCCTTGCCCTTTAATTCATCCGAGTAATAGATGAATTGCGTCAAATAGAGAATGTCCGAAATATCGGGTAAGTCCAGTTCTCCGGACGTGATCGGTAAAGCACCGGTCATGCAATCAAACAGTGTCGTTTTCCCGGCACCGTTCATCCCGATCAAGACGTTCAATTTTCCGGGAATGAGTGAAAAGGAGACATCGTGTAACAGGTCAGGTGATTTCGGATAGTTGAAGCGTACGTGTTGAACGTGCATCTGAATCCTCCTATCGGGTCAGCAATGACATGAGATTAAAGCGTTTGACAGAGAATAGACCAAGTAATAAATAAACGACGAGTACGACGGTCAAGATAAGTAACGATGCTCCCGTAACGTGCTCGGAGACGGCGAGACCGAGTGTTTTCATGACATAAAAAGGATTCAAGTAACTGTACCAACGATCCGGTTGGCTACTTGCGAACAAGAACAGGGGATACATGACGATGTTGATCAATGTCGACATACTCGAAATCTTTGCCGGAAGCATCGTCAAGGCGATGCTTGCAAAAGCAAGCGGGATGCTGAGCAACAAGACGAGATATGCAAGTAACAACGTCAAAGGTGAGAAGAAGCCGAACACGAGCATCAGGATCGTCGTAAAGACCGTTAAACTAACGGTTGCGAACACGAGCTGAACGAGTACGAGTGCGAGAATACAACCGATCTTACTACCGGAAATCATGATATACGTTTTCATCAAACCATGCTCCCGCATCCGGGCAAGCTGGAGACCGATGCCATTCACGTAAATCGAAAGTAAGATATAGCCCCAAAAAAGCGCGAGGAACGAGAGGAAACTGCTCTCGGTGAAGTCGAGTCGTGACCCGAAGACAAAGGCGAGAATCAATGGGAAGATCAACGACCAAAAGACCGGAATCTTATCCGTCAGCATGATTTTTAAGTAGAGTGTGAAGTAGCTAGGAATCGAATACATATGTGCCTCCATTCAGTGTGTCGAATCAAGCTTACATTAGTTATACGTATGTAAATGGGAAATAGTTCCTTTGAAAAGAGTTTAAGAATCACCTGAAATCAAACGATGTAACGCATCGATCACAATATCGGGAGCATCCTGTTGAATGAAGTGCCGGCTGTTGGCAACTTCGATGAATGATCCTTGAATCGACTGTGCAGCAGTTTGTCGTTGCAATTCGTGCCACAATAGTTGCGCTTCACGCGAATAATGATCCTTTTTACCAGCAGACAGAACAATGAGTGGAAATAGGTAGAGGACATCGACGTTCGTCGCTTCAATACTCTCTTTAAAATCTTCGTATGTACATTCGAGCGTGAATTGTTTTTTGTAAATGGATTGGAACGTGTTTGGCATAACGGGTAAGAAGCGTTGAATATAGGACTCTGGTGTTGCATCGATGAGCAATAGCCCATTTATTTCATTTGGATATTGCGATGCAAATTGTCGAACTAACGTGCCGCCATAGGAATGACCAACAAGAATGAATGGTGGTTTGAGAGATAAAGTATGAATCAAACGGCGAAGGCGATTCACGCTCTGTCGACTAGTCTCGGAATCATAGGGCATACTGCCACCGATGTTCGTACGGTCATACATCAAGATCGTTCCAAGTCCTTCAACTTGATCCATGATTGGTTGCCAAGTTGAAAGATCTTGTCCATATCCATTTTCAAAGATAAACGTCGGTTGATTGGAAGTTCCGAGAATCAGACGATAGTGTAACGTCGTTTCAGGTAACGTCATTAAATCGAAAGACATATGATTCCTCCTATTCTAGTGGGAATAAAAGTAAGGATACCAGAAACGTACAAATATTGTAAACTGAAGCAAAGGACAGGAGGTATCATGATGGACTATTTATTAACGTCTGGTGGGATACAAAATCCATCGATTCACAACGCGTTACGCGAGATGCTCGGAAAACCGATTGAGGAATGCCATGCCATCGCGATCACGACAGCTTCATATGCGTTATCCAAAGGATTGGAGCTTGCTACAAACTTCATTCAAGGAAAAGATGAGGCACCGATGGTTGATTTAGGATGGAAGTCAGTCGGTCTGTTGGAATTATCAGCGGTCTCGGTAATTGATCCAGCAATTTGGCAACCAGCGGTCGAACAAGCGGATGTCATCCTCGTTAATGGTGGGGATCCACTCTTTCTACATCATTGGTTCGTCGAATCGGGTTTTGATCGCATGTTACCGAATTTGACAGGGGTCTATGTCGGGATGAGTGCCGGTAGCATGGTGCTTACGCCACGAATTGGAACAGATTTCGTTGGGTGGAAAAAGACGCCGGAGCAATCGGACGCAACATTAGGTCTCGTTGATTTTTCAATCTTCCCGCATCTCGATCATCCGCAGTTACCGGACAATCACTTACAAGCTGCCAAGTCTTGGGCTGAGATATTAACGAATCCAGCTTACGCAATCGACGACGCGACAGCGATCCGTGTCATCGGTTCGAACGTAGATGTAATTTCTGAAGGAACTTGGGTCCAGTTGCGATGAGGACGATCTATTTCGTTCGCCATTGCGAATCGATCAAAACAGGCAGTGATCGAGGGCGGGGATTAACAGATGCAGGTCAGGAACAAGCGCAAGAACTCGTAGCGTTCTTTCAAGCGCTGCCGATTGACGCCATTTATTCGAGTCCGATGCAACGAGCGATGGACTCCGTTCGCCCGCTTGCTGAGCAACGAGGTTTGCCGATCTACGAGGCAGCGTTTCAGGAACGGTGTTTTCAGGAAACAGACGAACGTTTATCACCTAAACGGCTAGAAGAACTGTTGAAGCGATCATTCCAAAATGACGATTACGCGCAAAAAGGTGGAGAGTCGAATCAAATAGCACGCAATCGTGCTCTAGTAGCCATCGATCAGCTACTTAAAACCCACCCGTACCACCGAGTGGTCGTCGCGACGCATGGTCTCGTGTTGGCGTTAGTGCTCGAACACTACACTGAACGACCGGCAAATGAGTGGCTGGGCGCGATGGGGAGTCCAGCAATCCATCAGCTGACATTCGATGCAAGCGGGAAAACGTCTCATGAACAACTATTGTAAAATGATTAAATCTGCCCGCTGAAGATGAAACCGAGAAAGAGCAGTAGTAACACGCCAAGCGGAACGGCACAGGCGAGACTGACGTATTTGAGGATTCCCGGTTCGCGTCGTTTGAAGGCGACGATCCCGAGTCCGATTCCGAACAGATAAATGACAAGTCCGATCGGAATCGTAAGCATCGAGTTCGGTCCGAACGACCAGTTGAGCGGTGGGAAAATCATATAGGCGATGAACAGACCGAGCAAACTAAAGAAGATAGAAGCTTTAGCGTATGTCATGTGAGAACTCCTTTTAATTAAGTATGTGAACAAGAATTCGGATTTAAAACGAGAATTCCTGCTTCATTTAGTGAATTTCTTGTTTGGCATTTGAATGAACGGGAACTATATCTAAAAGATACTATCTTTTAGATATAGGAGGGACCGATGCCAAAAGAAAACATGACCCGTTATGCGATTCTCGGACTTCTTGCAAGCGGATGTACGTCTGGTTATGAGATGAAACACACGATCGATACGAGTTTGAATCACTTCTGGAAAATCAGCTTCGGACAAGTCTATCCAACGCTGAAACGGTTAGAGGCGGAAGGGTTGATCGTTGAAGAGGTCACGGATGGGGAACGGAAACAATTCGCCCTGACGGAAAACGGGCATGCGGAGCTTGCACGATGGGTCGCTGAACCGTCCGTCGAGCTGCCCGTGCAACGGAACGACCTGTTGTTGAAGCTGTACTTCGCTCGACATGCTTCAAAAGAGGTCACCTTGCAGAAAATTCAGGAGCACGCGCGATTGCTCGAAGAACGGCTTGAGACGTATCAAGCGATCGATGCGATGATTCGTTCTTATCCGGACTCGAATGATGCCGTCTATTGGTTATTGACGCTTGATTATGGCATTCGGAAGACACGGGCGTTACTCGATTGGTGTGACGCTTCCCTTGAGACCCTTGAAGGAGGAAATTGACATGAAACGGATCATTGCGACTCCGAACAAAGACGTCGTCGTGTTCATCATCGGTTTACGAATCAATCGTTTACGTTCCGTCCGGCAATGGTTGCCGACGGTCCAGGCGATGGGACCGATGCTACAAGAGTGTTATGCAAACGATGTCGGTCTGATTTCGCATGAGTCACTTGTCGGTTGGCGTTCCGTGACGTTGATTCAATATTGGCGTTCGACGGAAGAATTGATGGCGTATGCCCATGGTTCCCGTCATTTGACGGCGTGGAAACGATTCAATCAGAAGGCACGGACATCAGAAGCGGTCGGGATCTTTCATGAGACGTTCGAAGTCAGCAATTATGAGTCGATGTATGTCAATCTTCCAACACGAGGTCTAGCGAAAGCACTCGGGGAGTCGGCGATCAAGCCGCATCAAGAACAAGCAAAAGGGCGCTTAGCCGAGCGGCAATCACAAGAGACGATCTAAATAGACAAAAGACGGGTGCCGAGGCATCCGTCTTTTTATGTCGCGACTGGCGTGACAGGTTCGAGCATCTCCCCGCAGTTTTGGCAAATATGATCGAGCGTTTTCGTACACGGTTCGCAAAACGTACAAGCGTGCGAGCACTGATAGATCGTCGTTTCAATCGTTTCTTGACACCGGACACAGGTTGATTCCATATGTATCACCTCCTGTAATTAGTATAAGAAAAGCATTTTGGTGAGCACAGTAGGAGAACATAGGGAAAGGCTATATTTTCCTTTGATTCCGTGTTAATTTGAAGAAAGTGGTTTTAATTCGAAAGGGAGATGAAAAATGGACCAAATTGATCAACAGATTGTCCGGATTCTGCAAGACGATGCACGGATTCCGTGGTCGGAACTCGGACGACAGATCGGGTTATCGGCACCTGCCGTCATCGAACGGGTCCGAAAAATGGAGGACGCGGGAATCATCGAAGGATTCCGCGCTGTCATAAATCCGGAAGCACTCGCGCAAGGGTTACTCGCGATCGTCATGTTCGAAGAGACACGCTGCGCAGGCTTGATTGAATTTTGTAAAGGACATCCAGAAGTCGTCGAGTGTCACCGCCTGACCGGTAGTTATAACTTCATGGTCAAGTTGCAAACCGCGTCCGTTGCAACACTGGAACGTTTTATCGATGATGCATCGGTCTACGGCAAACCGTCGACCTGGATTCGGCTGTCGACGCCAGTGCCGTTCACGGGATATACGGTATGACGGAAGCGACACGTGTACGGATCGAACAACTGACGGGGGATATCGGGCACGTCGAAAAGCTTGGTGAGCAAGGGGGAACTTCGATTGTGTACCGGATTGAAGCAAAGAAAGGGAGTTACTTACTAAAGACTGCTACGGAAGCGAGATACCAAGAATGGCTCGCAGAAGAAGCAATTGTCTTAGAAAAATGGATGCAACGAGAGCCAGGGTTCCTACCTGAGTACGTCGGCTTTTTAAAGACGGAACAGCTAAGTCATCTCTTGATGCAGTGGCGAGACGGGATGACGTTGACGACAGCCTTAAGACAGGCGACAAGTGAGCAACGGATTCAGCTGTGGCAAGCGTTCGGAACGTATCTTTTCCAGTTTCATCAACGCACGACAGGGGGAACGTCACAGGAGTGGTTAACGGAACGACTTATGACAGCGGAACGTTATGTCGCATCTGCTTGGACGTCCGGTACGTTGGATTTACTGAAACGATTAAAGTCCTCCTGTCCGGATCCGATAACTGCCAGTTGGATTCATGGAGACTGTACGACGGACAATCTGTTCATCGCGACGGACGGAACGCTGTCGTTCATTGATGTCGGGGCGATGAGACCGGGCGATCGGCGGTATGATATCGCTCTTGCGATCAGTCCAATCATCGATGATCCGCGAGCCCTCGATGCCTTTTATGAAGGCTACCGTTTTGAGCGACTGACTAAACGAGAATTTGATTATTACGAACACGGACTGTATTCCTTTTTCTAAAAAGCCGCTGAAAAGGAGAAAAAAGATGAACCTCATGCTAATCGGAGGCGGTCAACTGGTTGCTCCGTCTCATCAATTCATCAATCGGCATGTCGTTCAACTGACGAAACACGCACCACATATCGTTTTCCTGCCGACGGCAAGTCGAGATGAATTGCTATATCAATACCAATTTCAAGATACATATTAAGCACTTGGCGCGATTGTCTCGATCGTCACGCTGTTTGACGACGAACAATCCATGGCGACGCAACGACGACTAATAGAAAATGCCGACATTCTTTATGTCGGTGGTGGCAATTATCCGTTACTCGTCAAGACTTTTGCTGTAAAAGGCATGGATGTATTGCTTGAACAAGCCATCAAGCGTGGAACATGGTACGTCGGTGTCAGCGCTGGAGCGATTTATGCGATGGAATACGGGATCCGTACGAGTGAGGACGGAACGGACTATTGCCTGGATACGGGGCAAGGCTGGCTGAGCGGTTGTCTCTGTCCTCATTTAAACCAGGAAAAACGGGCAACCCGTTTTCAGGAACACTTGTCTCAAATGAATCACGCGATCGGATTACCTGACGATACGGCGTATATTCTTTCTGGGACAGATCACTATCGATTAGGAGAAGGACACGCGTTGTATGGACGTTACATTAAGTGAACGTTAGCGTCTCGAACTCTAGGAGTGTCATCTTCTTCGATAGTCGTTTCGGATTCGGTAAGTGACAGATGAATTCTAGACTATTTCCATCCGGATCATTGAAATGCAATTTGGCATGGGCGTAATTCGTATGTGTCATCACGAAGGGCTCATCTGGTCCAAATCCAAATGCAGCGCGTGGTTCGATTTGACGCTCGCGCAGCCAACCTGGAGCATTCCGTAAAAAGTCGATGTCGACAGTTAAAGCGATGTGTCGGATAGAAGGATGATACGGTGTGTTCGCGTGCTCGCTAAGCCAAAGTCCAATCCAGCTTTTTCCGGGTTCAATCCATAAGAATGCGATTCGATCGTCAACGGTATGATCAAAGGTCAATCCGAGTGATTCGTAAAATACAATCGATCGATGTAAATCAGTTACCGGTAGATGCGCTTCATATAGTGAGAACGTCATCGAACGAGTTCTCCTGTAGCACGATGTTCGAGCACGCTAGACATGTGTTCGGTCGCCCATTGTTTCATCATCAGGACGAGTGGACGAAGGGTCTCACCGAGCGGGGTAAGCGAATACTCGACCCGAGGTGGTACTTCTGCGTATGTCACGCGATGAATCAGCCCATCGTGCTCGAGTTCGCGTAATTGCAAGGTCAAGATACGGGGGCTGATGGATTCAGAGGTCTTCAATAGTTCTGAAAAGCGAAGCGGACCGTCAAGTAATTGATGGATTAAGATGGCTTTCCACTTTCCACCGATCACTTCAACCGTCGCTGCCGTCGCGCAAGAATAAGTATTTAGAAAGACACAACTTTCTTCGATTTGCATGTGGATCGTCTCCTTTAGTTACATGATTGATAGTATGTCACTTCAAAGTGCGTACTTGTCGCTTGTTAGGAAGCGGCATACACTTCAGATGTCACTATCATACGAAATGAGACTAGAACATGTTAACTAAAACGACTACCGATTTACGAAAACAACAGATTCTCGAGGCATTCGCCTTCCGTCACGCGACAAAACGATTTGCGGACAAACCGATTCCGGAAGAGGATTTTGCCTTCATTCTCGAAACGGGGCGTCTTTCACCGTCATCGTTTGGCTACGAACCGTGGCGCTTTCTCGTCATTCAAGATGAGTCACTTCGTGCGCGGCTTGCACCGTTTGCGTGGGGCGCTGCTGGACAACTTGAGACAGCGAGCCACTTCGTCATCCTCTTGGCTCGAAATGAACAGGACATGCATTTTGACGCGCCTTACATCAACCATATGATGCAGGACGTGATCGGATTAACGCCTGAAGCACAGAAAGGTCGTCATTCATTTTATCGTCAGTTCCAAGAATCCGACTTCGATCTTGTGTCATCAAAGCGTGCCATGCGGGATTGGTCGGCAAAACAAACATACATTGCGCTCGGTAACATGATGACCAGCGCGGCACAAATCGGGATTGATTCGTGTCCAATCGAAGGGTTCGACCAACAAGCTGTCGAACAGCTGTTACGTGAAGAAGGACATTTGACGGACAATCTGAATGTCGCGGTCATGGCAGCATTCGGTTATCGAAATGCAGCACCGGCGCATCCACAAACGCGTCAAGCCATCGCTGATCTCGTTGATTGGGTCTAAACTTCAAGCTATTTTAAAAACTATGTGATTCATCGCAACTGAGCTGATTTTTTTCTTCGGCTCAGTTTTTTTAGTTTGTTACGCATCAAGTTCATACAAATATGATTCAAAACAGTTGACGAACAAAAATCGGAATGGTATATTTATCTCGAATTAAAGATATATGAATTAAAGATACAAAAGAGGTGAACGAAATGACTCCACCGAATCCGAACTTGAAAGCATTAACGGTCATGGTGCGCGCAGTCGATGCGTTACATGAAGTCATCAAGAAGGATGTTGCGCAATGGGGGTTGAACCCAACGGATTTTTCGGTTCTTGAGTTGCTGTTTCACAGGGGCAGGCAACCGATTCAATTGATCGGGAAAAAAGTTTTGATCACGAGTAGTAGCATCACCTACGTCATCGATAAGCTTGAAAAGAAGAATTACGTTGTCCGCAAAGCATGTCCAGAGGATAGGCGTGTGACATTTGCGGAACTGACACCTGAAGGGCACCAATTGATGGAAACGATTTTTCCGGAGCACGAGCAAGCGATCAATCAAGTATTTCAAGGAATAGCCCCGTCAGACCTCGAAGCATTCATCGAGACAGCCAAAACGATCGGCTATCAAGCAAAAAAACAATAAAATTTTTTAGACTGATATCTCGAATTCGAGATAATAACCATTAAAGGAGCGATTTTTCATGAATGAACTAAAAGGAATCCACCACGTGACGGCGATTACGAGCAGTGCCGAGAAAAACTATGACTTCTTTACGAACGTCCTAGGGATGCGATTGGTAAAGAAGACCGTCAATCAGGATGACATCCAGACGTATCACTTATTTTTCGCCGATGATAAAGGATCTGCCGGCACGGATATGACGTTCTTTGATTTCCCTGGTATTCAAAAAGGGTCACACGGAACGAATGAAATCTTTAAGACAGCGTTCCGTGTTCCGACGGATGCCGCACTCGAATACTGGATTAAACGCTTTGACAAATACGACGTCAAGCACCGTGGTATCAAAGAACAATTCGGCAAGCAGACGCTCTCGTTCGTCGATTTCGATGAGCAACAATACATGTTGATCTCTGACGAGCATAATCAAGGTGTCGCTTCCGGCACACCGTGGCAAAACGGTCCGGTACCCCTCGAGTTCGCGATCACGGGACTCGGTCCAATTCACATCCGGATCGCGGAATTCGACAATTTAAAAGCGGTACTTGAACAAGCGATGTTGATGCGTGAAGTCGATCAAGCGGGTTCCCTGCACTTGTTCGAAATGGGTGAAGGCGGAAATGGTGCCCAAGTCATCGTTGAGCATAACGTCGTTCTACCAAGCGGACGTCAAGGATTCGGAACGGTGCACCACGTCGCCTTCCGCGTTGAAGATACGGCTGCCTTACAAGAATGGATCGAGCGGATGCAACAGCTACGCTTCAACACGTCCGGTTACGTCGATCGCTTCTTCTTCGAGTCCCTTTATGCACGTGTCGCGCGTGGTGTCTTGTTCGAATGGGCAACGGATGGTCCTGGTTTCATGGGGGACGAGCCATACGAAACGGTCGGGGAGAAATTATCATTACCACCGTTCCTCGAGCCGCAACGAGCACAGATCGAACAAATGGTCCGTCCAATCGATACGGTCCGGAGTACGCGCAAAATCGAAAAAGAATACCTTTAAGAGAACATTACGATAACGTAGCTAACCGCATCTAAACAAGAGGAGGAAATGAAAATGGAGAAATTAAATATTGGTATCGTCTTAGGATCCACACGTGAAGGACGCCTCAGCCCACAAGTCGGAAACTGGGTCAAACAACTCGCCGATCAACGAGGGGATGCGAACTATACGATTCTTGATATCGCCGACTACAAATTACCGCTCCTAGGTGAAAAGGACGGGGATGCGTCGGGTGCTGCTGCTTGGTCGAAGGATGTCGCAGCACAAGACGGCTTTGTCTTCATCGTCCAGGAATACAACCACTCGATTGCAGCGTCACTCAAGAACGCGCTCGATTATTTACGAGTCGAATGGAACAATAAAGCGGCAGGAATCGTCTCTTATGGTTCCGTCGGTGGAGCGCGGGCAGCTGAACATTTGCGCGGTATCCTCGGTGAGTTATTGATTGCCGATGTCCGGGTGCATCCGGCGTTATCCTTGTTCACGGATTTCGAGAACGGATCGGTCTTAAAAGCGGCAGCCGTTCAAGAAACATCGGTCAACCAAATGCTCGATCAAGTCATTCCGTGGGCAACAGCATTAAAAACAATCCGCTAAATCGTGATTGATCAGAAAACCCCCTTATTTCAGCGAAATGAGGGGGTTTTCTATCGTTGTCATGTACAACACGACGTGACGCGACGCAGATCCTTTTCTTGAATGTAAAGCGTCTGTTGGCGGACTTTATAAGGAATGTCAGCCGCTTGAAGCCGTTCGAGATAGTGACCCGTTGGAGCGACCGTCCATTTCACATATGTCGTTGCGGCATTCGGTGAGGCGAGACAGATGAGTAGCAAAAGCGGAAGGATCCATTTTCGAAGTTGCAATCGTATACCTCCTCTATTATTTCAAATACTGTATTAATAATTTTATTGTTTAAGTCAAAAACTAAAAATCACGACTCACGTCAGCAAAAAATAACTGACCATCAAGCCGACCAACAGACCACTAAAGACAAGTCGATAGACGGGAGAACGATGCGTTCCTTTGTTTCGTTTAACTTGATAGACGATGAAATAAGTCATACTGGTCACCATGACGAGGATCGCCAGTGTACTGAGTAAAGTAGACATCAGCATTCCTCCTTATCGTAAGATTTTAGATAACGCTTTTCCTTTCGCCAGTTCGTCGACGAGTTTGTCGAGAATCCGGATGTTACGAATGAGCGGATCCGTTAGGTTTTCCACACGAATCCCGCAGATGACGCCAGTGACTAAAAAACGACGTTCATTCAGGGCGGGTGCGTGCTCAAAAAAGGCTGCGACGTTTTGGGTTTGTATGGCTTGTTCAAGAGTGAATTGCGTGTGTCCGGTCAACCAGAACAGCACGTCATCGAGTTCCTCTTGTGTCCGTTGCTTACGCTCGACTTTTTGACGGTATACCTGATACAGCTGCAACATTGGCATTTGAAATACTTTTTCGTAACTCATCTGAATCGCCTCCTTTCATGGTAACATATGGGAAAAAGTCTTGTGTCACGGATTTCAATTCGATTTGGAGGTGCAGGATGAAATGAGACATCGAATCATTGGAATGACTTTTTTGACGTGCCTAGTCCTATTTTTAGGCATCATGGGTGTAAAACTATCGTATCAAGCATTGATCGATCCACCGATTGATCAATCGACAGGAAACTGGGTACATATTCCGAGCAAGATCTTACCGACTAAAAAAGTCATCTATGTGAAAGAAGAACACATCATCAAACAACCGGATTCTTCAAAAATTGGGCACGAAAGATATCGGAAGGAACCTAAAAAGAAAAAACCGATTGAGCTTGGGAAAGGTTTCTTGACAGATGCGATCAATCAAATCGCACGTATGACTCCTTGGATGGTCGCTCTAGTCATCATCTACCTGTATCGTCGACAACGATTCAACCGTATGCAGTGGTCATTCCCATCAAGTCATCAACCGAAACGAACCGCTCTATCGCTTCCGCTAACGCCTGAAGTCCAGTCCTCATCTAAAGACAGTATTCTTGATTCAAAAATTCGTGAAGCGGTGCGCGCGTTTAATCGGTCACTTGCTCCAGCGCAGCAACGTCGGACACATGAGACGCTGACGGAGTGGTTTACACGCTTAGAGGTCACGGTCCCGCATGAGATCTATCAGCTCGTTCGGTATGCTGATGTTCCGGAACATACACTCGATCCTTCGCGACGAACTGTTTTCCTCGAACAGCTTGAGCAAAATCAGACACGGCTTGTGTAATCAGCCGTGTCTTTTTTGGTGTCCGCGATATTTATTGAGAGCAAGCATGTTCAACAGGAACAACACTGCACCATAGAGGAACAATCCAAGCCAGTACGGCCAGATGCTTGGCCAACCGTTGCCGTAGACGAGCACCTCCTTGATCGCGCTCGCTCCGTAGAAAATCGGGGTGATATATCCGATGTTACCGAGTCCATACGGGATTAAATCAAGCGGAATCAAGCCCGAGAAGAAAATCTGCGGAATGATCGTAAAGGGAATCAACTGGACGACTTGTAATTCAGACTGAGCAAAGATTGAAATCGTTGCGCCGAACAAG
Organism: Exiguobacterium sp. E17S; assembly: GCF_057772545.1. Classification (NCBI taxonomy): domain Bacteria; kingdom Bacillati; phylum Bacillota; class Bacilli; order Caryophanales; genus Exiguobacterium; species Exiguobacterium sp. E17S. Next base: position 101,299 of record NZ_JBYLRU010000003.1, read on the forward strand.
ACCGCGACGACGGCAAGTCCAAGCATCGTCAGGAAGACCCAGATGATCGAACCTTTAGACGGTAAGTCGAGAACGGTCGTCGCGTACAGGACGACAAGAATCGCCTGGATCGAGGCGAAGACGCTATAACCGAGCGTATAGCCGAAGATGACGTCGGTCTGGCGAATCGGTGTCATCATCAACCGCTCGAGCGTGCCGCCACTGCGTTCCTTGACGAGTGCCATTGCTGATAAGATGAAGACGAAGAAGAACGAGAACAACGATAAAAAGACGAAGCCAAGCGCATCAAAGGTCGATTGATCAACATCTCCGTACAGATAGTTCGTCTCGAGTTGCATCGTCGGTTGCAGCGATGCCAGTCCAGCTTGAATTTCGCGTAACGCTTTGGAACTTTTCGTCGAAGGTTCACGGAGGTTCAACGCTAGCTGATTGTCTTTCATATCTAAGACGACGTCGACCGTTTCATGGTCCTTGAGATAGGCGTCCGCATCGCTGCCGTTATACGTTTTAAGCGACAGATCCTGTTTTTCGATCGCTTGTGAGACTGGAGTCGGTACATCTTGACTGATGGCGACGACTGGCGTGTAGTCATCGTTTCCAAGTAGGAAATAGATCAAGGTGAAGATTAATAACGGAGCAAGCAAAATGAGTCCGACGCTTCGTTTATCGTTCAACGTTTGACGGATGACCCGTTGTGCGAGGTGCCACATTATGTCACGTCCTTTCCAGCGAGCAGGAATAGTTCCTCGACCTGACCGTTTTCAGTCTGTGCGAGCAAACGGTCGAGCGGATCGTAGGCGATGATTCGACCGTTATAGATCAGTGCTGCCCGGTCACATTCATTGATTTCGTCCATGACATGGGTCGAGACGACAATCGTCGTACCTTGCGCACGAATCGCTTGGAATTGATTCCAAATCTGGCGGCGTAACACGGGATCAATCCCGACGGTCGGCTCATCCAGGAATAAGACGGTCGGACGATGCAAGATTGAGATGGCGAGGGACAATCGTTTCTTCATCCCGCCGGAATAATGGCGAACGAGCTTTTTTTGATCATTCGTTAAATCGACGAGTGTCAAGACCTCCTCGATGCGTTTTGCTAAATCCTGACGGGACATGTTGTATAAGGAACCGAAAAATTGCAGGTTCGCAAGCCCCGATAAATCCTCATACAAAGCATCGTTTTGTGGCATGAAACCAATCTGCGATAACATCTTGAAGCTTGGCATCGAAGTGTCACCAATCTGAATCGAACCTGCGTCTGCCTGGATCGCACCAATCATCAAACGAATCAGTGTCGTCTTACCAGAACCTGACGGACCGAGCAAGCCACAAATCTCACCGGACGGAATCAAAAGATCAATCTGTTGGAGGACGTTCTGTTGATGAAACGATTTTGATACACCGTTCAGTCGTAAATCCATCGTATTCTCCCTCCTTTTTATAAAATAATTATTGAACAACGTGTTGATTAATTTCATTATAAAAGGGAGAGAAACTGGGAGCAATGACCAGTTGACGTCCATCTGTCGCTTAAGCGACACATCCTTCTAAAATGTTGAAGAAAGAGGCGATTTCAATGAAAAAACAGGATTTACGCGTTATCCGGACTGACCGGAGGATTCGTGAGACGTTCCTTCAGCTGATCGACGAAGTTGGTTTTGATGCCGTGACGATCAAGTTGTTGACAGATCGGGCGGAAGTCAACCGCGGGACGTTCTACCATCATTACGCGGATAAATACGAACTACTCGAGCGGATGACGAATGAGATTTTTGAAAAGATTGAAGCGACGTTTGAACGCGAGATTCCCTTTGTCTTAATCAACCAAAAGGAGGACTCACCGTACCGACGAATTATTCCGTTTCTGACGTTTCTTTATGAACACCGGACGCTGATGCGGATCCTACTCAGTCCGACGAGTGACGGGATGTTTCGGAACCGGGTCCGTGATTACATGCAACAGATTCTGTTTTCAGGACTACCGGAACAAGGAGAACGGCTCGTTCCAGAAAATTATCTCATTGCCTATCTCTCAGCCGCTCATCTCGGTGTCATCGAATCCTGGTTGAGTCATCCAAACGGGACATCACCGGAAGAAATTGCTCGAATCATCTTTACGATTTCGATGGAAGGACCGTTTCGAGCAGCAGGGTTCCGGCGATGAGTCTTGAGCAGGTCTTAGAAAAAGTCGTTGCGTGTTTGCAACAAGAACGGATTCATTTTGGCATCGGTGGTTCATTATTGTTGGAGCATCATGGACTGCCTGTCACTCCGCGCGACATCGATCTCGTCGTCGCGTTAGCGGACGCCGAACGGGCAGTCCTATTGTTATCTGAGATGGGAACTGTCGTTGAACAAGACGAGACGTCACTCTATGCAACGGAAGTATTCCAAGAATTCATCATCGAAGGAATCGATCTTGATCTGATGAGCGGACTGCAGGTTCGTCATGACGAGGGCGTGTTCGTCTATCCGTTTGCTGAACAAACGATTAATGAGACTGGACTTCCATTTATGTCACTCGTCGATTGGTATGTCATCTATCAACTGATTCCGGGGCGGGAACAAAAGGTCACGATGATTGAGGACGTATTTACGAAACAGGAAGTCGACCGTAAGCGTCTCGAACAGCTGAGAAGCCTCTTTCTTCCGCAAGTCGTAAGAAATCGGATAGATCAATGGCTGAATTGACCTATAAGTCGCGTAATAAGACGACTTCGTTCGTTGCTGATAAGTAAGCGTGGTTCGAGTCAAGCAAACCACAAAGAACGTAGTGACCTTTTGAGACATCGAACACATAACGCGGAGTGAGCAAAAGGTACGGACGTAATGCATTGAAAATGACATCTTGCTGATCATCCTCGAGCTCCGGTGGAGTAACGGATGCGAGCGCGGTATGGAGTTCCTGATCGTCGGTCAAGCTAATCCAGTCAAGTGTCTTTTCGTCAAGGAGAATCGTGACGCGTCGCTGCTGATCAACATAGGACGTCGGATACGCGCGTGACAACGTGACAGCAAGGTAGGGATGTTGCCGGTAGATGTACCGAATCGCCCATTGTCCGGATTCACTGGGGTAGACGTTTTGGACGATTTCTTGAACCGCAATTCGACAGGCATTCACTGTCTCTTGCTGAATTGGATGAAAATCAGGATGTTCAGTCTGCATGATCACATCCTCTGCTGTCACGCTTGCTGCTGATTGGAAAGGATGGCGCTTGAGAATTGAAGTTGACGGATTTGCCCACGTTAAGATGTCATTTCGATCAAGTGATGACGTGAAATCCAGTTTACTAGGCACAAGGATAGATCCTTCTTGCGTCACGATCGTCTCGACGACAGTATGCGCGTATTGATGTCCTGGTTTTGTATAGGAGAACCACTTTATTTGTTGTTTAGCTAGCGAGTCGATGTCCTCGAGCGTTAAAGCGAAAGGTTCCTGATTCACATGATGATCACTCGGGTGAGGACCGTATAGGAACAACTCATCGAGTTGACCGTTTTCCGTTAACGTCAAGTGAATGAAACAACCGGGTGAAAGCCGAATCCCTTCGTGACAACTCACATAACTGAAAAAAGTGTCGTTTTCTTCTTCGAGCATGAAATGCGTACCATGGATCATATCAGTCTCTGATTCGATCCAAGCGATCCGAGTGGTTGGCTCACGTAAATCGTCAGGAACGGAATGAATCGGGGTCGAACCGTGTAAGGATAACGTCGTCGTTCGTTTCGTGACAGGGTCAATTGTAATCTGCACGGTTCCTTCAGGAAGCATCGTGTTATCCTCTTCCTCGATAACCGATGCACCTCGCGGAATCCAAAACGTCTCAAAAGAGTAAACGGTTTGGTCGTTCCGTTTGTGTCGAGCGTAGGACGATTCATAGAGTACATAATCGGTTAGCCGATATTTCTCGAGCATGTATTCAGTTAGTTGTTTTGTTAGGGCATGCAAGCTGTTCACTCCTTTTTTGTATGTCCTCCGTGTCGTCAATCAAGGTTGGAATGACGAAGTCAGGTAAGGTTTGGAATAAGCAATCGGATGTCTCGAAAAACGGTTGATTTGAAACAACATTTACGACATCTGCATCGTAGCTGAACGCAAAGACAGACATGTTTTCCTGCATGGAGACGATGACTGTTTTTTCTGGTCGTTCGGAGTAGTAGTACGTTCGGTATTCAATCCGGAAGACATTTGATTTGGTCGACCAGATGACAAGATCATTCCAACTCGCGTGGGAATGTAAGTAAGAATACAGGTGTTGAAAATCGGTAACATGCTGCAGCTCAACGACGATGAAACCTTTGTCCGCAAGTGGTGTTAAAACATTATATGTAATCGAGCAAGACTGGCATAACGCTTCAAACTCCTCTTCGTCATAGCGATTCACCTCCACGCAGACGAATAGGGGGAAAGCTTGTAATCTATGAAACCACTGTTCAAGAAATGAACTTTCGAATGAAGACGATTCATCGTCTGGATTCGTAAAGATGCTAAGAGCTGACGTGTAGTCTTGTTCGATGACGAATCGCAGATTGTCAGGATTTGAAAAGTCATTTGGAATCAACTGAAGATCATCATCGTAATAATAAGGCATGTACTCAAATATTAATTGCAACATATTCATCTCTGTTTCGTACGTTCAGTGTAACGTGAATCTCTTCATAATGAAGAATAATTGAAAATTATTACATAATTGTAAGGGTTCAAAATATAGTGAATGCATTATTATAGTAGAATAAATATAAGAGAACCATTGAAATATAGGAGGAAACAAAAGTGTCAGATTTTAATCTAGCTGTGAACGTGTTATTCGGAAGTGTCCATCTCATCCTCATGGCGATGGCTGTTCCATCGATCATCTACGCGCTTTATCTGTTACGAAAAATTGCTAATAAATGATTGCAGGGATTTATTGGTAATGAAAAGAAGATAGTTAAAGTACCTACGCATCATTCAAAGGAGGCGATGACATGTCATTTTGGACATGGTTTGCAATCTTATTTGTGTTAGCGGTTAGTGTCTACGCATCTTCTCAACCAAAACGTTCAAAGCATTAACAAAGGCGCGACTTCCGTTGTGGAAGCGCGCCTTTTTGTTTGTTCAGTTTTGCGCATCGAGCCAAGCAATCGCGGCCGTTAAGTCGTCGGCAATATAGTCGACGTTTGCTTGTTCCACGCGATCAGCGTAATCACGAATGGAGCTCTCTCCGGCACCGGTTCGAACTAAGATTTTGATACACCCGGCGTGCGCAGCTGCCATCATATCACTCCATCGGTCCCCAATGACGACACATTGATCGAGTCGGAGATCGTGTTTTACTTGAGCTTGCCATAATAATTCAGGTGACGGTTTGCGACAAGTGCAACAATCTTCCGCTGCATGCGGACAAATCAGCGTATCATCAAAGCCGAAGTTCTGTAATTCTGTTCGAAAATCCTCTTCACGCGCCAATCCTTTTGAAATACCAGGTTGATTCGTAAACGCAATCAGTAAAATCCTTTGATTGCGTAAGCGTTCGATTAGCGAAGGAACGTAAGAAAATAACGCAAACGTTCCAGGGTAGTGGACGGTGGCATCTCCACCAATCGTTCCGTCTCGATCAAGAAATATTGCCTGAATAGAATTCATGTGTACAACTCCTTTGATTACGAAGCATCTTTCAGTTCTTGGTACGGTTGAACACGTGCTGCCAGTTGTGCTGGGATGAACGCCGCAATGACACCGAACAAAATCGGTAAGGCAAGCGATACACCAATCAACAACGGTTCATTCCACGGTACTAGATCGTACAAGACATAAATCGTCGTATAGGCGACAATCAGTCCAATGATTCCGGAAATCAGACCAACAAGGAAGCCTTCGAGGACGATCAATTGACGGATCGCGCCGTTCGTCCAGCCGAGTGCTTTTAAGACCGCGAGTGAGGCGCGGCGATCGGTGACGTTTTGCCACATGATCTCTCCCGTCGTCAAAATGGCAATCGTGATCGCAACACCCATCGTCACGTAATGCATCGGACCGACTTGTAAGGCAACGAATTGACCGAGCCATGATGTATAGAGGACACCGTGTAAATGGAACGTCACGAATAAGAAGAATGTCAGCAGTGCTGTTGGTAGAGCGATTGAGAGAACGGACAAACTATTACGCTTCCATTTCCCAATCAGTTCCTTTAGTGCAAGTGTCATCGTCGAACGAAGCTTCAGTCCGACGCGAGCAGCTTTCGCGTATTCACCGGTCTTGATTGCTTCGTACGGTGAGATGCGACGGATCGTCCACGCTGACCACGTCGCACCAGCCAGGTAAATGACGAGACTGAACAGCGCAATCCAAAGAAGACTCCAGCCGTTCATCGCTTCATTACGGACATACGAGAAGATTCCTTCGACAATTAAGGCAACCGTCGAGACGAATCCAGCGAGGATCGCCGCCTCAATCAAGACGATTTTATAGAGATCCTTCGTCCGCCAGCCGAGTGCGAGTAAAACAGCGAATTCTTTTCGGCGCGCGAGCATCGCAACATAACTCGTCGCGAGGACATAGACGATGGCGACGGCGAGCATCGCAAAGATGACGCCTGAGAACCCAACACTCGTCTCGCGGAAGATTGTCATCGCAGCACCGATGTGGATCCACGGTTGTTCGATCCAGCCAAGCGTCTTACCGTCATCGACAACCTTCGTGACGACGGGTTGAGGAGAGGAACCCTTAGTAATTGTGACCATTAATCCAGTTTTCTGTTCGATTTGCTTTTTCACGTCTTGGAGTAGTTGCTCCGATGCTTCACTGACGGTCGAAGCGCCTTTGATTTTAAGGCGAATCGAAGAAATGGCTTGTTCACCATTGACTGCTCGCGCGCTGTCAATCGTCGTCAGGATGTTTGGAGAACTCGTCAACAGTCCGACGGGATTACCAGACGTATCAATCGATTTCGCTGGGTTGACAGGTTCCCCCTTCGCATCTAAAACAAGATCGGCAGACGAAGGACGATAAGTTTCCATTGGTAACTCGTTCAGCGGGTCTTTTGAGACCTTGATGTTTTTCGGATCGTACAGACCAACGACTTTAAATTGTAAAAATGGAAAGCGGACATTAGATGAGCCTGGTTCTGGTTTTTTAACCTTTTGTCCCATCGATGTGAGGGAGCGAAATCCTTTATCTGAAATAAGTTCCTTCTCAATACCGATTCCTGAAATTCGTGTCGACGTCGCGGATACTTCGAAAGCGTTGCTCCATCGGCTTGTAAATGGACTAAGCGTTGATTGGAATTGAAGAGGGCCAGATTGATAAACCAATTGTCCTCCTTCTGCATATTCAGAATCCGTTTGTAAGCTGTTCGTTTTTTCAACCATCGTTCGCAGATAGGTTTCTTCTACTTTAGCGGTTGGGATGGAAAGGTGTTGAATACTCTTAGCGGGATAAGAGGCAAGAGGAGAATTGATAATAGACCGTTTTGGTTGTGTTTTGATGACCTTATCAATTAGTTTTTGCTGGTCTTGTTCGGTTTGATAAGGAGCATCGAGACGTTCGATATCATAGTCGTAACTTCCCTTATTAAAAGAATTCGGATTCACTAAGATCGGGATGATATTTTGATTATTAGTCGCGTCTGACTCATGGTGATCGGTCGAATTGAAGTATCGGGATTTGTTCGTCGTACGTACACTCTTGTCCAGACCGACCAACCGTGCTTCTTCTTTTGGGTCAATACCTACGATCAGGACTGGATTTCTAGCGACAGCCGTTGAAAAACCATCAATTTGTTCAGAAATGAATGAAGCGTTCTCAGGAACTTGAACTTTTGTTCCTTGAGCAAGATGAAGCACAGTTTTTGATTGTCGCTCTTTCTTGAAGCCGTTTTGAATATAAGTGGTTTCTGTAAAACGATAGATTCCTGGTGTGGAAGGAATTTTAATCGCTTTTTCAAAGGAAACATTAGACATGACATACCCCATGACGGCGACCGGGGCTGCAATATCAACCTCATTCATTTGTTTGATTTGTTGATATTGTTTAAACGAAATCCCACCGTTAATCCCATTAAGATAATTCGGTTCGAGTAACTTACTCGACTCCGTCGTCATCTGACTGCCTTTCGGTCGAACGACGATATCATACGCGGACGACCATTTCTTTTGTAACGTCTGCTCGACCGTACCCTGACTTGAATCGGTCAAGTTGAACATCAGACTGAGTCCAGCGCTGATGATGAGCGCACCGACGAGCGTCAAAATGAATTTTCCACGTTGCCTGCGCCACTGGTTTAAGACAAAACGAAACATAATCCTTCCTCCCGTGAAGAGAGAGGGACAACATCTGTTGCCCCTCGCTACAAAATAAATATTAAGCTGCATCTTTGAGTTCTTGATACGGTTGGACACGTGCTGCCAGTTGTGCTGGAATGATCGCGGCGATGATACCGAATAAAATTGGTAAGGCGAGCGATACGCCAATCAACAACGGCTCATTCCACGGAACAAGATCGTACAGTGTATAAATTGTGGTGTAAGCGATTAACAGTCCGACGATACCGGAAAAGAGTCCGATTAAGAAACCTTCAAGGACGATCAACTGTCGGATCGCGCCGTTCGTCCAGCCGAGCGCTTTTAAGACGGCAAGTGAAGCGCGACGATCGGTGACGTTTTGCCACATGATCTCTCCCGTCGTTAAAATGGCGATCGTGATTGCAACACCCATTGTCACGTAATGCATCGGACCGACTTGCAGGGCGACGAATTGTCCGAGCCACGACGTGTAAAGAACACCTTGTAAATGGAATGTCACGAACAGGAAGAAGGTCAAGAGAGCTGTCGGTAAAGCAATCGAGAGGACGGACAGGCTATTGCGCTTCCATTTCCCGATCAGTTCCTTTAGTGCAAGTGTCATCGTCGAACGAAGCTTCAGTCCGATGCGAGCAGCTTTCGCGTATTCGCCGGTCTTGATCGCTTCGTACGGTGAGATGCGGCGAATCGTCCATGCTGACCAAGCGGCGCCAGCGAGGTAAATGACGAGACTGAATAGCGCGATCCAGAGAAGGCTCAACCCGTTCATCGCTTCATTACGGACATACGAGAAGATTCCTTCGACGATCAAGGCGACCGTTGAGACGAATCCGGCGAGAATCGCTGCCTCGATCAAGACAATTTTATAGAGATCCTTCGTCCGCCAGCCGAGTGCGAGTAAAACAGCGAATTCTTTCCGACGCGCGAGCATCGAAACATAACTCGTCGCGAGGACATAGACGATCGCGACGGCGAGCATTGCGAAGATGACACCGGAGAACCCGACGCTCGTCTCGCGGAAAATCGTCATCGCAGCACCGATATGAACCCATGGTTGTTCGATCCAACCGAGTGTTTTGCCTTGTTCGACGACTTTCGTGACGACCGGTTGTGGGGAAGAACCCTTAGTGATCGTAGCGACAAGACCAGGATCTCTCTCGATGGTTGCTTTGATTTGTTGTAAGAGCTGATCTGACTTTTCGCTGAGTGTTTCGCCACCTTTAATTTTTAGACGAATCGATGAAATCGATTTGTTGCCTCGATATTGCTGTGCACTGTCTAAAGTCGTCAACATATTCGGTGAGTTAGTCAGTAATCCGACTGGGTCACCTGAAGTATTGATAGATTTAGCTGGATTGATTGGTTTTCTGTTTGCATCTAAGACCAGATCAGCTGAAGATGGGCGATATGTCTCCATCGGTAACTCATTAAGTGGATCTTTTGATACACGAATTTTGTTAGGATCATAAAGTCCGATGACATTCATTGAAAAGCCGGGAGAATAATAAATATCATTCCCGCTACCCATAGTGTCTTTTACTTTTTTTTCTAACGAATGCGTGGAACGATATCCGGTTTTAGGTAAAGAGTTGATATCCTTTAAAAATGGATTCGTGACTTGAATTTTCTGACTTTCAACTTGATATGCATTTGACCAACGCGTGGTATAGGGACTTTTTTCAGGGCGATAAGTTAGCGGTCCAGTTGTGATTTCGAGTTGTAAGTAATCAGCAATCGTTGCATTATCCAATCGTGATGAATGGATATTTTTTGTTGGAGTATTCGTTAAAGTGCTAAAAAATTTTTGCTCAACATCTTTTGAAGAGATCGTAAATTTTTTGATTGTTTTACTTGGAATCTCATTCAACATCTCAAAGGCAGGTGTAAAATCCTTTGGAATCTTTGAATAAAATGTATTTTGTTGTTTTTGTGTACCGAATGGAACATCTAGTCGTTCGATTGAATACTGAAAAGTCCCTTGATTGAATGAATTTGGATTTAAAAGAATGGGAATGGTATTTGGATCTGCTTTTTCGGTTGCTTTATCATTTTTAGTAAAATAGCGACTATTTCCTTTTGAAGGAATGATGCTACGGTCAAGACCTACTAACTTGGCTTCAGCTTCAGGATCAATTGCTACCAGCAAGCTGAATGTTCGAGGATAGATGATTCGCGACGTGGACTTAGTTGTAAAGACTCCTGGTATATCAGGAACACGTGAGTTTTGATTGGCATTGACACTATAAACGGCTTCGTCGCTTAGGATTTTTTCCCCGAAACCGTTAGGTGATGTCAGCGTTTCTCTCAAACGGTAAAAGCCAGGTTTATCGGGAACGTCCCATTGCTCATCAACGCGTAAGCCAAGTTTGACATAACCCATCACGGCGACGGGTGCCGCAATTTCAATGTCGTTCATTTTTTTGATGGTTTCGTATTGTTTGAAGGAAATTCCTCCGTCGATCCCATTTAAATAGTTCGGTTCGAGTAAATTATTCGACTCACTCGCAAGCTGACTTCCTTTCGGTCGCACGACGATATCATAGGCGGACGACCATTTCTTTTGTAACGTTTGTTCAACAGTCCCTTGACTCGAGTCGGTAAGATTGAACATCAAACTGAGTCCGGCACTGATGATGAGCGCCCCGACGAGCGTCAGGATGAATTTCCCACGCTGCCGGCGCCATTGATTGATGACGAAACGAAGCATATGTAGTCTCCTTTGCTTGTTATTGGGAGATTTGCGTCTTTAAATAATGTGCAAGATCTTGTTCGAAATGGTGAATCGCTTGTGCATCGAGTGCTTCTATTTCTGCTTGCGCTGAGTAGCGAGTGACGAAATAAGGTGAGAGTGGCGTCACCAGATGAATGCGCTCTGTCCAGTCTGTCAACGATTCGTGACTTCGCCGCTTGAGGGCACGTGGTAAGCGTTGATTAAAATCAAATAGCATCAGGCGTAATGATTCTTCAGGCGGAGTAAGCATCGATTGAAGGTTTGTTTGTTGGACATAACTTTCAGGAGATGGTTGGACCCAATGTTTTGCTTCACTGTCAACTTCTCGTGACTGTGATGAACGTCGCCGCCGACGAAGAATCCGGTATGCTACGAAAGTAACGAGTACAAGTACAGCGGTGAAGAATAGAAGTTTATTTGAAGAAGACGAACTTTCTACAACATTCGAAATAGAAAATGGAGGAAGATCGTTTACTTTTCGATCGCGTGGTGTGCCACCAGTATTTTTAATTTGTTCATCGGACTCACCAAAATCGATGCCGTCTTCTCTCTCATCGATTTTTTCATCGAAATTACAACTGTTTTTTGTGAAGAATAAATTGGATAAGTCATTATGATTACATCCCCGCACGATCGTCGTCTCCTGTTCCGAGAAGTCCGCATTCCGAAACGCTTCATACGCAGACTGCGTCGATACCGACAGCAACAGAAAAACGACAAGTGAGCCGATAAAGCTCGTGATTAATTTGGCACGAAACGTGTGCAACGCGAGACACCTCCCTTTAAACAGTACTTAAACACTTTGCACCGTACGCTTCCGGCGGTCTTCGACGATTCGTCCGTCCTGCATGAAGAGAATCCGGTCAGCACGTTCGGCGAGTTCTAGGTCGTGTGTGACAAATAAAACGCCACATTTAGCTTCACGATGCAGCTCTAGTAACAACTCGAAGATTGCGTCACCGGTCACGGAATCGAGATTACCGGTCGGCTCGTCCGCGAGAATCCATTGCGGATGGTGAAGCAGGGCACGGGCGATCGCGACCCGTTGTTGTTGTCCACCGGATAATTGAGCAGGTAAAGCATTCCGTTTATCGTCGAGTCCAACCCGTTCGAGCAGCTTGAGAATCCGCTCATCTTGATTGAAGGATGTCTTTTGCTTTAACAAGGCGACCTTTAAGTTCTCGGACACCGTCAGTGCCGGTAATAAGTGAAACTGCTGGAAGATGAAGCCGATCTCGTGCGAGCGGAATTGCGATAACCGTTTGTTCTTCCAAGACGTGATGTCCTGCCCGTCATAGAGGATCTGCCCGGACGTCGGGCGATCGAGTGAACCAAGGAGACTCAGGAACGTTGATTTTCCAGACCCGGATGGACCGACGAGTGCCGTCACCTCACTTTGCGAAAACTGACCGTTTAGTTGATGCAAGACGTCGGTCCGGACACCGCTTCGTTCGAATGTATGCGAAATATCTTGAAAGGTAATATCCATATGACCACTCCTTTTACATAATTTGGTTATGTTCAGTGTATTATTTTTAGAAAATTTTGTCTATTGCGTTTTTATTTTTGACCCAACCACTTTTTTTACATTTGTTCATAGTTGGTTCATAACTTCTCCTTATGATCGGATTAACACCAATCAAGGGAGGCATTTAACATGAAACGAACACGCAAGAAATGGTTATGGATCAGTGGAGGGGTCATCCTGGTACTCCTGTTAATCGGTTCAACGCTCTTTTTAGGACGAGGAGAAGCACAAGGAACGAAGGAGGTCGTCGAGTCGAAGACATTAAAAACATTCTTCTACTTCTCAGGCACGCTTGAAGCGAAAGATCGACAGACGGTCATCAGTGATCGTGATGTCCGTATCACCGACGTTCGATTTGAAGAAGGGGATACCGTTAAGTCGGGTCAAACGATCGTCAGCGTCGAAGGAGGAGAAGATTTCAAGGCACCTCGCTCCGGACAACTCGTTCGTCTTGACGTCACGGAAGGCGAAGTTTATGCCCCGAATACTGTCCTCTTCGTTGTTGCAGACAACAAAGAGTTGATCGCTCGTCTGAAAATTGATGAACAAGATATCGAACGGATTGAAGTTGAAGATACGATTGAATTACAGACGGATGCATCTGATAAAACCATCAACGGGAAGGTCGAATCGATTAGTCCGGAAGCTGTGACGGAAAATGGAAGTACGTATTTCAATGCAAAGGTATCGGTACCGAGCTCGTCAAACTGGTTACCCGGCATGACGGTCGAGGGACGTTTACCATATCAACTCGCACAAGATGTACCTGTCTTATCGCTCGATGTCATTTCGTATTCGAAGTCGGATCGTCCGTATGTATATGTGAAAAAAGATGGGGAAACGACTCGTCAATACATCGAGACGGGGGTGACGGACGGACAGGATATTGAAATCAAGGACGGATTGTCCGCCGGAGACGAAGTCTTCCTGCCGAGTGAAGACGGTGGTTCCGGTCTTCTTCCGACTCCACCAGGAGGTGCGTCCTGATGCCGGTCGTTGACTTGCAAGAAATCCAAAAAACTTACGGCGAAGGAACCAATCGTCACATCGTTCTCGATCGAGTATCGCTGACGATCGAGGCTGGTGAATATGTGACGATCCTCGGACCTTCGGGTTCAGGAAAATCAACGCTGATGAACATCATCGGATGCCTCGATGTCGCTTCAAGCGGCGTCTATCGTTTGCAGGAGCAGCTCGTCCACGATCTATCCGAGGATCAGCTAGCGACGATTCGCAACGAAGAAATTGGCTTCATCTTTCAACAGTTCCAGTTGCTACCGCGCATGAGCGTCTTACAAAACGTCGAATTACCGCTCATCTATGCCGGGGTCTCGCGCAAAGAGCGCCGCGCACGATCGCTTGAGCTCCTGGAACGTGTCGGATTGACAGATAAAGCCGATGCCTTACCAAGTCAACTGTCCGGTGGTCAACAACAACGGGTTGCAATTGCGCGGGCGCTCGTGACGCGACCGACGATCTTACTCGCCGATGAGCCGACCGGAGCGCTCGATCAAAAGACAGGGAAACAAATCATGGAGTTGTTCGAGAGCCTCTCAGAGGAAGGGAAGACGATCATCATGATCACACACGATGTCAATATTGCTAAGCAAGCCCGTCGGATCATCCGAATCGAAGATGGTCAGGTGACGGAGGTGACGACATGATTCGCGAAACGTTACGGATGGCATGGTCGAATATCTGGCATCATAAGATGCGGTCGTTCTTGACGACGCTTGGTGTCATCATCGGTGTCGCATCGATCATCGCCTTGATTTCAATCGTCAACGGCGCAACGGCCTCAATTAATGAAGAGGTCGCCTCGTTCGGTGCCAATAAATTAACGGTCCAAACGACAGAGACGCCGTTGAAAGAAGGATTATCACCTGCACAACTGGAAGAGTTAAACACGATTAAAGGAACACGCGGTGTCTCACCGACCGTCTCGACGGTAAGGGACATCCGTGTCGAAAATCACTCACTCGAACAGGTGACGATCGAAGGGCGAAATCACATCTATTACCGGGAATCTGAAGATGTCCCGCAAGGTCGCGGCATCGTCATCAGTGATGTGAAACAACGGACGCATGTCGCCGTCGTCAGTCCATCCGTCGCCCGAACACTCTATCCGGGTCAGGTCGCGATTGGTAAGACGATCAAGCTCGATGGACTCAATTACCGGATCGTCGGTGTCAGTGACGCGGATGGCGATCAAATCGTCATTCCTTATACGACGGCCTTGCGGACGCTTGGGGTGACAGCCGTTAAGCAAGTGGATATCTTCAAGACGGACGCAGCTGACGTCGCGACTGTCAAACGGGATGTCACGGCAAAGCTGTACCAGTTCTATAACGGACGCGACGATACGTATGACGTCGTCAGCTTGGATGAAGCCCTCGATTCGATTGACCAAATCAATACGATGCTCTCGCTCTTATTGACGGGTATTGCGTCGATTTCCTTGATCGTCGGTGGGATCGGCATCATGAACATGATGCTCGTCTCGGTCACTGAACGAACAACGGAGATTGGCTTACGAAAAGCACTCGGTGCGAAACCACGTACGATCCGCCTTCAGTTCCTCTTGGAATCAATTCTGCTGTCCTTGATGGGTGGAGTGATTGGGATTCTTGTCGGAGCGATGCTCGCATTTGGCGTCAGTCTGATGATCAGTACACCGTTCACACTCTCCGTGAGCACGATTCTGCTTGCCGCTGGATTCTCGATCGGTGTCGGTGTCTTGTTCGGTTATATGCCAGCGCGAAAGGCATCTCGTTTGAATCCGATCGAAGCCTTACGAAATGTTTAAGTGAAGGAGGAGGACGATGGTAACGATTTTGATTGCCGAAGATGACCGGAATGTCCGTCTACTATTAGGCGAGACACTCCGGTCCGCCGGCTTTACGGTGATTGAATCGAGAGACGGGAAAGACGCACTCGACCAACTGGATCAACAACACGTCGATCTCGTCGTAACGGATGTAATGATGCCGCACGTTTCAGGGATCGAACTGGTTGAGCTGCTGCGTGAATCAGGATACGAACAACCTGTCTTGATGCTGACGGTGCTGGATTCCTTTCAGGATAAGGAAGCCGGGTTCACGACCGGTGCTGATGATTATATGGTCAAGCCGGTTGATTTGGACGAACTGTTACTGCGGATCCGAGCGTTGTTACGCCGGTCAAAGATCGTAGCAGAGCAAGAATTAATCGTGGGTGCCCTGCAACTACGGATGACGGACGCGACGGTCGTAACGCCTCATGGTGAGATACCGTTACCACAAAAGGAGTTTCAACTGCTCTATCGCTTGCTGGCACATCCGAAGCAGATTTTTACGCGTCAGCAGTTGATGGACGAAATTTGGGGATATGATGTCGAGAGCGACAGTCGGACGGTCGATGTCCACATCAAGCGGTTGCGTGACAAGTTCAGCGCCTATGATGATTTTACGATCGAGACGGTCTGGGGACTCGGTTATAAGGGAGTGATCCAGTGAAACGCTTCGTCCGCTCGATCTCTGGTCGCTTTTTCGTCATCCTCTTCGGTTTATTGTTACTACCACTGCTGTTACCGTTCATCATGACGATCTGGTTCCAGTTCCAAGAAGTCGATCAAGACCTAAATAATCAATTGCAACAACGAACGGATCAGATTGAACGATTGATGCAAGACCAAAACCTGTCGTTCGCTGAGGCGAGTCAGTATATGGATCAGTCTTTGATTGAGACGACACAATACACGTCGCTCAATCAAGTACAATCATTATCGTCGTCAGAACGTGACCAATTACAGCAAAAGGGTGAAATCACGATCGATGGAACGTGGCTCGAACCGTCGCAATACATTCGCCAAACGGAGACAGGATATCTCGTCTCGACACCGATTGCCGGACAACGCATCCTTGACGGATTACGAACGTCAGCTGGGATCGGTATCGTCATCACGATCGGCGTCGCCTTCATCCTGACGTGGCTTGCCGTTACGCTCGTGACACGACGGATTCGTAGCATCAGTGAAGCGGCGATTGAAGTGACGAACGGGAACTATGATGTCTCGATCAAGGAAGGTGGAAATGATGAGGTCGCACTCCTCGTTGAAAACTTCAACCACATGACCGAAGCACTACGACGAAACGACCATCTCGCAAAAGATCTCGTCGCCTCGATCTCGCATGAGCTGAAGACACCGATTGCTTCGATTCAAGGATTTTCTAGGTTGTTACAGACAGAAGAAAATTCGGATAAACGGCAGCAGTACTTGACGATCATGGAGCAAGAGAGCACCCGTCTATCACGCTTGACGTCGAATCTCGTCCGCTTATCGCGGCTTGATCATCAGACGATCATCGAGCGGAAATGGTATCGCCTTGATGAACAACTTCGGACATGTCTTTTACTACTGGAACGACAGTGGACGGAGAAATCACTTCGACTGGAGCTTGATTTACCAGAAGTGTCCGTCGAGTGGGAAGAGGAACTGATGCAGCACGTCTGGCTCAATCTGCTTGAGAACGCGATTCGCTTTTCGCCGGAATCGGGAGTGTTAGAAGTGACCTTAAGTGAAGGAGAGAACATTTGTGTCACGATCCGCGATGAAGGACCGGGAATCGCAGAACCGGACTTACCGTACGTGTTCGATCGCTTTTATCAAGGCGAACAGTCACGAGCGAATGAAGGACATGGTCTTGGATTATCGATCGTTAAACGAATCATCGATTTACATGACGGTGAGTTGACGATTAGGAATCATCCAGATCAAGGAGCAATCGTGACCGTTATGTTGATGGCGCACGAGACGCGAGAATGATGACAGACAAAAGGAGCGCGGACTTACAAGGTTTTATCGTGAAGTGTGACGCTCCTTTTCATTTGCTTAAGTCATCGATTTGAATTCAGCTTAGCTTTCTAGCTTGATATGAATCCTGCGTAATTGTTTTTGTAATATCATTCTTTCCAAAGGTTCACCTGCGTCTTGATCAGGTGTAAAGGCATAATCACTAAAGATTTTAACACCGTCCTTGAGCCAGTTCGCGCGATACAAGTCGTGTGCTTCACTTCTCGATAAGAAGATACCGTCCTCGATCTCGACATCATCGTCTACTCCGAACTGAAAGCCGCAACAAGAACAAAGTTCGAATGAAGCGTCACCATTTTCGTAATATGCATCGTCGTTCATTTGGTCATATCCACAGACGGGACATGTGTGTTTCATGAGAGCACCTCATTGTTCAAGAATCTTTTGATACTTATATCCTTTTAAGATATCTGTTTGATTCGTATAGGTCCAGTCAGCAATGGACTGATCTGGATGCAACTCAAAATAATGATTGAGGATATCACGCCCTAACATGTAGTTACTCCAGCGAGGAATCTCTTTTTGTTCATTACCTACAACGAAGTCGAGTTGTGATACTTCATGGCTGTTGACTAGATGCACGACATGTTTCTTTGTTACTTCATCCATCTCGATATTCCAAGGAATGGAAACGTTTTTGACGATTCGCTCGGCAAAGGCATCTGCCTTTCCTTCGACAATGACGGAATTAAGAGTCGTATTTAAACTAAAATCGGGTGTATCCATGAGGACTAAGTGATGATATTCATGTGCCGTCGTATATGCTAAGACGTCTTGATCGTAGTTTGGATCCAGGTAGAGAATGAAAGCATCTTTATAGGCGGCTCCAGTAACACCTTTCATCGGCTGGATATCGAGAGAAGATTCAGGGTTAATGGGAGCGACAATAATGGTACTTTTCTTTTTAGGAAGGATCTTATGTGAAGCGATGTAATTTTTTTGGATGATTTTTTTAATGTTGTCCTGCTGTTTCATCAAGTTCTCGATTTTATCGAGTAGGTCTTGTTCGTATACGGTTGATTGCAACATCAGAGAACCTTTTAAGTCGGCTGTCGCGAACTGCTCCTTTTCCCCGACTTTGTCGATATAGCTTAAGACATACTTCGCATAATTCTTTTTATCTATTTCAGGATCATTGTTTTTTAAAGACGCCTGTAGATATTTTTTGTACGGTTCATAGAGAAAAACAATGTTCAATTTACTTTCATCATCAATTTTTACAGATTCGGATTGTATTTTTTCACTCTTTGAGATCTGTTGAGTAGAGGGTCGTGTTGTCTTCTCTTGTTCCGTGCAAGCAGTTAAGAACAGGAAGGAGATAGCGAAAAGTAAGGTCAGTGATTTTTTCAAGATACGTTCATCCTCCCTTGATGGATGTGACAAAAATATTAAATGATAGATTATGAAAACGGTCGTTGATTCCTATTCATCCTCTTTCGCCATATGATCAATGATGATTGGATCACTGTAGGACAGAATATAAAAATCTTGTTCATGCGTCCTGATAGCGAATAAGTGCAAGTCTCCCCGTTCCGTATAAATTTCCTTCGTTTTCATATACTTCGCAGCGAACTCTCCCAAGATCGATTCTTTTGACTTCACGACTGGATAAGGGTTTCGGAGTCTGTCATCGATGATGCCATGCTCTTGCAACGTTCCTAGGAAAACGGCGTACTTTTCGAAACGCATCAAAAAGTAATCGCGCGAAGGATCGTCAATCAAAAGCTTGAATGTTTCGTCAGCGCCATAAAAATAGAAATCAATCGCGTAATGGTCGTTTGCCTTTAACGACATCGTATCCAGTTCGAGATCATATTCTTCAGTCGTCAGTAAAAAATCGAGATCAATAATCTTCAAAAAAATCACTCCGTTGTGATGATTGATGTCGTCGAACATTATGTTATCGAAGATTTATCGATGAACCACTTCTCCCCATGTTCCGCGATGAAACGGTATTCCGCACGGTAATGTGTGTCGTGACCTTCTTCTTTCATCTTGATGAAGGCAGCATCACCGTCCGCAGCTCTTTGATCAATCAACAGATAGAGGGCTTCGACGCGTAACAATAACATGGATAGGAGTTTAGAACGCGGTCCTTCATAGCCATACGCATCAAGGAACCGACTCACTCGCTTGGCGAAACGTGTGTCATCTTGCTCTGGTGAATAAGCAAGAACGGATCCGTCAGGTGCTTGTCGTCTGCTACTAAGCGGAACGAATGTATAGAGCGTATAGACGATATCCCAAGCACGTGGACCGGGTGCTGCGAGGTCAAAGTCAATCACGCCACTCAGTTTTTGATCCTGAAAAATCGTATTGTAGACGGCAAAATCGTTGTGGCAGATGACTTCGTGTGGAGTCGGGGTATTGAGCAACGGTGCCCAGTCCGGTGAGACGTCGAAGTCGACTGTCGCGTCATGATACTGGCGCATCAGATGCGCAACATCGTCTAATACGTCGTCATGCCACATGTATGCTTTTAGAGGATAATCGGCCGTTTCGCCAGGGAGGAAGGTCAGGATCTCTCGATTTTGTTCGTCGATGCCGACGAAACGCGGAACACCAGATAGACGTTTCGCTTCTAAATGGCATAATAACCGTTGGACGTTGTTGCTGTTCTCTTTTTGTGAGCGATAGACATGCTCACCTTTTTGATAGACAGCGGAGACATTTCCGCCAGTCAATCGTTGTTCTTCAGACATGAGTGTTCCTTCTTTCTTTTGTAATCGGTTACATATCGGCTAGTCTTTTTGCATGCGTTGATGCAGAAGCGGGTGCTTTACGCACGATTGTCATGTTCTTCAATCAGTCGACACCGCATCAAAGAGAGCATCAAGCGTCGGATTCGTGACATGGTCGAGGAATGTGTCAACGTCTTCCGTCGAACGAAGACGAACGATTTTGTCCGTTTCACCTGTAACTGGCGGCTCGATTCGTTGCCGCTGATAGATGTCGTAGTACGACGAGTCGCCACGAATTTCTCGTCCATCGCGTTTGGAGTGAGTCAGTCGGTCTGCAATTGTCACTTCGGGTAAATCGAACCAGACGAGGATCGAGCGGAATGTCGAACGGGAGAATGGATCTAATAATTGTTTCCGACCAATCCGCGAGGTGTTGGCATTACATAAGATGATCGTCTCGACGGAAGACGCGATTGCCTGTTCGATCAACCATCCCGTCAAGTCATGTTTGATCTGATTCGGTCCTTCTGTTGGAACGAGGTCCGGATAATGTTCGAGCAAAAAACGTGCTTGAAGATCCTGATCGATGACAAGGCTTGCTGGTAGACGTTGAGCAAGCTGTCGTGCGAACGTCGTTTTCCCGGCATGGGTCGGTCCAATTGTCAACAGGACGGTCCTCATGACGTCAGTTGTTCTTCCGGTAAGCGATCAGCGAGAATCTGCGCGAGCCAGTCTTCTTTCGTTCCGAAGCAAGGGGTCGTCCGTCCGATATGATAAAACGTACTGGCCAATGGTCCGGTGAAGTAGGTCGCATCCGGCATGCATAAGTAAATCGGGCGATTCGTCGCGAGCGCAATCCCGAGTTCGACGTGACTACTTTTTCCTGCTGGTAACACGAGGACGAAGGCGTCCGCTTGTTGTACGGCTTCGAATTCAGCAAGACCAATCTTTCGTAATGCTTCGGGATCCTCTGCCCGATCATTCATCGTCCAGTCATATGTTACATCGTGTCTACGCAAGCGGAGTTCATCGCGAAGCCAGCGGACGGTCAACGTGTGATCAAAGCGAGAAGCGATATAAAGGTTCATGTATGGATTCCTTTCTCAAGTAAAAGTTGTTCGATGGCCTGAACGAGCGCGTAGGCTCCGTCAGACGTATTCGATAAGACCGTGACGATCGTTTCCGATTGTGGATAATAGGCGGAATGAAAGCTGACACCCGGGTCGTAACCCATGATGTGCCACTTCTCGTGCGAGGCATCGAGTCGTTTCAGCCAGACGCCGTAACCATAAGACGCAACATCGTTGACTTTGACGTGGGGATGAAACAGTTGCGCGGTCATCGATTCAGACAGCAACTGATGCGTCAGAAGACTTCGCCAGAAACGTTCCATGTCTGATGCTGTGAGGAAGGCACCGCCATCTGGTCCGCCAATGATCGGTAACGCATAGTGGTTCGTTCGCCAAGTACCATCTTCATTCTCGATATGGCCGGTGGCTGTATCCGCCGGTAGGGAGTCGAGTCGGAAGTAACCAGACTGTGTCATTTGCGCACGAGCGAATAATTCGTTCGTCACGTAATCCGCGAAGGGTTGTTTCGTCAATTGTTCGATCACGAGACCGAGCAGGATGTATCCCGCATTGTTGTAATGAAAACGTTCGCCTGCAGTGAACAGTCTTTTTTGGTCCTGAAACAACGGTAAAAAATTGATGGGACGACGCAAACGGTACATCGGGAAATCTTGAAAGACCTCCTCGAAATCGGTCATCGTCGCTTCGTCAAAATAATCACCGATGCCTGATGTATGGGTTAACAGATGATGCACGGTCACACCGTCTAGATCGATTCCTATGTCCGGTAGAATCGTCGTGACGTGTTCGTCGAGTGCTACCTTTCCTTCCTCGACTAACCGTAAGATGGCGACCGCCGTGAAGAGTTTTGCACCAGAAGCAATTCCGAATCGTGTCGTTTCTGTATTCGATGCGCGGTAGCCCCGATGTGCGAATCCGTCAGCATGGCTAAAGATTTGTTCATCTTGCTGGTGGATGGAGACCGTCCCTTCGAGATGCGTAAGCTCCGGTAAAGCAATGAGTTTCTTGTACACGTTTATCATCCTCTCTGTTTCCCATCCTATCGAATTCATTCATGCAAGAAAAGGGAATTATAAGAAAAATTTGAAAAAAATGAAACTTTTTAAACGTGTCGCGTATCTAATAGGGGAGTGATTGCCAAAAAGGAGGATGCCGATGTGTTTCGAAAGTCAGGTGCAGCATTATCCGACGCTGCTTTTGAAGCAGCTTTATTCGCAGAAGAAGACTATGTGTACCGTATTTCCTTCATTTATCTGAAAGAGGAGGCGGCAGCGCTTGAGAATGTCCAAGAGGTCGCGTACCGGGCATGGCGTGGGCGAAAGAGTTTACGGGATGCTTCGTATTTTAAGACGTGGTTGACGCGCATTACGATGAATTGCGCTTTCCAGCAACATCGAGCGTCGTTTCAACCGCTCGCGATCGAACCGAGTCAAACGACTTCGTTTGAAGAGCGTCTCGTCGATCGCTTGTACTTGGACGATTTACTGGATGTCCTCGAGCCGACCGAGCGTTCGATCGTCTACTTCCGGTATGAAGAAGATTTGTCATTGCAAGAGATTGCGCAAACCTTCAATGTGCCACTGAGTACGATCAAAAGCACGTTGTACCGCGCACTCGAGAAAGTACGACGACAGAAGGGGATGAGTCTATGAATCACGAGCCAAAAATCTTGATCGACGTACCGTCATCTGTCAGGCAACGGACAATCCAAGGTATCCGCAAAGCGAAACGGCGCCGGCGTTCGTTACAAGCTGCTTGTCTCGCTGCCGGTCTGACGATCATCGGCTTTAATTCCTTGCATGAGACCGTTCCCGAACAATCATCGCAATCGATGAGGGTCGGCATGTATTATGATGAACAGTTTTACAAAGTTGCAAAAGAGATGACGAATTTAGACTGGCAACAGCTGAAAGGGAAGCGACTCGGTGTCACGGACGATGTCTTGACTGATACGGGACTGGAACAGGACACATCTGATTTTGCGTCGAACCTCGATGCGTTTACCGTCTATCAAGTCAAGGACGATCCGGTATCTGAGCACGTGCTGGTCGTCGGTGAGGAAGAGGGTCGAGAACGGGTGATGATTCTGTCGCCCACACGATAAGGGGGGAGAGAAATATGACCATCCGGTCTTGGACAACAGACGATCTACCACAATTGGTCGGATTGATGACGCAGCTTGGTTATCCGGCAAGCGAGGACGTCTTACGCGAACGATTTTCGCGGGTCACCCGTCATCCGGATTATGAATTGCTTGTGTTAGAAGACGACGATATTCTTCTCGGCTGCGTCGGTCTGTTTCAGGCGCAAGCGTTCGAGAATGATACGACCTATGTCCGAATCGTCGCGTTTGTCGTCAACGCGAAATATCGTCGGCAGGGAATTGGACGCCGTTTGATCCGAGCAGCGGAAGACTGGGCGCATGCAAGAGGAGCAACTGCCGTCTTGCTGAACAGTGGCAATCGACCAGAACGCGAAGCAGCCCATCACTTTTATCAAGCGATGGGCTACAGCGTGACGAGCACGAGTTATTCGAAATCACTCGCTTCATCGTGATTTACGGAAACCATGGAAAGCACGAAATCCTTGTTGTTCATAAAAAGAAGCAGATTGACGAGTTGCTAGGAGATCGATCCGCGTCGGATAGGTAAGTTGCAAGTGATCGAGTAACTGTTGTCCGTACCCACGCTTGCGTGCGTTTCGGCTGACGAGGAGCTCACAGACGAACGTCGTCACTGAACCGTCCGTTAAAGCGCGGACATAGGCAATGATTTCTTCGTCAGACTCAAGGACGAAAGCGGCATTTGCATTCATCCACGCGTTGCGAGTCCGCTCTTGATCAGCGACGAGATCCTGCCATCCTTCTAATGCGTTCAATCGATGAATCTGCTCAAAATCGTCAGGTTGGAAACGGCGAATCTGTTCCGTCATGGCTGGTTCTCCTTTCGTATCAGGTCTTGGAGTGGAGCAGGCAGCTGGCACCAGTCCGAAAATTGCGTGTCAGTCAATGGAACATCGCCTGTGCGCTTCCAAATCGCCTGCATGCCGAGGGCGCGTGCAGGTAAGATGTCGTGGTCGTAATTGTCGCCGACATAAAGAACTTCGTCCGGGCGAACACCTAAACGGTCCGTTAAGCGAAGGAAAAATATCGGATCCGGTTTACGGACGCCTTCTTGTTCCGAAATCCCAATCTGCGTAAAGGAGGGAGACAGTCCGATTGCGTCACAGACGGCACGTTGGAACGTCGTCCGACCGTTCGATAGTAAGCCGATGGGTAGCTCAGGCGGTAATTGCGCAAAAAAGGTGTCGACTCCCGGAAAGCTCCGTGCGAAGATCGGATAACGCGTCACGTAGTCCTGTAGCAGTACTTCAACAGAAAGCGACAATTCGAAGCGACGAATCATTTCGGCATAGACGACGTCCTTCCAGACGCGTCCTTCTTGATCAAGCAATAAGAACGTCGTGATATAGTCGTCGATCGGAACATGCGCAACTTCACGAAAACGTTGATGCTGATCCCGAAGGAAATAGGGAAGAGAACCGGACCGGTCATGTAACGTCTCGTCTAAATCAAACAATAAAGCACGAATCAAGGTAAACACCATCTTTCAAAGTATGGAGGAGTGATTATAATGGAACGAATTATGCAGCATCAGGGAAAACAAGTGACGTATTATGACGACGGTTCGACAGGTCGACCGTTGTTACTCCTACCCTCGCTCGGTGGGACGTATCAAGACTGGGCGGACATTCTGACGAAACTGACACCGGACTACCGCGTCGTCAGCTTTCATCCACACGAATGGTCGGAGGATTACATCGACGGGACGACCGGCATTTTACGGCAAATCAATCAGTTTCTTAACGCGACGAATATTGCGACTCCGGTCACACTCGTCGGTCATTCCTACGGTGGTCTTGTCGCGCAAGCTTTTGCTCTACATCATCCAGAACGTGTCGCCGGTCTCGTTCTCGTGGATGCGACGTCCGTTGATTTAGCAGAACTCGATCAGCTGGATACACCGATGCTCGACCGAGAAGGGGATGACGCCGTCTGGATCGATCGGTTCGAAGAACTATCAAAAGCAACTGATTTACGTGACCGTTTCCCGGACGGGGATGACCGCACGGATTGGAACCCGGCGTATTACCTGGCGATGCATGCGATCATCTCGCAGTGGAAAGCTGATGCGAAAGATCTTCAACCACGCATGCGCGATCTCGGTGTTCCGTTGACCGTTCTTGGACGGGACAAAGCGAAGTCGATCGAAACGATGAGCGCTGCTGGTTTTCCAAAAGACGAACTGGAGCGGATGGAAGAGAAATGGCAGGAATTGATTCAGCGACAGGCGAATCTATCCGATCAGGCGAACGTGACGTTCGTTCCGGGAACATCACACCTGATGCATCGTGATCGTCCGGACGTCATCGTAGACGCGATATTGTCACTACATCAATCGAAGGAGTTTACTTTATGACACGCATGTACGTATTACATGGATTAATGGGAACGGCAGCAACACACTTTGCACCACAGCTATCCGCTTTAGCGGCTGATTTTACGTTCATTCCGATTGATCTGCCTGGTCACGGAATGACGACGGAGCCGGCAACGGAGGATTACTTATCACAAGCAACACGTGCCATCCGCGAACGGATGGCACAGGAAGGTCCAGGATGGATTCTCGGGTTGTCGCTCGGCGCGACGCTTGCGATGCAACTGGCGCTCGACCCACCGGACGAACTCGAAGGGGTATGTATCACGGGTTTTTCACCATTCATTCCTAAAGCGATGGAACCGCTGATGCGCGAACAACGGGAGTTTTTCCTTAACCTCGAACAGCAGGCACCGGAGATTGCCGACCAATTCGAGCAGTTGCATGGTCCTGCCTGGAAAACGACGGCGCGGGCAGTCCTCGATTTGATGACGTTCCGTTTTCCGGCACTAACGGAAGCGATGCTGCAGTCGATCACCTTACCGGTCGTCATCCTAAACGGAACGAATGAAACATACGAAGTCGACGCAACCGCGTTCGTTGCGGAACACGTGCCGAACGTCATCGTCTTACCGGTCGAGGGAGCCGGGCATACGGCGAATCTCGATCAACCGGAACGCTTCAACACCTTATTGCTTCAAGCCTATCAATCCATGCTGACGACTTAAGCGATCATTCATCTTTTCTTGATACATCTGCTCATCTGCCTCATGCAGGACGTCGTCGACACGGCGTCCTGTTGTCGTATGTACGGCGCCGATTGCGAGCCCGATTTCGTGTGTCGCGAACGTCGAGCGGACGTGTTCGACGAATCCCTCGAACAGCTCAATCGACGGACTCTCATCGATCAAGACGAATTCATCACCACCGATCCGGTAGCCATGGTCTGTCAAGCGGCGGATGCAAAGTCCTGTTTGTTCAAGCAAGGCATCACCGACCGCGTGACCGAACCGGTCGTTGAGCTCTTTTAGTTCATTCAAGTCAAGCAGAATCACCCCATACGCCGTCTTCTCTTGATCGAGTGTGTGGACAGCCTCGTTGAAGGCATGGCGATTCCCTAGACCAGTCAAGGCATCGATCCGGTATTGATCGAGCAATGCCTGTTGTGATTTCAACTGCTCGTCAATGTTACGGATCACCCCTTGGATGGCAACGATTTGCCCATTTTCGCAAATGGGTGTCGCATACTCTTCGAACCAGACGTACGTTCCGTCATTCGTCCGCCAGCGTTGCCGAAACGGCTGATCGTAGTCACAATCGCCCGAAATCTTCGACATCAAGACTTCGATGTCTTCCGGATGAATCCGCGCGAAACACTCGTCCGGATCCATGTAGCTGGCTGCTGCCACGCCTTTCCCCATATGGTCATCGAGGGAAGGACTGATATAACGAAATCGATATTCCGGCTGCACTTCAAACACGTAGAAGATATCTTTACACAATGCGATCGTATCCGGCTGTTGCTGGCGGAATAACCGGAAACTGATCAACATGATAAGACCACCTACAATCAATCCCAATACAAATATGACGTCCACCTCCTCTACTCATCGACCATCATATCATAATTGGGTTTTATTACCTATAATTTACAAAAAACACTCTACTTCAATCGTAGAGTGTTTTTGGATTAATCAAGCTCAATGCAGACACGAAATCCTCGGCTCGCATAATAGGAATCCGCTCCGTTGTGATAGATGAACGTCGTCTCATAACGACGATCTCCGTATAGGGCACCGCCTTTTTGACGGATCAGGTCTGGCGTCTTAAGCCAACTGGAGGTTTTTTCGTCAAACGAAAACTGCGTCTGCAGTGTTTGATACTGTTCTGGTGTTAAGAGGTGCACCTCTAGCGTCTCAATCATTGACTCGACACTTGCGGCAGGAGCATTTTTCTTTCGACCAAGTCGAGCGGATTCGTCCAAACAGACACTTCGACGACTGGCTGGACTCTCTTTGGCAGTATCGACGATGACGAGTCGTCCATTAAGAGCTACGACATTCGGCTCTCCGCCTGTCTGTTCCATCCAAGCGAGGGCTGCTTGTTTCGAAGACGTCAGTCGTGACTCCACCTCGTCATACGAAAGACCCTCGTGGCGATCAGAAGTAGCTTCAAAACGATCACGAAATTTCTTGAATTGGTCCTCCATCGGTAAAACCTCACTTTCCTAGTTCGTTTTTTCCATTATTCAATGAATCCGTTTCCAGTGCAATCGTTTAGTGACTGAATAAGTCAATCTGAAGACAATTGACAAATGAAATCGGACTGCCTACACTAATTGTACATATCCGGTTTCTGTTGCGATCGCGCGTACAGGAACGACATTTAGGAGAGGAGCCCAACCGTATGCGCTGGATCAGTTATGCGGCTGTTGTGACGATTCTTTCGTTCTTAGCGTTCACAGCATATTCGTTCTTGACGACGATCGACTTTGAGATCGTCTATCAATTCGGAACGTTTGCGATGACGTTATCCTATTTTATCTTTGGTTTACCGATGTTATGGATCGTCCGTCATTATCCATTGACCCTTCGTTTACTCATCTACGTGACGACGAGTAGTGTCGTCCTGTTTCTTTTCATTGGTTTGTATGAAGCGTGGCATGATGCATCGCTGTCTCCGCTCCCACCAATCGGAAGCATGATTCAGTTCACGGCTCTTGCCTGTCTATTATTCGTTTTACCGTATGAGATCGTCTATCGTAAAAATTTCGTTTCCATTCAACCACGTGTTTCTTGACAGTATTCTTGTTCCTCAAGAGTGCTGTTTTTTATTTCCTTTCATTTAGAAGGAATTCCCAATAAATTCTTGAATTATACGTTATCACGAATTTTGGAGGGTTACATATGGAAGGAACATTTCAATGCAAACAGATGGGAAAATCATTTTCGGGAGACGGTGTCGAGACACATGCGTTACAAGACATCGAAGTGACGCTTGAAGCAGGTGACTTCATCTCAATCATCGGTCCGTCAGGTTCTGGAAAGTCGACGTTACTCAGTCTAATCGGAACGCTTGATCGTCCGACGAGCGGGGAGTTGCATTACGACGGAAAACCAATCAACAAATTAAACAGCAAAGAACTATCCGACTTCCGGTTCGAGAACATCGGCTTCATCTTCCAGCAGTTTCATTTGATCCCAACGCTGACAGCGCTTGAGAATGTCATGGCGCCTTTGTTCGGTCGAAAAGTACCATACGATAAAAAAGAACGCGCCGAGCAGTTACTCGCGCAAGTCGGTCTCGCCGATAAAGAAGGCAGTTTGCCGTCGCAACTTTCCGGTGGACAACAACAACGGGTCGCCGTTGCCCGAGCACTTGTTCATGAACCGAAATGGTTGCTTGCCGATGAGCCGACAGGGAACCTTGATACGGATACAGGAGAAATCATCTTTAATCTCTTACGGTCATTAAACGAAGAGAAGGGATGCGGCGTCTTGTTCGTCACCCACGATCCGGCACTCGCCGAAAGGGCGAACCGAACGATCGAGATGCGAGATGGCGTCATCATCGAAGATCGTCTCGTACGTGTCTGAGCCTCGTTTTTGAACTCCGTTCCTCCACCCTTTACACTGAAAGGGTAGAGGAGGAATGCGTGATGCGACTAGGAATACTGGATCAAGTACCGTTACATGAGGGCGATACGGTCGAAGCGACGATGGAAGCGACGGAACGACTCGTCTTAGAAGCCGAGCGACTCGGTTATGAACGGTACTGGTTCGCCGAACATCATAATACGAACGGTTTGCTCAGTGCGGCACCGGAGTTGTTCATCGCCCGAATGGGTGCGAAGACTTCAAAAATCAAGCTTGGTTCAGGTGGAGTGTTGTTGCCGCAGTATCATCCGCTGAAAGTCGCCGAGAGCTTTGCGACGCTCGATGCCTTTTATCCGGGGCGGATCGAACTCGGGATCGGTAATTCTCCGGGCGGGAGCGAACGGACACGACTTGCGTTGACGGATGGAGAAGAAAACCGGGCAGCGGAGTTTAGTCGACTCGTCGATGAAACGGCGGGATTCTTAACAGACGGTTTATCGAATCGACACCCATACCGGATCGTCAAGACGACACCACGTGACCGGAAACCGTCACCGATCTCGATCTTGGGTCTGTCGCCACGTAGCGCTCGGATTGCAGCCGAACAAGATCGTGGTCTCGTGTTTGGTCACTTCATCAATCCGGATCGTTGGGAAGAGACGCTCTCGACATATCGCGAGGCAGGCGGGAAGAACGTCATCGTCTGTGTTTTCGTTATTTGTGCTCCGACACAAGAAGAAGCAGAACGTCTCGCTCGAACACAGGATGCCTGGATTCAAGGCGTCCGACTCGGGAATTCGATCGTTCCGTCGTTTACGACGACAGAAGCAAAGGTCTGGAATGACGTGCAAGTAGAACGGATCCGCAAAGATCGCCGACGAGCAATTGTTGGGACACCGGATGTCGTTGAGCGTGAGCTAGAGGTATTAGCAACGCGTTATCAAACGGATCAATTTTTACTGATCAACAATGCCTTTGATCAAGAAAAACGATTACAGTCGTACCAGCTCATCGCGGAACGACTACTCTAAACAGAACAGGACCCCTCGTTAGCTGTTTGGCTAATGAGGGGTCCTGTTAATAAATTCTACATTCAATTAACGTTGAGCCGTTGGACGAATCAGGATCTCGTTAATTGCGACATCTTCTGGTTCGTTAACGGCGTAAGCGATGGCACGCGCAATCGCACTCGCATCGATTGCTTTCAAGTCACCAATCCCTTGTTTGATCTCGTCATCCGAGATATGGTCCTTCAGTTCTGTATCGACCGCTCCCGGTGAGATGATCGTTGCACGGATGTGATTGTCGACCGATTCTTCCTTGCGGAGACCTTCCGTGATCGCGCGAACGGCGAATTTCGTACCGCTATAGACGGCGCTCGACGGCATGACTTCGTGACCTGCGACGGACGAGATGTTGATGACATGTCCGCTTTTTTGTTCGCGCATGTACGGCAAGACGGCTCCGATTCCGTGGAGAACACCTTTGATGTTGACGTCGACCATCGTATTCCATTCATCCTGTTGATTCTTGTGGAGGTGTGATAGTGGCATCAATCCAGCGTTATTGACGATGACATCAACTGAGCCGAACTTGTCTTTCGCAAGCTTAGCGAGTGCATCGACTTGCTCGCGATCAGTCACGTCCGTCACTTGATAGACGGCTTGACCACCTTCTGCTTCAACGGCTTTGACGAGTTCTTTCAAACGATCTTCCCGGCGTGCAGCAAGAACGAGTTTTGCGCCTTGTTTTGCAAGTTCTTTAGCGGTTGCTTCCCCAATCCCGCTTGATGCTCCTGTAATGATGACGACTTTATCCTGAATCATCTGAACTCCTCCTTCTGAATAACGTACTCCTTGAGAGGTATTGCCGCTTTTATTGATTTGAAAACATCGTATAGGAGGTTTATTTATGAAACGCTATGTATGGATCGGGTTGATCGTGATTGCAATGGCAATCGGATGGTTTTTATCGCTTGATCCATTTCGGCATCAACCACCAGAACCTACTGTAACCATCGAGGATCGCGACGTGAAGGTGTCTATCGGTACCTACGATTGGTCAGGAATGTTTCGCGGAGAAGTAGCTGATACGAAGTCGGAAGCCGTCGATTTAGTAAAAGGCGATCCGAGTACGCTAGCAAAGCCTGAAGATCGCTTGACGATTCGTTTTGAAGAGGGACCAACTCCGAAGTCTGTCACGATTGTTCTATGGTCGGTCGAGGATAAAAAAGAAATTAAAACATATAAGAAGACTGGGCAGATTACAGTTCCCTCGACTCCCGGACGATACGTCTACCAGATCACAGCCGACTGGAAAGAAGGTGATGGCGATTTCGCCTTTCCGATTGAAGTGAAATGAACGGCAAGATAAAAACATATTGACAGGATATATGTTTAGTGATAAATAAATGAATCGTTGAACTCTTCTTTGATTAAAAGAGGTCTTTTTTCGTGGAATATAGTAAATAATCTATTGGTTTCGCTAATTATAGTCTGAATAATCAGAATATATGAACATTTTAACAAAAGTGTATGTAAATGTTTCGGGTTCGAATGAACGGGAATAAACACATCATACACATAATATTTCATGTGTTGAATCACCTAGGTGAAAGAAGCTAACAATCGTAAAGGAGAGGTGCAGATGAATGGGTTCAATCGATTCTTACTCGTCATCATAGGCATACTCGGACTCGTCAGTGTCGGGCTGCTTGTGCTCGGTGTGTATGATGTTCCACGGCTCAGTTCGTTAATCGAGCAGTGGCAGGATCAGCAATGGTATAGCTATACCGTTCTATCCATCGGAGGTTTTTTAGCATTCGTATTCCTCATTCTATTATTCACAGGATTATTCAGCCGCTCAAAAGGTCAACGTCTGTTGATTCAAACGGGTGACGGAACGATCACGATTTCGAAGGAAACGATCGAACGGACGGCACTGGAGTCGATTCGTGGGATTGGTGGCGTACGGACACCGCGTGTCCATGCCGACATCCATTCGAAAAAAGAGACGGTTGCTTTAAAAGTCGACTGCTCAGTCTTCGGACAAGAGGGACTGCCGACGATCGCGAAGGATATCCAAGAACGCGCTAAACAAGCCGTCGAATCCTTACTCGAGTTGCCGGTAACGAGTACGAAGGTCACGATTAGTGACACGAAAACAAAAACATCGGAACGTGTCGTCTAAGAGAGGAGAGGGAACATGAAGACAAGGGAAGCACTTTATCCGTATCGGTTCCGACTGATCGGAGGACTTGTTGGTCTAATCCTCGCCATCTTATTCTTGACGATTGGCTTTGGTCCGACGATCCTCATCGTTGCCTTCGCAGCGATCGGATTCTTGATTGGGAAGTGGCGCGATGGTGCGCTCGATATCGAAGGGTGGATTCAGTTCTTTCAACGGGACTGATTCATATATATCTAACTACACATTCAAAAGGAGAGATTTCAAATGGCAAACGAAGTAAACACAACAACTGAAAACGAAGTGGTACGCGAGAATAAATTGACGTTCGAAGATCAAGTCATCAAAAAAATCGCAGGGATTGCCTCGAATGAAGTGACAGGCATCTTGTCAATGAGTGGTGGATTCATGAGTGGACTGACGGATCGTCTCCGGAGTTCAGAAGACATCACGAAAGGTATCGGTGCGGAAGTCGGCGAACGCCAAGTCGCACTCGATTTGAAAGTCATCGTCGAATACGGTAAAAACATTCCGTCGATCTTCCAAGAGACGGTCGCTAAAATCAAAAAATCGATCAGTGATATGACAGGACTTGAAGTCGTCGAGGTCAACATGCACGTCGAGGACGTCATGACACGCGCTGAATTTGAAGCGAAAAATAAATCGAACAACGAACAAGAAGAAAAGAGCCGCGAACTGCAATAAGGAAGTCAAAAGATCCGACGAACTCGTCGGGTCTTTTTTCATGGAATCGCCACGACATTTGACTAAACTAGAGCCTTTTTCGGGAATAGATTAGTATCACGATAAACGAAAGGATGATTCAAGATGCGACTAACAGGTAAAACGATCATCGTCACGGGAGCTGGCTCAGGAATGGGTGAAGCCATGGCCAAATTGTTTGCACAAGAAGGCGCACGGATCGTCGCAGCCGACATTCGGTTGGAAACCGTTGAACGGGTCGTCTCTGACATCAAGGAAGCGGGCGGAGAAGCGATGGCTGTTGCAAGTGATATCGCCAAACCTAACGCAGCAACAGAACTCGTCCAACAAGCGCTTGAGGCTTACGGCAAACTGGACGTTCTCGTCAATAATGCTGGGATCATGGACGGAATGGAGGGAGTGGAAGACATCTCCGATGAACGCTGGGATCATGTTTTCGCCGTCAATACGACTGGAACGATGCGTCTGATGCGCGAAGCGGTCAAGCATTTCAAGGAAGTAAAAGGTGGTGTCATTCTGAATAACATCTCGATTGGCGGTCTGAACGGTGCCCGAGCAGGAGCAGCCTATACCGCTTCCAAACATGCCGTCATTGGTTTGACGAAGAATACCGCCTTCTTTTACGCCGGAGAGGGGATCCGGTGTAACGGCATCGCTCCTGGAGCCGTCGAGACGAACATCGGGCAATCGATGACGAACCTGAATGAATTCGGAATGGGACGGGCGATGCTCGGTATGGGACTCAATCCACGTGCGGGTCAGCCGGATGAGATCGCAAAATTGGCATTGTTCCTCGTGTCTGACGAGGCGAGTTTTATTAACGGGGCGATCGTCGTCGCCGATGGTGGATGGAGTGCGTATTAAAAATCGTATCTTATTTACTAGATTACAGTTTAAAATGGCAGGAACCTGTCGATATAAGGGATAATATGACAATAGGAGCATTATGACCTTGAGTTTGAATCCAGGGAGGAATCGGCATGTCGATGCAGGAACAAGCAGCACACGTCACCGACACACAAGTCATTCGAGCAATCGAGCAAAATCTGGCAATCATCCGCTTTGACGATCGACGGAAAGTCGCATATGTCAACGAGTTGTTTGCCCGGACGATGGGGTATGAAGTGGAAGAGCTAATCGGTAAATACCACCGTGATCTTTGCTTTCCAGCGTACGTCAACAGTCCGGATTATGAGTTGTTTTGGCGCAAATTGATGCAAGGAATTACGTATCAGGACAAGATTGAACGCCGGGCTGCCGATGGGCAACAGAAATGGCTCGAAGCGACGTATATGCCGATCTACTCAGATGATGGGCGCCGGGTCGTCGGGGTTTCAAAAATTGCATCGGACATTACGATTCGCCAACAGGACGTCTTACGGATGGCGGCTGAACTCAACGAGACATCCGCGTTCTTAACGGTCAAATCGGAAAGTGGTCGTCAGGATGGTCTGAACGTGCTGGCGACCGTCCAACAAGTCGAGGCGGAATCCGTCGAGAATCTGTCGAGCCTTTTTGCCTTACGAAAGGATGCGAACTCGATCACCGACATCGTCAAGACAATCCGTGATATTGCAGCGCAGACGAATCTGCTTGCCTTGAATGCGGCAATCGAGGCGCACGTGCAGGTGAACATGGGCGCGGATTCGATGTCGTCGCGACCGAAGTCCGTAACCTGTCGAACAAAGTTTCCCACTCGATCGGGGAGATTAAGAACAACATTGAAGGGATTGTTGAACGGATTGAAGATGTTTCGCACAGCATCGAGCGGATTTCCTCTAAGGTCAAGGACAGTACGGGTCAACTCGAGCATACAGTCAGTGAATTCGATCAATTGGCTGATTCAGCGAAACAACTCGAGCGTCAGGCAAAACAATTCGTCAATGTCTTATGACACACATCGATACCGGATCACACGAGCTGTTCGCTTGTAGTTGATTCGGTATTTTTTTGATGGCGAATTCAATATAGAGAAATAGAAAAGACGCTTGTTAAATCGGAATCGTTACGATATGATGTAAAACGTAATTATTCCGAATTAAAGGTGGAGAACAATGTCTACATATAAAACTGCGAGCCTCATCGGCAGTGTCTTCCTCGGTTTGACACTTGCCGGTTGTGCTGCTTCTGATAAGCCACAAGAGCAAAACAATTTGACGTTCGTCTATAACTTCGCGACACAATCGCTCGATCCGCATCGCGACAGCAGTTATGTTCCGCTTCGCGCAGGGGTGACGGAGACGCTCGTCCGTCTTGATGACGAACGATTGACGGTCGAGCCGTGGCTTGCGAAAAAATGGTCCTACGAAGGAAAGCGAACATGGCGGATCGTCTTACAGGAAGACGTGACGTTCCATAACGGGAAACAACTTGATGCGGCAGCCGTCAAATCGTCTCTCGAACGCTCAATCGACGAAAATCCAGGTGTCAAGAATGCCTTGAATATTGAGACAATCAAAACGGACGGACCCGATCTGCTCATTCAAACGAAGACGACATATCCAGAGTTCATCTCGGAACTCGTCAATCCGAACACAGCAATCATCGACACGAAAGCGAGTGGGGTGACGAAGGAACCGATGGGAACCGGTCCGTTCCAAGTCGAGCGGTTCGCTCCGGGAACAAAAGTCGAGTTAAAACGTTTTAAGTCCTATTGGCAAGAACAAGCGAAACTTGATTCCGTTGATTTTGTCTTCAACGAAGATGCTGGCGCACGGACGAACGCTTTGCGTGCCGGACAGGCGGACATCGTCTATCGACCGGAAATCGAGAGTGTCAAGCAGTTGAAGTCTGAAGGATTAACAGTCCAAGCGACGGATACGTTCCGTGTCCATCAGTTGACGATGAATGTCGCGAACGGTCCGATGCAATCGCTTGAAGTCCGACAGGCAATGGATGCTTTGGTCAATCGAAAGCAACTCGTCGATCACGTCCTCCAAGGATATGCGGTGCCAGCACGTAGTCCATTCCTATCGTCATTCCCATTTGCTCCGAATTATCCGCAACAAGAGCAGAAGACGCCTGAGGAATGGCTCAAGCAAGCCGGTTATACGAAGCAAGATGGACGGATGCAAAAGGACGGTCGCCCTTTAAAACTGACCTTATTGACGTATGCGGCTCGACCAGACCTTCCATTAATCGCCCAAGTCATTCAAGATGACGCGAAAAAGATTGGCGTGGCGATTACGATCAAACAGATCGATGTCCCAGAAGAATACATGGCGAGTAACCGGGGCTGGGATATCGCGACGTACAGCAATCTGACTGCTCCGCGTGGGGATGCTGGTTATTATTTGAACGCGACCTATCATCCGAACGGGGGACTGAACTTCAGTCGTGTCGCGGATCCGAAGTTGACGAAACAGATCGAGACGTTGAATGAAACGATTCAGATCGAGGAACGTTCACGGCTTGCGGAGCAGATCGCGCGATATGTCGACGAGAAACGCTACAATAGCTTCTTGCTCCATCCTTCAACACTCGTTGCCTACGACGGCAAACGCGTCAAAGGATGGAAAACAGAAAAAAGTGAATACTACATGATCACGAACACGTTGCAGGTGAACGATTGATGCGTTCGATCGTCAAACGACTGCTGTCGCTGAGTCTATTCACTTTACTCATCACGTTCGGTTGTTTTGTCTTGCTGCGGTTACTGCCGGGTGATCCGGTCTTGACGTTATTGAATATCGATGAATTATCAGCGACGCCCGAACAAATCGAGGCCGCGCGCCGTGAATTAGGATACGATCAGCCGTTGCTCGTCCAGTACGTCCGTTGGCTGATAGACATACTCACCTTACGTCTCGGAAACTCGTTACAGACGGGTCGACCGGTCATCGAGATATTGTTAGAGAGTTATCTCGTGACGGCGGAGCTGGCACTTGGTGGTCTTACGATCGCTTTATTAATCGCCTTACCCCTAGGAATCGGTAGCGCCTTGACGACGCGCCAAAGCGTCGTCCGTCTCGCGCACCTTGTCAGCATGAGCGGAGCGGCCGTGCCTGGTTTTTGGATCGGTCTGTTGCTCGTCGATCTGTTTGCCGTCCGTCTCGGGTGGTTACCTGTGATGGGACGGGAAGGGATGACGTCACTCGTCCTCCCGGCTCTATCGCTCGGCTTTCCACTTGCGAGCGTTTATATTCCATTGATTCGACTGAATCTACGCCGTGAACTGAACCAACCGTACATCGAGTTGGCACGGATGCGTGGCATATCAGAGCGGACGATCCTTTGGCGTTATGCGTTACGCGGCAGTGTGCCACCGGTCCTGTCCGTGTTCGGTCTGACGCTCGGCAGTCTTGCCGGGGGTGTCGTCGTCCTCGAAGTCCTATTCGCGTATCCAGGTGTCGGAAAATTAATGGTCGATGCGATTTTGCAACGCGATTACCCACTGATCCAAGGCTACATCTTGCTGACGACAGGCATCATTCTTGTCTTGCATCAAGGTATCCGGTCGTTAAACCGGGCGTTACGACCAGATTGGCAGAAGGGAATACACACATGAAAAAAACATGGCTCATTTTCGGAGGATGTCTCCTACTATTTATTTCATATACCGTATACATTAATCCATTTGATACAAACGTAACGAAAAGACTTGAGCCTGCTTCATTCGAACATTGGCTCGGAACAGACGGTTTAGGACGAGATTTCGCAGCTCGTCTTTTTTTAGCTGGTTTGATATCCTTAGGTTTCAGCCTGCTTACTGTGTTGCTCACAGCGTGCATCGGTACCTGCCTTGGTTGTCTAGCTGGCTTTTATGATGGACGTCTCAAGCGCTTGATTCATCGGTTAGAAGATGGTCTCGTGATTTTTCCAGACACCGTTCTAGCACTCGTTATTGCCGGACTATTTGGTGCTAGTCCTCAAAGTTTGATCCTTGCGATTTTACTCATCAAATGGATCTCCTACGCGAGATTAAGTGAGACACTCGTGACCGAGACGATTCAAAAACCATACATCATCATGGCGCGCATCAACGGGTTAACAGACAACATGATCTTACGACGCCACATCCTTCCGACTATCATCCGGCAAGTCGTCGTCTTGATGAGTTTGGATGTCGGCAAAGTCATCTTATTCTTATCGGCATTCTCTTATATCGGGCTTGGTGTCCAAGCACCACTGCCAGAGTGGGGAGCAATGTTGAACGAAGGACGTCCTTATTTCAGTTCCGCACCCCGGCTCATGCTTTTGCCAGGTGCGTGCATCGTCTTGACCGTCGTTGTGACGATGGGATGGACACGGTGGATGAAGAAAAAAGGAGGACAAGTAAATGATTCAGATTCGGAACTTACACGTTCGGGCGAAACACGTCCTTCTGCATGACATGAATCTATCGTTACCAGCTCATCGATTCATCTGTCTCGTCGGAGCGAGCGGGAGCGGTAAGACGCTCTTGCTTAAACGATTACTGGATCGATTGCCGGACGGGATGTCGTCGAGTGGAGAAGTCATCTCGGACGAACCTCTTCGGCGTGGTCTCGATATTGGTTACATACCACAGCAGTATACCGATGCGTTTCTTCCGTTTTTGACGATGCGTCAGATGTTACGGGATACATATCGCGCACATGGACGAAAGATGGATCATCCTTACATCGATGACGTCTTGCGAACGCTTGAGTTGGACCCGACCTGGTTGGATCGGTATCCAGCAGAGTTGAGCGGTGGGCAATTACAACGGTTTGCGATCCTGTTTGCCGTCGCCTTAAAACCACGGTTGATTTTAGCGGATGAATTAACGACGGCACTCGATCCCGTCTTGACACGTCGTTTACTCGACTGGTTGACTGAGTACCAACACCAGTACGGGGCAACGATTGTGTTCGTCACCCACGAATTAGGACCTGCCTTACATTATGGTCAGCAACTCGTCTTGATGCAGGATGGACGAATCATCGAGACGGGAACACCACAGATGATCGAGCAAAGTCGTCATCCGTTTACGCTTGCCTTGATGCAAGCACATCGTACGTCACTGGAAGAAAGGAAGAGTTCATGTCACCAGTCTTATCCGTAACAGATCTTACTTATCAGATAAAGGATCAGTCCCTCTTGTCGAATATCTCGTTTCACGTAACGAAAAAGGCGTCACTTGGTATCATCGGGGAAAGTGGGAGTGGCAAGACGACACTCGGACGATTGATCCTCGGTCTGCTTAAACCTACACATGGTTTGATTTCCTTACATGGAAAGGTATTTCCGAGTGGGCAACGAAACGAGCGACGAGCTATTCAAGCCGTCTTTCAACATCCTCTCGCTTCCTTTAATCCAGAATGGACGGTACGGGAATCGATTCTTGAACCGTTTCGTCAGCATCGTCCGATCTTGCGGCATTTCCCAGCGACGTCAGAAGAGGATCTTATGACTGCCCTCGCACTTGCGGTCGGGGTCGAGGAACAGTTATTCGATCGATTGCCCCATCAATTGAGCGGGGGACAAATTCAGCGTGCCGCGATTGCCCGCGCGATTTCGATTGAACCCGACATCATTGTGATGGATGAGCCGACGACGGGGCTTGATGTCGTCTCCCGCGCACAGATCATCGAACTACTAGAACGCTTGCAACAGACACTCGGTGTCAGTCTTGTATTGATCTCGCATGATATCGACTTCATCCGGCGTCTCTGTTCAAAAACACTCGTCTTACGTGACGGTCGTGTTGTTGATTTGATTGATCGATTGGAATCAGGTGGTGCGTATACCCAACGATTCGTCGAGGCCGGAACATGGTGAACGCACAACCGACGCACAATACGTACTGGTTACTCGCGTATCCGCTGATTCTCTCAAGTATTGCGACACCCTTGCTTGGCGTGACCGATACCGTCGTCATCGGTCAATCCGGTGATCCGCGGGCGATCGGCGCATCGCCGTCGGAGCCGTCTTCTTCAATACGATCTACTGGTTGTTCGGTTTCTTAAAAGTCAGTACGACAGGATTCAGTGCCCAAGCAAGCGGGGCGAATGACGTGCACGCCTTACGGACGTCACTTTACCGACCGCTGTTTCTAGCAGCTTGTATCGGCCTGCTCATCCTGTTGTTCCGACAGCCGCTCGAGCAAATCGGACTGTACTTACTGGCACCACCCGCTGACTTGCTAGATGCGGTCAAGACGTATATCTCATACCGGATGATTGGCGCACCGTTCGTGTTGATGGGTTATGCGTTACTCGGCTGGTTGATTGGTACCGGTCAGGTCAAGCACGCCTTGTTCGTCCAATTGTTCAGTACAGGAGTCAATGTCGTTCTCGATATCGGATTCGTCTACGGATTGGATGCCGGTGTTGCTGGAATTGCGGTTGCGACCGTCATCGCGGAGATCAGCATCGTCGTCTGTGCTCTGTACCTAATCCGTGGTCATTTGGCGATGACGCGTGATGAATGGCGTGCCTTGACGGCGTGGCACGCCTATCGTCAATTCTTTCAAGTCAATCGTGACTTATTCATTCGCACGATTTTCCTTCTAGTCGTTACCGGCTGGTTCACACGTGCTGGTGGACAATTCGGACCGGATGTCCTCGCAGCCAACGCGATTCTGCTACAAATCCAGTATTTGATTTCGTACTGGTTCGGTGGACTCGGTCATGCGTCAACCGTTCTCGTCGGTCGGGCGAGAGGGAATCAGGATCAGGCAGGATACCGGACGAGTGTCCGTTTGGCACGGACGTTTGGATTCTACTCGGTCGTCTTCTGGTCACTGGTGCTCCTATTCCTTGAGACACCGCTCCTTCAATTGTTCACTTCAGAAGAGGCAATCTTAGACGCAGCGCGCGATTATTACTTCTGGATCATCATCCTACCGCTTCTCGCCGGTTGGGCGATGATTTATGAAGGCATCTTTGCCGGACGGGTTGAAGCAACACCCGTCCGAAATTCGATGATTCAAGCAGGCATTGGTTTTGCGGTCGTCCTCCTGCTGACACCGACTTTTGGAAATCAGGGCGTCTGGGCAGCGTTTTTGACGTTCTTCTTGATTCGTTCCGTCTCGTTGATTCTCGTAGAAGCAAGACGATGAAAAACCCGCTGTTTCCCTCGTGCGTAAAGGGAACAGCGGGTTATTTGTCTTCGATCGCTAAAGGACGGACGAAGAGGGCATTCAAGTGATGGACGAGCACATGACGCAGGCGTTCTTTTGGTAATCGTTCTGGTCGAAACAGAGCATGAAAGGCTAACCCGTCAACGAGTGCTGCGAGGCGTTCACTTTCAAGCTCAATGTCTAAACCTGCTCGGAGTGTACCGTCCGGGATTTGTGTCAACAGTACCTGGACCATATGGTAGATATCATCCGGATTTTCCGTCGCTTGCGACGTATACGCGGACATCATGAATTGAAACCAGACCTGCATCTCGAGCTGATGCTCGGGTGCATAAGGTAAGACCTCAAGTAAGACGTCACATAACGTTTCTTCCGGAGTTCCTCCTTTCTCGAAAATGGTTGTGATGCGTGCTTGGACCCGCTCTTGAACGAGGTCCATCGAGAAGCGGAGCAACTCGTCCTGGGTCGTGAAGTAATACCGCAAGGCACCCAGCGAGAGTCCCGCTTCCTTGGCGATCGTGCGAACACTGGCTTGTTCAATACCGACTTGAGAAATCGTGCGCCACGTCGCTTCGGCGATGAGGCGTTTGCGTTCTTCGTGATTGACTTGTTTTGGCATGTCTCAAGTATATCATCTTTTTTAGCACGAATGTATTAAAAAGACTAGTCAAACTACGAAAGAGGTGTTATCTTTATGATACAGTCGTATTAAAAAAGGAGAGGATTGATATGCAACTTGTCGCGTGGGCAATCGTCTGTTGTGAGATTTTATTTTGGGTATTCATCGTCGCAGGACTAATCGTGCGTTATGGATTGAGACGAGAGAAGCTTGGTTTTCGATTGATGGCGATGTCGCCGGTCATTGATATCGTCTTACTGCTCTTAACGGTGTTTGACTTAAGTCGCGGCAGTACTGCAACGCTCGCGCACGGACTTGCTGCGATCTATATCGGTGTCTCACTCGCATTCGGGAAACAAATGATTGCCTGGGCGGACGGGATGTATCGCCGGTTCATTCTGCGAGAACAAGTATCGCGGGAGCGAATTTCAAAGGCACGTAAAGAGCGAAACGGTTTCTATCGACACATCCTGGCCTTTTTGATTGGTGGTACGTTACTCGGTGCCATGATTCTCTGGCTGGGAGATGCTGAGCAGACGGAGAGTCTCTTACGGACGTTACAACTGTGGGGGCTTGTCCTCGTGATCGATGGAATCATCTCGATGAGTTACACCGTCTTTCCGGCTCGATCCAAATAAAAAAACGAACCTTGTCTGTCAGCGGTCGACAGTGAAGGTTCGTTCCCGAATCGTATTCGTATGGACTTGTTTCCGGGCGTCGATCGAATCCCGAATGTGGATGATATAGCGGCGTCCTTTTTTGTATCCCGAGCGCGGTGGTTTGATTCGGATTTCTTTGCCGTCAAGGACTTCAATCTCCGTTTGCATCCGTTCACCGTTCGAATCCGTCACGGTGACTGTTCGGTTCGAGACTTGCTCCTTCCGTAATCCTTTCGCATATTCGATGTCGAAGGTATGGTACGAGGAGATGGAGCGGGCACGCGATTTGAAGTGTGGCTCGTCCGTCCGTTCGTCGAGAGTGCAGTAGCAACCCGTGAACAAAAGACTCGCCGAGAGGAGTATCGAAAATAGATGTTTCACGAAAACGCTCCTTTATGTATTTGGTAATTTTAGTATAAGACAAATTTTGGGTTACGACAATCCTTCTTGAGACCGAGTCGTTGACAGCTATTAAATTCAAGCAGCTCCATGCTATAATCAACCGAGAGAAAGGAAGCGATACACCATGCCAGTACAACCAGACCAACGCGAGATCATCGTCTCGATTCGGACGAGTTATGATTTTAAAGCGGATACCGGTCGCGCGATCCGCGTCATCGAGTTTCACGGACGCCGGACGACACTGTTCGATACGTTCGAAGCATCATCACCGAAACGGATGATCTTGATCGAGATGATTCGTGCTGTCCAATCATTCAAGGAACCGTTCCACATCATCTTCAACGTCGAATGTAACTTCGGTTTCAAGTATTTGACGGATCAGCGGAAATGGGAAAACCGGGACGTCGGGAATACGTTCCTCGACTTGATCGAACAAGGCGGTCATACGTATGAATTACGAGACAGCTCATTCTATGAAGGCGGAAAAGCCCTCCAAAAATGGCTCGGTAACACCTTAAAGCAAAATAGCTGAAAAAAAGGCTGATTCCATGATGGAGTCAGCCTTTATCTGTATCGATTGTCTCGCTTTCGAGATATCGGTACAACGTACTTTTACTAATACCGGTCTGTTCGCGGATATCAGCGAGCGAATAGTTTTTACTTTGATACATCGCGATCGCGCGGCGGACATTTTCATCCGGCTTCCGCGGGCGACCGGTCTGCTTTCCTTGTTCTTTTGCTTTTGAGAGTCCGGCACGCGTCGACATGCTGATGACATCACTTTGCAGCTGGACCAGGTGGCGTGCCGTTTCAAGAAACGACAAGGAGGCACGCTCGCTCGTCCGAATCTGTTCGCGGAGTGACCACAGCGTCGCACCGCGCGTCTCCATGTGCTCGAGCATCTCGATCAAGTGCCGCGTCGAGTCTGCTAAGATGTAGAGATGCGTGACGATGACTTCGTCTCCCGTCTGAAGGGTCTCGAGCATCTGTTCTAATTCCGTCCGTCGTTTCGCTGAATCATGCGTCTCGATGACACGTGTCGTCACATTCATCTTGTCGGCTTCCGCTTGTTGCGTAGAACAGTCTGGATCATCCGGATAGGGTCTCATGTAGAAATATTGCATGGATGGAGCTCCTCTCTGTCGATCACGATCGACGTCAGTTCCTCATCAGTATACCGTATTCTCACCTCCGTGCCGCAGAAAACCGAAAACAAGCCTTTCTTCTCATGTTCGTATCGACTAATTTGTGGTAAATTGAGTGGAAGTAAGTTTCTCGGACTCATCCCGATACCATTCATTCTTTTTAAATGAGGTGCTCATCATGAACAAAGAAGATCATCAACTCGCCCGTCAGCTTTTGACGACCTATTTCATCGGCACACAGTTAGCGACGGTCCATGTCGCAGGCTACGTCACGCTCGAATTCATCAATTTGTTCGATACGACTGCGCCTGAACTACGACTTCGGATCGAGACGGATCGTCTGTTTTATGGCGATGTCGAGACGACACAGGACTGGGTCGTCCGCCATGCGACGAAGGAAGAGATGTTACACTTGATCGTCTCGCTTCACGCGGAACGCATCACCGGTGTCCGGATCGGAAA
This sequence comes from Exiguobacterium sp. E17S, assembly GCF_057772545.1. Lineage (NCBI taxonomy): Bacteria > Bacillati > Bacillota > Bacilli > Caryophanales > Exiguobacterium > Exiguobacterium sp. E17S. The sequence continues at coordinate 145,739 of NZ_JBYLRU010000003.1, forward strand.
GACGGCACCCCACTTATTCCTAACGTTTAGCAACGGACAAACGCTCGTCTTAAACGGATCGGATACATATTATGAATCGTGGGCGATCGATATTGGTCTTGCGCCACACCGAGCCGACGCGACGATCGTTGCCGTACCGGGTGACGAACTGGCCGTCTTCTCCGGAATCGGTGAACAAGTTGAAGACTAAGACACGTATGGAGTGGTGCGACTGGATCATGCCGCTCGTTGCGTCACGGTACCCGAATCACTGTGCTGTTTTACTTGCCGGCAGCCATACGCGAGGGCAAGCGACCGCACAATCAGATGTCGATGTGATCATTTTTGAAGCAAGTCGAGGTCAGGCGTACCGGGAGTCGTTCATCCATGACGGTGTCCCGGTCGAAGCATTCGTCCATTCCTTTGAGACGATTCAGTCGTTTTTCGAGAGTGACCGGGAACGTGGTCGCCCGTCCCTGCAACGAATGATTGCTGACAGCTGGACGATCGAGGATCATCCACACCTTGCATCTATCCGTCAGGAAGCGGCTCAACAATTGGCGGACGGACCTGTTGCGTGGACGAATTCGGAACAAGAGCGCGCACGTTATTTTTTAAGTGATATGCTCGACGACTTCGAGAGTGTGACGAACCGCGCGGAAGGTTTAGCGATTGCGTCACGTTTATATGAACAGAGCATCGAGTTCGTCCTTCGCGCCAATCGTCGCTTCATTGGACAAGGGAAGTGGGCGATCCGTGCTCTTGCGGAGTTTGACGAAGACTATGCTAGTCGACACACAACGGCATTCGAGTTGTATTATCAATCGGATGACCGACGAGAAGTCGTCGCATTAGTCGATGATTATCTTGCACCATTTGGCGGGCGTTATTTTGACGGCTTTACGCTCGGGAAACGATAACAAGCAAAAGGAGGTACGCTTTCGGATCAATCGACCGAAAACGTGCCTCCTTATCGTTCGCTTCTGTTTAACGCCAATGGGACGGACGGAGTAAGCGACGCGGTAACTGCGTCGCTGCATTGCCGATTGCCGCATTGATTTGTGCCTGTGTCAAAAAGAGTGCATCCGTCAGATCGGCGTCTTTGACGTTACAGTCTCGCAAATCCGCCCCGAGAAAGTTGACTCCGCGCAGGTTACTGCGCGCCAAGTTCGTCGCGAGCAACCATTGATTCTGAACACTGGCACCTGAGAAATTACGTCTTGGTAGCTGTTTTCCGACCCAGTCGCGTGGTGTCTGGTCGCGTCTTCCGCTATACTGAGCTTGAACACGTGACGCAATTATTTCAAGGAGTGGTCGGACGGTTTGACGAACCGGTATCAAGTCAAGTCGTTCAAATTGATCGGCTGGTAATGCCGCGTACCGGGTCAGTGCGGCAAGTGTCTCATCGAGTTGATCGTGGATGTCACGGGTGACATCACGTTTCCCGTCGGTTATGTACCACATCATCTCAAACAAATGAACCATCTTCGGGAAGGCAGCATAGATCGCTTGGCGTCGCTTAGGTGCATCATCGCCTTCGAATGTCTGCTGTGACAGATGCTGTCCAGCACCGAGACAATCATAGACGGTGCAGCCTTTGTAGCCGCTGTCGCGTAACCGGTCATGGATGCTACAGCTGTAATCCGCGTCAAGATTACGACACGGTGTTGCTTCCGGTTTGTCATGACCAAAATCACTGGATTTCGAAAAAGCGAGTGCGGTACAACATAAACCAAAACACTTCGTACAATCAATCTGGAATGTAGGTTCCATCGGATTCACCTCCACTACTACTATAACAAGAAAGGGGATTCGGAAATGTTGAAATTTCAACTCAATGAAAATGAGGACGGACAGGACTGGCTCCGAAAACAAGTGCGTCAATACAATGTCGAGCGTTCACCGCTTCATGCGACGAAACGCTTCGAGGGAACACAAGCCGTCACATTACTTGCGACGCGTGACGATCAACCGATTGGCGGCATCTCAGGGGAAATATACTGGGGCTGGTTACATATTGAATGGTTCTTCATCGTCGAAGAAGAACGGGGAAGTGGGCTCGGTACTCAGTTATTCCGTCAACTGGAGGAATGGGCACGAGCAGCGGGTGTTCAGCGAATTCGCGTCGAGACGTTCTCGTTTCAAGCGCTTCCGTTTTATGAGCGACAGGGATTCGTCGAAGTCGGACGAATCGATGATTATCCACCAGGGATGAGCTATCATCTGCTCGTCAAACAGGTCGACTGATGAAACGGCGTCTTTTCCTCATCTTATTGTTCGGTCTCGTGCTCGGAACGCTGACGGGAATGCATCCACGTCAAGAGACCGTTTCCTTTACGGCGAAGCAAGTCGCCCGGTTATATACAGAGATGACAAGCACACCAGTCGAAGCACGTGATGTCTACTTCGTCGAACGACTATCTGACCATTATGCCGTCGCGTATCTTGAAGCGAAGCACGACCGCTTGTTTTTGCTCCTGCAACAAACCGATGAGTCACAACGAATCGACCGAATCATTCGCTCGAAACAGACGAGGGAGTCGGATTGGTTTGAAGGTCGTTTGTTGACGACGGACGAAGGTCGATACCTTGTCGCCTACGGCATGAATGGTTCGAAGCAAATGAAATCGATCCGGTTCGAGCCGTATAAGACGACGGCTGAAGGCGAAGCGCCCCTTCGTCCGATGCAACGCTCATTGCCGGTAGCAGATCAGGAACGTTTCCATACCGTCCAACCGTTACCGGATGCCTTCCCGCATTCGCTCTATTTCGAGATGATCGCGACGAGCGTAGACGGGAAAGAGACGATCCAACGCTTGACGTTACCAAGCGACAACGCATCCGTGTTTTCTACGACCCGTGACTTCTAGTATACTGAAGACGAAAAAAGGGGGAGAAGAACATGTGGATCGTCATGAACCAGTTACACGTCGTCAAAGGTGCAGCAGATCAGGTCGCAGCGCGTTTTAAGACGACGAAGGGAATCGAACGGATGGAAGGATTCCACCGGATGCAAGTCCTCGTCGATGTCAGTCAGGAAGAAGAAGACATCGTCACGATCATGACGACGTGGTCGAATCAAGCAGCATTCCATGCGTGGCAAGAGAGTCAAGCGTACAAAGGCGTGCACCATAAGCGGGATAACGGAACGTCCGAAGTCAAACCGCTCGTGACGTCGAATACCGTCACGGAATATGCGATCGTCGCTGATCACAGTGCCGCAACGGAATAACAAACAACACCCCTTGGGAGGAAGTCTCTCAAGGGGTGTTGTTTGTAACTATAGATTAGAGTGTTTTTCCGTAATCTGGGTATATTCTAACAAACTAGATGAAACGAGGTGGCACTGTATGGTATATCGTAAACCTGTCGTCTCTAGCCTGTCCGTCCTCGGGGGTATGATCCTGCTTTTCGGTTTCTTGACGAGCGGTGGCTTCATTTATCTCTACTTCTTCGTCTTGCTGTTTGCTTGCGTCTCTTTCTTACGTGAACCGTTGACGCGTAAGGAGTGGTTGCGAGAGGGAATTGCCTTCATCTTCTGGTGTTCCTTGATTTATTTGCTCCAGCATCTCGTCTTCATGGCGTGAGTCATTTTTCGTATTGCTCGAACAAAGGAAGGATGATGTCACGACCTGTTGCTGATAAGTGAATCGACACGTCACGTTTCGGATCCTTCAAGTAAATGTCGGTCTTTTTGACACGCTTGTCGAGATAAACTTCGTATTGCTGTCCTTTCGTCCCTTCTCGGAACGTCAGGTATTTCCACTTCGCCCGTTTTCCCCGCACATCAGACTGTTCACTCGTCTTGATGGCTTTTTGTAATTTTCCGGATTCATCACTCGTCATCATGATCATTTTGTCCCAATCGAAGCCTTTTTCCGAAGTAAAATCATCTTCTTCAAAACGGATATGCTGGAACTGCTCTTGATGGAATAGCGTCACTTCCAAGTTATCCGCTACGACGTCGTCTGCTGTCTGTTCCGGCTCTTGAAGTTCAGGCGGTCGTTCCATCGTATGTCGAATCGATAATTCATAGCGGAATTCGCTTCCGTTTTTCTCCGTTGCGATGAGCGTTCCGTAATGTTCCGGTGTCCCGTCACCCGGGATGAACCGGACCTTGCCCGGTTGTTTCATCGAATGAATCGGGCGTTCCACATGACGTCCACCGTATAACTCGGGTAAGCGCACCATCACGTCATAAGTCGAACCGAATTGTTGATTGTAGACGAGATAGAGTTTGACGTCACGTGTAAATGGTGTGAGTGAATGCGTGTACGTAAAGATCGTCGTCCGTGAATCTTTTTTCGTGACATCCGTCGCGTCGATGACAAGGTAACCTGAACCTGGGAGCTCTAATGTTCGAGCGGAGTGATCGGCAACCTTCTCATTACGAATGAACCGATCGTCTTTTTTTAATACAGTAGGCTTCATGTTAAAGTTCTGTCGTTGTGGAGTCAGAGCTGTCTTCTTGAAGACATCGTCTTTCTTTGCTAGCGGATAATATCCACTTTTTAATGGCGTTTCGCAATATAAGTAGGTCTTCTTTCCGGATTGAACGTAACGAACGGTTTGACCTGCATAGTCATCGAATGGATTCGCCATCATGACGGAATAGATGCCGCCGACAGAGTAATCTTCGGGTGCATCGCTCGCTTTCGACGCGCACGTTTTTTGGATGACGATTCGTTCCTTCGCTGACAAGGTTCTTGGACCTTGATCACTAAATTGTCCTCCATCATATAGTTGTGATAAGTAATCCCATTTAAAATTCGGCGCATCACTTTGACAACCGCTTAATACTAGCGTTGCACCGAGTGTTAGTCCGATCCAGTAACGTTTGTTCATTGATTAAGCACCTCACTAAGTGCTTCACTGGTCGTACCTGACAGCTTCGCACCGTTCTTTGATCCTTTTTTAACGACATAGATTTCAAGTTTTTTGGCGCGTTTGCGTTCGAATAGCTCGAACATTTGGCTTTTCCCTTCGCGCATCAACGTTAATTTTTTCTGCTTTAGTTTTGTGCCTTGTGGTTCCATGACGTCGGTCTCTTTTAATTCCTGAGCGATTTTTTTCGCTAGTTTATCCGGTATTGCTGAGACGAACTTATAATCGCTATCGATGAGCTGTTTCGGTGATTGATGGATGAAACCGACATAATCGCTTGTGGATGCTTGAAGGAATCCATAATCGTAATTCACTGGTTTTGTGTAGGTTTTATTAAAACGCAAATATATCGATGTTTCTTGGACGACTTTTCCGTCCTCTTGTTTCCGAACGGTTGCGAACTGGACAGTCTGACCTGTCGCAATCGTATCCGGCAGTTGCTTTCGCTCAATCTGATAGGCTTGTCCATTCATATATTCTTGAATCGTCGAAGGGAATCCGACACGGTCACCACTGAACATCAGCTCGATCGACGATTGTTGGACACCACCATCCGGACTAGCGCGAAAAGCTAAATTCAATTCGGAACCGGATAGTGACTCGGTCGTCTCAAAGAGTGTTTGTTCTTTATCTTTGCCTTTCTCTTTCATGTAGACGACGAGTTGTCCTTCCGGTGGCAAAGATAGTTGATAGGACGGGAAAAGGTACCGTCCGAGCTCTTTTACTTCTTTACGATCTTCGTTTTCCTGTTTTTGTTGATCTGTCACTTCTTTTGGAACGGGTCCAAAGCGAACGACTGTCGATTTAGCTTTAACCGGTTGTTTTGACCAATCGACGAATGGATAATCACTACGCTTGATCTGATGGACCGCATAATCCGCATGGCGAATCGGCTGACACGCCAGATAGTCCTTTTTTTCGTCTGACAGGAAACGGACGTGTTGGAACTCACGCCCTTGGATACTCGGAGGCAGGAAGTATAAGTCAAATCCTTCGTGTTGCACATATCGATCAGGTAAGTGCTTCATGTCTGGTTTTTGCTGGCAAACCTTCAACAAAGCAGCGGTTTGTTTTTTCGGGAGATCCGGTATCTCTTGCCCATCAAAGGTAGTCGAAATACCGCCCCAGTAATTAACATCGTATGTAAGGTCTAAGTATTGTTCTTTACCGCATCCGGCAAGTAAGACTACGCCTGCGAGAATACCCGTATGTATATAGCGTCTCATGAAAAACCTCCTTTATCCTAGTGACTATATTTTACCATAATTTCTAGAATAGACAGAATTTTCTATAATGCTTTAACATTAAGATGTTTGATATCTCTTGACTCGGGAATAATAGATGCATGCACAGTCAATCTATTTTTATGGGGGTTTTATGATGGGTACATTCATTCAAGCAGTTGATGGCACGAAAATTTATGTCGAGGATGTCGGATCGGGTCAACCGGTCGTCTTTTTACACGGCTGGCCGGCAAACAACAATATGTTCGAGTATCAAAAGAATCTGCTCGTCGAAGAAGGGTACCGTTACGTCGGGATCGATTATCGCGGTTATGGCAAATCAGATGCGCCGGCAACGGGATACGATTATAAGACGATGGCGTCCGACATTAATGAAGTCATCGAACAGTTGAAATTAACGAATGTCACGTTGCTCGGCTTCTCGATGGGAGGAGGAATCGCCTTGTCCTATCTCTTGCAATACGGGGATTCAAAAGTTAGTAAACTTGTCCTCGCAGGAGCTGCGGCACCTGTGTTTACGCAACGCGACGGTTATCCATACGGGATGACGAAAGAAGAAGTCGATGCGTTGATCGCCGACACGAAACAAGATCGTCCGTCGATGCTCAAAGGATTCGGGGAAATCTTCTTTGCGAAGGAGCATCCAGAACCACTTCAACAATGGTTCCATGGTCTTAGCATCGCCGCTTCGTCCCACGGTACGATTCAGTCAGCAATCGCATTACGTGATGAAGACTTACGTGGAAAACTCGAGAACATCAAAGTCGATACGTTGATCATCCACGGTAAAAAAGACCAAGTCTGTCCGTTCGAGTTCGCGGAAGAAATGCAAAAGGGAATCCCACATGCACGACTTGAAGTCTTCGAAGAGAGTGGGCACGGTATGTTGCTTGATGAACAAGAGAAGTTCAACGAAACGTTACTCTCGTACGTTAAAGGAAATCAAACCGTCTAATCCAACAAGCCATGGACACCCGTCCATGGCTTGTTTTTGTGTACAGAAAAAAGCGTGCGCCGGCGCACACTTTTAAGGGCGATACTTCCGCATGAACCGTTGATCGATCCAGCGCTTCAGGTACCAACCGAACGGGTGAGTCGAATACTGATTGCCATACATTGAAACTGCATGACGTGGTCCCATCGATAAAATCGTCAAATAGTTCGTTTGCGGACGATAGGTTTGCAGTGCCTCTTCCTGGACGTACCGTAAGAGGTTTGCCAGTAAGATCGGTGCTTGCCGGACAGCTGTGACGCCATTCTTCGGAATATCGGGATAAGCGACGAGGGTCGCTGCGTCACCCGCAGCAAACAGACTCGGATGATCGAGCGCTTGCAACTGTTCATTGACAAGTAGAAATCCGTCTTCCGTATAGAGCTTACTGTCCGCAAACAATGCTGGAGCTTTCGCACCTGTCAAGCGGATGATCGCATCTGACTCGATTGGTGGATGATGTGAAAAGCGGAGAGGAGACGCCTCGTTCAGTGGCCGTTCTCGAATCCAATATACATCGAGTTCTTGTAAGCGTCTCGCAATCGCTTCTGCTGCGGGGTGTCCTGAAAGTAACTCGGGATCCGTGATCAGTGTGATCGGTACACCCGCTACTTTTAAGGACGCCGCCATCTCGACAGCCGCTGCACCGCTTCCAATCACGACTGGACACTTTGCTTGTTGCAGTCGCTTTAATGTATCCGGTAACCGGTAGTTCGGTTTGATCGATAATCGTGTCGTATCTTCCGCCCAATCGAACGAGCCGATATTCGTCGAGACGACGTCATAGGTGTAACGCCTGCCGGATGCACCGAAGACGACTTTTTCAACGGGGTCGATTTTGATGACGGTCTCTTCGATGAACTGTTTATCATTGGCGCGACACAATGCGGCGACGTCGATACGGATCTCATCGATATCGTACGTTCCGTCAGCAAGTCCGGAGTACATGCCCGAGTAATATTGGTACGTCGAGGCATTTAAAATCAGCCACTCGACGTCTTCTGTTGGTCCATTGGTAATGCAATGCAGGTGAGCGTGTCCTGCACCAATCAAGAGGATTCGTTTCATGTCGTTCTCCTTCAATCTGTCTTGCTAGAATGTACCCGGATACGGGTGGCGGTAATCATAGCCAAAAGACAAGACTGATGAACAGGAGGATGACCACGAGGTAGATAATATCCTGGCGCTGAACGACTGGCACTTCATAATATGTCCGCTCTGCTGAAAAATGACGGGCTTCGAAAGCGATTGCCATCCGTTCTGCCCGCTGGATCGATCGCGAGAAGAGCGGTAAGCCGATTGATAGGAACGCATCACCAGGAAAGCGACTGTGCACGTTTCGAATCATTCGGACTTGCCGCAAGACGCGGACTTCTTCGACCAGTTGTGGCAGAAAGCGGATCCCGGCAAGGAACCCATACGCGAAGCGAGGGGACACCTTTGCCTGGTGAATCAAGCTCATCACGAACCGGGTCGCATCGGTCGTCGTGACGAAAGCGAAACTTAAGCAGACGAACGTCGCCATCCGTAAGGCAAGTAACCAGCCATGTACGACACTTTCCGACGTGACATGAAACCAACCGAACGACCAGAGCGTGTTCGTACCTTTGCCAAACGCCGCCATCATCCAGAACGTCAATAAGAATAATAGACTGTAAGGTGCGAGCCGTTTCAAGAAATCGACAGGACTCCATCCGGAGAGGAGTAGCAAGGCGATAGCAAAACTCAGGAACACCAACGTCTTGATCCAGTCGTTCGTTGCAATTAAGGCAAACATGATCAAAAACAATCCGCTCCCCTTGATGACAGGATTGAGTTTAGCGAACGGTGACGCGTTCGTCTGCATGGCGCTTCACCTCCTGGAATTGGTAAGAAAGTGGACGTTGCAGCTGACAGCGTTCGAGTAACGGAACGTCAGCGAATAACTCGCTCGGACGTCCGTCAAAAGCAATCCGCCCTTGCTCCATGACGAGGACACGATCCGCGTATCGGGCGACGAGTTCCATATCGTGTGTTGCCATGACGAGCGTCGTTCCGTTTTGTTGTTCCGTCAACAACTGTTCCATGAGCCGCCGTGTCGTCAATCCATCCTGTCCGAACGTCGGTTCATCGAGCAACAACAAATCCTTCGTCTGCCCTAGCATCGTCGCAACGCTGAGTCGTCGTTGTTGCCCTGTACTAAGCGCAAGCGGTGACTGCTGTTTGACGGATGCGAGTTCCAGCCGTTCGAGTAATGTTGTGCGCTCGTCACTCGTCGCTGCCCGGTGACTCCAGTCGATTTCTGCTTCGACCGTCAGTTTGAGAAACTGCAGATCCGGTTGTTGGAAGACATAGCCGACGTGCTCATAAAAGCGTCGCCGGGAGTAACGCTGAGCCGGACGTTCCTGGAACCGATATGTTCCTTGATGCGAGAGCAACCGACCGAGTGTTGCAAGTAATGTACTTTTCCCGGAGCCGTTTGCTCCGAGCAGCATCACCCATTCTCCTGTCTGCAGGGAAAATGTCGCATCGGTCAGCGGGTAAGGGGCTTTCGTCGATAATGCAGCGACGTGCAACAAGGGAATGCCGGCTGTAGCGACTGGAGGAAGCACGTGAAGTCGCGCTGCTTGTGGTCCATCTATGGGTAGCGTCTCTAACGTGTACGGATACAAAGAAGGAACAGCGATGCCTTTCGATTGAAGCTCTGTATAAGCCTGCGAGAACAAATCCTGCGGATGCGCCGTCGCAGTAATCGTTCCGTTCTCAAGTAAGACAACCTGATCGATGTACGGTAAACAGACATCGAGTTGGTGCTCGATCAAGACGATCGTTAAATCGTGTTCTTTCTGAATCCGAAAGATCAACGCCATCAGCTCGTGTTGTCCGATTGGATCAATCTGGGCTGTTGGTTCATCGAGTAATAAGATCGCCGGCTCGAGCGCTAGGACCGCGGCGAGCGCGAGGCGCTGTTTCATCCCCCCGGATAGACTCGCGATCGGTGTCGAGAAGGGGAGAGGGAGACCGACGAGTGCAAGTAAGCGTTCAATTCGTTCCTCCATCTCCGCACGTGGAATCGACCGGTTTTCTAAACTAAAAGCGATTTCGCGTCCGATCGTTTCCATGCAGAATTGTTCTTCTGGATTTTGAAATAAGACTCCGACCGAACCGGACCGGGTAACGGTACCAGTCTGTTCGACTTCAATCGTCTCCGGTGTCAGTCCGGCTAGGGCATGAAGCAGTGTCGTCTTGCCACTCCCACTGCGTCCAAGCAAAAGGGTCGTTCCTTGTTCGATCGTCAGCGATACATGATCGAGCACCGATTTCATCTGACCCGGATAGCGGATGCTGAGATCGTCGACAGTAATCATGCGACTTCCCGTTTCGCACGTCCTGCCGCAAACCCGTTCAAGACACCGGTCGCAACAAGGCGACGGACGAGAATCGCTGCAAGCAAACCGCCGAGTAATGCACCACTGATCAATTGTAAACCTGTTGTCGCAAGCAACGTCGTCGTCGTGTAGTAACCGAATCCGTTCGCGATCAAACTATAGACAATGCTACCAATTGCGGCTCCAACACCCGATAACATCAATGTCCAGGTGTCATAACGGTGATAACGCGTCATCGCAAAGACGAGTTCCGCACCAAGCCCTTGGCAGACCCCGATGAGAAGAGCCGATAAACCAAAGTGACTACCCGTGAACAGCTCGACGGCTGCCGCGACGATTTCCGCGATGAGAGCAGCACCTGGTTTTTGAATGATTGCTGCGACGAGCGGGCTCGCGATGATCCAGATCCCAAACATCCAGTTGGCACCGACTGGTCCGAAGATTGCAGACATCGGTAACCAGAGTGTTGACCAACCGAGATAGATGACGCCGCAAGCGACGGCGAGCATCATCATGACCATGATTTCTTTCATTTTCCAGTGTTGCATCGTGTTCGTCCTCCTTTAAGTGGGGGAGACACCAAAAAAGACCGCCCTCCGTAAAAAGAGAGCGGTCCTCAGAAAAACTGCGCGCAGCAGGAGTCATTGGATGTGATCGCTCCACTTTCCTACGCTAGTATGAACTAGATCAGGTTCGAAGGGTCCGAAGTGAATCGTCTCAGCCAAATGGGCTCCCCTAGTGGATATGGTAATAGATGATACGCTGTTCACTTTAGGCAATCTTCTGTCTATTGTCAAGACACAAAAAAACGATACGCCACGAAGGGCGTATCGATAAACGACTTATTTGTTATCTTCGTTCTCTTCTTTTGCTTCTTCTGAAGACTCTTCCGTAGCTTCCGCTTCGTTGTCTTCGCCAGCTTCCGCTTGTGCCTCAGCTTCTGCTTCTTCGATTTCCTCAAGCTCTTGTTCGAGCGTTGATTCGACGACAGCTGCGACTTGAATGTCGCCTTCTGTGACGATACGGAAATCTTTTTGTTCCGGAAGATCAGCTACAGAGATTGAATCGCCGATTTCGAGGTTTGTGACGTCGACTTCGACGTTCTCTGGTAATTTATCTGGTGTTGCTGCGACTGTTACTTTAAAGAGTGTCTGTGATAGGAATCCACCGACTTTCGCGCCAGCTGCTTCCCCGACGAGTACGACGTCTGCTTCGACTTCTGTCTCTTCATCCATTTTAACGGCGATGAATTCAACGTGATCGACAGTTGGTGTGAAGACATCCATATCACGACGGTTGATCAAGACGTTAATATTTTTACCGTCGAGTTTCAGTGAAATCAAGACGTTCTCACCGTTTTCTCGAACGATTTTAAGCAATTCTTTTTCTTCAAATGCGATTGGTGTACTTTCCACTTTGTAACCATACACGACACCAAGAGCTTTTCCTTCATGACGTAATTGTTTACGGAGTGAGCGTGGACGTACCTCGCGTTTTTCGGCTGTTAATTTAACTGACATGTTCATTTCCCCCTTGAATTTGGTATAGCCCTCAAAAGGTAATGAATGTAGGAGCAGGACAAGTCCTGAACAATATGAAACATGCTAAGACAATCGGTTTCAGACTCTTTTGAATCTGACGCTTTCGTGACTTTGCATTTCTCTCCCAGGTCATTACGCTGATATTGAGAAACATGTGTGAGTAAGTCACCGGTTTGATGCGGTGCTAGTGAGTTTATACCCCTATGTTTTAAATCCTTAAACCTCTATTTTTTATTTTTTAAAGTCGAAAGACCTCCAAACCGCTTGAAATCAAGGGTTAAGAGGTCTTTCATTTTTTCATTTTTTATGGTGATGCGTTGGTTTTCACGGACTAATACACGGATGAGACGTTCGATGTGCCGCATCGTCGTCTGTCCCATCGTTGAGATTTGGAGCCATTGATTATGGACGAGATAGTCGCTTTCATATTGAACATGATAGCCCTGGATCCGGAGAGCGTCTCCTAAAGCGGTTGCCGACGGATGGACGATCGTCAGAATTCCCGGCGCTTGTGCTTCTTGCGTCGCAAGCAGGTTGAAACCAGTCGCCCGAACGGCCTGTTCGAGATAAGTCATCTTGATGGCGGCTTGATCGAGATCAAGGGCATCGAGCGCTGCCTGACAAGCAAGCAACAAGTTCGATGAGCCGGAAAAGGCGACGCCTTCCGCATAGAGTCCGAGATCCAGATAACGTGGAATTCGTGGAGAAGGTAGGATGCTGTCTGTATGACCGATGAACGCAAGACCCGGTAAACCACCAATTGCTTTTCCGGAGACGGTCGTGACGAATTTGCAACCAGCGTATGAGAAACGTCCGGTTCCGACGGCGCTGATCGCATCGACGATGAGTGCGGTTCGTTGATCTAATAGCACTTTTACCGCATCGAAATCGTAGAGGACGCCCGTTGACGTCTCACAGTGCGTCAACCAGATCCAGTCGTATTCCGTTTGATGCAGTTGACTCGCGAGTTGTTCCAAGTCGATCGGGTGACCGGGTGGAAGCGAGTGGACATCAAAGGACTTCCCAGCTCGTGCCGCGTGATCAATCAAGCGTTGACCGAACTCACCACCGTTTAGGATCAACCCATGTCCACTCAGTTGTTGTGCGACGATATCGTTGGCGAGCGTACCACTGCCGACAGCCATCGAGACATGTGGCAAATCCAGCAACTGACATATCCGACCACGTAAATCTTGATCGAGCTGGCGCATCGAAGCCGTCCGATGCGGGCGCGGTGCTTGTTGCGCCGCTTGGCGGACTGTTGGTGCAACCTCGACCGGACCGGCTAGAAAATGCAGAGGACGTAAAACGTCCGCGATGACGGACCGTTCGTATGTTGCGCGCGACAACAACATCGGTACGAACTGGGCGTCGCCACTACCGAGCGTTGCTGCGATTGGTGTGAAGCCGAACCGCGCATATAGTTTAGCTTCCCGTGTCGTACCACTGATATAGACATGATCAATCGTTTCCCGCTCCAAGTAGACCATCAAAAAGCGCATCAATTGCATGAACGTACGACTATTGCGGTATTCGGGACGAACGCTGAGTAAACGGATTTCCGCCGGGTCCGTCAGTGTCTCATCTAACGTCACGCCTTTTTCTTCAAGTGAAAAAGGACGATGCTTTCGAATGGCAATCATCGCGACGAGTCGATCGTCTTCCTTGCCGATCAGATAAGTATTTTGATCATGAAACCGATCAATCCGTTTCCGTTCGGTGTTTGGTTGATGTTGCGGAATCTCTTCCGTGAAGGTGAGGTAGTTCAGTTCATGGATTGCTTCCGCGTCCGAAGCGGTGGCAATGGAAAAGTCGATCATGAGACGTCCTCCTTATGTAATGACTGGCTTGTGAAGTGCATCATGAGCCCACAGGACAAGTAGACTTACGGCAACGGTACACAAGATATTGATGGTTCCCGCGTCAAAGTAGACGGGGAGTAACGGGAGCAGAACAACCGGAATCAGCCCCGCTTTGACGCTATCTTTCGTTACGAGATAAGATAGACCGAGTATGCCTAGTCCGGCAAGATATGCCCACGGCGTGATGGCGAAGACGATGCCGGAAAATACGGCATACCCTTTACCGCCGCGTCGCGGATGAAACAACGGAAACAAGTGACCGATGAGCACGGCAAGAGCAACGGGATAAAATGCGTCTGTGATCTGTAGTGCAAGAACCGTCTTTGCGGCATCAAACAGATACACGAATAAAAAAGCCGGGAGCCCACCGGCACGATGGGCGTTGCGGGCACCGATGTTTCCGGAACCGACCTGAGCCAAATCGGTACGACTGACGTACTTCCAGAGCGTACCGCCAAGAATACTGCCGATAAGGTAACCAAGCAGGAGATCAAGGATCACCGATGTTCCTCCTTTGTTTCTACGAGATGAACGAGTTCTTTGACGGTCAAGGCATCACTGTCTGGAGCCGTCAGGACGGCATCGACCATCTGGGCTTTTCGATCTTGTAATTCCGTCATCTTTTCTTCGATCGTCCCGCGTGTCAGCAATTTGATGACCGTCACGTCAGATTGTTGTCCAAGCCGGTGGGCACGATCGGCAGCTTGCTGTTCGACGGCCGGATTCCACCAGCTGTCAAAGAGGATGACGGTATCAGCAGACGCGAGATTCAGTCCCGTTCCGCCGGCTTTCAGGGAAATCAAGAAGAGATCGACTTCACCGTCATTGAATCGATCGCATAATGCCACTCGGTCTTCGAGTGGTGTCTCACCCGTCAACAGGAAGTGGGGGAGGTGACGTTGCGCGAGATCCGAGCGAATGCGTTCGAGCATTTGTGTATACTGCGAGAAAATCAAGATCCGCTTTCCGGCGGCCCGTTTTTCGGCAATCAATGTGAGTAGACGCGTTCGTTTTGTTGCTTCCGCTGTATATCCCTCAACGAATAACCCTGGATCGTTGCAAATTTGCCGCAAACGCGTTAACCCAGCCAGTAACTTCAAACGATCTTCGCGTTTCGTTTCGTCTAAGTGTTGCAGCGTCTCGAGTTGCAGTTTGGCAAGATACGACGCATATAAGCGTTTTTGGTTCGGACCGAGCTCGACATAATGATGCTCGATCTGTTTCTTTGGTAAATCCTGTAAGACATCTTGTTTCTCACGCCGTAATAAGAACGGTTGGATGAACTGTTGCATGTCATCAAACGACCATTTCTCAAACGTCATTAGATCCGGCAGTAGCTCTGGAAACAGGACATGGAAGATCGACCAGATATCACGCGGACGATTCTCGAGTGGTGTTCCCGTTAAGGCGAAACGGCGTTTTGCTTGCAGATGCCGCAGTTGACTGACCGTTTGTGACTGCGGATTCTTCAAGTGCTGGGCTTCATCAAAGAAGACGACGTCATATACAGGGTGGCGACGGACGTCGGTCCGAAGCGTCGTATAGGAGACGATCGTTACCGTATCGTCAGGTAAGTGCTCCAGTTCGCGGAGTCGGCTAGTTTGAGAACCGGTGACGACATGAACCGGTCGATCGGGTAAAAAGCGCTTCAGTTCCGCTTCCCAGTTGCGGAGCAGTGACGCCGGCGCGACGATGAGCGCACGACGGTCAGGAATCGTCGCGATATAACCAATCGCTTGAATCGTCTTCCCGAGCCCCATCTCATCGGCTAGGATCCCGTGACATCCTTGTGCGTCCAGATTCTTCAGGAACTGGATGCCCGTCCGTTGATACGGATAGAGTCGTGACTCTAACGAATTCGGCAAGTCGAGCCGGAATCCTTGTCCGGATTTTAATTCAAGCCATTTCTCGAGCAAATCAGCGTGAAGATGGAGGACGGAGGCGCCTATCAGATGCTTCATGTTCCGGACGGCAGGTAAGACGATCCGTCCATCGCGTAAGTCGCGTTCACTTGCTTCCATCTGGGCGAGAACCCGTTGCAATTGCTGGAAAGCTCGTGTTTCTAAAGAAACGAACTGTCCGGATTTCAAGCGGTGATACCGTTTTTGTAAGACGAGCGACTTCAGGACACGTTTCAGCTCATCTTCTGGAATTCCGTCCATTGAAAAGTTGAAGATGAGCCAGTCGAGGCGGTCCGTCACGTCGACTTCGATCCGCGGATGAAACGGTCCTTTTGGTAACGTCGTCCGGATCGCTTGTGTTGCAAATAACTCCAGTTGACCGAGCGCGACCCGTTCGTCAAGCAGGCTCCGCAGAAAGGCATATTGCGCGGCGTCACGCGTGATGATGTAGCGCGTGTCACGTGGCGTTGCTTGGAATTCACGTAAGAAGCGTAAGACACTTTGTTCCGTTACTTGATCGCGACCAGCGTAAATCGTCTCGTCGAGCGGATTCAGCTGAATCCCTTGATAATCGAACAACACGCGGACTTCGACTTCCTGAGCCGTTCGGTCAAGATGCAATTTGACGATTGGCGTTCCGGAGACGATTCGTTCTTGCAAATCAGGACTGAACGATACATCGGCGACTCGCTGCAAATACTCTGTCTGTCCAAGCAGACGATCGAAGTAGGGCAGGGACAGTTGATGCTGTTGATTGTCCGTCAGTCGTTTGAGCGTCACGACGGGTCCGGTCAGTTCGAAATGTATCGCTACCCGACGATCCGGTGTGAGACTGCGTAAATAATGGCGCGCGCCAGCGTCATCGACTTGGATCGCCGTGAACGGACGGATCTGCGGCGATAGCGGCGTCGGTGTACCATGTGCCTGTACATGATGCATCGCCAGCAAAACGGCGACGATATGTCCGCAAAATGACGTATCCATCGCAAGCGAAGGACAATTGCAGCCGGCGTCGACACCGTGCGCCTTGACGCGAACCGTCACCGTGAATCGTTCTTCACCGTCGACACTCGCTTCGATCAGCTCATCACCCATCCGGTAATTGTGCAATGTGACCTTGCGAGCTGCGACATACTTCTTTCCCCGTCGAAAGGCATAAGCATCAGACATCTGTTTAATTTTGCGTTCACTGAGCCCGTAATTCATGCTATCCCTCCTCCAGTTAACATAATATGATTATCGTTCACCATCAAATAAATCGACGGCGCGCTTTTTCTCGGAATCACCGATATGGGCATAGACTTGCGTCGTCGCGACGGATTCGTGACCGAGTAGCTGCTGGATCGTCAGAACGTCGACCCCACCGGTCGCAAGCCGTGTCGCAAACGTATGCCGCAATTTATGCGGTGTAATTTTTTTGCGCTCTAAAAAGGGTAGGACCGGTTTCAATCGTTCGGTGTGCCGCTGCAAAATATGCTGGACTGCCCGTGGGCTGAGTGGTTTCCCGTGTTTTTGGAAGACAGGCACGGCGCCGCTCGTTGGCATCTGATAATGAATCGCATATTTTCGTAAGGCAATCCGAGCTGGTTTTGCGAGCGGAATCAGCCGCTCTTTGTTGCCTTTTCCGATGACGCGGAGCGTGTTTTCGTGGAAATCGACATCGTTCCAGACCAATTGGGTCATCTCACTCAAACGCATCCCGCTATAGCCGAGTAGTTGGAATAACGTCACGTCGCGGACGCGATCCCGTTCATAATGCGACGCTTCCCGGGCATTCATCTCAACGTTTGACGGTAACAACTGAATCAATTCATCCCATTCGCGTTTCGTCAGGTAAACCGGTTCCCGTTTCGCTTGTTTTGGTCGATTGACTTTTGCAACCGGATTTTCCGACAGTTGACCTGTATCGACTAAATAACGGAACAACGACTGTAATGCTGATAACTTCCGATTGATTACACTTGATGCATTTTGTTTCGTTAAGGCAAGGTACTCAGCGTAAGCTTCGATTCCTGCTGCATCGATCTCGACAAATGCTTCGAGCGGAATATCCCGCGCTGTTACTTCTTCACCTGACGCTACAGCGACAAATTGAAAGAACGCTTCGTAGTCGTAAACGTAGCGACGCATCGTCGCTAACGAGAAATGTTTTGCTGCCAACTGATCCAAATAGGACTGAATGAAGCGTGGCATCCGCTCATAACCCGGAATCGCTGGTGCTGTAGCCGAAACGGTCGTTTTATGTATCGTTTTTCCTAGGTTTTTAAATAAACTCATCCGACAATCACCCCTATAGTGGTAGTATACCAAACGTTGGTACAGCAGACACTTGTTTGCGTGAAATAGTTATTTCACGCAACGTTAAATTGTCAGACAGGGAGCGCTCAGTTGCATCGACAACGCACCAGACGGGTCGTTGATCAACTCGATGCACGTGAGAATTTAACCTATTTTTATCGTTTTTGAGCTACAACATTCTCTTTATTAACAATAATAGTATTATGTCACCTAAATCATCAAAAAAAGAATGAATATTCAATTTCGCTCTCAGTTGCATCGAGAAGTCGTTCGCCGGGTCATTGGTCGACTCATTTGATTTCAAGACGATTTCTGAAAAACGTCGAAAACGTGCTCGATTTCGCATACTTCATCTTGGTTCGGGTATAGAGTGTTAGGTAAGAGTTATTTTCATAAGGGGGAGTTCTAGATGATTACCGATCAACAAGCACGTCAGTATTTGAAGGATGCCAAACGCATTGCCGTCGTCGGTGTCTCGAGTGATTCCGGAAAGACCGCGAACTGGATTGCGGACTACTTAGTCCAACATGGATACGAAGTCATTCCAGTCAATCCGACGTTAAACGAGTGGAACGGTCAAAAAGTCTATCCGAGCGTCGCAAGCATTCCAGGACACATCGATATCGTCGACGTCTTCCGTCGGTCTGAGTTTTTAGCGGATGTCGCCAAAGATGCTGTTGCTCACGGTGACGTCGGGATGATTTGGAATCAGCTTGGTCTCTCGAGTGTCGAAGCAGAAAGTCTTGCACTCGGTGCTGGTATTCCATATATTGAGAATCGTTGCATCAAAATCGAGCATCAATATCTGTGAGTCATCGCACGATTTTAGGCATCTTCACCCGTTCGTGAAGGTGTCTTTTTTCATGCGCTTTACAGGTTATGCTTGTCAGGAAGCAAGAAGATGCCTACAATTAGAGACAGACTACTTGAAATAACGAACGAACGTTTGTAAAAACGACGTCGTAATTTCGAATTTTGAGGTGAAATGAATGGCGACAGACTTAAATAACTACAATGATGATGCCATACAGGTGCTCGAAGGACTCGAAGCAGTCCGGAAGCGCCCAGGTATGTATATCGGTTCAACCGATCACCGTGGACTTCACCATCTCGTCTACGAGATCGTCGATAACGCAATCGATGAGGCACTTGCAGGATTCGGGGAACAAATTGACGTCACGATTCATAAAGATAATGCAATCACCGTCCGTGACCATGGACGTGGAATGCCAACGGGGATGCATGCATCGGGAAAGCCGACTGCTGAAGTCATCTTCACAGTCCTTCACGCTGGCGGTAAGTTCGGTCAAGGTGGATATAAGACGTCCGGTGGCTTACACGGCGTCGGGGCGTCGGTCGTTAACGCCTTATCAACGGATTTGAAAGTAACGATCTTCCGTGACGGGAAACAATATGAGCAAACGTTTGAAAACGGTGGGATGCCGAAGACGACGTTGCTTGAAACGGGTACGACGCGTCAAAAAGGAACGAGCGTTTACTTTAAACCAGATGGCTCGATCTTCAGTACGTTGACATACAACTACGATACGCTCGCAGAACGCTTACGCGAATCAGCTTTCTTGCTGAAAGGTCTGAAGATTACGCTGACGGACGAACGGTCTGATAAACAAGATATCTTCCAGTACCAAGACGGTGTCAGCGAATTCGTCCAGTACTTGAACGATGATAAAGATACGCTTCATCCGACGGTCGCGTTCGAAGGCACGGAAAACGAGATCGAAGTCGATATCGCCTTCCAGTTCACGGATGCGTACTCGGAAAACGTCCTGTCGTTCGTCAACAACGTCCGGACACGCGACGGTGGAACACACGAAGTTGGTGCGAAGACGGCGATGACACGGGTCATGAATGAATATGCCCGAAAGAACACGCTCTTGAAGGAAAAGGATAAGAACCTTGACGGAAATGATATCCGCGAAGGGTTGACCATGATCGTCTCGATCCGAATTCCGGAAGAATTCCTTCAGTTCGAAGGACAAACGAAGTCGAAACTCGGTTCACCGGAAGCGCGGACGAGCTGTGACGCTGTCATCAGTCGTCGTCTCTCGACGTACTTGGAAGAGAACCCGCAAACGGCGACGCTGTTGATCAAAAAAGCGATCCGCGCAGCGCAAGCGCGTGAAGCAGCACGTAAAGCCCGCGAAGAAGCACGAAATGGGAAAAAGAAGAAACGTTCGAGCATCTTGAACGGAAAACTGACACCTGCTGCTTCGAAAAACGCAGACAAGAATGAATTGTTCCTCGTCGAGGGTGATTCTGCCGGTGGTTCTGCGAAACAAGGACGAAACCGAACGTTCCAAGCGATTCTTCCACTCCGTGGTAAGGTCTTGAACACGGAAAAAGCGAAACTCGCTGACATCATGAAGAATGAAGAGATCAACACGATCATTCACGCGATTGGTGGTGGTGTCGGAGCCGATTTTGACTTGTCGGATTGTAATTTCGACAAAGTCATCATCATGACGGATGCCGATACCGATGGCGCGCATATCCAAGTCTTGCTATTGACGTTTTTCTTCCGCTACATGCGTCCGTTGATCGATGCCGGGAAGGTCTTCGTTGCCTTACCACCGCTCTACCGTGTCTCGAAAGGAAAAGGCAAATCGGAGAAGTTCGAATATGTCTGGGACGAAGAGACGCTCAAGAAAACGACGAAGAAGTTCGGTAAAGGTTATATGATCCAGCGGTACAAAGGACTTGGGGAGATGAATGCACCACAGCTCTGGGAAACGACGATGGATCCTGAGACACGGACGTTGATTCGGGTCACGATCGACGATGCTGCTGTTGCCGAAAAACGCGTCTCTGTCCTGATGGGCGATAACGTCGGGCACCGCCGGACGTGGATCGAGGACAATGTCGCCTTCGGTCTCGCGGAAGATCTCTCGATCATCGAGAATGAGCACGTGACGAAAGAGAGTGTGAACGAACATGTCTAATCTACAAAACATCCTGAACCTGTCGCTCGAGCAAGTTGTCGGCGACCGGTTTGGTCGTTATTCGAAATATATCATCCAAGATCGTGCCTTACCGGATGCCCGGGATGGTCTGAAACCGGTTCAACGCCGGATCTTGTATGCGATGCATACGGAAGGCAACCTGTTTGACCGTGCTTACCGGAAATCGGCGAAGACGGTCGGTGTCGTCATCGGTAACTACCACCCGCACGGTGATTCATCGGTCTATGAAGCAATGGTCCGCTTGAGCCAAGAGTGGAAACTGCGTTACCCGTTGATCGATATGCAAGGGAATAATGGATCAATCGACGGCGATAGCGCGGCAGCGATGCGGTATACGGAAGCCCGTTTATCAAAAGTTTCGAGTCTGATTCTCGACGGGATCAACAAACAGACCGTCGATTACACGCTCAACTTCGATGATACGACGGAAGAACCGCTCGTCTTACCGTCACTACTGCCGAACTTGCTGATGAACGGTTCGACGGGGATTTCCGCTGGTTACGCAACCGAGATTCCACCGCACCACGCGGGAGAAGTCCTCGATGCTGCGATTGGTCGGATTTCCGGTACGGTCCAGAACGTCGATGACTTGTTGACGCACATGCAAGGTCCTGATTTCCCGACTGGTGGTGTTGTTCAAGGGCTTGACGGCATCAAGAAGGCGTTCGAGACAGGACGCGGGAAAGTCATCATCCGCTCGCGCTCAACGATTGAGACACTGCGGGGTGGTCGTCAGCAAATCGTCATCACGGAGCTCCCGTATGAGGTCAATAAAGCCAATCTCGTTAAACGGATGGAAGAACTCCGTCTTGATAAAAAGGTCGAAGGTGTCGCTGAAGTCCGTGATGAGACCGACCGCGACGGCTTACGGGTCGTCATCGAGTTGAAGAAGGAAGCGGACGCAGAAGGTGTCTTACACTTCTACCTCAAACAGACTGACTTACAAATTGCCTATAACTACAACATGGTCGCGATCCATGAACGGACACCGCGGCAAATGGGCGTCTTGACACTACTTGATGCGTATCTTGCACACGTCAAGGAAGTCGTCATCCGCCGGACAGCGTTTGATCTCGAACAAGCGAAACGCCGTCAGGAAGTCGTTTCTGCCTTGATGACAGCAATCTCTGTCCTCGATGAGACGCTTGCCTTGATCCGTTCTGCGTCGAACAAAGCGGACGCAAAGGAGAAGCTGATCGCGCGCTTCAACTTCACGGATCGCCAAGCAGAAGCCGTCGTCATGCTCCAGCTGTACCGGTTAACGAATACCGATATCGTCGAGTTGCAGGAAGAAGCAGCGAAACTCGAGAAGGAAATCGCGCGTCTTGAGAAGATCCTCAACGATGAAAAGACACGAAATCGTCTCATCATCAAGGAATTGACGGTCTTGAAGGAACAAGTCGCGGACAAACGTCGCTCGACGATCGAAGCAGAAGTTGAAGAACTGAAGCTGAAGACGGAAGTCATGATCGCTGTCGAAGAAACGATGGTCTTCCTGTCGAAAAATGGTTACGTCAAACGCTCGTCACTCCGTTCATTCGGTGCCTCGAACGACTTGCCGGACTTGAAGGAACAGGATCGTCCGTTGCTCCAAGGGCAAGCGATGACGACCGACCACTTGATCGTCTGGACCGTTCGCGGGAATTACTTGCTGATTCCGGTCCACCAATTACCGGATACGAAATGGAAGGATGGCGGTCAACACGTCGCGAACCTCGTCCCACTCGAACCGGGTGACCGGGTCCTCTCCGCAGATCTCGTTCGTTCGTTCGACGAAGCACAGCATTGCTTGTTCGTGACTCGTCAAGGGATGGTCAAACGCTCGAAACTGAGTGACTACAACGCCCAGCGGAAGTCAAAACCACTTCAAGGTGTCCGTCTGAAGGCAGACGACGAAGTCTTGTATGCTCAGGTCTCAACGGGTCAAACGGAGCTGTTCCTTGCGACACAGAACGGTTTCGGGCTTTGGTTTACGGAAGATGACGTTCCGGTCGTTGGTGTCCGGGCTGCTGGTGTTAAAGCGATTAACCTCAAGGATCAAGATGTCGTCGCGGGTGCGATCGGCTTCAAGGAAGCGCCACAGATCGTCCTCTTGACGCAACGCGGTGCCTTGAAGAAGATGCGTCTCGCGGATCAGTTCCAAGTCTCGAGCCGTGCGCTCCGTGGCTTACAGTTGCTCCGTGATTTGAAATCGAAACCACACCAAGTCGCAGCATTGATCGATGTCACGCAGGCGAAAGAATTAGTCCTTAGCGGCAAAGAACAGGAGAAAACGATCCAAATCGGTTCGTTATCGTTCCTCGACCGCTTATCGAACGGTTCATTTGCCTACGATGAAGAGAAATTTGGTCCCTTACTCGACTGGTATACACGATAAGACGAGGCTCCTCCGGATAACGGGGGAGCTTTTTTAGATCTAGCGGGGCAGGAGAGGGTGATTTTGAGACGAACGCTCCGAACTTTGAGATTTATCGCTATAAATATCGTTTACAAATTGAAACACTGACCAATAACGGCTACAATAGAAGAAATAGTCAGGTCACGATTCGTCACGAACAAGCGTCGGGTCACGCGTCTCCGCAGCTTTGCTTATAGCGTCAATTGATCAAGCAGCTACGGGACCGTCCCTTTAGCTGCTTGTTGTGCAATCTGCCGACCTTGGAGAGGTGATGAAGATGAAATTCAGACGTCGCGAAAAAGTAGCAATCTATATCACTCGGGAAAAACCTAACGGATGGGAACTACTTGTTTTTCATCCACAATCGGCTCCTGAGAGTGATTGGCAGATCCCCGCAGGTACGATCGAAGATGCTGAAATCGCAAAAGAAGCGGCTGTCCGTGAGACGCTTGAGGAAAGTGGTCTCTCGTTAGCATCCGTCCAGTACATCGGCGAAGAAGAGATGCGCTATCCGGAGCGAATGCGGGTGCATTACACGTATTTCTACCATGCGCACATCGAATGCCAAGAAAACCGCTGGACGCATTGTGTGGCTGGTGACGGTCAGGATTGCGGTGATTTCTTTGATTTCGCGTGGTTGCCACTTGATCGGATCACGCAACTTGAACGCCGCCATCATATATTCCTGGATCGTTTGATTCATCGATTGGAACGGACACGTCCGTATGATTGTCGAAAACACGGTTAATTCCGTGTTTTTTGTTTTGTCTCACTATATTAAGTTTACCCTGATTATGAGACAAATTCTTATAACTATTGATAATATATGTTATGTTAACTTGAATAAAAAAATAATCTTTTAGTCAGTGTCATCCATTCCCCCTGTCGTGTAAAAATCGGTCTATCGTCCTGTTGGTCTTCTTCCTCATTCTTTGTTACTCTAATAACAGTAACACCGCGAATGTTACCTTTTTAACGGTAACAAATCAAATGTTTCCATGATTGTGGCAACAAATGAACAGGAGGAATCGTCATGCAAGCTGTTGCCTTGTCGTTTGATGTCAAAGGCTCCCGCGACTATCCGAGCAAAGAAGCATTACTTCAAGCGCTCCGAGAACTCGCGAACAATCTGAATACGGCATTTCCAACGAGTATCGTTCCGTTCCAAATTAAATCCGGTGATAGCTTACTGGCGGTATTTGCGGATTATCCGGTTAGTTATCCGGTCATTCTGCACTTATTGAATCAAGAATTACCAGGTTACATCGGGATCGGATTTGGTCAGTATGAGACGATTTCGACGACCCAAGCTGAAGAAGCCAATGGTAGTGCGATCATTCACGCTTTTGAAGCGCAAGAACAGGCGAAGACGCTTCCGTCACGGATTGCGTTTGCTGGACCGCCCTACTTACCGACCGCCCTGCTGAATGGTTATCTTGAGATGCTCTATCCGGCGTATTTCGGGAAGACGGACCGTCAAATTGAGTTGCACCGGTTGATGGATCAATATCCGGATGATACGTATGAAGAGATCGGTTTAAAGATGGGCTTTAAGGAACAAGATGCCCGCGCGAATGTCGCAAAACTCGTTTCCCGCTCGCAGCGTAAGCAACGGAAGCGTCTTGAAGCTGCCTTGACACAGGCATTGGAGCAATTCCAAGTCTGGGAGGCGATTCGGTGACTGTCTTACTTAGCCTTATCCTTGTCCACTTACTTGCTGATTTTCCATTACAGACGAGACGGATGGCGCAACTGAAACATCGAAATCGACGCATCTTGGTCCAACATCTTGCCGTCCATGCGGCTCTGATGCTACTTGTCCTTGCGTTCTTCGTCGTCCGAGGACAGTTGACCCTCGACATCGCTGGATGGCTTGGAGGCAGCATTCTCGTGTTTCACGCCCTACTCGATGCCTCCCCGCTCAAACGTCGCGTCAAGCAAGCAGCGGCGTACTGGATCGATCAAGCGTTACATATCACTGCCATCATCGCTTTGACATGGGTGTTCGTTCCGATCGATTGGTCGTTGTCGTTCACGCGCCCGGAGCAGGTCCTCTGGATTCTATGTTTTAGTTTAGTGACGACGGAGTTACTCGGTCATGGGATTGCTTTGATGCTCGCACCATTCGCTCCACGCTTGATCGAAGCGCATTTCGAGCGGAAAGTGACACGTAAGGAGCAACTCGACGGCGTTTCACGGACCGTCACACATGAAGTCGAAGATTCTGCCCGCAGTTATACGACGGAATTGAATGGGATCGGGCGTTATATCGGTCTCGTCGAACGGGCGATCATCACCCTGCTCGTCGTCACGAACGCAACCGGAGCGATTGGCTTCATCATTGCTTTGAAGGCGCTGGCCCGTTTTAAACAGTTTGAAGACCGCCGCTTTGCGGAATATTACATCATCGGGAGCTTGCTCAGTATCTTAGGTGCGATTTTATGTGGACTGGCGATTCGCGTCGCATTCTAAACGATGAATGAAAGTGAGGGAGACGGTTTGGACCGTCGCACGAAGTATGAAACAAATTGGATTAGTGAGACATCACCGGGTGACGGAAGGATACCCGACAAAAGGCTGGATCAGCGCCAGTGATATTGAAAAATGGATTGAACGCTATGATACGTCAGACATCGATATTCAACCGGTCGAGCTCGGTCAGATCGACTGGACGGTCTGTTATGCCAGTAGCATGCCACGCGCTGTCCAGACGGCGAAGAGCGTCTACGATCAAGAGATCATCGTGACGGATTTACTGCGGGAAGTACCGTTCCCGACGATTCGCTCGAATCTCCGGTTACCGTTTCTTGGCTGGGCGGTCCTCGGTCGACTGGCAGCCCCGTTCAGCAAACGGATTCAAGCGGAAATCAAGGATGCGAATGAACGGATCGAGGTCCTGTTGAATCAATTGATGTTCGAGGATGACGAACGGGTCTTACTTGTTGGGCACGGCGGCATGATGATTCTGATGCGGGCTGCCTTGAAACGGCGCGGTTATCGTGGACCCCGGTTCGGTCATCCGCGCAACGGTATGCTCTATCTGTTCGAGAAAGAGGAACCGACATGCTGAAATGGGGCTCAACGATTCTGTTAGCACTCTGCCTGATCGTCATCTTCTACACGACCCGGGATGAAGAGCCCCCTGCCCCAACGGCAGGACAGATGGAGGTCTATGGTTTTGACGTCGGTCAAGGAGATAGCACGTTCATCCGGACGAAGGAAGACGCGATCTTGATTGACGGTGGGAATAACGGTAAAGGCGAGGATGTCGTCCGCTACCTGCAAGAACTAGGTGTCAAACGCTTAACAGCGATCATCGCGACACATCCGGACGCCGATCATATCGGTGGACTCGATACCGTCCTCGATGCCTTTCCAGTCGACAGCGTCTATGCCCCGCGTGTCACGCATACGACGGAGACGTACCGCGATTTCCTTCTAGCCGTCAAACGCGAAGGAGTGACGATCAAGTCGGTTAAGGCGGGTCTTAAGATACCGAGTGAAGCCGCACGCTTTACGTTCCTTGCACCCCTAACGGACGGGACACAGGATCTTAACAGTTGGAGTGCCGTCCTGCGGGTCGAACATGGACAGGATCGGTTCCTCTTCATGGGCGACGCACCAATCCGGACGGAACGACAATTGCTTGAGTCGGATGAAGATCTCCGCGCCGATGTCTTGAAGCTTGGGCATCACGGAGCAGACACATCGTCCTCCCTGCCCTTCCTACAAGCCGTTGATCCGAAGCGTGCGTTGATCTCAGCCGGGCAGGATAATGCTTACCGTCACCCGCGTCCCTCCGTCTTACAGGAACTGAAAGCAGAACAGATCACGATTGACCGAACCGATCAAAGTGGAACGATTCAGTATATCTCGACCGGTGACGGTATCAAGGAATCGAACCGGACCGATTTACGACCGGAATAACGAGACGTGGAGGTGCATCAGATGCGATTGACCCTAGCTGATTTTGAAGACGATCTAGCAATTTGCGAAACCGACGACCGCGAGACGATCACATTACCGAAAAGTCGTTTGCCGCGCCAGGCAACGATCGGCGACCGACTTGACTGGACCGGACGCTCGATTCGGATCTTACGCGATGAGACGAAAGCACGTAAAAAAGAGATCACCGCATTGATGGATGACCTCTTTGAGGAATAATGGGACTCCCTCGGTACGCTGAGGGAGCCTTTTTTAACCCAGTAAACTGATGACGAGTCCAGCGATGATGCCTGCTGTGAATAAGGAACCGAGCGTATACGTCAGCAAACGTAATCCGAATGGGAGCCGACGAATCGCGGCAAAGGCTCGACGATTCGGAGGTCCTCCGGCAACAATACGTTGATACTCGTCAATAGGACTGTGAGCAACATCCTGTTGCTGGTTTAGAGTAGAGTTCGATTCGGTAGTGTGTGGTTTCATCTGTCCATCCTCCCTATTCCGATGACTATATCCTTCTATTCGCTAAGTAACTTCATAATCCTGTTTCAATTTTTTTGATATTTCACGAAACTTTTGGATGAAACTGGTAGTATAAAAGATAGACGTATTTCTTTATGCGTGATTCCTGGAAAATCACTAGCGGTTTTTTCTGAATTTTCGTACACTTTAGAAATACGATGCATCTTAAAGGGGGAATCATCCATGTTTCAAACGTTACGTACATCACTCAAACAATCTGTCCTTGGTCAGGACGATGTGATTGATCATTTATTGATGGGCTTGCTCGCAGAAGGTCATGTGTTGCTCGAAGACCGTCCGGGGACCGGTAAGACGACACTAGCAAAAGCACTGGCGCAGACACTCGAAGCAAAGTTCTCACGTGTTCAATGTACAGCGGATACGTTACCGACCGACCTACTTGGGATGGAGCTGTTCAACCCACTGACAGGATCGTTTGAACAACGGTTTGGTCCGCTGTTCGCGAACATCGTCCTCGTCGATGAGATCAACCGGACGACTCCACGGACACAGTCAGCATTGCTCGAGGCAATGGCCGAAGGACAAGTGACGATCGGGGATACATCTTATACGTTACCGCAACACTTTCTTGTCATCGCGACACAAAATCCGTTCGATGGACACGGCACATTCCCACTGCCGCATGCCCAACTCGACCGTTTCTTGTTCAAGTTGTCGTTCGCTCCGCTGACACGTCAGGCGGAGAAGGCATTATTACGTGGAGCACACTTAACCGCGGCCGAACTACAGATTCCGCTCGAACAACTCAATGACTGGAAAGAGGAAGTCGTCGCCGTCTCAATCGAAGATAGCGTCGAAAACTACTTACTCGATGTCTGTGACGCACTCCGCGCCCATCGTGACGTTGAGATCGGACCGAGTCCACGAGCGACGCTCGCACTCTTAAAAGCCGCGAAAGCACGTGCCTGGATGCAGGAGCGGACGTACGTCACACCAGAGGACGTCAAGCACTTGGCGACGCCATTGCTTGCCCACCGTCTCGTCTTGACGCTCGAAGCGACGCTGAAGCTATCGAACGAACGTCTCGTCGAGCAGGTCCTCGATTCACTCACTGTTCCAACTGAGGTGTAATCATGCAATTGATCATACCAAAAGGCTTTAACCTCATCATTCTTACGATGACAGGTGCGAGTGGCGTCATCGTCGGACTCTATGGTCCTGTCTGGATTGCGGCTTTATTACTCGCCTATACATTATATGGCTGGGTGATGCCGTATTATCTCGAATACGTTGCGAAGCGGATTCGCGTCCGCCTCCTTGAGACCGTTCGCGCTTTTCGAGAGGAAACGATCCAGATACCGTTCGAATTGTCGAACCCAACGAAGTTACCACTCGGTCGCATCACGATTTCTGGCTTGCTCGGGGATCAGATCAAGCTTTCTGATGCAAGTAGTCAATTTTGGCGTCAACACTTATATGTCAACAAACAGACGATCGTGCCGTTTTCAATCGATGTCATTGCCGCTCACCGGGGAACGATTCGGATTCAGTCGTTTGACGTCATGATCTCGGATCCGTTTCATTTGATCACAATCTATGTGACGCTTGATATCCAAGAGCTGGGTCACGTCTTCCCTGACTTTGCACCAGCGTCGGTCGAGTGGAATGAACGGATGATTCCCGGTGAGACGATTGATCGCTCGAGTCCGTTCACCGATCGCTCGAGTTTCCACTCCGTCGTCCCCTACTCCGGAGATGCGAAGTCGATCTACTGGTCCGCTTATGCGAAGACGAATGAACTGTACTCGTATCAATATGACCGGAAACGTAACCATGATTATGCCGTCATCGTCGATGGCTTGTCCGCAGACGGACTCGCTCTCCGCTCGGACTTCGAGAAACTATTATCGCGTGCCGCGACGATCATCCGTGAACTCGAGAAACAAGGGGCTTCCTACAGCCTCTGGATTTCGATGGTCAACCGATCCGGGCAGTGGTACCATGTTCCGTCTGGGACGGGAAAACATCAATTCCTACGGACGATGGAATGCCTTGCTCGGATTTCCGAATACGATCTACCGCTCGAACGCCGGTACTTCACGAAACGATTGCAACGTAGTGTACCGTCGACGACGGCGGAGATCCATCTCGGTCACCGGCAGAAAGGAGTGAGCGCATGATTCTCTGGTGGATATTCCTTGCGAGTCTGTTACCGGTTCCGTTCTATCTCGCGCTCGCTCTTCCGGCACTTGCCTTCGTGCCGCATCGTTCGCTGCGCATCGGATTACAGCTACTCGTAGCGGGATCCTTATATTTCCTCTCTCCCATAGCTAGCGTCTTAGCGCTCGTCTTCGTTGCCTGGACCGCGTTTCTTGATACGGTCGATTCGACGTGGCGATACGCTACGAGTACGATGGTCATCGGCGTCGTGATGGTATTGTTCCCAGGAGTGACACCACCGATTGGCGCATTTTTACTTCTGCTCTTCGTCATTGCGTATCCATTCGTCGTCACCTACATGACAGAATGGCGGCGTATCTTCCCGACGATCGCGTTAGTCCTCAGCGCGGGGCTGATCATCGCTGTCGTCTTCCGGCTCACGAAAGAAGCGCTCGTCGGATCCGTCACGAGTGCGATTCGTCCGCTATTTGAAGCATTCGGTTCATTATTCCTTTGGACGGAACCACTTGGTCGGAAAGCGGACACGATGACGAACCGGGCAATGGGGCTAGAGAATATCAAAGGTGTTCAAGACGTGGAGCAAGCTGCCGTCCAGGCAGGAACACCGGATTGGATTTGGATCGCAACGACGCTTCTGACCGTGATCTTAGTTGCGGTTACGCTTTATGTCATCCGGAAGCGAAAAGTCATAGTAATCGAAAGAGAACAAACCGTCAAGCACTCCAAGCAGGTACGGGCGCATGCGCCAAAGCGGCATAGTCATCATCCGCTTCTGAAGATTGCCTCTCAACTCGAGCAAGCCTTCCCAAGACGTCATGAAGAGACGACGCTTGAATGGCTGACACGGATCGAGTTCCCGGATGCGTCACCAAACGCTCGACTGATCGACGGGATTGAGTTCAGTCCAAGTGAACCGGCCTACGACATTCAGACGTTCCGCCGTCAAGTACGAGAACAAATCGAACGCTAACGAAAAGCCCTTGCTCATCGAGCAGGGGCTTCCTCGTCGCATAAGGTGCGCATCAATTGGTTGCGTGGTGTCGTCGCGAGTCCCCAGTCGCAGATCGCATCAAGTAAGGGAATCAAGGAAACACCTTTTGCACTTAACGCATACTCAACACGAGGTGGGATTTCCGGGTAGACGGTCCGCGTAATCAAGCCATCTTGTTCGAGTTGCTTCAGTTGCTGTGTCAGCGTCTTCGGTGAGACGTCCTGGATATAACGCTCCAGTGTATTAAAACGTACCGCACCTTCCTCATGCAGCTCGTACAAGATCATCACTTTCCACTTGCCTTGAATCTGACGCATCGTCGCATCGAACTCATTTAGATACGGCATACCGTTCCCTCCCTTACCAAAAGGTAACCGACTGACCTAAAAGTGCGTACTTCTCGGATTGGTTTCCCTCTGTTATCTTCAATTTATCATATCAAATAAGGAGACGATATCATGAAAACAGGATTCATTGCCATCACAGGTGCCACGTCAGGAATCGGGCATGCGATTGCGCGAACGTTCATTCAGAAAGGGTACCGTGTCTTATTGCTCGGACGACGAATTGATCGTCTGGCGAGCCTTGCTTCAGACGATGTCTTGATTCGCCAAGTCGCAGCCACCGACCGAGTTGCCCTCGATGCTGCTTTAGCAGACGCGACGGAAGCGTTCGGACCGGTCGAAGCCATCATCAATAATGCAGGACGGATGTTACTCGGTCAAATTGAGACACAAGACGCGGAAGAATGGGAAGAGATGTTTGACGTTAATGCGCTCGGTGTCTTACACGGGATGCAAGCCGTCCTTCCCTCGATGGTGGAGCGCAAGACCGGCACGATCATCAATATCAGCTCGATTGCCGGTAAAAAGACGTTCGCAGACCATGCCGCGTACGTCGGTACAAAATTCGCCGTCCACGCGATGAGTGAGAACGTGCGAGGTGAAGTCGCGTCTCACGGTGTCCGCGTCATGACGATCGCACCAGGTGTCGTCGAGACGGAATTACTCGGTCATACAACAAGTGATGCGATCAAGGACGGCTATAACGAATGGAAACAGTCGATTGACGGTGGACTCGATCCGCAAGTCGTCGCGGACACTGTCTTATTCGCCTTTGAGCAGCCGCAACATGTCAATATTCGAGAAATCGTCTTAGCTCCGACGAAACAACTCGATTGACGAATAATAGACCGAAGCGCTCGGAAATGGATGTACTTCCGAGCGCTTCGGTCTGTTTCATTCAAGCGTTACTTTATTAAGTGACTCTGTTCAATCGTTTGAAAGATTGATTGATAGATCTGCAGTTGCTCTGACCGATTCGGTCGTTCGATCCCCTCACCAAATAACCAGGTCGTCTCTTGTGTATCGTCATAGAGCATACCAGCCGCAAACGTCGGATTCGGCACCGAGATGCTTTCCTCATAGGAGAGACTCGGATCAAGAAACGGTTCGACGGATTTTTGAGAGCCGATAAAGAAAAAGGGAATCTGCGCCTTCCGGTAGACGGTAGCATAGTCACGTCCCGCTGCTTGATGTAAGTACTCCGGCATAATCATGACTGCGTCGTATCGTCGTAAATCTCCTTTGATCTCCTGCAGATCAATCGAGTGGAAATCCGGTGATTGCGTAAGAACTGGAGCTGTTCCGACGACGGCGATGGTGAGATCGATGGTACTGGCCTTTGGTGTCAACGTTGGTTTTTTCATCATACATACGGTAAGCAGTAGACTGAGTGCAAGTAAAGTCATGACGGTTCTTTGTCTCATCTGTCCCTCCATGATTTCCTAATATTAGGTCTTTCGCCTAGTTCCTTTATACCATAGAAATGGGTGACATTATGTTTTTGCACAATAGGGAAATCGCGTGAATAAAGTACCAACAGAAGCCAATAAAAAAAGACTCCCTGATTGGAGTCTCCTTACTTTTCAGCATCGATTTTTGAAGCCTTACGTGCAATGACGACAATAAAGACGATGGCACCGACAGGAATCACGAGCGGCATCCAGTCGAGGATATACTGTGCGTTCATCGTATCCCCCCTTACCTAGCAAGCTATAAGCGTAGCATATGCCAATTGCTGGGGAGTTGCAAGTCACAGTCGGGGCAGAAGTTCGTTCACGATCGCGTAATAAATCAAGATACTTGTCGAGAGCGTATATCCGATGAATAAAAGGGGTGTGAATTTAGGTTTCATGCGTCGTTCGATCAAGCGTAACGAGCCGATGGTGACGACAAGAGCGACGACCGGACTGAATCCGAATACGACGATATCTAAGGATGTCACGACATCTTCTGGAAACACGAGATGAAAGACAAAAAGTGAAAATAAGTACCACGATGTATAGGATAGACAAACGAAGAAGAGGAAAGCAGCTAGTTTCCGCATCCCGTTTGATTGGCTTTTTTCCATCTGTTGCATGTCGTTCCTCCTACATAAGTATCAGATACCCTTAATAGTAACTGGAACTATTCGCTTAAAATATTCAAATATGAATATCCGACAAAAAACGACAAAAAGTTTTTTCTCGACAATTTAAAAAAGCAAGATCCACGGTCAAGTGAACCTTGCTTTAGCCCTTAGAGAGCAGGTGTTTCGACTTGGTACATCGTCGCAAGACCTGCCACCTTGTTCTTGAATGTCTCCCGCCGTTCGACAGGCGCGATGATTTCCGCCTGGTTGCCGAACTGAATCAGCCACATCATGAAACCGTCGGAAAAGAGCGCATCGACTTTGACCTCGAACCAGAGGTCATCGAGACGACGGCAGCGGATATCCGTTCCGAATCGGTCGACGACGGTTGGCATCAGACTCTCCTGGAATTTAAGCGTCAATTGCTCGTTCTCTCCCCCGTACATGTTGAACATGTTACTTAAGTAACTCGGCTCGACATGGACCGGTTCTTCCATCGGTTCGAACGCTTTACAATCGACGATTCGGTCGACCCGGTACGTTCGGATCTCTTTGATCCGCTCATCGCGTCCAATCAAATAGTAATTTCCGTTATCCATCAACAGATGAGCCGGAGAAACGAGGTAATGCTCGCCATCCTTCCGTAACTCGAACTTCCGCGTCCGTTCATTAAACTTTCCTTGGTACTGGAAACTGATGACGAACCCATCGCTAATTGCTTTCTGAATCGTATCGATCGAGCGCGACGTCATTCCTTTTGGTTTTTTGACAGTATGTAGCACCGGTTGGAGTGACTCCGCCATCTTGTCACTCGTCAACGACTGAATCGTCTTAACGAGCGACGTCGTCTCACTTTCCGAGATGAACTTCGCACTGGCGATGGCATCGACGAGCAATCGGAGCTGATGATGCTCAAAGGGACGACTGACGAGATGATACGGAATGGCAAGTCCATTCTTCGTCTCTTCCGCCACGACGTCAAAACCTGATTTGGCAAGTGCCGCAATATCATCCTTCAACGATTTTCGGGATAGCTTCTCGATCAGTCCTCGTTTCGAGAGTTCCATGCTCAATTCCTCAAGCGTCAACGTATGGTCTTCATCCGACTGACGTTCGAAGATTTCTCGTACAGCAAGTAAGCGGTCACGGTTCGTTAATTTTTCGTTAGACACTACGCATCCTCATTTCCTAAGTCACAATGGTTTGGTTATACTTTACAGTATACATGAAAATGAATATTAAATTAACAATAAAATGGTAAAAATTAAGAGATAGGAGAATTTGGATGCATTATATCGCAGAATGGAATGGTCAGCGCTTTGATTACCGAGATAGCGGGAGCGGTCCCGTCATTCTTTTGATTCATGGTACGCAGTCGGATTACCGGGAGGTCTACCATGTCGAAAAGTTAATCACGGCAGGATATCGTGTTATCGTACCGTCACGTCCGGGATACGGAAGAACGCCACTTCAGCTCGCAGATAGTCCAGAGGCGCTTGCAACGTTCTACGCTGGGTGGCTTGCTTCCCGCCAGATTGAACAGTACACCGTTTACGGCATCTCTGCCGGCGGACCGACGGCAATTGCACTTGCTGGAATGGATCCAGGCGTTCATGCCCTCGTCTTAGCGTGTGCGATGACGCACCGGATCTCGCTGCCGTATCACCGTCTTTTGATCCAACCGGTCTTACAACGCCCTTTGCAGTTCATCCAGTGGGGGCTTTGGACGTATGTGAAGGATAAGATTCGTAAGTTTCCTGAAGAAGCAGCGGTTCGGATGGTCGAGATGACGAGTCTTTTACCACGCGAAACGATCCGTACCCACATTAGTGAGACGGATGCGTCGTTATTATATGAGGTTGGTCTTCAAAATGGTCCTGGGCGAGGTGTCTTGTTTGATATCACACAAGACTTAGAACGAGAACGGCTTGAAGCCGTCACGTGTCCCGTCTTGATCGTCCATTCGAAGTCAGACCGTGCTGTTCCGTTCGAGCATGCGGAACACGCACGACGGAGCATTCCTCACGCGCAGTTCATTGAATCGAAAAGTCCCGGTCACCTGATTTGGATCGGTCCATCCGCACGTCGGGATGAACGGATGATCGAACGGTTCATCGCCTTCAATCAGATGACTTGAAGGCGGAGCCGCATTTTTAGCTTCTCATCATCCTCCTCGATCGCAATCAGACCACGACGCGTTAGTTCACCAATCGCACGACGCGTCCGGTCTTGATTAAGTCGAGCACAGCGGGCAATCTCAGAGATGCCCATCCGACATGACAGTTGGTTCGCCTTGATCTTTGATGAAGGCTTCGCGACGGAGCGTTGTAAGAGGCGCCAAAAGACATGGCGGGCATCCTCTGATAAAGCATAGGCATTTTTCTCGATCACCGGCGGCATGTAACGAACGTCTTCTCGAATCCGGCGAATCAGATAGAGACTGAGCCATTCTTCGAGCTCCGCTTGAATTCGTGAGAATTCGAACCACCAGAGCTGCTCGAGTGCCTCTTCCTCTTTCGTCGCCAGTTGCCAGCTAGCAGGAATCTCATCAAACTCTTCCTCGAGCCAGTCTTCGTAGTCGAGTGCCGTCTCATACAAGACTTGTGACGGGATCTGCTCGAGTGACGTCCGATGTTTATAGATATCAAAGCTCATCCGTCGAAAATGTTCGACGGATGCAGCCACTTGGCTCAAATGAATCAATTGTTTCGTAATGAGTCGCGCCAGTCCATCCATCTCGAGGTGGATGGCATATAAGTGTTTTTCTAGCGCAATGAGCGTGCTTCTCTCCATTCGACCGTTCCTCCCCTATTTGTTTTTCGTCTTCTTGTCTTTTTCCGCAAAACCCTTATTCAAAACCAATTGTGAGCATATCGGTGTATTGACAGTGCAGTTTGGAATAGAATAGAACAATCGAATTCAAAAGGAGATGCACGATATGTATACGATTTTTGGTAGCTCACGTAAAGGAAACAGTGAATGGCTCGGGGAACAAGCATTGAAAGGAATCCCTCATGTTGCTGTCGATTTGGCGAACGTCTCGATTCAGCCGATTGAAGACCGCCGTCATCATGGAGGCTTTTTGCCGATTGGCGATGACTATCGCCGGATTGTCGAAGAGATGCTTGAACACGATGACATCCTGTTCATCACTCCGATTTACTGGTACTCGATGTCGACGAAGATGAAATTATTCATCGATCGATTCAGCGAGTCACTGCGCGACGAAGAGCTTGACTTCAAAAGCCGGATGGCGGGGAAACGATTCCACTTGATCGCGGTCGGAGGAGACAATCCACGCGTTAAAGGACAAGCGCTCGTCACGCAGTTCGAGCATATCGCATCGTTCCTTGGCGCGACGCTTGAGACAGCGATTCTTGCCGAAGGAAATGCACCAGGTGAGGTCGAGTATGATCAAGAAGCGATTGCCGCAATCGAGGCGTTTCGTGAAAAAATGTCAGGAGCACGTGTTTAAGCACTGTTCGTGAAGGGAAATAACTGAAGCAGAGCGCACGACTATCTAGCGTACGACTCAATTCAGGAGGTGGTCAGCCATGTTCGCATCTAAAAAACGATCGAATCGCAAGTGGAAACAACTGACTTCACGCCAGCATATCCTTCATCTTGAACATCTGTATCAATCACGCGAAGAGACGATTGTTCGTGATCGCCTCTCCTTACAACACATCATGGAACGTGCAGTCCGGACCGGACAGACGGTCCACGTCCGATTAAAACAACTCGATACGGTATCCGGTTCGATCCAAGCGATTTTTCATGACCGCGGAACGATTGAACTCGTCACATCGACAGGTATGCGCCGGATGGTGCGAGCGTCGGACGTCATCGATATCCAGTGGACGACAACCTAACAGCATGTAACCCCTTCTCGACTAGAGGAGGGGTTTTTGGTTTACATGAGTCCTTTGCCACCGAGTGGTTGATCTGTCAGTACAAATCGTAAACGTCGTCCATAACCCATACATTAAGAAGTACCTGATAACGGTCGGACTTCCGCGCGCCACCCGTAAGATTCCCCTTCTGCGACTTGGGTCGTCGGGTGAAGGGAAGCCAGTTCCATCGCATGATCGAAATCACGTGCTTCAAAGACAATCAAACTGCCAATCTGCTCTCCATGCGTTCGATCCGGCTCTACTTTCTTCTGTACGACCCCATCCTGCCAGTAAAATGCTTGTGTTGTAAGACCCGGGTGCCAGTCTGATAGGACATCGACTTGTTCATTGAAGGTGTTCATCAACGCATCACAACGCGACATCAAAGCATCGATCTCTTCCTTCGATAAAGCATCCATCCGCTCAGCATCGTAATAACCGACATATAAGAATTGCATTGTCTCTCCTCCTCTCAACTTTCCCATTCCCTTCCATGAGAAGGCTAAACAAAAGCCTCCTGTCTCTACGCTGAGAAACAGGAGGCTTTTGTATCATTCATCTTTTAACTTGACGTTTTGATCGGCTGGTAACGTCGTCGTCGTTTCCTCGTCTTCAAGTTTTGGTACGCCAGCACCATAATCGGTTGCTTCATCCGTCACGTACGACGCCGCGAACGCTGGATTCAGTAAATCGGATTTCGAACCGACGATGACGATCCGACCGTGTCGGACTTCATCTTCTAGATTCTCAGCGACATCCTTCGTCATGCCAAGCTCGGACAACTGCGCGATCCGGTCATTTCGGTTACTACGGACGGCTGATAATAATGTCTCGAAGAACGACTTCTTCGTCACGCGGTACGGTAACGTCTGTGTGTCATTCGCGATCCGTTCCGCGAGTTCTTCATCTTTAGCAAAAATATAAATCTGTTTATTCGAATAGCCACTTGATTTGAGGCTCGTCACTTCT
Organism: Exiguobacterium sp. E17S; assembly: GCF_057772545.1. Lineage (NCBI taxonomy): Bacteria > Bacillati > Bacillota > Bacilli > Caryophanales > Exiguobacterium > Exiguobacterium sp. E17S. Next base: position 184,057 of record NZ_JBYLRU010000003.1, read on the forward strand.
GCGTCGACAGCGGTCATGTTTCGTACGATGCGTGTTTCAAGCATAAAAATCCCTCTCTTTCATGCAGCAAGCTGCTGATAAGAAGTTATACCCGAAACATAATAGTTGAAACCTGAAATTGAAAAATGGATCAAGCAGCAGTCTGGATTGAAGACGCACGCCGCTTTTGCCAGATCGTAAACAAGGCAATCAGAATCATCAGGACGACTTGCGGGATAAGCGTCTCGAGCGTCGGATAAAAGCCAAGCCACCCGGCAGTTCCGAGTCCATTGAATGGATGAATCGGTAAGATGTTCGTCAGCTGCAACGCGTGCAGACTCGTACCAAGAATCTTGAACGCCATCAGATAGATCAACCACGATGCGACTTGGAACAGACGATGGATCGGTAAACGAACACCGATCTGAATGACTGCGTACGAGACGAGACCGATGATGACGATTGCAAGACCGATTCCGGATAACAAGGCAGTTTTCGTCATCGCTGGTGCCATTCCGATATAGAACAACAACGTCTCGGCGCCTTCTCGGAAGATCGTCAAGAAACTGACGAAGAACAAAGACGTCGTCGAAAGCGTCGACAAAAAGTGTTTTCGTTTGGCGACGGCGCTTTTCGAGTGCAACCAGTAGCCGACGAACAACATGACGACGACGGCGACGATGCCCGTGTAGCCTTCAATTTGTTCCCGACCTGTCGCTGCGAACGAGGCCTGAAAGACCGTCTGCAAGATAAGCGCTAACAGACCGCTTGCGATCAGACCAAGCCCAGCGCCTGCCCAAACCTTTCCTTCTTGTTTCGATCGACTTTTCCGCGCGAAAGCAACAAGCGCGCTGACGATCAATAACGCTTCGAGACCTTCCCGCAGCATGACGAGCATTGCATCAACAAACGTATAATGCGTCTTCGTTTGTAATTGTGCGATAGCATTCTCAAACGACTGGAGTTCTTTTGCCGTCTTTTCCCTCGTTTCCGGCTTCAGGCGGGCAAGTAACAGTGGTACATCGGATTCAAGCTGGATATAGAGACCTTCATTACGTGTCCGAACCTCACCTTCCGCACGTGGCCAAGTCTTCAGAAACGCTTCAATCGCTTCTTTCGCTTGCGGTAAATCATTTGCCGCAAGTGCGGTTTGCGCCTTTTCAAGTGGCGTCAGAAGTGACTGCAGTCCCGTTTTCTTCGCCTGGACCTGCTTTCCGTCGAGGAAGGACTGGACAGCCGTATCGAACTGATCAAGTGCGGCTTTCCAGTCCTTCGTATCCGAAGGTTTTCGCGCTGCCGCGATTCGGATCGACGCAAGTGCCATCTCGATGTTGCCATAGTGACCGACACTGTCATTACGAACAAGACTCTCGTGCGTCGCCCAAGCGGTCAACAACCGTTGCTCCGCTGCCGGACGGTCGCTCGCTTTGACCTGCCGCATCTCTTTCGTCAACGAAAGCAATTGCTTCACCTTTGCTTTTGCGACCGGATCCGTCCTCGGTTTCGTTGCTTCTTCTTGCTTGCGGACGGCAGCAGAGAGTGCTGTCAGTTGCTCGCGGACTTCCGGAAACGTTGCCGACCGTTTCGCATCGACCTGTTTGACGGCTTTCGTGATTGCCGCTTGTTGATCAGGTAAGTCTTGAGCAGCTTGTCTTAGTTCATCAATCGCTTGATTCAGTGCTGCGCGATCTTTACTTGCGACGGCAGACAGGGCTTGTCCGATTGCGACATAGAGATCATCCGTCGATGCAGCATGGACGGGCACCGCGTGTTGACCGGCTATAAGGAGTACAAATAACAGGATAAGATTACGCAAATAACGCATCACCGATGTAGCCTCCTTTCGAGATTCCACCGAAGCAGGCGAAGACGGCACTTCCACGGTGCGTGATGTATTCATTCAATCGGTCCTGTGCGGCAAGACGACGCTGAATCTCGATGAATTGTTTCGGTGAACGCTGATACGATAAAAAGAGTAGTCCAGCATCAAGGGCACCTGTCTTTTCATCGATACCATCCTGATACGAGTAGGAACGGCGTAAGATCGCTGTCTTCCCGTCCCCGTGCGCGACAGCGGTATGCGAGTCAACCGGTAAGGCGGCTTCGCCACGAGCTTGTCGTTTCGCTGGTGTGACGGAAGCGAACTCGTCTGTTGAACCAAGCGGAGCCCCGGAAGCGCGTTCGCGCCCGAAGGTCCGTTCTTGCTCTTTTAGAATCGTCCGGTCCCAGACTTCAAGGTGCATCTGGATGCGACGGACGACGAGGAACGAGCCGTTCGTCAACCATGGTGTTCCGTCTTGCCACTGACAAAAGAGCGATTCTTTCCGGACCTGCTTCTTCGAGACGTCAGGATTCCCCGTACCGTCCTTGAAGCCGAATAGATTACGCGGCGTCCCGCCAGAGGCATCTGCTGCTTTACTGCGCTGGAAACCAGCTTGGGACCAACGCATCGCGACCGTCCCACGTCCGACACGGACGAGGTTACGGATTGCATGGAAGACGACTTGGGCATCATCACCGCACACTTGGACGACGAGGTCGCCTCCGCTCCATTTTTCGTCGAGACGATCGAGATCGAACGTTGGTAACGCTTTAAGAGCATCCGGTCGTTTATGACGGATGCCGAAGCGACCGTCAAACAGACTTGGACCGCATCCGAACGTAAACGTCAAGTGACCCGCCGATAGACCATCCGCTTCCCCCGTATCTTCCGGTGGGACGTAGCGGGAGTCGGAATCACCGTATGGTAATCCGGCAGCAAGTCTGGCACATAACCGCGTCCAGCGTTTTAATAAATCGACCAACTCATCGCGTCGCTCCGTCTTGATATCAAACGCCACGACTTGGACATGATTTTGTGGGGGTGTCAGAATTCCCGCTTGATACGTCCCGTAGAACGGCTCTTGGTCACTGGCTTCAACAGTCAATGTCCGTGGAAGGAACTTTTCAAGACCACTGGCATAAAGGGCAGCTCCGAGACTCGTCAAACCCGCGACCTTCAGGACGTCACGCCGCGTAACACCTTCTTGGATTGGTTTCATGCTTATCCCTCCAGTACGATGCCCATCTTCGAGAGCGGTTCCGCGAGTTCATTGATGGCGACACTCATCTGTTTGACGTCTTGTTTCGAGAGACTCGTATAGAGGACATAGCCGTCACCCTGTTTCTTCGCATCGAGTAACGCGTGGACATCCTTGAAGCGAGCCGCAATCTCTTTTGATAACGCCGCATCTTGTTTTTTCAGCGCTGGGTTCAACAGTTCGTAAATCTTTTCAGCCCCTTCGACGTTTGCTGCGAAGTCATATAAGTCCGTATGCGAATAGCGGTCTTCTTCGCCTGTCACTTTTGAGGTCGAGACTTCGTTTAGCAAATCCGTCGCCCCCGTGACGAGTAATTCTGGTGTCACCTCGACCGTCTCGACCTTCGCCCGCAGTAAATGAACGTCCTTCATCAATTGTTTCGCGTACGCTTCATAACCTTTTGTCGTTCCCTTTTCGAATAACCCTTGCTCAATCCGGTGGTAACCGCCCCACTCCGACGCTTTGACATCGCCTGCTCGGGCATCAATCTTCGGATCGAGGTCACCGAACACTTCCGCGATTGGTTCTGCGCGTTCGTAATACATCCGTGTCGGCGCGTACAACGCTTTCGCTTCTTCAAGCTTTCCCGCTTGTACGGCATTCGTGAACTTTTCTGTCTCACGAACGAATGTATCAATTTCGTTGATCGCGTACGTCCGGTAATCCGCAACGACCTGGTCAAAATTCGTCTTTTTTGGTGCCGGTGTCTCCGCTTGTTTCGCTTCACTGCAACCTGCTAAAACGACGGCGAGCGCCCCTGTCATCAATAATGCTTGTTTCATGTATGGTTCCCCCTGTTACTAATTAAGTCAGTTCCTTAAATAGTATAGACGACAATGATAATCGTTATCAATAAAAATTTTTGAGCAATTAAAAACGCTTGAACCGGTTCATTTCAACCGATTCAAGCGTTTTGTCAGGCTTGTTCTTTACGTTTTTTGAAGTACGTCCGCGAAATGATGAACGTGACGATCCCAAAGCCAATAAAGACGAATGCTTTTTGGAACAAGCTGAGGAACGACAAATCGAATAGCAAAAGCTTGACGGCACTGATTGTCAGTAGCAACAACCCGGACAATCGCCACGTCGACGACGTCCGCATCCGACCGATTGCGACAAGGACGAGTGCGAGGACGATATAGGCAGCGGACAACGTCGTACTACGCGCCGTCTCTTCAAGACCGCGGTAGAATGGTAACTCCATGATGATCAACGTGTAGGTCGTAAAGACACCGATTGCAGCTAAGACGAGGACAAGTTGCCATGACCCTTTCCAAACCGGATCACGATGTGTCTGAACGAGGAGCAAGACGAATGCCGTCGAAGCGATGACCATCGCGAGCACCGTCAAGGCGTAGGAGAGACCTAGGCTTTGATAAGATTCATAATCAACGACGGCTGAAAAGATAAAGACGACATACAAGCCGACGTTAAACAACCGTTGATGCGGCATGCGTGCCTGTGGAACGAACCAAAATGCGGCGATCAACCCGGCAATCAAAAAGTAACGTAGTTGATAGGTCCAGCTGAGGGCATCTGCCGGAATCAAGAGAACGGCGACGAGTAAGGCAACGTGACCGACGCCGTTTTGAGCGGGATCCTTTAATCGATCAGCAAGCACATAAGCAATGCCTGCGAATAGAATTGCGGCAAATGCTCCGAACGACCAATCGAGAATCAGTAACGTCAGTAATACGACACCTCCAGCAAGCCAGCTTGGGACGTTTGGCTGAAACTGGATCCGTCGACCGACGAACGACGTCGCACCGTAACCAAAGAGTGATGCAAGTAAGACCGACCACTCATCAAGTCGTGGTACCTGTTCATCAAGCCAGTAGAGCTCTAACGAGAGTAGACCGAACGCGAGTGCGATCGTAAAGATCACCCAAGCGAAGACAAACGCTTTTTTTGCCTTCAGTCGGTCAACCGCAAAGAAGATCGCTGCGAACAGGACGACTTCGTATAATAAGAAGAGCGGTAAGTTCGGTTCGTCTGATAATTGTAGATATGGTAATAAGAAACCGGTGATGGATACGAGGACGAGCAAGGCTTGCGATCGCATCCAGAGCATCAAACCGTACGCGATGAAGACGACGACGAGCTCAAGTAAGAAAGCTAAAGACGGTGGATAGAATTGATATAAGGCCATCCCGGCGAACAGTGCCGCCAACGCGACGATCGTACCGGTCGCGACGAGTCCGACCCCGAGCTCACGTCGTTTCTTCTCATACTGGTATTCTCCGAGAGCGATGACGAGTAGACCAATCAAGACCCCACTTCCGATGCGGACAGGCGGACTGATCAGACCGGCAACCGAGGCGTAGGAGAAAAGGAATAAAGCCCCGAGTGCAGCGAATATCGCTCCAATCCGAGGTAACCAGACGGTCGCGATGACTTGTTCCCATTCTTCGCGGGAGCGTTTTTCTTTAAATGTTGGTGGAGGAACAACCGGCTTTCGTTTCGTATAAGCAGGGCGCGGAGCTGGGCGAGCGACTGTACTTACTTCTGGTTCGCTCGGTTCAGGTGCGACAGGCGAAGTGTTCTGTCCTTCAAGGGCAGCTACTCGTTGTCGTAACGCCGCAATCTCCTGCTCGAGACGCGTGATCCGTGGATCTTCCATCTCTTCACTTCCTTTCATGGATACATTGTCATTCTTTTACACACCTAGCAGGTGAACTCCTTCATTTTACAGTAGATTTCGTATCGATATGCCTGAAAATGACAAAAATCCGGTCGCGTGGGAGCGACCGGATAAGAGTTTAACGAACAGATAACGCATATTGTCCCGTTTGATTGAAAACGGATGTGAACTGCGAGCGACTGACACTGTACTTGCCGCGGTATGGGTCCGAGACGTAGAACGAACCACTTGAGACACCTGTCACGAGCATGACGTGATAGTTCCGGTAACCTGTGAATGTTTTACCGTCCGGTTTAATCCAAGAGAAGTAGCCATATGGATTCTTGAAATCGACCGTTGCCCAGACGATGACCGGGTTACCGCTGCGGATTTCACGTTCAATCTTCGAGACGCCCATTTTCGAAATATCAACGGCACCACTGCGGTATTTTTTCGCGAGTGGTAGGATCCCTTTCGGATAGATGCCCCAGTTCTTGTAGTAATCAAGCGTTCCGGCTGGATTCCCCGTGAACATTTTTTCTGGATCTGCCCAGTAATACTTCCCGTTCTTATACGTCGCGTTCTTCATGCTTTTCGGCATTTGATTGTAGAGTGACGCAGCAGAGACGGCTTTTTTCTTGTATTCAAGTGCCATCTTCAACGAGACGAACTCACAGCCAGATGGATACCCGAGTGAATATTGGTTGTAGTACGGGACGTTCAGCTTCTTCGTCGTCGTCGATGGTTTCGACTTCGAGACGTATTGTGTCGAGATATAGCGGTAGCTTCCTTTGTAGAGAATCCGTGTCCAGCTCCCTGATGTGCCATATGTCGAAACGGCAACCCCTTTGTTCAGCTGCCCTACGACCTTATACTTCGTTCCAGCACCTGTCCGGACGTTGAGCGTACCGACCGTCGTATACTTCGTCCCAGTCGATGTGTATTTCGACGAGGACGATTTGACGTAGTTCTTGTGTATGTAGCCTGTGCGGGATTTGTAGCTGATTTTATACCAGCTGCCGGACGTTCCCTTTGATGTGTAGACATTCCCTTTGTAGACGTTACCGAGAATCTTACTCGATGTCGACGGTTTCTCGCGGACGCGTAAGACATCCGTCGTCACGGTCAACTTCGTCGCGGCCTCAGCGATCAACGAAGGGCTGAGTACGCCAACGATGACAACCGCTACGAGCAAAGCGGATAAGAATCGTTTCATGATAGACCCCCTATGTTTTGATTTGGTGAGACATTCCCTTATTCCCAACTTTTTGAAAAAATAATCAACATTTCTTTAGAAAAATCTGAAAAATAAGGAATGCACCTGTTCTTTATATCAAAAAAACCGACCATGCCTATGGGCACAGTCGAGTTGTCATCAACCTGCAATCAAATTAAAATTTAATTTTGGATCGTCAAGATATAAGGTGACGGTTGCGCAAAAGCTTGTTCGAGCAGGTGGGCAACAAACAAGGTATCTTCTTCTTTCACGGGAAGCGGTGCATCTTCGACGATACTGCGGTAAAAGGCGCGATACATTTTACCGTAATCACCAACAGGACTCGGGATCCGGACGTCTTGCAGATGACCGTGTTCATCGTGATAGATCAAACGCCCATAATCGTCTTCTGAATCCTCACCGAATCCCTCTTCTCCCGGGAAGTAGTTCGCTTTCAAATCGAGCTCTTGCCGGTCGACGTGTTGTTTGATGAACGTGCCGTTCGTGCCGTGTAACATCCACCGGGGTGCCGGGGCAAGTGCGACATGACTCGTCCGGACGCTGACCTTGAGCTCCGGATAATAGAGATCAATCGCAAACGCGTCGTCTGGATTATGCGGCAGTCGAACACTGCGCACGTCAAAGGCGACCTTGTCCGGTTTTCCGAACAAAGCGATGATTTGATCGAGCGTATGGACGCCGAGTCCGTAAAGCGCACCGTTTTCGTGACGCGCATCAGCCGACGCCGCTTCTGGGCGGAATAGATCAAATTGCGAGACGACCTCGACGAGACGACCAAGTTTCCCGGACCGGATGATTTGCGCGACGACTTGGAAGTCGCTGTCGTAACGTCGGTTTTGATAGGCGAGAATCTTGACGCCTTGCGCATGTGCTTCTGCAAATAGACGCTTCGTCTCCTCTTCCGTCACCGTAAATGGCTTTTCGACGAGAACGTGCTTTTGATGTTGCAGCGCGAGCAACGCGTATTCGAAATGTGTCGCCGGTGGTGTATTGATGACGACGACATCAAGTACCGGGTCAGCGAGCATTTCGGACAGATCCGTCGTAAAACGGGCATCCGGCAGTCGATCCTGATAGGAGGCGAACAGCTCCGGTTTTTCCTTCCGATTGTAAATCCAGGTGACGTGATAGTTGTCCTCGATCATCACGTACGGTAAATGGTAACGGGTCGTACTTTTGCCAAAGCCGATGAAGCCGATATTCAATCGCATCCGATCACTCCTTGAACCGTTCTTTTTCTCTTACCATACCAAACGAAACGACCGTTGTCTTGATTGAACCGCTTCAAGCCGTCGCTTCGATGCGTTCATACTCATAAATCGAGAAGCCGTCCCGTGTTCCTTGATGGACGAATCCGAAGGACGTGTAATACGCGTTGAGAAACTCGTTTGAAGCGACACAGTCGAGTCGTAGGATTTCTCCTTCATCCTCTGTCACTGCAATCGCGTGTTCCAGTAGTTTTCGACCGACACCACGTCCTTTTGCGCGGTCGCTGACGACGATTCGATGGATATACAGACCTTCTACATCATCCCACAAGGATTGATCCCATTCGAGCGAAGGAAGCAGGGCAACGGAACCAAGCAGCTCGTTCTGATCCTCAAAGACATACAGGCGGCCGGCTTCTAAATCTCGCGCGACGAGTTGTTCGATGTCTTGCTCCAGATAAGCAGACCACTGGCTACTACCACTGGCTTTGAGGGAGAGCGCTTTTTGCTCAAGTAGGGTTGCGATGTTTCGAACGTCTTTTGATGTAGCTTGTCGTATCATGTTATTCCTCCTGTTACAAAAAAATTCTTCTCTATCCTAACGAATGTACAGCGAGAAGAAAACCTTTTTGCTTCAAGATTTCATCGTTCCCCATTATTTTGTGATTTTTTTCATATTCCACAATTTTATTTCAATGTAACGTATCCTTTAGGAGTGATCTGACCCCCAGTCGTCACAACGGATAAACGACCGGCTTCCCACGAGCCGGTCGTTTTTTGTCGTTCAGGCGAGTTCAACCCAGCGACGCGACAAATTCCGTGCTTGCGCCCGGTACTCGTCGTCTTCGACAATCGGATTACTGAGTCGTGGAGCGGAATCCGCATAGTAGCCGCCATTATCGAGCGGATCGTCGGTCGTTGCGAGATAGAGTGCCGTCTTCGCGCCGTATTCTGGTGTATAGAGTTTTCCGGTCCAGTATCCGACTTGCGCGACCGGTTTGAGTAACGTCTTCATCACTTTGCCGTACTTGCCGCGATAAAACAAATCCGTATTGACGATCCCCGGGTGGACGCTGACGAACGTGATCCGGTCGCCGTGCTTCTCTGCCAGTTCACGCATATGAATCATTTGCAGGAGCTTCGATTCGCGGTAGGAACGCATCGGGCTATAGTGTTCTTTTTTGACGTGAGCGATCGCCTCGAGTTCGACGTCGGTCCGAATCAAGCCGCCTTCACCTGCGAGCGATGAAATCGAGATGACGCGCGGATCGTTCCCTTTCTCAAGTAACGGCAATAAGCGCTCGATCAAATAGAAATGACTCAAGTAGTTGACCTGGAATTGTGATTCGAAGCCGTCCTTCGTGACATGATACGGCGGTACCATGACACCGGCGTTTAAAATCAAGCGGTCGATGCGACCGACTAAATCAAACAGACGATCCGCGAAGCGACGAACGGAGTCCAGTTGATCGAGTTGGACGATCTCGATTTCGAGGTGCGTATGCGATACACCATGTTCCCGCAGTAGTTGCACGAGTGCCGTCGCTTTTTTCTGCGAACGGACGGTAGCGATGACCCGATCTCCTCGTTCCAATAATTCTTGAATCGTGACCATCCCCATGCCGGAGTTGGCACCCGTGACAATACAGATGTTCATCCCTTTTCCTCCTTGTGTTCCATTTTGAACGCAACTAGTTCTGCTTCTAGTTTTCCTTTTTCTTTTCGTTTGTACACCTCGTTTTGACGTTATTTTTCGAAATTTTCAAAAAGTAACGTATACTAAAAGGAGAACATGTTATCACGAAAGAGGTGGTCGGATGGAAGAAGGGACGATCTTATTCGTCGCAGGAACGTTATTATTGATTGCGATCATCACGACGAAGTTTGCCGTCCGGTTGAATGTACCGACGTTGATCCTGTTCGTCGTCGTCGGGATCGTAGCAGGGTCAGATGTCACAGGAATCATCAACTTTGGTGATTTCGAGCAAGCTCGTCTCTTTGGGACGATGGCGCTCGTCCTGATTCTGTTTGACGGTGGCTTGCATACGAAGTGGACACACTTCCGGAAAATTCTCCCCGCTGCCCTGTCTCTTGCGACCGTCGGGGTCCTTGCAACGACCGGGATCATTGCCATCGTTGCGTATCTATTACTTGATTTTTCTTGGCCGGTCGCGTTATTGATCGGCGCGCTCGTCGGCTCGACTGATGCGGCGGCTGTTTTTTCCCTGCTCAGTGGACGACCGGTCGATGCCAAAGTCAAACATACGCTCGAAGCGGAGTCCGGAACGAATGATCCGATGGCCGTCTTCCTGACGATCTTGTTCACATCGTTTGCGTTAGCGCCGGAGTCGTTCTCGATCGGTGCGGGTATTCTTTCCTTCATCTACGAGATGGGACTCGGGACGCTAGTTGGTCTTGCGATCGGGTATCTCGTCACACAACTGCTGAACCGGATCGAGTTGCCATCGTCCGCCCTTTATCCGACGCTTCTGTTCAGCGGTGCGCTCTTCTCGTATGGTCTTGCGACGATTTTGCACGCCAGTGGGTTTCTCGCCGTCTATCTGACCGGGATTTGGATCAACAATCATGACATGATCTACCGCGAGACGCTCAAACGATTCAGTGGCAGCTTGTCGCATTTAGCAGAGATTGGCATGTTCATCATGCTCGGACTGCTCGTTTTTCCGAAACAATTGCTCGATCCTCGGACCTTGTTCGTCTCGGCCGTCATCGTCCTGACGTTAATCCTGCTCGCTCGTCCACTTGCCGTCGTCTTGTCGCTGCTCCCGTTTCGGTACACGGTCAAAGAACAGAGTGTCATCACGGCAGCCGGATTACGGGGCGCCGTTCCGATCATTCTCGCGACCTATCCGCTTTCGAGTGGTCTTTCTGAAGCGCCGCTTCTTTTCAATATCGTCTTCTTCACCGTCATGACGTCTGCTCTTTTGCAAGGAACGGCCTTGCCGTGGATCGTCCGGCGAATGGGGCTAGAGACACAGCCCGACACGACGGTCGAACCGTTCCTGAAATTCATGACCGTCACCCATCCACAAGCGGAGATCATCGAGGTCCGCGTTTTGCAAGACAGTCATATTGCTGGAAAGACACTACAGGATATCGAGATGCCCCAGGATGTGCTCGTCGTTGCGATCATTCGTGAAGATGAAATTCTGACGCCGCGTGGTCAGACACGTGTCCTCGTAGACGATCAACTGTTGATTTTAACACCTAAACAAGCAGATCAGGACGTGCGACGGTTGATCGCGTCGCTCGGGTTATAGGTCGCTCTTTACACATCCTCCAGTAGGGTGTGTTTTTTGGTGTGGATTGGTATACTCAAACAGGAAAATAAAGGAGGAACTTTAATGTTGAAACGATTACTTGCCGTCATTATGACCACCACGCTCGTTTGCACCGTCCTAGCATACATATCCTATACACCGCTCCGAGATCGGACATCGGATACGATGTATGATTCATTCGGTTCAACATTTTTGTCATACGTCTTATTCGCCTTGCCGATCATCTTGCTGTCCGGCTTCTTACTCGACTTCCTTATCGGCATGATCATCAACCGGTCATCGACGACATTAGCGTATATGCCGACAGTCCTCGGTTACGGAGTGTACGGTATCGTGATCGCGAGTCTTCTGATTCTCTTGACGACGAAGGACGCATTTGACCTGCCGCTTTCTTTTACGATCGCTGCTCTGACAGCAATGATCTATTACAGTCTGTCCGTCGTCTTTAATCGATTGTCACAGCACGCGCACTAAAAAAACGAACAGGCACGTCTGCTTACTCGCGGACGTGCCTGTTCGTGTTATTCTGCTTCCGTTCGTTCAATCGTGACGACACCCGGTGGACGATGCGGGAAGGTCAACGTCAGACCGGCAAAGCGACAAATATCATTTTCGTTCGGTGCCCGGTGCACCCACTCAATCGTCTCTTGTCGTGCTAGCGCGTGACGAATGCGGTTATCGGCTTGTGTACGCGAGATGCCGCGGCAATCGACGTTCGTGATATACGTCGCTTCGTCCGACTCGATCTGTTGCCAAATCCCGAGGATCAGTTGACCAATCGGACTGACGGATTGACCATCCGGTTCTTCACTGCTGACGGCAGCATCGAGCATTTCAATGACAGCGTCACAAGTCTCACCGGAAGCAAGCAATCGCGTCGATCCTTGTTGTAGAATCCGGTATCGCGTCACGCCGTTCTCGAGCCACAAGCGCTGTGCGAATGGATTGACCGGAACACCGTGGAAAAATGTCTGCGTCCCGCGCCAAGCAAAACCAAATGATGGGTCGTACGCCCGAATCGTCGCCATGGCGCGATCATGGAACTTAGCAATCGTCTGTCGTTCCGTTTCCAGTAAGGTCCGGATCGCGTTATCGTCTTCTAACGATACCGTCTTTGGTGTCACGGTGAATAATTCCGATTCCGGTAAGCGGTGTGGGGACAAAATCGTTCCGTCGAAACGATAATCGTTCGCCGGACGTCCAGTACGCCCGACGGATAAGCGCCACGTCCGTTCTTCCGGCATGAAGGCATAACTTTGATGGGCAAAAGGTGGTGCGACGAACAGTCCCGGAAACGGATCGAATGTGTCGACTCGCAGGACGTCACCGTCATACCAGCACTCTTCGATCAGACGGACGAGCCGTCCGACGGGTGCATTACGGTCCGTCAGGTAACGACCGGTATTCGCATGAAATCCGAGCAGGAACTCGCGTTCTTCTTCCTGAAAGGTCACCATCAAGAGTTGGAACAACGACGCAATCTGCTGCTCAACGAGTTGTGGCTCCTCCTCCGTCTCTGCTTCGAAGGCGACCATCTTCCAGCCGGACCGCTCATACAGATGGATCGTCACCGGAAAGAACAGGAAGGCACCATGTGTCGCTTCGAGCTTGACCATATCTTGCGATGCTAATCGTTCCGTCAGTAGGGAAAAGCCCATTCGTTCGAAATGATCTTGCAGCCGTCGTTTCCAATGTGTGAACTCCACGCAATCCTCTCCTCTCGTGAATTATGCGCCGCGCTTTCGTAACGGATTCTTTGACCAGTAAATGTAGAGACCAACGAGTCCCGCGATGCCGATGAGATAAGACGGCGTTCCGCTGACTTGAATCAAGACGTCCGGTGCCGGGAAGACCGTCACGAGCAGTGCCTTGTAGGTTGAAAACAAAATGAAGCTGATGACGAATTGAATCCACACCCGCGGTTTGACTTGTTTAAGCTTTGGTGCCGTGATGACTTGTGACATCGCGTCGATCAAGAATAGAGCGATGATCGAGAAGAATAAGTAGTCAATCAAAGCGAATTGGAACAATCCATCGATCCCTTCGATGAAGATGAACATCAGGATCGACGAGACATAGTTTCGCGTCCAGCGTTTTTGTGTCTCCATCCGGTGTCGTTGTGGTAATTCAGCGATCATCTGATCGAGGCGTGCTTCGACCGGTAGACCGTGAATTTCTTCGAATGGACGCTGTTTTCGCTGGGCTTCATAGATATCTGCCCGCAGACGGTCTTCAATCTCCGTCCGGTCCGGTTCTGCGACATTCAGGTTCAAGCGTGGTAAAACGGTTTCTAATAGACGTGTGTTGGCTTTCGTTAATTTCAATCGATTTCCCCCTTTTTCATGTTTAAGTATACTGGGTTTTTGGGAAAAATACGTAGTGGAAGTAAAAGATTGCTTGACGAAACGATGAAGAATGTTCAGAATTATTAAAATATAGTGTCGGAATCAGACAGAAAGGACGTGTCGGACCATGCGTCAAACATTGACGAGCGCCGCCTTGATCACCTTGCTGACAAGTGCGGGCATCGCCTTCCCGTTGACTGAAGCGAAGCCACCCGTGGACCAAGAACCGGTCGAACTCGATCAGCAACAGGAACAAACGCCTGAAACAGAATAACAATAACCCGCGCTCAAGCAGGAGCGCGGGTTATTTCATGTATCACTAGGTTGGGTGACGCGTTCGTCAATCGTGACTGTCCATGTAACGACCGTCGTACTGTCACGAACACCCTGTGCCTCGATCGTCGAGAGAAGTTCTTTGACACCACCTGATCGTAAAGTTTCCTCGATCTGTATCGCGTCAGCATATGGGGTTCCCGGGCACTCAAGCAAACCATCCGTCGTCACGAACAACTGATTCTCGCCTTGGCGCAATTCGCGGATCCCACGCGCGTAACTCGGGACCGGTAACGCAAACGTGTTCGCGCGTCCAATCCATTCATAGAACTGACGCTGGTTCAAGGCGGCTTGTCCCATCTTCATCAGCTCCGGGTGAAACAGATACAAGACGACGTCACCGACCGAGAACCACCAGATGAAACGCCCTTTCCGGACGGCAATCAGACACGCTGTCTCCCCTTTCAACGTCGCACACGCCGCTAAAAAGTCCGGATCTTGAAATAGATCCAGCACGGTCATCTCGATTCGTTGGAATGCGTCCGTAAGTGGGGCATCAAGATCAGTCCGAATGCGCGACTCGTGTTGTGCTAACTGCTGTAAGACAAGTGCCGCACTATCCGCTGTCTTATGAGCGTCTAAGACGACGGTCATCTCCCAATCGTCGCCGATCAAGATGGCAGCCCCGTCTTCGTTTTTATATTGACCGCTTCTTGAGCAGCCTCCGAATCGCCCGAGCGTTATCCGACCAATCTGGTCAATCTGCTTCGTGTCAACGAATGGTTCGTCGGATCCGACCCAAAAGTAGGATGGATGTGTCGTCTGCATGCATCAGTCTTCCCTTCTTTACATCTCCCGTAAGTACGGTTGCAGGAATAAGCGTAATCGTTTTTCGTAGTTATCCGGGTCCATCGTATACGTCTCGTCATGATCGGCATCTCGAACCGGATACAATTGTTTTAATCCCGTTTTTGCTTGATACAGTTCGTACATCATCCGAACCGGAACGAGTTCGTCCTTCATTCCATGAATGAACATCGTCGGAACCCGACTCTTCGTTGCTTGACGGGTCACCGAGACGTCGCCATAAAAGAAATCTTGCTCGCCTTTGTTCCACATGCTCGCGACCGTCAGAGACGGCAGTGCCGGGTAACGGATCTGTTCGTCCGCAAGTAGACTGAACCAGTCGTCGAGTCGGGCGTAAGCTCCTTCAGCGACGATCGCTCGGACTTGGGTTGGTACGGTCTCGCCAGAAGCGAGTAAGACGGTCGCTGCGCCGACACCGAGTCCGTGATAGACGATTCGTGTATCGTCTCCGTTTTCAGCAAGCAGGCGCTGTGTCCATTGCAAGACATCCAGTCGATCGAGCCAACCGTAGTTCCGGACGCCACCGCTTCGATCCTGCCCACGCCGTTCGATGAGTAGGACATTGAAATCAGCCTCATGGTAATAGCGGGCAAGCGCATAAACACCGGTCTGTGAAAACATCATCTCATCCGGGACGAGGAGGACTGTTTGTTTGCTACCGTCAACCGGTAGATAACGCCCGAAGCGGACGATTCCGTCCTTCGACCATTGCTGCGTCACGCTCGTTTGTTTGAACCATGTCTCGTCGTTCGTCACCTGTCCGTCCGTTCTCGTCGTCTTCAGAATCGGAGAAGCGTCCGACTGACCGATCAATGTTTCTTGCATCCGGTATCCATCATAGACGATGAACAATAGCAGACACGTGACGAGCAATACGATGCCGATTCCCCATTTGCGCATGTACTTCGCTTCCTTTCCGACAGTGAGTCTTTCCTTATTCGTCGTCAGTTTTCACTTCCCCTGCTAACGGGGTCGAAAGGAACGATTGTTTATACCAGCGCTGTAAGGTATCGATATCCGTTCGTTCAAAATAGAGCGCGTTAAAGGCAGTATTGCCCCGCAGTTGAATCTCAATCCGGGCAATCTCCTTTGCTTCGAGCCAGCGGGAGACGGACCAGGTCAGTTCCTCGATCTTCAGTCGTGGCGTATAGACGGTCTCTTTTTGGACCCATTGTTTGCGTAACATCAAGAGATCGTGACCGGTTCCGAAACGGGTCTTTCGGTAACCGCTACGCACAGCGAGATAATAGAACGGTAACCAGATGAACAGAAGCAAGATCAAGAAGCGCCAGGAAGAATCAAGGACGATGATGACGACACTGCTTAGTGCCGTAAACAACAGCGCATAACCGAGTAACGGCCAACGAACCCGGTAGCGAAAGCCGATCGGTGCGACTTCGTGCTGCGGGTGGAACTGACGAAAGCGCGGCAGATATGTCGCTAGGAACGGATCGATTTCGTTCGTCCGGATGAACGGATGGAGCAACAGTCGCTCCTTTTCTCCGGTCGCCGAGATGATGTGCAAGGACAGGCTCGCTCGTCCGATCAACCGCTGAATCCAGCTTTCCTGAATGACGAGGGCTTGAATCTTATCGGCGTGAAACGCGACCTCGGTCCGGTTCAACATTCCGTACCCGATCAATAATCGGTTGTGTTGCAAGACGGCACGGTACGAACCGTACTTCAAGATATAGACGATGATCGAGCCGATATAGATGACGAGTAAGACGATTACGCCAAGTCCCGTCAAGACGAACAGTGATAAATGCGCGAGCTCCGAGAACAGACGGTCGACATAACGTTCAATGAACTGATCGATGAATTGATAGGCGGTCCCGATCCCGACGAGCGCTAGTCCGACGCGTCCCGACAAGGCACCGGCTAATGCTAAATCGCGGACCGGGATCGTATAGGCGACTTCCGCCTGTTGTTCTTCGACGACGGGCTGTCCCTCGTTTTTGATCGACGACTTCAGTTCTTTCGCAAAATCAAGACGGATCCCCTTCAGTTCGACTTCCGGTGTTCCGCTCTCGGACGACGTCTCAACGGTCAACGTCGCAAGACGCAACAGTCGTTCGATGACGTTTTGCTGAATGCCGATCGACTCGATCCGTTTACGTTGCGTCGTCCGTTCACTTTTTTGGAAAATCCCTTTGCGGACCCGGATCGTCTCGGCATCAATCGTGAACGTATAGAAATACCAGGAGGCGATCCCGTATAAGAGAACGAACACAATTCCGACACTGATCCCGATCCACGTATAGGTGTTGATCTCGCCTTTGCGGATTGCATTAAAAATCAAGGCGGCGAATGGAATCAGGAGCGAGCGGATGATCGAGATACTCGACATCACGATGAACAGCGGGTGAACACGCCGGGTCATAACGATTCCTCCTCCCGCTCCTCGAGTTTCGCGAAGCGTTCGACTTGTGTGCGTAGCGCGTCTCCTTGCGCACGATCGAGTCGTGACAACGTGACGAAGCCGGATGCCGTTCGAATATCCAGTGTGATCAAATCATAGCGACGCAGGATCGGTCCCGTTTGGCTATCGATCAATTGCACCTTGACGAGCGGCACGGTGACTTCGCGGCGGAAAAAGATCCCGTTGCGGACGACGAGAAATTCCTCATCGATGCGATAACGCATATACTTCACGCGAAGAACGGGTATGTAGACGATACGGGGAATGAAATAGATCAGCCAAAGCAGACCGACGATGCCCATCCACCAGGGTGTCAGGTCGAGCCACATGACTTGGGTGATTGTCGTTCCGATTAAAATGACGGCGATCAAGCCATGTAACGGCAACAATCCGAGCCGTTCTGCTCGAATCGATCGTTCTGGCAACGTATGCCATTGTACAGTAGACATCAAAAACACTTCCTTTCGTTTCCATTTACGGTTAAAAACGTCGCTTGGTTTCAGACAGCGGTTGACATTTTGTTTGATTTCATCGCATATATAAAAGTGAAGAACTGTAACACCAAGGAGGAACCATGTTAACTTTTGAAGAAAAACTACGAATTATCGAGACCTTCCCACAGCTTGTCCGCAAAGATGTCTCGCTAAAGCGCGTCAATTTCCAATTCCCGGACAGTCAGTATGAGAAGAAGAATCTCGTCTATCATTTGCATCCGAACGGAAACGGCTTCGTCTATGCCGCTGGTCTACCAGGTTATGAAACGGACGAAAAAGGATTCGTCAACATCCGTGAATTCTCAGAGCCTGCTTTAATTCTCTTATTAGAAGATGCAATCAAAGCACTCTCGACGGTCCAATCGGTCGAAACGCTCGAAGAAACATGGGTCAACGATAATCAGTTTGAATTGACGTTGCTCAATGAAGACATCGACACGTGGCTCGTCTACGCTGGTGATCTTTTAGACGGTGCATTCAACTCGTATAAGGAAGCAGCAAACTATCTTGAAGAAGAAGGCTTCCGCCGTAAATAAGACAATGAGCGATCCGGTTAATCCGGGTCGCTCATTTTCATGACGAGACGATTCAGTGCCGCTTTGACGACGCGCAAGTCTTCTTCGTCAACGTCGAGTGTCCGGACGAGATCAAGCGGAACGGTCTCGGCTTGTTTCCGTAATGCACGACCGGCATCCGTCAAAAAGATCTGGATGTGCCGTTCGTCTTCCGGTTTACGGACGCGTCGCAACAGATCTGCCGCTTCGAGTTTCTTCAGTAACGGCGTCAACGTTCCCGAATCAAGATGGAGACGTTCACCGATGGCTTTCAGCGATTGTCCCTCCTCCTCCCAGACGACGAGCATGACGAGATATTGCGGATACGTCAGACCAAGTGGTTCAAGTAACGGACGATAACGACGCGTGATCTCACGCGAAATCGCATAAAACGGAAAACAGAGTTGTTCATCTAAAGCTAATGGGTTCATAAAAAAATTCCTCCTATCGTGAGCAAACGAGTTGCATTTCGATTTAAATTGTATACAATCTAATTGTAAGCTACTTATTTGAATCTAACAACGAAAGGGAGTTACACACATGAAACCAATGTTCACATCATCTGCAACAGCTGTCGGAGGTCGCGACGGACGCGTCGTATCGGAGGACGGAATCCTTGACGTCGCTCTCGCAATGCCGGTACCAGGATCGAAAAAACAAGCAACGAACCCAGAGCAACTCTTTGCTGCAGGATATTCTGCTTGCTTCGACTCTGCCTTGAACATGGTCGCTCGCAAACAAGGAATCAAACACGATGGCAGTGAAGTCACAGCACACGTGACATTAAACGAAGCAGCTGACGGATTCATGCTTTCCGTCGAACTTGACGTTCTCGTCCGCGGAATTTCGGAAGAAGCGGCGGCTGAACTTGCGAAAGTTGCGCATACGGTCTGCCCTTACTCACGTGCAACTGCTGGAAACATCCAAGTCGACGTCTACACACGTACGACTGACGCAGAATAAGTGTAGCATTTTTAGCCAGCCCGAGGTTTACTCTCGGCTGGTTTTTTGTTTTTGATAGTAATTTCGGTAGTTGAAATAATTTTATTCTAGATGATAAACGGTTGCTCTCACGAAAAGAACAACCGCTCTTTTTTATAGTTGATGGACCGATAAGATGACGAGTTCCCCGGACACGGTGACATAATAGGCATCCTCGAACCAATAGCGTTCATTGTGTTCTGCGTCATAGACCGTGACCATTGGTTCCGCGTCGTCTCCGATCGCTTCGTGTAAATAGAAGCGTCCACGTAAGACACGTTCGAACGGCTCCTTATCGAGGAATCGGGCACCGTTACGTAAGTTGATCACTTCATGATGGTGCTCGGACCGGTCATTGACGATGAAGATCGTCGACTCAACGTCATCGTACGTAAAGTCGAGCGGTTCATAGTCACTCCACTGAATCCGGGCAACCTCTTCGACACTCGCTTCCGTGTCGATCCGGTAAAAGATTTCTTCGTTTAGACGATCGGTATAGGCACTAAAGATCAGATGCCCTTCCTGTTCTCCGAGATACTGGACGGTATCCCCTTCCCCTTCTAACTTCAATAAGGTTGCAAACGATAAGTGCTCAACACCGCGTTCGATTTCTTCAATCAAGGTCGGCAGTGGAGCGATCAACAGACTTTCTGAGTGATCGATCGAATCTTCCGGTGAGATGACACCACTCTCAAGGGCGTCATAGAACGAGAACTCATCGAGCCGAGCGTTACAGACGATGTACTCCTTCTCTTCAAGCGTGACGAGAAAGAAATAGAGTTCCCGGTAATTCTCCGTCATTCCGTAGAGCCGTGGATCGCGAATCGTCTGCCGCGATTCATCCTTGACGTCATACAAAAACGCGGACGTCGTATCCGTCGTCTGCAAGAATACTAGATAGTTCTCGTTGAGCACCCAGTAGAGCGTCAAATCCCCTTCGACATAAAACGACGCAATCTGCTCCCGTTTACCGGACAAGAGATCGATGACGAGCACTTCCGTCTCCCCGCCCTGCTCTTGCGTATGTTCATTCAAACAATAGACCCTTCCGTGCCGCACGAACGGTCGGGTTGGTCCGTGATCCGTCAAGGCTTCTGGCGTTAGATCGACCTGTTCTTGATCTTCAAGATCATACCGGCTGATGTGATAACGGGCGTCATCGAGACGACGTCGAAAATAGATCGACGATGGTGTGACATGCAAGACATCCATATGATCGGCGGGTAAAGCACGGGCATCTACTATTTCCATGATTAATCTCCTCCCGGACACGTACTACTTGTCTTTTTCCCACGAATCGTACTGCTTCAAACAGGGTCTTGCTGTGCGTTTAACGAAGCAGAGTGCTACAATATGGCTAGATGACTACAGGATGAGGAAGGTGCGAAACGGTGCAATCACAAGATTTAAATACGATGATGCTCGAATATGTCAACGATAAGGAAGAATATGATGCCTACGCCGACAAGTTGAAGATGCTCTTATCCGAGTTGCTCGACGCGGCAGGCATCAAATACCACTCGATCGTCGCCCGGACGAAGGACTCCGAGAGTCTGTATCAAAAAGTCTTACGGCAACCGAACAAATACCGTTCACTCAAGGACGTCCATGACTTGACCGGGATCCGGATCGTCACTTATTTCCATGACGACGTCCGGGAAGCGGCACGCATCATCGAGAATGAGTTCGCGATCGATCGCGATCAATCGGTCGATAAGTCGACCTTGCTCGATACAACGGAATTCGGTTATCTTTCGGTCCACTTCGTCGCTTCACTGAGCGATCAGCGGCTTGCTCTGAGCGAGTATGGACGTTTTAAGGACTATACGGCTGAGATCCAGATCCGCTCGATCCTGCAACACGCGTGGGCGGAGATCGAACATGATCTTGGATATAAAAACCCGAACAGTGTCCCAGCAGAAGTCCGGCGCAGCTTCAGTCGGGTGGCAGGATTACTCGAGATCGCCGATCAGGAGTTCGTCAACATCAAGAAACAGTTAAAACAATTTGAAGACGAGACCGTTCAACAAATCTTGTCTGACCCCCATCAAGTCCGGATCACGGCAGATAACTTGAACTACTTCATCGATCACTCCCCGGTCATCAACGAGCTCGATAAGCGACTCGTTACATCGCAGATGATGCTCGATTCTGATCAACAGTTGATCAACGAACTGATCCGGATGTTCCATTATGTCGATATCCGGACGTACGGGGAGTTGATTGAAGCCGTGACGACGCACAGTCCGCTCGCCTTACGCTGCGCGAAGGTCATGCCGAATCCGTTCCTGCCTCGTCAAGGAATCGGCATCGCCTATATCTGCATGGCGCTGACGATTGCTGGCGAAGATACACACCGGATCGACTACTTCTTCCGCCGCTTCTACCCGGAACTGCGTAACGTCGAAGAGATCGTCGCTCAAGTCGCCCGCGTCGTCGAAACAGATGATTCAAGAGAAAAATATTGATTAAACTAAAATTTTTCACTATACTAAATCACGAGTGAAAGAAACTACGGTATAGAAAGAGTGAACGATACATGGCAACTACACTAGAAGTAGCACAACGCGATCAGTTGATCGTTGATACGGAAAAAGGATTACGGATGAACTACCGCGCGATCAAGAAGGACGTGCGTAGCATGTTCACGACGTACTTGACACGCAATGAGTTCTTCATCTTGAAGTCCCTTTGTGCGAACAGTCCGCAAATCGCCTCTGCCCTCTCGCAAGAGTTCCAATTCTCAGCGAGCATGATTACGGCATTAGCAGACGAATTGACGAAAAAAGAGTTGATCTCGCGTGAGCGAAGCGAACTCGATCGTCGTGTCGTCGAACTCCGCGCCACTCCAAAAGGCATCGAGCTCTATGAAAAACTCGAATCGATGAAGATGGATTACCTCGCAGACGTCTTCGAGGATTTCTCGGATCAGGAACTCGAACTGTTCCGGACGCTCTTGACGAAGCTTGAAAAAACAATCTAAGCTGTTCAATCGAACGGATCCGGTCAGGACGACCGGGTCCGTTTTTTAGTTTATTCAGGAGGAGGAAACACGATGTTTGATTTCGAATCGGTGCAACAGTTACGACAGACGGGGCAATATGAAGCAGCGAAGGCTGTCGTTCTTCAGTATGTCGAGACGGCACCTAACGACCCGACCGTTCTCTATCAGATGGCGTGGTGTCATGATAGTCTCGGTGAGGAGCAGGCTGCTGTTCCCTATTACGAACAAGCCCTAGCGCTCGGTCTTGCAGGTGAGGATCGCTTGCAGGCATATATCGGGCTCGGCAGTACCTACCGTGTCATCGGTCAGTTCGAAGTTGCGTCAGACGTGTTTCATCGTGCGCTCCGTGAGTTTCCGGACGCCCATGCCCTGCAAGCCTTCCTCGCAATGACGGAGTACAATCTCGGTCAAGCCGATCAGGCAGTCGGTCGGTTGCTGAAGAGTCTTGCTACGACGTCGTCGGACGCCTCGATCCAGACATTTGACCGAGCAATCCGTTATTATGCCGTTCATTTGGACGAGATCGTCAAAGAATGAACGGCAACGGTTGACGAGTGCTCGTTTTGCACAGCATAATGTAACAGCCAAGCGGACTCGCTTTTGGCAGGAAAGGAAGTTAAGAATGTCATCAAAAAAATATGGACAGTAGAAGGTTACGAAGAACAAGGGCAAGAAAAACACGGCAAGGCAAGCAAGTCAGAGACATATACGAATGAAGCCGATGCTAAGAAAGCTGCTAAAAAGATGGCGGATCAGAATGATCATCTCGACGTCTACGTCATTTATACGAGTACGGTAAACGGTAAAACAGAAGAACGATTCTTCAATTCGAACGGCAAGTATAGTGAAGAAGGCTTCGAGTGGTAATCTCTATTTTCATCTTAAGATTCACCGATAAAAACAACGGGTTAGTCTCTTCTTAAAAAGAAACGAACCCGTTGTTTTTTAATCATAAATTTGCCCTTCATACCAAAGCGGGATGTCCCGCTGAAAGCCAGCATGATCCTGAATGATTCGCTGAACGCGTCGTTGCATCGCTTGCATTCCGTCTGCATCGAACCGCTTCGCCCAGACGAGTGCTGAAAAGACGACCATCGCCATGTAAAGACTATACATTCGCCAAAAGTCGGACGGCACTTCGTTCTCGAAATACCCTTCAATCATGTGACGGGCAAATAGCGGACTCTTCTCGACCTGAAACAGACCACATTTGACGAAGTCATGCCACGGATCGCCATAATCATGGTTCCCGTAATCAAGGAAAGCGGAAAGATACCCATCCTCGACAAGGAGATTATCGAGATGAACGTCATCATGTTGCAACCGGTTTGGACGTGTCTGAAGTAACGGAATCCGCTCGCTAATGAATCGATCAAGACGCTCAATCCACGTTGGCTCAAGCAATCCATCAATCGCCGCGCGATAGCGGTCATGTTTCGCCTGACAACGTTCGCTCCAAGACGTCATTTCGCTCGGTGCGGTGACGTCATGAATGCGTCTCAACGCTTGCCCTGTCTCCTGACCAAGCTGAGGCGCAAATTCCGGTGACTCCTCGAGCACGCTTCGAACGGTTTGTCCGGGTAGGTACGGATAGATGCCGTAAGCGGTCGTTGCGGTCCGTCCGGTCGTTAGCGGTAAGGCATGAGACATTCCTGCTTGTTTGGGAATCGCTAAAGCGGCTTCTCGTTCAAATTGACGACTAGACGGATCCGTCACGACCTTGACGATGTAGTGCGCTGTTGCAGTTTTGACGGACCAGACGGCTTGGCGCGATCGACCAGATAACTGTCTTTCACTCACAACGTGCGTGAGTAAGGGATGCAAAGGTAACATGAAGACTCCTTTCTGATATTAAAAAGAGGACGCATCCTGCGTCCTCTTCGTCATGCCTGTGGAATGTAGCCAGCAATGATCTCAAGCAGATCGGCATACGCTGTCTCAAAATCGATGTTTTCAATCATATAATCATAATGATCGCGGTCTTTCCACGCTTCCTCGTAATCGACGAGTCGCGCTTCAAACTCCGGTGTATCCCCGCGCATCAACAGTCGTTCCTTCATCAAGTCGGGTGGGACCGAGACGAAAATCGTGATCACTTGGTCGCCAAATAAACGCTTGAAGTTCGCCGCCCCTTTCGGATCAATGTCCTTAATGACGATTTGATCCTGTTCGAGGACATCGACATACGCTTGACGCGGTGTCCCGTACCACGCCCGGTGGACGTGGGCGTATTCGATGAAGCCGTCGTCTTGGATCAATTGTTGGAACGTCTTGACGTCGACGAAATGATAGCTTGCTCCATCAATCTCCGTCGGTCGTTTCGGTCGGGTCGTCACCGACGGGATGAACCGGACGTGCGCGTATTCCGTTCGCAGACGTTTGATCAGGGAGGACTTTCCGCTGCCCGATCCACCAATCAAGAGAATGATTTTACCTGACATCGTTTTCCCCCTGTTGTTGTGTCGTGAAGTAACCTGTAAAGCGAAGAGCGAACTGTTCCAGTTCACTATCGACGACCGTTCCGTAAATCGGTCGGATGACGATTAAATAGCGTTCGTACGAGATGATCCGGGATGTCTCGTTTCGTGTCATCTGGACTTGTTCTTCCGGATAACTCTCGACGTAATACCAATCGACCGCAATTCGTTCATCGGATGGGGTCTCATAAATCCAGGTCACCGTCGTTCCATCCGCAGGAAGGGTGCTTTTCAAGGTGAAGCGCTGAATCTGCTTCAGTTCCCGTTTCGCTGACGCAAGTCCTGCCTGATAATCCGCAGGGCGCATCTGTGTCGTTGTCACTTGCTTCGGTTTTGGTTCCGGCAAGCGGGCAAAGCCAAGCTGAAGTCCGACGAATAAAGCGACGAGCGACAAACTGATGACGAATACGTATTCCTTGCGCATCCCTTCCTCCTCCTCATCCTTCGAGTGTATCGCGCATCCCTTTTGGATCATTAACGATGACGGCGTCGACGCCGATCCGCTGCATCTGCCGGACATCCTCGACCGTCTTCGGAGTATAAACCCGGACCGTGACATCTTGCGCGTGAGCGAACGCGACGTCCGCTTCCGTCACCCGTCGATAATCGGGATGAATACCGGTCGCACCAATTCGGAGGGCTTGTTCTTCCGGATGATAGATCGGATACGGATAGAGAATCGCCGTCTCAACGCTTGGGTCGAGCTTCCGGATCAAGGCAACCGAATAATGGTTGAACGAACTGAATAACAATCGGTCGGTCGCGATGCCGTGCGCTGCACAGCGTTCAAGGACATACGCCTCGATACCGTCATAGCGGATCGTATCCGTCTTCAGCTCGATGTTAAGCCGCAGGGTCACTGGTGCAAGGATTGCGAGGACTTCGTCAAGCGTCGGAATCTTCGTCTTGATCGGTTCTCCTTTGAATCGTGCTCCAGCATCCAGCGCCTGCAGTTCGGCAACCGTCATGTCGATGACGCGCCCCTTCCCGTTCGTCGTCCGGTTGACGGTCTCATCGTGAATGATGACACCGACACCGTCCTTTGAGAAATGGACATCGAATTCGACCCCATCGACGTCGTCTTCAATCGCAGCAGCGATGGCTTCAAGCGTATTCTCCGGAAAGCGGTCACTGACGCCGCGGTGTGCAAACCACAACATCAGAGTGCCTCGACGACACGCGTGTATTTCTTCGTCAAGTAGTTGACGAGTGGTGCGACCGTGATCGATTGACCCGTTGCTGCTTCAATCAGTTCAGCCGGTGTCTTCGATTTCCCGTGACGGTGGATGTTCTCTTTCAGCCAGCCTTTAATTGGAGCGAGTGTTCCCGCCGCGATTAGACCATCGACGTTATCGACGTCACGGCGAAGCGCTTCGTTTAGCTGTGCCGCATAGACGAGACCGAGCGCATAACTTGGGAAGTAACCGAACGAGCCACCTGACCAATGGACGTCCTGTAAGACGCCTTTTGCGTCACTCGGCACATCCACACCGAGATACTCTTTATAGAGACGGTTCCATTCTTGCGGGAGATCCTTGACTTCGAGCTCTTTCGTCATCAGGCGTTTTTCGAGCTCATAGCGGATGATGATATGAAGCGCATACGTCAATTCATCGGCTTCGATCCGAATCAGTGACGGTTTGACTTCATTGACCGCGGCATAGAAGCGTTCGAACGGAACGTCAGCCAGTGATGGGATCGCTTGTTGTAAGCCATGATAACGTGCGTCGAGGAAGCCTTGATTACGTCCGATGAAGTTCTCAAAGAACAGTGATTGTGATTCGTGAATCCCCATCGAAGCCCCGTCACCAAGACCGAGTGAATCGAGTTCCGGTTCGATCCCTTGCTCATACGTCGCGTGTCCGGCTTCATGCATCGTGCCGAAGACAGAGTTCCGGTAGTCGTTCTCATCGTATTTCGTCGTGATGCGTGCGTCCTTCCGGTTAATCGTCGTCTGGAACGGATGGACCGTCTCATCTAAGCGACCAGACGTGAAGTCGTAACCGATATCGCGGAGCCATTCTTGGTTCAAGGCGATCTGTGTCTCGCGGTCCGCTGACCAATCAAGCGTCGGGAAGTCTTTTCCTTCGAGCTGACCGAGCAAACCGATGATTGCTTGACGAAGTTCTGCGAACAATGGGTCGAGTGTCGCGACCGTCATCCCCGGCTCATAATCATGGAGCAATGCGTCATATGGGTGCGCGTCATAGCCCCAATACTCGACGAACTGGCGCTCCATCGCGACGATTTTCTCGAGGTATGGTTCGAACATCGACCAATCGTTTGCGTCCTTCGCCTTTTCCCAGACGCTCTCTGCCTCAGAGATCAACGTGATGAATGTTTGGTACTCGGCTTCTGGAATCTTCGAGTCGCGATCGAATGCTTCTTTTGCTTTTGCGAACGAGATCGCTTCGATGCCCGTCAGCGTCTCTTGCTCCATCGCTGCTAGTAATTGTTGGTATGTTTCGCCTGTCCGGCGACGGAAGCTCTCCGTCGAGAGGAATCCGATCGACGCGGAACGGTTCGCTGCGCCTTGATCCGGCATGTATGTCCGCATATCCCAGTAAAGTAATGCGACGGCTTCTTCGTACGCGCGAAGACCATCAAAATGGTCGCGCCATTGTTGTGTCGTTGACATGATTAAAAACCCCCTTCAAGTATGTAACAGTGTAGCATTTTTAGCATATCACATAATGTTCAAAACTTTCACACACAAGCGATTTTTGAAACTTTTCCTGTCAGATGAGCGTATAATGGGTATAAGAAATGAAGGAGGAAAGGAAGTGACACCATTGAAAACTGACGCTGAGTTAGCGCAATTGATCCAATTGAAAGAAACAGGCTTCGTTTGTACGATCGAGCATCTTCCGAGTGAACTTGACTTAATCGGGACAGGACGAAGTGCGTTCGTCTTTCGCATCCGCGGCACGGATCGCGTCATCAAGAAATTTTACCCGTCGTTTCGATCGCTCGCTGATCTCGAAGGGAGCATCTACGCACAGTTGACTGATTTTCCGACCTATGCGCAAGTCTACGAATATGGTGCCGATTATATCGTGCTTGAATACATTGAAGGTCAAACGTTATTCGAATGTCTCGTCAGCGGGACGTTCATCCCGGAATCCGTCTTAACGACAGTCGATACGGCTTTAGCACAAGCACGATCCGTCGGTCTGAATCCGTCAGACATCCATTTACGCAATATCCTTTTGACGGCAAACGGAACACGGATCATCGACGTCGCTCGATTCCGTCAAACGGAACCGTGTACACAGTGGGATGATTTGAAGAAGGCATATCACTATGTATATGCAAAACCGTTCTTCCCGAAAAAGTTGAGCGAGACGTTCCTCAATACGATTGCTGACGTCTATAAAGGGCGATTGTTCGAATCGATCCGAAAGACCGGTTAAAAATTTAAAACGCGATGCTCCTCTTTATGAGGAAACATCGCGTTTTTTGACTTGAATTAAAGATTTTTTTTCAAGTCATATGCTTCACGAAGCAGCCCATAGATCGCACAATCCTTATACTCTCCTGCTGCATTGCGGATCATCGCCCGTACCGTTCCCTCTTGAATCATGCCGACCTTCTGCATGATCCGCCCGGAAGCTGGATTGTCGATATTATGGGCGGCTGAAATTTTATGGATATGCATCTCTTGAAAACCAAAGGCAAGGACTGCTGTTAATGCTTCACTACCGTATCCGTTATTCCACCAGTCGTATCCGATACAATAACCGACCTCACAGTGGTCCGTTGTCGCATCGAAAGCAAATAGATCGATGACACCAATCAACGTTCCACTGTGTTTCTCTTCTATCCCCCAATAGCAAAAGGTTTTCTCTTCGTAGGAAGCAAGAATTTCTGTTACGCGTTCTTTCGTCTGCGCGATCGTCTCATGTGGTCCTTTGATCAAATGACGCATGACACGATCGTCCGATAACCAGTTTTGAAACATGGCTTCCGTATCTGACAGTTGAACCTTCCGTAATCGTAGCCGTTCAGTATGTAATGCTGGACTTCCTTGAAATTGAATCATGATGAATTCCTTTCTAAATTAGGTATTTGAAATAAAATCATTTCGAATAAACAAGTCGAAAGACGATCATACTGGCGACGGCTAAGAGACGTTCGTTCGTATCACAGTCAAACACGAGTCGCGCCCCGTGTCGTGACCCCGTCGCGATACAATCCCCGTTTTGATAGACGCCGACTTTTCCCGTAAGCGTCGAGGATCGAATCTGATACTCCTGATCGGCATACGAGACGAGTAACACTTCTTGCAGCTGCAGTTGCTGACGAAGTGCCGCATCGGTGCGAATCGTTCCGACATCGCGTCCGTCTTTGCGAATCACGAAATGTGTCGTATTACGGAGCCACTCTGTTTTCGTCTCTTTAATTTGTAATTGTTCCCCGTCTCCTTCGAATGTTACGTCGAGGAAAAATGATTCGAACTTTTCGAAGCGCGCAAGGATTGCCTGCCACCACGTGGCGTAACGACGTGAGAACGTCAGCCATCGTTCATGCGCGAGAAAGACCGTATTCGTCTTTCGGCTCGATCGGTCCGCTAAGCGAACGGATATCCCCTCTTCTACTCCCCGATAGCGTAAATCGCGCCGGATTTCCCACCATTCAATCCCGCCGGTCAAGAAAGCGACACCCATTAAACCGAGTAAGGCATAGAACTCCCGTGGAGCGAGGTCACCTGCTATCACGTAATTTCCTACAAAAGCGATCATACATACAAAAATCAATCCAAGACTTTTCATCATGAATTCTTCACACCTCCACTTTACATTTTTCCATAAAACGACAAAAAAATCCTCCTTTCCCGTAGAAAGGAGGGATCACTTATAAGGTTGCTGCGACTTCTTGTAAGTCATCCGCCGTCTCAGCAATCGCTTCTGCAATCTTACGCATACCTTCGATCGTCCCGGCGACATCCTTCGTATCGGTCGATAGTTCATGAATTTGCCGCGAGACCGCATCCGTCTGTTCCGAAATACGTGAGAAGGCACGGACGACTTGTTGCATCTCCGTCGTCGTTCGGACAACCGCCGTCTCCGTCGTTCCCATCCGCTCTGAGACGACGAGCATCTTTTGCGTGATTTCTTGGGCGATCCGCGACGTCTCGGCTGCCGACTGTTTACTCTCTTCAGCGAGTTTCCGAATTTCTTGCGCCACGACGGTAAATCCGCGCCCCATCTCCCCGGCACGCGCAGCTTCGATCGAGGCGTTCAAGCTGAGAAGGTTCGTCTGATCAGAAATCGTCGTCACCATCCCGGCGATTCGCTCGATTTCCTGCGACAGACGAGACAGTTCAGCGACTTGTTCGGTCGTCCGTGATAAATCTGCAACGACATGTTCAAAGCGACGTGTCTCCTCTTCGACGAGGACGACACCTGCTTCTGCTTCACTGACCGCTTCCGTCAACTGGATCGAAATTGCGTCTGTCGTCGTCGAGACGTGTTTGGCGTGCCGTTCAATCTCCTGGAAGTTCGCTGACGATTCTTCACTCATCGCAGCAAGTTCTTCCGTTGATTTTTGAACGCCATCTCCGACGTGCCGTTTGGCTGTCGCGATCGCTTGGCGTTCCTCATCGATTTGATCCTCATACATCGTCATGACGATCTGTTGCTCGAGGTTGAAGAGTTTCCCCGCTGCCCGCATGATCCGGACACGTTCTGCTTCCGGCCAATCACTGCCGTCAATCTGTTCACTGAGGACGTTCCAGACTTTTTGAAAGGCGGCGATATACCATTTATTATGCAGCCCGATTTGAACATGCCGTTCAGCGATCCGGCGCCGGGCTTCGATGTAGTCCATCGTCACCTGACCATCGAACATTTGCAGGATGTGCCGAGCGAGAGTGCCTTTCAATCGTTCGAGCGTCGAATGCTGTTCAATCAAATGCCGGAGTGACGGAACACGAACCAGCTCCTCGTAGAACGCGTCGACCATGCTCGGCATCCAACGGGATACATCTTCGCGGATGACCCGGACAATTTGTAAATCGACTGCTTCTAGACCGATTAAACGTAATTGTTCATGTAAGGATGTCGGAACGTTCAACACGACATGAGCGCGTTCGTCTTCGATGCGCGTATCGAAGGACGGTGATGCTGATTTCGCGAACCATTTCATATGCTTCTCTCCCTCATTCATATGTGGACTTCATTCTTTATATCGACTCGATCCTCTGACAATTGAATGGAAAATCACAATAATTAGGACTAAACTAGATTGTTTTATTGAATGAAGGAAACCCTTTCCCGAGCATCTAGTAATATACGTTAGCTTATCGACACATCTTATCGATTCGTGATCTCGTCGGTCAGACTTATCATCAGGCTCATTATTGATCGAATGACACTTTTTTACTTTTTTGATGATTGCCATAAGTCCTCGGTCCATTAAACAAGACCCGTCTGCTTAGTAGATTGAACTACTAAGCAAAACGGGTCTTTCTGTTAGCTTGACGGCAAGGTCAACTTGACATCCTGAATCTGATATTGGGCAGAACGCAAGATCTCAAGCGTAAACGCCTCATCTGTGACGATCGTTCCCTCTTCAAAAGCAGCCGTCCGTGATTGGATATATCCACCGATCGTATCGACCGCCTCTGCTTCAGTGAACCGAAGACCAAATCGTTCTTCGATTTCAACTAATAGGACAGTACCCGCTAAGCGGTACGAGCCGTCCGGTAGCTGTTCGATTTCGGCTTGCTCCGCTTCATCGAATTCATCGCGGATATCACCGACGATTTCCTCCAAAATATCCTCCATCGTAATCAAACCGGATGTCCCACCATACTCGTCGATGACGAGAGCGATGTGTGACCGTGTCTGCTTCATCTTCAAGAGTGTTTCTTGCAGCGGTGTCAATTCCGAGACGACTGGCAACGGTTTAAGGAACGAGGCAAGTTCTCGTTCGTCTTGTACCGCGTGATGGGCGAGCACTTCCTTGACGTTGATATAACCACTGATCCGGTCCTTATCCGTTCCTTCACTGACCGGGTAACGTGTATACGGATTGTCAGACATCGTCTGTAATAGATTTTCCCAACTCATCTCGTCCGAAATGACCATCATGTTCATCCGTGGCACCATGATGTCGCGCGTGACACGCTCATCAAACGCAAAGACGTTTTGCATCAAGGCGAGTTCCGATTGATTGATCTCACCACTTTGAAAACTTTGTGCCATGATGATCTTCAACTCTTCTTCGGAATGGGCTTGTTCGTGACCGGCTGGTTTCACACCGAACATCCGCAAGAGGACACGGGCCGAACCGTTCATGATCCAGATAAACGGATACATGACTTTTCCGAATACATAGAGTGAAGGAGCTAGCAGTAACGTCATCCGTTCCGCATACTGGATCGCGAGCGTCTTCGGTGCAAGTTCTCCGATGACGACGTGGAGAAACGTCACGAAGATGAAAGCGATACTGTATGAGAGAATCGTTGACAGCGCAACGGCGACACCAAGTTCATCAAAGACCGGTGTCAACAATTTCTCGACGGTCGGTTTCCCGAGTGCACCCAGACCAAGTGCAGTAATCGTGATACCGAGCTGACAGGCCGACAAGTAATAATCGAGATCTCCTGCGACCTTCTTCGCAAGTACTGCTCCCTTTTTTCCTTCTTGCACCATCTGGTCGAGACGTGACATCCGGACTTTAACGACAGCAAATTCCGAACCGACGAAAAACGCGGTCAAACCAATCAATACGACGAGCAACAACAAATTCAGTGTTAAGACGATGTCCAACTTGTATCCCCCTAAAAGCGGGGGATCACCTCCTTTTGATTTTAAACTGTACAGTATAACGTGACACTTGATAAGAGTGTACGATGCTTTTTCTTCAAACGCAACCAATATCACTTCGTTGAAGTTCAGACGACCATTAATCATGTACCTGTAATACTAGGTTTCTCTTATTTAGTTACCGGTTATATAAGAGCTATGCGCGTAAGAAACTTGAGATGAAGCTTTTACATTCATGAACATCTCGAACTTGAAAGACCAATTTGGGGAGAGGTAGTGCTTATTATGGAAAAGACAAACAGAGGCTTTTCGTCGCATTTCCGAGCGGAAGCGGACGGAGCAGGTCGTAACATCTCATGGAGCTCGATTTTTGCAGGTGTGGTATCATTTCTATCTTTATTGATCTTATTTAGTTTAATCGGTTCAGCGATCGGACTCGGCGTCACGGACGTCACGTCAAATAACCCATTCGATGGTGTCGGAACTGGCTTGATCATCTGGGCAATCCTTTCATTGCTTATCTCGCTGTTCGTTGCTGGATTCGTCTCCGGTGTGACGTCGGCACGTGCCGGTCTCGTCCACGGTTTCTTGACATGGTCGACGAGCGTCATCTTACTATTCGCTCTCTTGACGTTCACGACGGTCAATACGTTACAATCGGTCGGCTCACTACTCGGTACGGTCGGTGGTGCGGCTGGTAACGGTATCGGATCCGTTGCTTCGACGGCGCAAGACGCTGCGACGAAAGGATTCGATTCGATTACGAAAAACGTGTCACAAGTTGATACGAAAGAACTTGAAGGGAACGTCGATGAAATCTTAAAAGATACTGACATCAAAGAATTGCAACCAGGTTACTTGCAAAACGAACTTGACGCTGTTCAAGAAGACGTCACGGCTGCTGGTAAGGAAGCGATCACGAAACCAGAGAACTTCGATACGATCGTCCAGGATCTCGGTGATTCGTTGACAGCACGAGCTGAAAAAATCGAGAAATCAGTCGATGAAGATAAAATCGCTGATGCTGTTGCGAAAAACACCGATTTGACAGGTGCTGAAGCGGAAGAAGCGACGCAAAACATCGTTGATGGTCTCAACACGGCAACAAAAGAAACGACGCAACAAATTGAGACTGCTAAACAAACGCTTGATGAGACATCCGCTGACCTCAAGAAAACGGTCCAAGATGTCCGCGAGGAAACAGAACAAGCGACACAAACGGCGTCAAAAGTTTCAATCTGGGCGTTCGTCGGACTGCTTCTGACTCTCATCTTTACGTCATTCGCAGGAATCGTCGGCTCACGCGTCGCAACACGCGGTCGTGTCATGAATAAATAATGATTTTTCCTTAACTGATTCCGCCTTCGCGGAGTCAGTTTTTTTGTGCGGTAAGACAATCTGATTGACTACATTTGAAATTTGCTGTTACAGTGTTACCTAACGACCGTTAGGAAGGTGATTCATCTGAAAGCCCAACAATTGTTACAGACGAGCATCCATCATTTTGCTGCGCACGGCTATGAAGGGGCATCGTTGCAAGAGATCGCGACAGAGGTTGGCATAAAAAAGCCATCGATCTATGCGCACTATAAAGGGAAGGACGACCTGTTCCTGCAAGCGACGACGTATGCCCTACAAGAACAAAAGCGCCGCTTTGCGACGTATTTCACGAGTACGCGGCAGCAGCCGCTCGAGCAATCGCTGCACGGCTTCTTCGATTGGTTCATTTCGGAACAGCAAGACGATATCCTGATGCGATTCATCCTTCGGGCTGCCTATTTTCCACCGGAGAAGCTCGAACAAGAAATGACGGACCGCTTCAATCCGTTTTTCGATTCACTGCACGATCTATTGACGCGATTACTACGCGAACGAGACCGAACGGAACAGATTCTCTATTCGACGGATTACAAAAGTGCCGCTCTCGCCTATCTGACGGTTGCGGAAGGTACGCTGACGGAACTCGTCTACAACGGTGTCGACGCGTTTCACGCTCGACAGCAAGCTGTCTGGCCGATCGTCTGGCGCGGTATGTCAAAAACGATATAATTCTATTGAGGTGAACTATGCAAAACAATACATTGATTTTAAGTACACTCCTGCTCAACTTATTCATTGCCTTTTTAGGCATCGGACTCGTCATTCCCGTCACACCGACGATCATGAACGAGTTGAACATCTCCGGGGCGACGGTCGGTTACATGGTTTCCGCCTTCGCCTTTGCGCAACTGATTCTTTCACCACTCGCGGGACGTGCCGTCGATAAGTACGGACGTAAACCGATGATCATCATCGGTTTATTCATCTTCAGTATGTCCGAGCTCTTATTCGGTCTCGGTCAAAGCGTCGAAGTCCTGTTCGCGTCACGGATTCTCGGTGGTGTCAGTGCTGCTTTCATCATGCCAGCCGTCACGGCATTCATCGCTGATATCACGACGAACGAGACTCGTCCGAAAGCGCTCGGATATATGTCTGCTGCCATCTCGACCGGTTTCATCATCGGACCGGGGATCGGTGGGTTTCTCGCTGACCTCGGCTCGCGGACACCGTTCTTCTTTGCTGCTGCGTTCGGTTTGACAGCGATGGTGTTATCCGTCTTTACGCTTAAGGAACCGAAACGTCACTACGAGACAACGACGGTCAAACAACAGACCGGTTTCCGGAAAGTCTTCAGCCCGATCTATTTCATCGCTTTTCTTGTCCTGTTGATCTCGTCGTTCGGTCTCGCCTCATTCGAGTCGTTATTCGCCTTGTTCGTCGACCGGAAGTTCGGCTTCACAGCGAAGGACATTGCGCTCGCAATTTCTCTCGGTGCGATCGTCGGCGTCATCGTCCAAGTTGGACTGTTCGATCGTTTGACACGCTGGTTCGGTGAGATTCGCTTGATCCGGTACAGTTTGATCGGTTCGACACTGCTCGTCGTCTTGATGACGTTCGTGACGAACTATCTCTCGATCATTCTTGTGACGATGGTCGTCTTCGTCGGGTTCGACTTGATGCGACCCGCTGTCACGACCTATCTTTCGAAGATTGCCGGAAATGAACAGGGATTCGTCGGTGGAATGAACTCGATGTTTACGAGCATCGGCAACATTCTCGGACCGATCGTTGGTGGACTACTCTTTGACGTCAATTTGAACTATCCGTTCTATTTCGCGACAGTTATGCTCGCAGTCGGCATTTTACTGACGTATTTCTGGCGTACACCACGCGCTGAAGCAACCGAAGCAGATCGGTTGTCTTCTTAAAAA
Organism: Exiguobacterium sp. E17S; assembly: GCF_057772545.1. Taxonomy (NCBI): domain Bacteria; kingdom Bacillati; phylum Bacillota; class Bacilli; order Caryophanales; genus Exiguobacterium; species Exiguobacterium sp. E17S. The sequence goes on from NZ_JBYLRU010000003.1 coordinate 219,923, forward strand.
ACAGCCCCGTTTCCATCACTGGAAGCGGGGCTGTTTTTATGTCAGTAACAATTCCTTTAATCGACCGGGCGACGTTATGGTATACGTCGCAACGGTCTGACTCGTATGTTCGCTTATCAAACACGTCTTGATACCGGCACGATGTCCGGCTAAGACATCGAGTTCCCGGTCTCCAATCATGATCGTCTCGTCTCGTGCCATCTGGTGCCGATCGATCAAGTACGTGACAGCTTCCGGATCCGGTTTTCGGGCGAATCCATCCGGTGCCGTCAACACGTCTTGAAAATGATGCGTCAACCCATGTTTTGCAAGCAACGCATGAATCGATGTTCCGCGATGGGTGACGATATGATGCGTCGCACCTCTCGTCGATAACGCCTCTAGCAGTTCACGGATTCCGGGAAACGGTTCAGACTGTTCTTGTTCGATGATCATCTTTTGTTGCTTGTAGTTCAGAATGAACGCTTCGGACACACCAAACGCCTCATACGTCGTTTTTGCCGAGATCGCCATCAGCTCTGCTACTTGCTCGCGTTCAACCGTTCGCCCCTCACGCTCGAGTAATTCCACGAACACATCGACTAACACCGGATATGTATCAAACAAGGTGCCATCAAAATCCCAAATGAAGTGTTTCAACATCTGTCTCTTCCTCTCCCGCTCTCTTGACGCCGACAAAGACGGCTTGCCCGTCCATCTCGACTTTCCATTTGCTGTGATCAAGACCTTCGCCAGAAATACGGATTCCGACCTGACCGGGTCGACCCACCTCGTGTCCTTGTTCGACGATGATCGCTGTTTCCGTTTCAAGTGGCTGGATGAATTTTCGGTAATAGACACCCATCACACCACTCGCCGTTCCCGTAACCGGATCTTCAACGCTCCCTGCTCCCGTTGCTGAGAAGTGACGTCCGTGCATCGTCGCTTGTCGGTCATATGTATCGAGACAAATCGGATGAATCGAGGCTTGTGGGAGATCGGTCAACACGGTGGCAAAACGTTGGTTATCAGGCATCATCTGGTGGAAGTCCTCAAGTCGACGAATCGGGAGGAGCAGTGTCCAGTTCCCAGTACTGCCGTATACGATTGGCCATTGGTCATCGAGATGTGTCAACTCGAGACCAATCGCGGCTAGAACTTGCTTTATGTCACCGTCAAACTGATGTAAACGTGGTTGTCCCTGTTGCAAGCGAAACATGCCGTTCGCTAAACGCATCACAGGCAAGCTGCCTGACTTTGTCTCGATCTGACATGCCGTAGATAAACGGATCTTTGAATCAAGTGCCGTCAATGCAGCGATCGTACCATGGCCGCATAAATCCATTTCCCGTTCCGGTGCAAAGTAGCGCATGCGGTAGTCCGCTTGCTCGGATGACAAGACAAACGTCGTCTCGGTAAAGCCGTTCATCCGAGCAATTCGTTGCATTTCCGACTCAGTCAATTGATCGGCGTCTAAGACGACCCCAGCTGGATTACCGTTTCCTGGCGTCGATGTAAACACATCATAATGTAGCGTCTCGATCATTTTTCTCTTCCTCTCTTTTCTAAATAACGTTCAACGGATTGTAATGCGCCTTCTAAGTGTCCACCATGACTCGGATCGGTCTCTGTCCCAATCAATGAAATCGCTGCCTGCTCCACTCCGAGATTGATGGTATGATACGCCGGGAAATCCACGAGCGGTGCTGCATCGGCTCGTGTTGCTGTCCAACTATCCGTCGACCAGTCTTTATACGCCCAACCAATCGACTGACGTGCTTGTTCACCGAACAGACGAACCAGCTGCGCGAGTACCGTTTCCTTGATTTCCGCCTCGGTCAATAACTGTCGTTCACGTGCCGGCGTCCGGAAAAAACCGAACAACGCTCCCGGTCCATCTTGTGGGGAAGCGTCATGAATCTCTTGCACCATCCCAGTCCAGCTGATTGCCTGACCGGACCAGCCTGAATCACGCCAAAACGGTCTCTCGTAAAGAATAAGGCATTTCGCTTGCTGCGCCATCCAGGTCGGTAATGCTGCAAGTTCACCCAGAACTGCTTCAGGTAAAGCTGGCACAAATGATAGTGTTGCCGCTAGACGCGGTGGTAGTGCGAGAACGATCTCATCGAACGGTTGACTCTTCCTTCCTGAACTGACGACAATTCGGTTCGTGACATCAATCTGGCTGATCGGAGACTTGAGTCGAATCGTTCCCGGTGTGAGTCGTGCAGCAAGTGCCGTAGCAACGGAGCGGATTCCGTCACGAAGGCGAAGCGCCGTCGGTTGATTCATAATCACATGTGACTCGATGCCGTCAGCCCGTTCGAGTCGAAGTGCTCCCGTCGCATATTGTTCCAGTGTCTGTAAATCGAATCGATGGATCAAATCAACCATCAGTGGTTCACTGTCCGACCAAAACCAAGTCGGTCCAAGATCAAACGCATATGATTGTCCTGCTAGGTTGAAATCAATCGTCTCGATTCTACCGCCGATTCGGTCACGTGCTTCATAGATCGTCACGGCGTGTCCAAGTTCCTGCATACGCGTCGCGAGATACAAACCACTGATTCCTGCTCCTATGATGGCAACGTTCATTTCATTTCATCCTCTCGATTTGAGATACTTGTTTTAGTATACCGGAACACGCGAAAAAACAAGGACGAAACGTCCTTGCCTTAGGATGATTGCATTTGCTGCCAGTCGTCTTCTTCATAAATTGATTGAACCCATTCAATCGAAACATATAAAGATCGGGCAATCGCTTCGTCCGTCTTCCCCAGTTTTCGCAACAGATGGACGATCCGAATCCTTCGTTCGAGCTCCCGGTCATCCGGTATCAGTTCAGGCATCATCTTCTCTTCTCCTCTCCACTGAATCGGCGATGGCGTTTTCAAAAGAATACCCGATAATTATCTGAATATTCCGATTGATGTGCAGAAGCAAGGATTTTTGATAAAGTTCAGGGATAGATAACAGAAAGGAATCCCTCGCTTTTTGTAGAAACATATTGAATAGGCGTAACAGTAGGATTTCTTGCGTCAACCAAACAGAATAGGAGCATGCATATGATTAAACGTCAAGCACTATTTCGTCTGTCGATCGGCTTGCTGCTGATGGGTGTCTTTGGCGGTATCCTGTTAGATGCCATCGGCTTCTTTCCGCACACGACAGCTTACTTATTGAGTATCCCGATTGCTTCGAATAGCACGGAGTTTTGGCTAGGATGGATTTTATCCGGTATGACGATCACTGGGCTGGTCACGCTTTTCTTATCCTTACGTCATCATCAGGGATTGACGACGTTCACCTGTCTCATGGCTGTCATTTTGACACCTTACGCATTTTAATGTTCACGTGGGCTTCAGATGACTGCCCCCAAAAATGACGCGTCTTTTCACGCCCTTTCCTCAGGCAAGACACAAGCCCGTTTTCCCGCTCCGTTCGAGCAGGAAAACGGGTCTTGTTTGTCTCTGACAGCGCAAAATCGCGCTTTTCCTGTAGGAGTGGCGTGTAATGCGTCATTTTTTTATATCCGGAAGAAGGATCAAAGAAGCGTTTTGTTCACTCCATATCACTTCCTAGGGAAAACAAGCAAGTGCGACCCTGCAGAGAAGCGATGCTTGTCTCAGGAAAACGATTCGAGATGAACAAAAAAGCGCAAACCTTTTCGTTAAAAAAAATTTACGCTTTGTCTTCAGTCTAAGGAGTTGACTTTTGAGTCAGCTCCATTTTTTACATACATGACGTAAAGTCTACTTTACAAAATGTAAACCTGACTTTACAATGTAAACAACTGGAAAGGAGGTCGTCAGATGAAACTGACGAACCACGTCCGCCTGTATCGTCAACAGCACAAGTGGACACAAGAGCAGTTCGCTGAACGAATCGGTGTGACACGACAAACCGTCATCTCACTTGAAAAAGGAAGCTATACGCCGTCGCTCTTACTCGCGATGCAGATTGGCCGCGTCTTTGATTGCCCGATCGAGGAACTATTTCAATTAGAGGAGGAATCCTGATGAAACGTGTTGTCACTCAATCTTTACTTAATTGTTGTCTCTACTTTTTAGCTGCTTATCTCATTAGTGCCATTCATGCTAATCTGCAGTTATTTCAAGATGATCCTGTATCCGGTACGGGATTGTCGCTGAAATTAGATGTAATGGGTGTCCTTCCAGTGCTAGTGATTGCGATAGTCCTCTCGATCGTCAGCTATTTCTTACGAGAAGATCGTTCGCGTTCGTACGCGACAGCAGAATTTTCCGACTCCGACGAACGTGAGGCACTGATCACCGGTAAAGCGACTCGAGCAGCGTACGTTGCTTTTATGATCAGCCTTCCCGTTCTAATGATTGCCTTTTTGTTTGAGCAACCGTTATTCCAACTGTATCCAGCGTTTCCGTTTTATGCGATTGCTCTTGTCTTATCAATCGGAACACTTACGTACATGACGGCTTGGATCGTGCACGTCCGGCGTTAAAGTCGCTTGACGAAGAAGTATTGAGTTTGTCCAATCGATGGATGATCGGTCAGTCGTCCATACTCTTCATAACCATGCTTGCGGTAAAAGTCTGGTGCTTGAAAATCGAACGTGTCCAAAAGAATTTTCGTACACCTTGCTTCCTTCGCATATCCTTCGATTGCTTGCAGCAGGCGGGTTCCGACACCTGCCTGTCGTGCTGTATCGCTCACCCAAAGGAACTGGACATGAATATGTTGCCAACCGTAAGACGCGGTAATTCCTCCGATGCATTCGCCCTTCTCGTTAGATGCTGTAAAACAAAGTTCTTCCGATTGTTCATATAAGGCTTTAGGAACATGTTGCCGATTGTAGGCAATCAATTGCTCGCGGATGAATGTCCTATCTTCCTTCGTTCCAGTTTGAATTTTTATCTCTTCTCTCCTTAAATTTACAAATGATACCATTCCTGCCATAATGATAGCATATTCCATCTAGAACGGAGGATTACATATGCAGACGATGCACCACTCGTTCGATACACAACGGTACCAGATTCGACCGGCTCGACTCAGTGACGCTGAAGCCCTCGCCGAACTCCGCCAAATACTCGATGCGGAAACGGAATACTTCGACCGAATGCCTGGTGAGGACGTGATGACCGCGACGGATTTCGCAGATCAGTTACGCGATTCCTCGGTTCCGGATCGCATCCTCGTCGTCGAGCGTGATGGACGACTCATCGCCTACGCCCGATGTCGTGGTTTTCATTTAAAACGTTTCGCGCACAAGGCATCATTTGGACTCGGTGTACTTCAATCCGACTGGGGGCAAGGAATCGGTACCCAACTGCTGGAACGAATGATTGCTTGGGCAAAAGCGCAATCCCTGCAAAAAATTCAGCTCGAAGTCGTTGAGACGAACCTCAGCGCCATTCGCCTCTATCAGCGACATGGATTTCAAGAAGAAGGACGACTGCGTCATGACCGGTTACTATCGGATGGTTGCTTTTACGATACGGTGTTGATGGGCTTACAGCTATGAGTCTTTCATTGTCGATTGCGACATATAACATCTGGCATCACCCGCACAAACGACAAGAACGGTTCGAGGCGTTATGCGCGGAGATCAAGCAACACCAACCGGATATTCTCCTCCTGCAAGAAGTCATGTCGACGTTTCATCCGGATGAACCATTCGTCTCGATCGCTGAGCACCTCGCAGAGGCGACCGGTTATCCGTATTGGATGATGGATCCTTACATCGATTCACCGGACGAAGGACTTGCCATCCTGACGAAATTACCGTTTGAACGAACGGATTCGAGTGCCGCTGCGACAGCAAACATCAACCACCACTGTGCGATTCGGATCCCGTTTTCGATTGACGGTATTCGTTTTGCCGTGACGAACATTCATTTCAATTGGCGTGCTTCAGACATTCGACTCGATCAACTTCGCTTCGTCAACGAATGGATTGCCTCACAGACGGATGACACGACGATCGAGTTCTTAGGCGGTGACTTTAATGATGGTCCAAACTCTGCTCTGCATCAAGCTGCGCTTAAGGAATGGGTCGATCTCGCCGGTAGTTTTGCCGCTCGTACAGGACAGATTGCCGCCGCGACGCTTGATTCCGTGATGAATCCGTACGCAAGGAAGAATGACGGCATCACAAGCCTCGTTCGATATGATTGGTTACTCTGTCGGCGTTCGCTTTCACCCGTGACCTTACAGCACGTCCAGCTGATCGGAAATCATCGACTGCAGCATCACCTTGTACCGAGCGATCATTACGGTGTCCTCGCTCACGTGAAGCTACACTAAGACAACAGGTCTACACCCCTTACGGGCGCAGACCTGTTGTTTATTTTTTATATTCTTTTTCGGTTCCATCTGAGAATTCGATTTCAACCTCTAAGCGGGAAGCATCTTGAATCGCAAACACACGCTCAACCTCACTGATGACCTCTTTTTCAGATGTATCCGCATCAATCTTTAAGTTCTTGAACTTCGCGTCGAGTTCCGTCATCGCGTCGTCTCCTTGCTTTTGCTCCCCTTTATAGCGATATTCCGCTTCCGTTCCGTCATTATCCCGATCATAACTAATATCAATGGCATCGTTATCCCCTTCAACGTCCGCTTCAATCGACAGACTGTTGAAGCCATAATCCGTGTCGGCATTTTTCGTTACCGTATCCTTGTCTTGCATCGTATCGTCGGTCGTGTTCGAATTCGTTGATCCTTCTTCGACCTTGTCCGTCGACGCTTCGTCATTTCCGCAACCCGCAAGCATCAAACTCATCGCGAACAACGTTGCGACACCGTATCCTGTTAAACGTTGTTTTTTCATTCCATCACATTCCCTTCTGCTGGAATCGGATGTTCCTTTAACATCTTGGCAAAATGATATAGGTTGGCAGCTAAAAACTGTGCGTGTCGCTTCGTAAAGTCGTTGTTCCGTCCTGCTTCGATGTACGATGGTCCTGGTCCCGCTTCACCGACCCAGTAAGCATCGACGTTCGGCGGAATCGTAAAGCCGATATGCGACAGACCGTACAAGATGGAGGCAGACGCATGTTTAGCTCCATCTTCATTCCCCGTGACAATGACGCCACCGACCTTGTTGTAGTAGATTGCTTGTCCAAGATCGTTCGTCAGGCCGCTCCCTCCGTACAATCGTTCAATGACTTGCGTCGCAACACTACTTTTTTCTCCCAGCCAGAGCGGTGTTCCGATGACAACGATGTCCGCTCGTTTCACCTTTTCGAAAATCACGGGCCATTCATCCCCGTTGCCTTCGTCTTCCGTGACGCCGAACGCCACTTGGTGATCGACGATGCGGACAATTTCTGAAGTGACGTCCTCTTGTTTCCAATATGCAATCACGTCACGGATCAGCGCCTCCGTATTCGATGGTTCACGTGATGCTTTTAAGGTGCAGTTCAAGAATAAGGCGTGCAACATCCATCCATCCTCCTCCGTCATTTTAAGTAACATCATTCGTCTTTAGTACTTTCCTTCTTCCATCAACGGATAAACTAAAAAACCCTCGCTTCAGCGAAGGCAGGTCATGCTAGAAAATTTGAAATGAACAACCAAGCGTGTAAACATCACTTCATTACCTGAGGTCATTTCGTCGCTCCAATAACAACGTGTCTCGCCAGACACCATGATGCTGTGCGATGGCACGTCGTCGACCGACTAGCTCGAACCCAAGTCGCTCATGCAGCCGTCTGCTTGCGATGTTTTCTGGGAACATGTGTGATTGAAGCGTCCATATCCCGTTGGCGTCCGCATAGGTGATCAATGCCTCCATTAAGAATCGTCCACCGCCGAGTCCTCGAGCGGAACGCTCTAGATATATACTGACTTCTCGTACGCCACGGTAGACATGACGTTCAGAAACGCGTCCCAGTTTAGCCCAGCCAATCACTTTTCCACCTTGCTCTAGAATGAATCGTTCAGATTGCGTCAGCGTTGTCCACCACTCTTGCTCATGAATCATCGTTTCGAACGTCGCGTTCCCTTCTTCTACTCCTTGACGATAGATGGCTAACACAGTGCTACGATCTTCCTCTTCCATCGAACGAACAAGCATCCAATTCCCCCTTTCCTTATTTAAAATTGAATATGAGAAAATCATATATTTATTATTTGCAATTTGCAAGTTTATAGCGTATAACTGATTCATAAGCAAAATAGAGAAAGGAGATCTATACATGAATGAAACGCGTGAGTTATTTCAAACGTTCACCCGGCGCTTCGGATTATTGAATAAAAATTGTTGTGCCGTCCTAGATGAAGAGGTATCTCTCGTTCAAAGTCATCTGCTGTATCAGGTTGCCAAACATCCTGACTCCGCAATGCAAGAAATTGCGGATCAACTCGCTCTTGATATCACTACGTTCAGCAGACAAGTACAAACATTGATTAAGCGGGATCTACTCGTAAAGCGTCCCGCGATCAACGATCGGCGAATTCACCTACTTCGCCTGTCCGAGAAAGGGTTACGTGTTGCTCAAGCCATTGACGAAGAGATGAACACGTATCTTGATTCCATCTTCTCATCAATGACTTCCTTCGAAAAAGCACATGTCCTCCAGGCAATCGACTTGCTGAACACGAAGATGGGCGAGAGTGACGTCTGCTGTAAACCATGTCTCTAATACTTGCAACCTACAAATAAAAAGGAGGTTTTATTCATGTCATACGCTTCTTCCCACCCCATCGTCATCATCGGTGCCGGTCCGATCGGTCTTGCAGCTGCAGCTCAACTTGTAGTGGAAGGTCAATCGTTTTTACTATTTGAGAAAGGTCCTTCGATTGCCCACCATATCAAACAATGGGAACACGTCCGGATGTTTTCGACGTGGCAATACAATATTAGTGACGCAGCACGTCACTTGCTCGAGCTGACGGACTGGATTGCACCAGCAAACGATGCTGTGCCGACCGGAACTGAATTGATCAAACAATACCTTGCCCCACTTGCTGCATTACCGGAAATTGCTCCCTCTCTACATTTCCAACATGAGATTCTCTCGATCTCACGGGCAGGTCTAGACAAGATGACAAATGCCTCACGTGAAGTAACGCCGTTCGAATTAGTCATAGATACGCCGAATGGTCGTAAACATATTCTCGCTCGCGCGGTCATCGATGCGTCTGGCGTCCTTGGGCGACCAAATCCTGCAATCAGTTCTGGTCATCGAGTCGAAATTGAGCAGAACTTACCTGTCCGGTATTCGATCGTAGATGCGAAACGTGATACTGTTGTTTTCGCTAATCAATCCGTCGCTGTCATCGGTAGCGGGCACTCGGCTTTGAACTCGCTCCTTGAACTTGTTTCCATTAAAGCACAACATCCTGAAACGGAGATTCATTGGATCCTTCGCAAATCGGACCCAGTTCAAGCTTACGGCGGAGAAGACAAGGATGCACTGGAAGGTCGCGGAGCACTCGGTTCGCGTATCCGTCAGCTCGTTGAACGAGATCAGATTAGGGTTCACTCCAGCTTCAAGACCCAATCCATTGAATCGAAAGGAAAGTCGTTTGACATCACTGCTCAAGATGGTCGGTCCCTTCATCACATTGATCAGTTGATCGTCAATGCAGGAAATCGACCCGACTTTTCGTTCCTCGAGGAAGTACGGCTTGATATCGACCCTGTCACCGAGAGTAGTCGAATACTTGCTCCTCTGATTGATCCGAACCTTCATAGTTGCGGAACTGTCCGTCCACATGGAGAAGTGGAGTTACGTCATCCAGATCTCGGACTTTATCTGGTCGGTGCAAAAAGTTACGGTCGTGCTCCGACCTTCCTGCTTGCGACCGGTTATGAACAAGTTCGATCAGTCGTTGCTTTTCTTGTCGGAGACGAGGCACGTGCGAAGCAGGTCAAGTTATCATTACCGGAGACGGGTGTGTGCAAAGTTTCCCTGCCACAATCATCGACTTTCTGTTGTTCTTAAAAATATACATCGGACCTGTCTTAGATAGGTCCGATTTTTTCTGCCAACTCAATGATCACGCCTTCTGGTCCTCTTACGTAACATAGGCGATACTCATTTTCGTAATTCGCGACGTCGCCAATCGACTGATATCCATTGTCCGCTAAACGTTCGACGAGCGCGGCGAGTGCCGATACTTCAAAACAGAGATGACGCAATCCGCTGGCAGCGAAAAAAAAGTGAATCGCTTCTTCAAAATTCACGACGTTCAGGCTGATATGATCCGTTTATTTACTCGGCATCCGTCACTCCTCCTCAAGTGTGTCAAAATGTTGTCAAACCGTTGATAGACCACACATCAAGAGCGTTTCGACATGGTGTCTGAAGACTGTATCGTCAGTAAAATAAAAGTATGAAAGGTCGTGTCCACTTACGAAAAGGAGTCGAAACAACATGGAAGACGTCAATCTCCTCGTCCTTGCGACCCAGTACATGTTCTGGGTCGGATTCGTCGGAATGGCCGCCGGTACGCTCTATTTTCTCGTCGAACGAAATTCCCTTGCCCCGGAATACCGCTCGACCGCAACAGTCGCTGCACTCGTCACGTTCGTCGCTGCGATTCATTACTATTTCATGAAGCAAGCTGTAGGGGAATCGGGTTTGTTGTCAGAAATCGATGGGTTTCCGACCGAAATCCGCTACATCGACTGGCTTGTGACGACGCCTCTCTTACTGATCAAGTTTCCGCTGTTGCTCGGTTTAAAAGGTGGGAAAGGACGTTCCCTTCTAACGAAACTCGTCATCGCGGACATCATCATGATCATCGGTGGGTATATCGGAGAGTCGTCCATCAATCTAGCGGGTGGCTTCACACAACTCGGTCTTTGGGCATACGTCGTCGGTTGTATCGCATGGTTTTATATCATTTATCTGCTGTTCACGAACGTCACGAAAGCCGCGCAAGATAAACCTGCCCCGATTCGTAAAGCCTTGCTGCAGATGCGCTTGTTCATCTTGATCGGATGGGCGATCTATCCGGTCGGTTACGCGGTCACATTGTTTGCACCCGGCATCGAGGTACAACTCGTCCGCGAATTGATCTATAACTTCGCTGACTTGATCAACAAGGTCGGATTCGGTCTGATTGCCTTCTTCGCTGTCAAAACGATGTCCGCAACGCAAAAATTGAAATCCACTTAATTAAAAGGGGCTGACTCAAAAGTCAGTCTCTACAAAGATAAGGGTGGCAGAATAATGATCTGCCTCCCTTATTTAGTAACAAAAAGAATGACACGTCATTCTTTTTTTGAGTCAGCCTCTTCATTTGAATTCATGCTGTAAATCCTGTGGAAATCCTCCGTTTTTAAAGGTGAAACTTGACAGCCTAATCCGGTTCCCATCCATATCTAGAAAATAAGTTACGTTAGGTTCATTTGCAAATTCGACTTCGATTGAAGCCGGATTCGCAGAAGACTCATACGAAAATTTTTGTGTTTTTGTAGTGTAGACTTCATCAGGGAATTGCCGTGCTAATTCTATCTTAAGCAATTTCTCATCCTCAGCAATCTGCTGATTGACGAGCGTCGGTCGGATGTACCAAAAGGAACTGCACCCGATTGCCACCAACCCAAGTAAAATCAAGCCATACCGCTTCCATCGCTGCGGCAGGAATATCACGCCGCAACCGATTACGAGTAGTGTAAAAACGATCGTCATCCCTTAGATTATGAAATTTGGTACCATCTGAATCGCTCCTTTTCTATGGTTGGATTGAAAACCATGTTATGATCAATTCCTATGACAAAAAATAGGAGGTATTGCATGCGAAAAATCATCTTGATTGGTTCCGGCGGATCCGGTAAATCGACGCTTGCCCGCGAGATGGGCAAAAAATTCAGCTATCCCGTTGATCACCTCGACAGTTTATTATGGCGTCCGAACTGGGAGGCGGTTTCGCGTGAGGAACAACTCCAAATTCAACAAACTCTCATATCGCGCGACACGTGGATCATCGACGGTAATTACGGTGGAACGCTTGATTTACGAATTGATGCCGCCGATACGATCATCTTCCTTGACCTACCACGGACACTCTGTCTGTACCGGGCATTGAAAAGGGCGTGGCGCTATCGCAAGACCGGTCGACCGGATATGGCGGCAGGCTGTCCCGAGAAACTATCGTTTGATTTTCTGAAATGGATTTGGCGTTTCCCAATCGATAAGCGTCCGAATATTCTTTCAACGCTTACAGCGACGTCCGATAAACAAGTCATCCATCTGACGTCCCGTCGTGCTGTCAAACAATTTCTTCAATCACTTTCATAACATCTATCTGCTGCTACTTAACCTGTACATACGACGCCACACGCTTACTCCCCTTCTTGTTTTCCATTCATTACCACAAATAAAAAAAAACGACCATGATGAATTACCTCATGGTCGTCGTTCAATATATTACACGGTGAATCTGCCTGTGACTTGTTTTAAATCATCCGCCATCGTCGCGAGTGACTGCGACGCGGATGAGATTTCTTCCATCGATGCCATCTGCTCCTCCGTCGAAGCGGAGATGTTTTGTGTTCCGGCAGCAGTCCCTTCCGTCACTGCTTGAATCGTTCGCATGACGGAGGCAATCTGCTCACTCGCTGCCGCCATTTCCTGTACGGCACCGGACACTTCTTCGACGTGCCCTGTCACGTCGGTGATCGCTGTCTCGATTTCTGAGAATGAGGCACCGGCTTGATCGACGACGGCAATTCCACTCGTCATCTCGGTTGAGACTTTCTCCATCGAGGCAACCGATGCTTCCGTCTCTTGTTGAATGACCCGAATCAACGACTCGATCTGTTTTGCCGAGACCGCCGACTGCTCCGCGAGCGTCTTGACTTCCGCTGCGACGACGGCGAATCCGCGTCCTTGTTCGCCAGCACGCGCTGCTTCGATTGCTGCGTTTAACGCGAGCAAGTTCGTCTGTGCCGCGACACCTTTGATCGAATCCGTGATTTGTCCGATTTCCTGCGATCGGTTACCAAGACCGTCAATGACGTGGCTCAGTCGAGAAACATCTTCTTGAATCCGTCCCATTTGGGTACCGAGTGTTCCGACGACTTGACCACCGAGTGCGACTTTTTCCATCGCATCCGCTGTGCGTTCCGTCATTTGTTGGGCATTACCGGCGACGTAACGGACCGACGTCGTCAACTCTTCGATCGTCCGTGAGGCATCCGATACTTGATGCAATTGTTGACTAGCACCGCTTGCCATCTCTTCCATCGTCACGGCGACCATTTCCGTTGCTTTCGTCGTCGATTCCGCGTTGACGCTGAGTTCGTCCGACGCAACAGCGACACGGTCAGCCGTACCGGTTAGTTCAAGCACGACTTGTTGCTGTGATGCAATCATTTCATTGAAGGACGTCGTCAACTGTCCAAGCTCGTCTTTTGAGTCGTATGTTCCACGGACGGTCAAGTCCCCGTTCCCTGATTGATCCATCCATCCCTGCAATTGACGAATCGGACGCGTGATGAGACGTGTAATGTACATGGCAAGTCCTGCAAACAAGAGGACCGCGAGTAAAAAGATGCCGAGCATTAAGTAAAAGGCCGTTTGTTTTTCTGCTTGATTCTGAGCGTCTAACGTCTTCGCTTGCTTCGTCATCGAAGCCATCAACGACTTCGCTGAATCCGCGACGTTATCCCGGACTTGTTCCAGACCTTGCGTATACGCCGTATAGGCCTCTTCGGTCTCGTTGCGCGTCGCCGCATCCTGGACGATCGTCATCGAATTATCATAGGCGAGGACGTTATCCTTTAATTCTTCAAGCTGTTTCTTTTCTTTGGCATCGAAATGCCCTGTTTTTTCAACCTTCGTGACCGACGAACGAATCTGCGCTTGACGCGTATCGATGTCAGCTTGCAGTTCCGTGACCCGCGACTCGTCCTTCGTTAACATCATCTCGACTAAAAAAGAATCGAGCGCGCGTGTATCGATCCGGATTTGAGCCACTTCCTGGATCGGTATTAAGTTTTGCTGATACATCGCTCGGGAAGCATTCGACATCTGATTCAAGAAATAGAGTCCTGCTCCCGCAATCAAAAGCATCGCAACGACGGCTGTTGCGATCAAAGCTTGTATCTTCCGTCTGACTGACATATGTTTCATTCCATCCCCTCCCGTTTTTGTTATCGGTTTAAGAATGAAAAAGTTGACTATTTTTTCAATATTCCCATACTTTAGATGTGCTTAAGTAAAGACTTGCCGTACGACTTTCTCCCTCACGTTCGATATAATCAGCATACAGCAGTTGAAGAAAGGATGAATCGTATGCAACGTGTAGCCAATGAGATCACACAATTCCGCGGCAGTCATTATGAGTTCGGTCGCGAACAAGGTCGTTACGTCAAACGAAACCAGTTGCTCCATAACCGGGAGGACAACTGGAAGATCCGTGTTCCGCGCTTTCAAGTCGATCCGGTCGAGACGAAGGAGATGTTTCTCCGCTACGCCCCGCATATTTGGGACGAGTTACTCGGACTTCAGGACGAACTTGAACTATCATTGCCAGATACGTTACTGCATTTCGGGCATTACCGGGTTGAAGGACCGAAAAGCGGTTGTTCGATCATGACCGGTGATAATTTCCTCGTCCGCAACTATGATTACCATCCGATGACGTATGATGGTCGATTTTCTGTCTTTCAACCGAATGATGGCGGATCAGCAATCATCGGTCCGGCATCACGGGTAACAGGTCGGATGGACGGGATGAATGAACATGGGCTTGCAATGGGCTATAACTTCATCAACCGTCGCCGTCCGGGAGACGGGTTCGTCAGTTTCATGATCGGGCGGATCATCCTCGAGATGTGCACGTCGGTCGACGATGCGATCTCACTCGTCAAGGAGATTCCGCATCGCGGATCGTTCACGTACGTCGTCCATGATAAATCCGCGCGTTCGTTCGTCATCGAGGCGACGGCGCGGGATGTGCAAGTGCGCGAGACAAACATGTGCACGAACCACTTTGATTTGCTACAGCATGAAAACCGCTATCACCTGGATGACTCGAAACGTCGGATGATGGAGCTAAAAACGCATCAACATATGATTCAAGATGCGGAGTCCGCTTTTCGACTACTCAACGATACCGATAAAGGCGTCTTCGCTGATTTATATGCCCAGTGGGCAGGAACGATTCATACGTCTGCCTACTTCCCGGAAGAATTGAAGGTCTGGTTCGCGCTTGGTGGTGACCAGGAACCGGTCACGTTCGACTTTGCCGACTGGCTCGCTGGCAATGACTTCACAGCAAGCGAGATCACAGGAGAACTGGAGACGAACATCCAGTTCGCGAATACATTACAGACGTGGCGTTAAACAAAAAGGATTCCTCCTGCTTGCGCAAGAGGAATCTTTTTTAATGGCTGTCATCGAGACGTTTCGACATATAATAATCCGTTTTTTCATACCCAAGCGAGTCATACACATGAATCGCCCGTTCGTTATGCGCGAAGACATGTAAGGAGATTTTCTTGACGTTCATCCGTTTTAATATCACTTCTAGTGATCGGAGCGCTTCCTTGCCGTAGCCTTGGTTCTGCTTGTCGGACGTAATCTTGACGTCGAAGATGAAGGCGGAACGTCCGCGTGATTCTTCTGTCACATGGACCCATACCATTCCAAGATCGTTCCCTGTCTCGTCACGAAACGTAAATAAGTAGTGATCCTTCGTCTTCAGACCTTCTGGCAACAATGTTGCGAACTCTTCAGTCGCCTTCTCGAGCGCCTCGTTCTCTGACCATGTACCGGCACGACACTTCTCTGCCGCATACTCATCGATTGCGACCGGTAAGTAAGCGTCATACGTCGCTTGACTCATTTGCTCGATGCGCATGCTGCCACCTCCTGCGTTTTCGTCCAGTCCCGTCGTAACATCGCATAGACCTGGAGGTCGTGATACGTCTCGTACAATTTTTCAGCGTCCCGTAAGACGCCTTCTTCCGTGAACCCGAGTCGTTCCGGGATTCGTCTGCTCCGGACGTTTCCGGTCGCACACTCGATGACGACACGGTTTAAGCCGAGCGTCTCGAAACAATAGTTCGTGACGAACCGGACGACGTCCGTCATGACGCCTTTTCGTAGTCCCCTTTCTCCTAGATAATAGCCGATCGACGTTTGCCCGAGATGCCGATTAATTTCATGTAAGCTGATCGTTCCGACGAGCTCGTCCTGAAGATAGATGCCACACGTAAAGCCGTTGCCATCGGCGAACTGTTGCAGCCATGCTGGAATGACGATCTCCTGATATGTACTTGCCTCTGTTGCACCATCGACCCAACCGAGCCATTCGCGGAGATGTGCGCGATTAGCATCGACGAGGGCGAATAATCCTTCCGCATGGTGCCGTTCAAACAATTGAAGCGATACGTGATCGGATACTTGTAATCTGAACATGACCTCTCTCCTTTCTAGTACCTGTTGTTTGACATCACGTCGACGTTTCCCTGCTTGACGTCACGTTCCATTCCATTCGTCTCGAGCGGACAGCCATTCCGAGTGCCTCGTAAAAGGCGATCGCTTCCTGATTGGCGTCATCGACGCCGAGTTCGATTTTGTCACAGCCAATCGTTTCCGCGTGCGCGTAAGCGGCTTGCATCAATCGCCTCCCGACGCCTTGTTTTTGATGCGTATCCGCAACGACGAGACTGATGACGCGTAAGTAATGCTTATCGAAGACGAAGCCGCTTCCTTCGACACTGTCTTCCTTTAGGACGATCACACCGGCAAGCCCATCTTGTTCCGCAACGAGTAATGCATAATCCGGATTCTCGAGTTGCGACAGAAATAAGTCTTCCGGAACCGGCATCTCGTGCGGACGGTAATGATCAGGTCGTAAGGCGACGTGTTGATCGTGGATTTGCTGGAACAATGGAATCAATGCCTGAAAATCGTCAGGACGGGCAGTACGGATATTCATTAGAAGTTCGCTCCCTTTTCGTTTTGTAGTATATTAACATATTATTCCAAAGTGTAGGGGGACTTTTTATACAAAAAGGCACTCCGTTTACCGGAATGCCGTCTCTCACTTAAATGGCTTTTGTAAAGTCTCGCGCTGTCTCCGTTAACGTCGATGCCGCACTTTGAACGTCATGGAAGCGATCGA
This sequence comes from Exiguobacterium sp. E17S, assembly GCF_057772545.1. Taxonomy (NCBI): domain Bacteria; kingdom Bacillati; phylum Bacillota; class Bacilli; order Caryophanales; genus Exiguobacterium; species Exiguobacterium sp. E17S. Next base: position 236,975 of record NZ_JBYLRU010000003.1, read on the forward strand.
CCGTTTCCGCGACGACCGTGACGCTTGCTTGCGCATCCGACGTTGCTTGCGTCATCGCACGGGCAATCCGCTGCAGTTCATCATTCATTCGCTGCGTCGTTTGCCGGACATCGACGACGGCTTGTTCGACGAGCTTTGAGAGATTTCGGACTTCCGTCGCGACGACATTGAATCCTTTGCCGTGTTCGCCAGCTCGCGCTGCCTCGATCGATGCATTGAGTGACAAGAGATTCGTCTGTGACGCAATTGTTTTGATCGTCTCGGTCACTTGAGCGATGTCCTGCGCTTGGTGTTGAAGCCGTTCAATCGTCTGATGGTTATCACGGGTCGTCTCGGCCATCTGTTCGATCGTTCGCCGTAACGCTTCGCTTTCCTGCTCGCCATGCATCGACCGCGTATTTAAATCACTAGCAATCGTGTCAAACGAAGTCGCGAACTTTTGAATCGTCTGCTGACGATCCGTAATATCGGAGGCAATTTTCAAAACACCGGTCACTTCCGTTCCATCGTAAATCGGCATATAGGTTGCTTCTAGCCAAATCGATTGACCATGCGCATCGATGCGTTCAATTTTATCTGCCGTACTGAAGCCACTAAACAGCTTCTGCCAAAATGCTTGGTAACTGTCACTCATTGCAAACTCCGTCGTGCAGAAGAGGTGATGTTGCATCCCGATCATCTCTTCTCGTTTATATTTCATCGTCTTAGCAAATAAACCATTGACGTCGACGACACGACGTTGCCGGTCGAATCGAATCATTGCGACATTATCTCGCAGGGAGGCTAAAATATCTTGGGATCCTAGGTCGGTTGAAAGTTGGGTGGTCATGATTACAAGCTCCTCTCGCCATCTACCTCCTGTTACAGGCTATCCAAGATATTACAAATCGGAATAGTATGAATTAAAGATATATGACTAAAATTTTTTATCTTCTTTTTATATATCCAGACAACGATAGGATGAAACGTTATTTCTCTAAATATTCTTATCCTACACCTCTTTTTTAAACTTGTCTTTTTCTTCCGACCTGCTATACTCAAATCAAAACTTATTAAACTTTTTTAATAAGTGATTTAGATTGGAGGTCTTTGTTTGACTGAACTCATTTCACGTACACGTCACGCTTTTTTAGTCGACCATCTGGATACGATCCCTGCGATTCGTCAAGTCTTGGATGTCAGTTTTCCGACTGCAAGCAAACAGATCGATCAGATGATCGCTGCACAGGAAATTGAAGAGACACCACTTGAATTGGTTCGCGGAGGGCGTCCGGCAAAACGGTATCGCTATCGCGCGGATCGCTTCCACGGACTCGCTCTTTATCTCGAACGCACGTATCTGCAGTATCGCATCCACGACGTCAATGGACATCTGATCGCAACGGATCGCCTGAACTTCGATTCGTCAGATCATGGATCTGTTTTATTGAAAACGCTGACAACATTACTCGACGATCATCCATCTATTCAAACGCTTGCGATTGGTGTCGCCGGTGCCGTTGATACAACCGGCACAATCCTGTTCGCCCCGGATTATCCGTCGCTTGACGGTCGCCCCTTGCAACAAGAACTGACGGAACGGTTCGGGCGACCCGTCATCGTCGAAAATGATATGAATGCAGCGGTTCGTGCCCAAGCTTCTGATAACGAGACGACCGTCTATGTGTATCTCGGAACGAACGGACCGGGAGCCGGTGTCGCCGTTTCAGGTCGTGTCGTCCGCGGAGCGCATCACTTTGCTGGAGAGATCTCGTTCATCCCGTTTGACGACAAGCGAAATGTCGGTCAAGTTCTTGCGATAAGCTCGCCTCACTCTGACGACTGGTATGAGGCGTTGAGCCGGATCATCCTCTCGTTTAGCGTCACCTTGAACCCAGATGTCATCTTGTTTACAGCGTCAGATGTCTCGGATGACGGATTAGCTCGGTTGACGGAACGATGCGCCAAGCGCTTTCCGCTCGATAAATTACCTCAGTTGCGGCAAGGCGACTGGGAAACCGATTATTTAGATGGTTTGATGCAACTGAGCATCCAGTCATTCATTGATCAAATTCCGTTAGGAGGTCTCGCCCAATGACCCGTCTACTATTACCTTTGATTTATCTCGCTTTCATCAGTCTTGGTCTTCCGGATGCGTTACTCGGTACGGCGTGGCCTGTGATGCGGCTCGATCTCGACGCACCGCTCGACATGGCAGGTTGGCTCTTTATGACGATTGCTGCCGGAACGATCGTCTCGAGTCTGTTTAGCGGTCGTCTGATCGAACGTTATTCAACAGGTCCGATCACGGCAGCTTCTGCCGGTTTGACGGCCCTGGCATTGATTGGTTTTTACGTTGCTCCGTCCTTGATTTGGCTCTTCGTCCTTGCGATCCCGCTTGGACTAGGTGCTGGAGTCGTTGACGCCGCACTTAATCATTTTGTCGCCACGCATTATCAAGCGCATCATATGAACTGGCTCCATTGCTTCTGGGGCATCGGTGCGACGGCCGGTCCGCTCATCATGGCTGGTGTATTGCTCGATTCCGGTTGGCGTTTTGGCTACCTCGTCGTCGGCGCATTGCAACTCGTCTTGATGATTGTCTTAATCGTCAGCTTACCCCTCTGGAAGCGGGCTCCAAAACACACGTCTGAACAGGTTCAGACCGTGAACACATCATCCGGAAAACCACGCGGATTGGTCGCCGCTCTCGCAGCGTTTTGCTTTTATTGCGGGGTTGAGGCGGTCGTCGGGCTGTGGGGCAGTAGTTATCTTGTCCAAGTCCGGTCCTTTTCCGTAACATCAGCAGCGACGTGGATTTCCGTCTACTATGGAAGCATCACTGCGGGGCGCTTCATCAGTGGTTTTCTATCGCTACGCTGGTCGAATCGTCGTTTGATTCGTGTCGGTCAATGGACGGCATTCGTCGGAGCCGCCTGTTTCATCCTCGCACCCGCTGCCTGGATGCCGCTTGGTTTCGTACTTGTCGGGCTTGGTCTCGCACCGATTTACCCGGCAATGCTCCATGAGACGCCGGTTCGCTTCGGGGAGGCTGCGGCGCAACGGCTGATGGGGGTACAAATGGCATTCGCCTATACCGGTAGTACCTTCATGCCGCCATTATTCGGATGGCTGGCGACGTCCTATTCCTTATCGTTGTTCCATTGGTTTACGATCAGTCTCATCTTCTTGATGCTGGTCGCTACGGAAGGGTTGAACCGGATGTTATTCAGACAGCGATTGGCAAAAGCGTCTTGAAAAAAGGAGGAATGGAGATGAAGATTGAACATATCGCCCTCTGGGTGGCAGACTTGGAAGGAATGCGTCAATTCTACGAAACACATTTTGATGCAACGGCAGGCGAGCGGTATCATAATCCGACGAAAGGGTTCGCATCGTATTTCCTGACGTTCTCGAGTGGTGCGCGTCTTGAGTTGATGCATCGGACGGATATCACGGAACGGACGATGAATGCGCTCGGGTATGCCCACTTCGCCTTTTCGCTCGGCAGCAAACAAGCGGTCGACGACTGGACGGCTCGGTTACAGGATGCCGGTGTACAACATCTTGACGGTCCCCGGACAACGGGTGACGGGTATTATGAAAGTACGATCACGGACCCGGAAGGTAATGTGATCGAGTTGACGGTCTAATGTTGAAACGAAACAATCCCTCATTCTGATTAGAGTGAGGGATTGTTTGTTGCTCGATGACTGCTCAATGGTTTCCTGCTTGTTGGTATGTTTCGTGACGAGTAGGTGTATGACACGCATTTCAATCAGGCTATCTATAAACGACTTATTAAAAAAACTCTTCCACTGTAAACATTTGTAATGATACGCTTAAAAAAAACTAAATTATTACTATGTGTATTCATTTTACGAGGAGGTAGTTTATGCGAAGGCATTTGGGTTGGATCTCGATCGGCATCGTCGTTTTCACTTTCCTTACTGTCAAGCTCTTACCGTTCAATGGTTTTTGGGGTACGAACTATATGTTAGCTGGACTATTGCCTGCGCTAGTGTGCGCCATCATAAGTCTTAGAAATACGGGAAAAATCCTCTCGTTAACATTGCTCACTTCTCTATTGGTTCTTTTTATTTTTTCAGTGATCGGCTTCTTGGCACTAGCTTGAGTATTTCTAAAAGCGATTAAAATCGATTAGCTGATATCATGACGATATTTCTTCTTGAACATGTCATACGTTGTTGAATCAACGAACAAAAGGAAACAACCGCGATCATCATAAATATTCATGACGATCTTTCGATCCACGTTCACGAAAAAGACTTCCGGATAGTATGTATATGTTTGACGAAATCTTGGTTGCAGCGTCGGGAAATCCTGATGGCAGATCGCTTTGATTAAACGCTTATAATCTAATGCGTTTTTGTTCGGTAATAACACGGCATATTCGGATACCTGCTCTTCTTCATCCATCATTTTCTCTACGAACTTTATGTTGTATTGATCTTCTCTTCTTTTTAAGTGACGGAACACTTTCGACGCTGACTTTTGATACTTACCGCGCTCCCTTCTCACATGCACGACGAAATAAAGAGGCTCCTCTTCTCGGAATAGATCCTTAAACAGTTCGTTCGATTTTTCGTATGCCTGTTTGAAGTATTCCTCATTGATTTCATCTGAATTTTTCTTTAACTGATAAAGATCCTTCACTAAGTCTACGTGAATTACGAAATCCTTCTCGGCAAAGGAACGATTAAATAAGTTCACATTCCCAAAATGTTGTTGTAAGTGTTGTTCTAAGTTCATTCCAAAGCTCCTTTATTCTGATGAGGACAGATGTACTATTTTGAATAACTGTTGCAGGACGAATCGATTTAATGATCGATACAATAAGTGTAGAAAGGAGGATGAGAAGATGATCATTGATACAATATCGAATCATCCTGAACAATTAGAAGTGGTTGCCACAATGATTCATACCGAATTCGTTCAAAAGAAAAAAGGGGCGGCACCCTATGAACAAATAAAAGCATTTTTAGACAAAAAACCAAGTGAACCATATCCTGTGACGTTCGTTGCCTTGGATGATGTCACGTGTACCGGAACCGTCTCCCTCTTTGAAAATGACTTGAACGAACGACCAGCCTATACGCCTTGGCTCGCTTCTTTATTCGTTGAAAAAGTCTATCGGAATCAAGGAATCGCGCAACAACTCATTAATCAATTAATCGTCTACGCCAAATCACGACAGATCACAACAATCTATTTAAAAACAGATAACGCTTCAGCATATTATAAAAAATTAGGATGGACATTAGTCGAAACGATCGAGACGACGGAGTTACCCATACACATTTTTTCATTCACGATTGATGAGGGTTGATATCTTCATATGAACGACGAAAGTCATTTCGATGTTAATCGTCTTAAGGGATTTCTCATTATGGTTTAAATGATGGAGGTCTAGCTGACGTGAACAAAATTATCTCTTTTTCTTGAATCGGTCGCTCGTGTTCGAATAGACGACTGCGAATACAATAAGAAAGAATAGTAGCATGATGCCCAAATTAAACAAAGAGTGATATCCAAACAGCTCGCTCCCAGCGATCAACAGGATGCTAAAACAAATGCCGTACATGATCTTACCCATGAATTGACATAGGGCGACTTCGTCATAATCTTGTTTCTTACTTTCAGACAACGTATTATATCCTGCAAGCAATGATGCGCCTTTTCCTTTCGATAGAACGATAGCAAACACCAGCAGAGGAACAAGGATTACAAAATAAACAATGGATTCGCTCATGACCATCTGCTCCTTTCTCTCGTTTTAATGTATGACGCGTGTCAATTCATTAACGCTTTTACATTCCTTTAAGTTTCATAATCTTTTTGAATTACCCACTGGATAATATGTTTGTCTCTTTTACTATCATTCTTAAGTTGAATGATTAACTCATTTTTCTGATTTTTCTGTTTTTATAACCCGATTTCTCAACTTTCTATTATAATTAGGTAATTATTGGATTTTTTACTTACATATGGAATGAAAAACATTCATTCAAAGGAGGGTTCATCCATGACTGAATCGGTACATATTTTCAGCCAAACTTCACTTCAGTTGATGATTGATGCAAGGTCTATCATAAGACAGTACATCTTACTACGGGAGGGGTTTGCCGATGCTTAAGTTCATCTGGAATTCCTGGTGGCGCAATAAAGAGCGATTCATCCTGCTGCTTGTCGGCGTTCTGATCGTCAGTACTGGACTGAGCTATTTGATCGGAACGACGCAAGCCAATAACGGAACCGTCGTCGATGAACTGCAAAAGCGCTGGGGCTCCTCTTACGATATCGTTGTCCGACCGGAAGGTAGCCGGAGCGTGACGGAAGACTTGAAGTTACTCGAGCCCAACTACATGAGTGGTCTCGATGGTGGCATCACGCGAAAACAATACGAGACGATCAAAAAAATGACTGACGTCGAAGTCGCTGCCCCCATCGCGATGATTGGGTATAACCAAACACTTTCGAGTATCGGTACGCATACGATCGATCAAGAAGGGATTTATAAACTGACGATCAAAGACACGCAAGATACTGGATTACAGAATGAATCCTCGAGTGGCGTCACCTTCTTAGCAGCAGGATGGGAACCTACAGGAGATGCTAAAAAATCAGGTGTGTCGCCCCTCCCACTTGGAAAGCAGCCTCTTTTTGAGTATGGGAGTCAAGTCATGATTGCGGGGGTTGATCCCGAAGCAGAAGCTGCACTCGTCGGCTTGGATCAAGCGACGACCAAAGGAACCTATAGTAACTATTTTTCAAAAGATGATCAAGTCACCTCGTTTGGTGAAGACGGTGTCCAAATTCCGATCCTGTTGAACAATCGTGAATATGTCGATGCGTCGCGCATCTACACGTACGAAAAAGTGGAGCTGCCGTCGAAAGAAACATCCATTAACGATCTGGTACAACAGGTCGAACAAAAAGGCGGAAAAAAATACTTAGACTCCTTACCGACAAGTGGTGCGAAACGTTATACGATCACGACACAAGATGTCCAGAAGAAGCTCGTCAATGATATTTTGAAACATACGTTACCGACCGCTGAAGAGACGAACAGTAATTCCTTTACGTGGATTGCCTTAAAACCGTCTCCGATCGACTACCGCTCAATCAAAAGTCCGTACGCATCACGTTGGCCGTTCACCTACCAAGTCCAACCGAAACAAGTCGAGCAAGATTCCTTACTCGCTAAACGCAGCATGTACCGGGAAGCGCGCATGTTCGGAAAAGAAAGCACGGACTGGCCAAAGGTCAACTTGAACTACATCGGGGTCTTCGATCCGAAAAAATTGAACATCTCGAAAGACCCGCTGACAGAACTGCCGATGGAGACGTACTTCCCGTCAAAAGCCCAGTGGGTGATGGATAAGAATGAACGTCCCGTCAATCCGGTTCGAGACGTTAAACCGACGAATGATCCATATGATTTCCTGACGAAACCACCGTCGATGCTGACGACGCTCGATGCTGCGTTTAAAATTCGTGGTGCCAAAGCGATTTCTGCCATCCGCGTCAACGTCAAAGGTGTCGAGACGATGAATGCTGCTAGCGAGAAAAAGCTCCAACAGGTGGCAACAGAAATCGAACAGAAGACAGGTCTAATCACGGACGTGACCCTCGGCTCGTCACCGCAGCTCGCCTTGACCTATTTACCGGGTCTAAAAGACGAATCAGCGCTCGGCTGGGTTCAACAACCGTGGATTAAGCTCGGCTCGTCGATTGCGATCTTCCAGGAAGCAAAAGTCGGGATGAGCGGCATCATTGCAAGTGTCATCGCTGTCGCCCTCGTCTATGTCTTCAGCTCGAACATCATCCTGCTGTATGCACGAAAGAAAGAATTCGCGATTTTATTATCACTCGGTTGGCGTCCGCGTCAGCTGTCAAAACTACTGTTCCTCGAAGCCACGCTGCTCGGAACACTGGTCGTCTTGATTGCCTGGACGATTCTTGGTTCGTTCTGGGTCACGACGGACAACCCGATTGCAATCAGTCGAATTTTATTGATTGGTCTTGCTGGTTTACTTATTTACTGGGGTGGAACGCTCGTGCCGATGACGCTCATCCGGCGGATCAAACCGTACGAAAGCATGTGTTCCGGTGAAGTCTCAAAAGGTCGCCGTTTCGTTCGTGCACGTAGCGTGCTTGGGATGAGCATCAATCAGCTCGTCACCTACTGGCAACGGACATTTCTTTCGGTCGTCGCGATCGCTTTACCGACGAGTTTGTTCATCTTCTTCCTCTTCATCACGTTCCGACTAAAAGGCGTCTTGTACGCAACGTGGCTCGGCGAATATGTCGCGCTCGAAGTCGGGACGATGCACTACGTCGCGATGGGTGTCGCTCTACTGATTGCCATCCTGACGACGACCGAAATCATGTGGCAAAACGTCAATGAACGGAAAAGTCAGCTCGCCGTCTTTAAAGCAACGGGGTGGCAAGACAAACAAGTTCGTTTACTCGTACTAAGTGAAGGCATGATAACAGGACTCTGCGCTGGTGTGATCGGTCTTCTGACAGCACTTGGAATGATTGGCTTCGTTTACGGACAATTTCCGGTCCAAGAGCTTGGTTTCCTCAGCATCATGCTCTTGATTCCAGTGATCACGGGTCTGTTAGGTGCCTTGCTCCCTGCCGAGCGTGCCGTCCGCATCACACCGAATGCTGCACTCGGCAGTATCGTCGAAAATACGCAAGCGACAGAACGGCGTTTTAAATGGGCACTTGGATCCATCGCCGTTTCCTTGTGTATCGGAGTGGCAAGCCTGTTCTTGTTCGCCTCAACGGAATCCTCAACGACTACAACACAGAGTGCTCCTCAGCAACAGACGAGCGGACAAAAATTAAAGGATTTGACCACTGATCCAAAAACATCTGCTGACAAGAAAACAGGAAATCCAAAAGCACTCAAAAAACTGATGAAGAAAGGGGTCATCCAAACGTATCCGGGCGATCCGGAAGCCACCTCTGAACTGTTCTATGCTAAATCACTCATTCCAACACCGAAAGAACTCGATTTAAAGGAAAAGAGCGGTTATCGGTTCGTTACGGTTCCTGTTGTCATGTACGATCCCGATAATAGAGTAAAAGGCGCTTATGCTATTTACCGACCCGGCACCTTTACATTGACGTCGCTCGACGGAAAAGAATATGAAACCGTTGATTACGTCAATCATAATAAGAAAGCATTCAGAAACAGTTATCAGTATCTCCCACCATATAAGTCAACCGTTGATTTAGTCTATCAAGTTCCTGATGACCAGAAGGTATTCGTTCTCTTTGCGGCGGATGATGCGTTTCCAAAGGATACGACAGTGAAGATTGAACTCGATTAATATGCCGCAATATGAATCTAACCCGAAACACGTAAATGAGAGTCGCCTCGGTTTCATCATCGAAACCGAGGCGACTCTCATTTTTCACTAAAAAACGCTATGTATCGTTGTAACTCACAATGTATCGTGCACGCGCATCCGTTCTAATTCTTTTTCTTGATTCTCTTTAAGCTTCTTTCGACCACGCGACCATTGTTCCCACAGTGAAATCATGCCGACTCCTAAAATCAATACATAGGCTAAAAAACTATTGTATCTACCATCAAAGTAACGCCATGTCAGGAAAATCACTAAAACGATTGGCATGATGATACCGAGATACGGATTATGACGACTCGATAAAAAATATTGTATTCCTAAACAGATGCTGATAATTAGAGCAGAAATGAAAAAGTTCATTCGCTGTTACCCCTCTCAAGTCGATATTTTTCGATGATTTTTTTGGCATCTTCAATCGTGATGCGGTCCTCGATGGCCATTTGTTTAATGTATGCGATGAACGGTTCATTCTCGATTTTCTCATTCACTTCGATTTTCTGAATGATCCGATCGACGCGAATCCGGACTGTGGGATAGGAGACATCATAATGTTTCGCCAGTTCTTTCAAAGAACCCGAGCTTATGATAAATTTTTTAACGAATTCCATCTCTTCCAATTCTAGAGATAAAACCCAATCTGGAACATCATCTTTTCTCATTTACCATTTCCCTCCCATGTCACCATAATAGCATTCATTTAAACAAAGTTAAAGTATTTTTGATATTAATTAAACATTTAACCAATAAACAATTAAAATATATTCATTATTTCGCTTGTCATAGTGATTCGAGTCATGGTAGTTTAGGATTGTCAAATCGGAAAAATAAGGAAAAGGAGTGTTTTACTTGAAAAGAACAACGGAATACATATTTGCTGTCATCGGTATCGTCTTGTTTGGATCATTATGTTTAGGTGGGTTTTTATTGTCTGGATCGATTGCGGATCACGCTGGCATGAAGGAGTTGGTCGATCAATTCATCCAGGATGAGAACATTACGGATGTCACGTCTACCCAAATCCTCACATCCTTCCAACAATTCTTCTTGTACCTTGGTGCCGTCTCTCTCTTATGTACGATTGGCGGAATCGTCTCAGTCGTCCGGATTCGCAAAAACGGTTCAGCTGGAAAGATGTTAATCATCACTGCAATTCTTGGTGGGATCTTCACATTACTCGCCGGTGTCTTTGGTTCAATCGCTTATTTGATCGCCGGTATCACTAACGTCACGAAGAATAAAAAGATAGCACGGCAATACTAAACTCAAACAGAAAGGTGTGTCGATATGTTCGCGATTACACTTCGAGAATTTAAATCGCTTTTCCAAAGTATTCGAGCCATCCTGATCATCGTCGTCTTGTTCGGTGTGTCGATTGGTTCCGCTAAGCTCGTCAGCCAGTTCAAAGGACAACTCAGTGATCTCGGTCTAGGTGACAACGCCTATATCATCGGTTTGATGCTGCTTTTGTTCTTAGCTGCTCCTTTATTCGTGACGAGTATTTCTCATAGTAGCGTCAACAAGGAGATCGAATCAAAGACGATTCGTTTTCTCGCGACGAAAACATCTCGTGAGAACATCATTTTCGGGAAGTTTTTAGGCAACGTATCGTTTTGGGTCCTCTGTCTGACAGTTGCCCTCTTGTTGATCGTCCCGTTTTCAAAATCTTTCCCGATCGTCGATTTGATCCAGAGTATCATCTTCGTCTCTTACTTCATTGGTCTGTCGCTGTTTCTTTCAACAGTCGTCAATAACTCTGCAATGACGATGTTCGTCGGCATCTTCATCTCGATCGCGCTTCCGGTCATCGGGATGTGGAGTCTTATTTCGAAGAATGTCATCGTTGATACGTTGTCTTACTTGACGCCCTATTATTACTACACGCAAGAAAACACTGCTTACACGTACCTTGTCTTGATCCATATCGCCGTCTTCGTCATCGCGAGCTTGATGATCTTTAAAAGGAGAGATTTATGATGCTAGCCCTTCGCGCAACCAATCTAACGAAACAGTACGGCAATAAAACCGTCGTCAACCAGTTGAATCTCGAAATCAAACAAGGGGCCATCTTCGGCTTCCTTGGTCAAAATGGCGCCGGTAAATCAACATTCATCAACATGATCACGGGTCTTGTCCGTCCGACATCGGGAACGTTCGAGTTACTCGGAGCACCGAACGATTCCTTGAAGGACGTCCGAACTCGAATCGGCGTCCTGCCGGATTACTCGACCTTTTACGAGAACTTCACGGCGCTCGATCATTTGAAGTATTTCAGTAAAGTCCTCGGTCTGAAGACGACGACGGACGAGTTAAAACAACTCCTCCGTGATGTCCAACTCGAAGACGCCATCGATGTGAAAACGAAGAACTACTCCTTTGGGATGAAAAAAAAGCTCGGGATCGCCCAAGCCCTGATTAATCGACCGGAAATCCTATTTTTAGATGAACCGACGTCTGGCGTTGATGCCAACTCGATTCTCGGGATTCATACTTTGATTCGTAAGATCGCAGCAGACGGAACGACGATTTTCTTAACGTCTCATAACTTGGACGAGGTCGAAAAACTGTGTACGGAGATTGCGATCATGCAGGACGGAACGATTCAGACGCAAGGCACGATGGAGGAGTTACGGGAACAACATGAGAAGAACATCACCGTTCACGTAAAACATGCGTTGCTCGACAACAATACACAACAACATCTGCAGACCAAGTTGTCGACACTTGCGAAAGACGTCAACGTCTCCTCTACTCACTCGACGTTCATCGTCCAAAGTGAACACGATATTGCTACGATCAATAGCTACCTCGTCTCGCAACAGGTTAACGTGTATCGACTCGAAGTCGAGGAAGCGTCGTTGGAAGAGATCTTCTTGAATCTAGGTTCGGAAGTCCGCTCAGCATAAAGTGAAAACATGCCTCATGATGAGTTAAACAAAAACAATCCCCCTCATTCCAATTACGAAATGAGGGGGATTGTTTTTTTCTGCTATCCGTTCATGAAGCCCGTTCTCTTCGTAAGAGATACAGGAAGTACGGCACACCGATGATCGCCGTGATCAATCCGGCTGGTACTTCAAGCGGCGGATGAATCCCACGACCGAGCGCATCAGCGACGACGAGTACCGCACCGCCGAGTAACAGCGCCATCGGTAAGACGGCGAGATGTTTATGTCCGACGAGACGGCGTGCCATATGCGGGGCAATTAGACCGATGAAGCCGATTGCACCGACTGTTGCGACGGCAACACCGGCTAGAACGACAGCGAGCGCCAAGAAGACGTGCCGCGTCCGCTGAATTGGTAAGCCGAGGCCGATGCTGACTTCCTCACTAAGTGATAAGACATCGAGTTGACGGTGTCGATAGTAGAGAATCGCACCAATCACGACGAGAACCGGCGCTAAGATCAACACTTCCTGCCACCCTTTCCCGAACAGACTTCCAGCAAGCCAGACGAGTGAATCGTTCGTCTGAAGTGGAAATTTAATCAGCAGGTATTCTGTTCCCGATGCACAGATCGCACTAACGGCAATACCAAGTAACGCAAACGAACTGCGGGAGACGTTTCCTCCCCGCTCAAGCATCATCAACGCTAACATGACGAGTGCTGCTCCGATGAAGGCGGCGATCGGTGTCAACAAGAGCGGACCATCCGGCACGAGGGCGATCGTCAAGACAGCGAACAGAGACGCTCCGTTCGTCACTCCGATCACGTCCGGTGAGATCAATGGATTACGGATGACGCTTTGTAAGATGACTCCAGCAAGAGCGAAACTCGCTCCTGCTAAAAAGGCGAGGACCGTTCGCGGCAGACGGTAATTTTGGACGATGAAAGCATCCTTTCCACCAAAGAACGACTGCCATAGTTCCGTTAACGATAACTGAATCGAACCGACCGACAATAAGGCGAAGCTCGTGACAAGAACTAAAACTGCGACAAGTAGAATCCGACGCATCTCTCTCATCGTAATCCCCCTTTCATCTGTCGACGTGCCAAGATAAGGAAGAAAGGTGCCCCGAGCAATGACGTCACGATGCCGACTGGTGATTCATACGGATAGGCAATGAAGCGCGCCAGGACATCGGCGTACGTCAACAACAGACCACCGATGACGGCAGAGACAGGTAAGACGATTCGGTAGTCCTCGCCAACGAGTCGGCGTGTGATATGCGGCACCATCAGACCAATGAAGCCGATTGCTCCGGCAACGGCAACCGTTACCCCTGCGAGTAACACGACACTGATGCCGGCAAGCAGACGGATCCGCGTCACTTTTTGTCCGAGTCCGACCGCGACGTCTTGCCCGAGTTGGAAAACGGCGAGCGACTTCGCGAGACTTGCCGCAAGAATCAAACCGGCGAGCGACCACGGGAGGACGATCCGGAGCTCGAGCCAGCTTGCATCACTGAGCGAACCAGACAACCAGTACAAGACGTTCGTGATTCGATCATTGAACAAGATCAAGCCTTTCGTTAGCGACGTCAACAAGAGATGGATCGCCATCCCGACGAGGGCGAGTTTTAACGCCGTCATCCCGCGAATCGAAGCGAACGAAAAGACGAGCACGCCACCGAGTAAGGCACCAGCAAAAGCGAAGTAAAGCAAGTTCGCCGTTCCGAGTGACGGAAAGATGAGCAGGCTTAAGACAACGAGAAACGACGCACCGGCATTAACCCCAAAGACTTGTGGTGAAGCGAGCGGGTTCCGCGTCACAGCTTGCATGATCGCTCCAGCGACAGCAAGGTTTGCTCCGAGCAACAATCCGAGTAAGAGACGCGGCAAGCGCAGATTCGTCAGGACGAGTCCCGCTTTAGAGGTCGTGCCACTGATCCACTCCTGCACTAAGTGGACCGGATTCATCTGTGTGATACCAAAGAACAAGCTACTATAAACGGCCAAGCAACTGAGTAAGATAAGTACGAAAATCAGACGTTTCCGCTGCACCGGATCTTTCCCCTTTCATCAAGACGAAAAGCCAGATTGCTCCGGCTTTTTGTCGTTCGTTATTTCTGTTTGAGCAATTGAATTGCTTCGTCAACGATTTGTTCAGCAGCGTCCAGTCCACGATAACGCGTCCAGAGGTCACGATTGACTTCGTAGACTTCTCCGTTTTTGACCGCTGTGATCTGATTCCAGAGCGGATTATCCTTCCACTCTTTCAGTAACTTCGGATCGGCTTCCGCCATGAAGATGACGTCCGGATCCCACTTGACCATCTGCTCTAACGTGATCGTCACAGTCGGTTCCGCTGTTTTCGTAACGGCATTCTCGATACCGATCTTCTCGAGCAACTCACCGTCAAACGACGTCTCACCGTGTGCTGTCAGTGAATCGGCGCGGAAGACACCGACCATGACTTTCCGGTCATCTTTTGGATCAACCTTCTTCTTCGCTGCCTGCAAGCGCTCTTCATGAAGCGCAAGGCGATCGTCCATCTGTTTCGTTTTGCCGACCGCTTCCGCAATCGTCTTGAACGAATCGATGTTCTCTTCATACGTCGCATTGCGACTCTTCAAGATGATCGTCGGTGCGATTTTTTGCAATTGCTTGTAAATTCCTTTATGACGGTTGAAGTCGCCGATGATCAAATCCGGTTGCAAGGAACTGATCACTTCAAGATTCGGTTGTTGGCGTGTACCGACTTCCGTGAACTCGATGTCTTTTCCGAGTAATCCAGAGACATCGGTCTTGTTTTCTTGTGCAATCCCGATCGGTGTGATTCCGAGTTCGTCTAACGCATCAACGAACGAGAATTCGAGCGCGACGACCTTCTTCGGCTTTTCCGGTACTTTCGTTTTTCCTGCTTCGTGCGTAATCGTCCGCGTTTTTTCGTTCGATTGCTCTGCTTGACCTGAACAGGCTGCAAGCATCAAACTGCTCAACACGAGGAGCGTCAACGCTGTCATCCAAGTTTTCCGTCTCATGGTGAGACCTCCTTTAATTCGTGATTCGACATTGAGAATCATTCTTAATTAATCCTGTCTCAGCATATCAAAGATTTCCATCGAACAAAAGGGAAATCCTTATTTTCAGATAATATAGGCTAACATTCACATTTTCTGAAGCAATATGGGATAATCAGGTAGTGAACAAAGGAGGGACTAAAGATGGATTGGATGAAAGACTTAGGACAGCGAATTGCGTTTCCGCTCGATGCAATCACGTTTGATCAGTTACCTGACTTACTCGAAGCCTTCGCCTACCAGTTACCGTTCGAGAATACGACCGTCCTTGAGAAGCGAATCCGTCCGTTTAGCGACGAGCGCTTCATCGAGACATTTCTGACAGAGCGACGCGGTGGTGTCTGTTATGACTTAAATGGACTGCTGCACCGGGTCCTGCAGGAACTGAATTGTCCCGTTCGACTCGTTCAAGCGACTGTTTACGATATGAAGTCAGATGCCTGGTCAGCGACCGGACCGACCCATGTCGCGGTCATTTGGAATGAAACACACCTGCTCAATACCGGCTTCGGCGTCAATTTACCGCTCGTTCCTGTTCCGTTGAATGGGGAGACCGTTCATTCCGCTAGCGGCAGTTACCGGATCATCAATAATGACACACTTGAGATGAAGCGAACGGGACAAGCAGAGTTTGTGACTGGATATCGGTTCGACCGCGAGACATCCATTACAACAGATGACTTATCGAAGATGGAACAGATCATCCAGCAGAGCGACGCTTCGCCGTTCAATAAAGGTCGCCTCGTCGCGATGCGGACGCCGCGTGGACAAAAGACGTTGACCGAGCGGACGTTACGGATTGAAGAAGCGACGACGACCGAGTTACCGGTCGCAGGTCCCGCCCAATTCGAGATGCTGTACACACACACTTTTTAGGACGGGAGTCGTAAATCATGGATCGTTATACACTTTGTTTAATCCGCCACGCAGACCACTTTTTACTCGTCAATCGGCAAAAACGTCCGGCGATGGGCATGTGGAATGGTGTCGGTGGTAAGATCGAACCGGGCGAGACACCGGAAGCCGCCGTCATCCGCGAGACGTTTGAAGAGACAGGTATCACGCTCACCTCAGTGACACCGAAAGGCATCGTCCGCTTGCACGGGAAAGAGACATCTGGCATGTACCTCTACCTGGCTGATTTAGAAGATCGTCCATTTCCAACACCGGTCATGACAGTCGAAGGAATCCTCGATTGGAAAGCACTCGACTGGATTTTAAGCGACGATAACATGGGTGTCATCAGCAACCTCCGGCACTACCTACCGATTGCCTTGTCGACCGAACACCCGTTACTGCATGACTTCCATTACGATGCCCATACAATCACGGCATACGAGACACATGAATTAATTGAGACATAACACAACATCCCCGCTCGTCCTTTCGGACAGGCGGGGATGTCTCGTTAGAATAGATGTAATCCCGTCACGATGACAGCAACGATAACGATGCCCGGTAACAAGTTCGCGACGCGGATTTTCGTTATTCCGGCGAGATTGAGACCGATCGCTGCAATCATCACTCCACCGGTCGCCGTCATCTCCAAGATGAATTCTTGCAACGCGGCATCGGGAATGAACTTCGTGATGGCAACGGCACTCAGTGCGATCGCCCCTTGATAGAGGAAAACGGGAATCGCTGAGAACATGACGCCGATCCCGAGCGTTGAACTGAGGACAAGCGCCGTGAAACCGTCAATCAGCCCCTTCGTATAGAGGACGTCGTGATCCTGACGTAAGCCACCATCGAGCGCACCGAGGACCCCCATCGCTCCGATGACGAAAATCAACGTCGCGGTGACGAATCCTTCCGCGATATTCGATGGACGACCGCGACTGATCTTACGTTCGAGCCATGCCCCCATCCGGTCGAGCTTCTCATCGAGACGGAACCATTCCCCGATCGCACCTCCGAGAACAAGACTACCGATGACGATCAAGAAGTTCGTGCTCTTCATCCCCATCTGGATCCCGAGCACGACGACGGCTAGACCAATCGCCTGCAAGACCGTCTCCTTCATCCGTTCCGGAATCCGGTGGAACATCAATCCGAGCAACGTCCCGACGATGATCAGGACGGTATTGACGAGTGTACCTGTTAAAACCATCTGACAGCCTACTTTCTCAATTGATTTTTCTTTTAGCGGGACGGACGACCGTCCGCTCCGCCTGATTCAAGCTATGCAACGTCATCCCGAGCATGACGAGGATGATCCCGAATGTCGCGAGTCCCGTCGGTAGTGCCGCATGGAGAAACAAAATCTCCCCGAGA
This sequence comes from Exiguobacterium sp. E17S, assembly GCF_057772545.1. Classification (NCBI taxonomy): domain Bacteria; kingdom Bacillati; phylum Bacillota; class Bacilli; order Caryophanales; genus Exiguobacterium; species Exiguobacterium sp. E17S. Next base: position 254,597 of record NZ_JBYLRU010000003.1, read on the forward strand.
ACGGTAAAGACGATCTCAAACGACTGGGTCGCCTCGATCGCGGCTAACCGGACCGGTTCCGTCCGGACGAGAGACGTCGCGTAGAAAAAGAGCGATGTCGCGATGACGCCTGAGAATAAGGCGACGAAGCCGGACTGGGTTACTTGACTGACACTTGGTAAGCCGACCTGTATGTAAGCAATCACGAAGAGAACGATCCAAAACGGCAGACTGGCGATCGTCATTCCGAGAATCCGCTCAAAAACGTCAAGTTTGTCCCCATACCGTTCCATCATCTTCCGGTTCCCGAGCGGATAGGCAATCGCAGCGACGAGCACCGGCAAGGCACCGAACAGTAAGGATTGTAGCGATAGACTTCCTGCGACGGATAACTGCATGACGACGACCCCAAGGACGATTAAGACGGAATACTTAAGGGCCGACCACGGAATCCGTTGATTGAACAGCGGTGCAAGCAGCGGTCCGGCTAGGATCGTCAATTGCCACGTTCCGGCAATCAACCAGCCTGGCGCATGATCGGCAGCAAGACAGATGCTACCGTAAAACAGTCCGAAACCGATTGTTCCGTACAGTAACCAAAAACCGAAGTCGGTTCGCAGTGCCTGTAAGACGCGACCAATTCCCCGACGCATCAAGACGATGACGACGAAGAACGGCAACATCAAGAAGAAGCGAAGCGACGCACTGTAAATCCAGTGCCCCCCTGCTCCTTGCATCGATTGATTCAAGATGAAGGTGACGGCAAAGAACATCGCCGCCAAGATCCCATAAATGATTGGTCGCATCAGCGCTCCTCCTTTAGTGTCGAGACAAGTAAACGTCCGAGCCCGTTCCAGTTATGTTCCGTCGCCTGGACGAGCTGCTCGACATCCCGTTGTTGACATGCAATCAAAATCGCCGCATGATCGGCAATCGATTGACGACCGAGTCGATCGAACTGGGCGTATTCGAGCCGGCGGATCAGCGGCGTCAATCGGCGAATCGTTTCCCGTAGCTGAGCGTTCTGGCTGCGCTGCACGAAGACATCGTGAAAGGCATCGTCTAGCGTCAGCGCCGTCTCCGTCTCCTGTTGATCGATTGCCATCGTGAACTGTTGGTGAATCGTCTGAAGCTCCGTCAAATCGTCTTCCGTCAAGAGTGGTCCCGCTAGACGCGCTGCTAGTCCGTGCAGCGTCGCGATGATCGGATAGGTTTGCTGTGCCTGTTCAGCGTCAAGCTCCGTCACGATCGTCCGCGAGCCCCGTTTCGCAAAAATCAATCCTTCCTCCTCGAGTCGTTTCAAGGCTTCTCGGACCGGTGTTCGGCTGACTCCGAACATTTCCGCGAGCGCTTGATCGTTCACCTTCTCACCTGGGGAGAGGCGTAAGGTGATGATGTGATGTTGCAAACGTCGATACACTTCCTCACTAAGAGAAAGTCGTGCAATGGCTAAATCATCTGTAGGTTTCATATAAGTAATATATTACATATTAATCATTGATACTACCTTTATTCCAAATAAAAACTCCCCGTCAAAAAACGGAGAGTCAACTATTCAAACGTTACGTGGATTCATCGGTCCATTCAGATGGCTGAGATCATGTCGTTTCAACAAGATTAATTGAATGACGATCGCAACGAGAAGATAGACTTGCGCCAAAAGAACCGTAATTCCTAAATTAACATTCACGACATCCGCAGCGATGCTCGCGAAATCCCACAACGCATGGAAAATGATTAATGGCCAGAGGTTATTCAGCTTCAGTGCGATGATCGCTAAGAACACACCAAAGACGAATGTGTTCGCAAGTTGGAACAACATCGCTGCCGGTGGAATCAAGGCGATTAAATTAAGCAAGTGGAAAGATGAGAACAAAAGCGCACTGATAAGGACGGCACGATACGGATGTTCGTTCGGTTTGAGATAGCGTAAGATGATGCCGCGAAACAAGACTTCTTCATTGAAACCGACGAATAAGGTCGTCAGGAAGACGATTCCGACAAGTTGAAGTGCCGATGATGATATCGAGGACGTGAATAACGCATTGACGATCAATCCGACTTGAACGAGAACGATCAGCAGTAACGGAATGTACCAGATTAGACCCCGCGACTGCAATTTCGAAAACCCAACGGCAGCAAACGTGGCATGACGACGAATGTACCAGACGAGAAAAATCGCTGTTGCGACTTCACCGAAGATCGCGATACGTAACAACTCCGGTTCACCATAACGAATGCCGAAACCAAACGCAGAGACAGCCATGACGATACCCATGATGATGAAGACGACGGTCGCCGAGACAACAGTATTCCGCTTATCCACGATCAATACCTCCCTTTTCTAAACAAGCGACGTATCTACTTTATGATTTGTTTACCTTTTTTTCAGGGAAATGAATCTTTTCCTCCAGCTACCTTGCAATACAAAATAGCTTGGTATATCATTACCTTGTAATACCAAGTAGCGAAAGGATGATGCGGATGTCATCGACGCAAATGTTAAAGGGGATTCTCGACGGTTGTTTACTTGCACTGATCGCGGAAGAAGAGATTTATGGTTATGAACTTGCGACGAAACTGAAAGCATACGGTTTCTCTGACATCAGCGAAGGAACGATCTATCCGTTGTTGATCCGGATGCAAAAACTGGGCTGGATCGAAGCGACTTCACGCGTCTCTCCGTCCGGTCCGAAACGGAAGTATTATTCGATCACGACGAGCGGTGCAGAAGAACTTACCGCATTCAAGGAAAGATGGCAACACCTTTCGACAAGTGTTGAAAGTATTTTAAAGGAGGATGATTGAGATGATTCTATCAACGGAATCAACCCGATTTTTGGAAGACTTGAAGGTCTACCTGCTTGCGTCCGGTAAAAATGAACAAGCGACGAACGAGATCGTCCTTGAACTCGAAGACCATCTGATTGAAGCCGAAGCGGATGGCAAATCGGTTCGTTCCATCACGGGTGACAGTCCGGCTGCCTACATCCAGTCGATCTCACACGAGATGGCATTTGATTCAAAACAAGCCTTTTGGACGATCATGCAAGTGTATCTTGGTGCTTCCAGCTTTCTATACTTACAAAATCTCTTGAATGGCACGACGACTTACAGTATCCTGCTCGTCGGTGGCTTCCTACTGATAAGCGCTGTTTATTTGACGACACTTGCATTGTTGTTCCGCAAAGATGCCTTACGCGATACTGCTCGACCACGCCTCCTGCGTTACGGGATTCATGGGAGTGTTCATCTTCTTCTGATCGTCGGACTGTTGATCGTCAACGGACTCATTGATTCGCCCAAAATCACGTTATCTCCAAGCGTCGGGTGGTTAATTGGCGCCCTTCTAATTGCCTGGATTCTCGTCACGGCATGGAAGACGAAGACATGGATTTTGCCGATTGCATTGCTCGTCTATTTTGTTCCCCAAATCATTCTCCGTTCTGTATTTGATTGGTCGGAATTGACCTCTGTACTCGTCGGATATGTTGTTGCTGCCATTACAATGACAGTCGCTTTTATTCGCGAATCTAAACAAGATCAGTCAAACGTCTCAAAGCACTGAAGAAACGATTTGGTTCTGATACTTAAAATGACCTCAGCGCTAAGATCATTTTTGTATATCATTGAGAAAGAATTGAGGATAGAATTAGAATAAAATATATTAAAAAAGAATAGATGGTTGTAAACGATGAATCAATCTGTGAAAGATATTCAACATTCCATTAAGATCAACAAGTCCATTGAACAGGTATGGGCGAATGTCTCGACGGCTCGCTCTTTATCTAAATGGTTTATGCCAAACGACCTTGTCGCACAAACGGGATGTATGTTTCATATTCAATCTCCTTTTGGTCCGTCTCCTTAAGCGGTATTAAACGTACAACCAGAAAGAGAATTATCGTTTAGTTGGGATGAAGATGGATGGATTGTGACCTTCTCCCTAACTACATTGAACGACCTTACCCTTTTCACTGTGACACACAGCGGATGGAAAAACGCTGATGACCTTGTGCCGAAAGCAAATCAGCCACAAGGTCGTGTCCGTAACTTTATGGACCAAGGTTGGGATGGGATGCTTCAGAAATTAAAAGCAACATTTTAAAGGAAGGCATGTACATTTTTTTACCACAAAATATAGACTGTGATTTTAAAATACATTCTCTTGTAATTTTTTTAGATCATTCAGAGATCAACAAAAATAAAGGGAGTGTCGTTATGTTCAATCGATTTAGTAAAGAACAATAACAAATTATCCAGTCTATTCAAGATTTTTTCTTAGAAGTGCCATCTGAGTTCGTCGCAGAACGTGTTTTTGATTTCATCAAAGAGTCAGTTGCTATTCACTTTTATAATATTGGAAATCAAGACGCTCATGCGGCTGTGTTAAGTCATTCGCGTCACTCGACGATGAATTGTTAACGCTCAAGCGTCCCGTATCTCCATAATATATTTTTAGCAGAGATCTCTTGTCATGCTCTACAAAAAAGTATGCGCCGGCGCATACTTTTTTGCTCTTTAGCGTTCACTTTCAACTATGTTCCATTAAAATGTATCTCATTATTTTTTTATCGAACCATCCATTGTTCATTTTATAGGATGACGGATCATTTCAGTCGAATGTATTGAATCATTTTGTAAATAAAGTATAAAACGACTATAAAAATAAAGACGTTTCCTAGCATACTTATGGCTGCAACCTGATTCATTTTTTCCCACTCTCCTTCTTATTTAGATAAGGACTTTATTTGAATTGAACCGAATTTTAACATACTTCCTTTTCCATACGTAACCCTTGATTTTACATTTTTATGATTCATAAGTAATTTTCATTTTTTTGGTGTTAGCTTCCCGACTTCAAAGTGGTAGCTGTCTTATCGCCGAATAAATTCTTAAAGAAATAGGTCAAAATTACATATTGAATTAGATTTACAACCCATACATATCTAATAAGATAAGGAAAACCACAAAAAGTATGCGCGATGCATACTTTTTTCTTTGGATTTTGATTCAATTCATTACGAAGTACTTTTAAATCTCTCCATAGAACGAATAAATCAATTATACTAAACGTAATTATTTGTATGGAATGACGGTTCAAACTATAGTCGTGCTTAATACAAAGGAGAATTTTTTGAAACTCGAACGATTACTGACTATCATATTTAAGTTACTGCATCGCTCTACGATCTCGGCCGCTCAATTAGCTAGTGAATTAAATGTCTCTCAGAGAACGATTTATCGAGATATTGAAACCATTAGTGCAGCTGGAATTCCCGTTACTTCTTATCATGGAACTAATGGAGGTTTCGGTATTATTGAGAATTATAAATGGGATAAGACCTTTTTAAATGCGTCTTCTATGGTCGATGTTCTATCTTTAATGAAAAGTTTATCAGCGCAATTACATGATCAAGATTTAAAAAATACGCTAGAACGGCTATCGATTCTTACGACAGAAGAACAAAATAACCATTTGCACATTGATTTAGCTGATCAATCCATTGAGCCTACTTTCTTAATTGATCTTCAAAAGAGTATCAAAGAATCAAAAAGAGTTCTGTTTCAATACATCAGTGCTCAAAAGGAACAGACCATTCGAGAAGTAGATCCCATTTTTCTACGATATAAATTTCGTACATGGTACCTTTATGCTTATTGTTATTTAAGAAATGATTACCGCGAATTCAAAGTGTCACATATGCTCAACCTTCAAAGACTTTCAACATCTATTCAGGATAACCATCCCATTCCTGGAGACAGAGCTGTCGTGAAACCCGCACGGGAAAGTATCACGTTAAGAATTCATCCTGAATCCATTCATGTAGTCTTAAATCATTTTCAGCATCAATCGATGGTTTTTGAAGAAGATGGTAGTGTTACGATGACTTTATTGTTACCTTCACCTTTACATGCGGAATGGTTAATCAACATTTTATTAAGCTTCAGATCAGGTGTAGTTGTTATTCATCCCTTGTACTTACAAGACATATTAAGAAATGAAGCCAAAAAAATAGTTAATCTATATGAGGATATATGACACTCAGATGTCATATATCCTTTTTTATAATGAACGTAGTTAGACAGTTCTTACTACAATTAAAGGAGCGATTTGGATGAATGCCGGAAAAACGATGTATGAATATCACAACTGGGCGATGCAGTTGATGTTAGATCATATGGATGCATTACCTGAAAATCTATTAAATAAAGAGGTGAAAAGCTCTTATCCGACAATCGCTAAAACACTTAGTCATATTCTTGCAGTTGATACTATGTGGATTCATGTTTTAGAAAAAGTAGAATTTCAACAAGCGCTACAAGATGCGATGAGTCAATTACCATTAACTGATGCATATACAATTGAAGAATTCAAAACAGCATTCAAAAATATAGCATCAAAGTATCAACTATTTTTAAATCAGAACTCAACTCTTACTATGACGATACATGTGGATAATCCTTGGTCTGGTCCACGGGAAACGACTTTTGAAGAAATTCTTTTACATGTAGCCAATCACGGTACGTATCACCTGGGGAACATTACTACCATGTTAAGGCAGCAAAATGAACCCTCATTGATGATGGATTATTCTCTTTTTTGGTATGAAGATATGAAAGTTAAGCCATAACAGAATGTATTCGTTTTTAATGTCTATTTAGACATCACTATATAAAATAAAAAGCGTGACAGGTGCACGCCTTTTATTTATATTAGTTGATCAATTAC
>NZ_JBYLRU010000004.1:0-247534 GCF_057772545.1 Exiguobacterium sp. E17S
GTGGATAATAGAGATCGAGCTGTAAGATGCGGTTTCCCACCTGTTTGTAGGTGAGCGTCCGCGGTGCAAGTTGTTTTTCAGTGAGTGGCAAGGCGGGTTCGGTCCATCGAAGCAATGCACCATAATTGTTCCAGATACTCGCTCCCGCTGCTGCCGTCGTCAATAACGCAGCTCCCCCCATTAGCCATGCAGTTTCACGTTTCACTTGATCACCTCCAAAAGACGTGCCAGTTTCTTCACTTTATTATCCTTCTACCCCGTTTTAAAAGAAGTCGAACGTCTCGGTATTCGTACTTGACGCTTCACCAGCGTTCCGCTATAGTGAGAAAGTCCAAATCGGAATAGTTACGTTTTAATAATGGAGGTATCATATAATGAAAAAAATCATTCCCGCTTTAACAGTCGCTTTCGCAAGTGCAAGTGTTCTCGCTGCTTGCGGTTCGAATACCGATTCATCGACTTCAGATAAAACCCAGACAGAAGTCTATGCATCAACGTTCGCGACGGCTGCTATTGCCCGCGAAATCGGAGGGGATCAAGTCAACGTCAAGATGATCGTCCCACCTGGAGCAGACCCCCACTCTTACGAGCCGACGTCAAAACAACTCACCGAGATTGCTAAGGGCGACTTGTTCCTCTTAACCGGTACGACGCTCGAGCCGTATTCGAAAAAAATCCAGGAGAGTCTAAAAGGCACGGATGTCCGCTTCGTCGAGACGAGTAAGGACGTCAACTTACTAGAATCGGATGCTACACTTCATGCACATGAAGAAGAGGAGCATAGTGAAGACGAACATGCCCACGAAGAAGAAGGGCACGATGATCATGCAACGGATGAACATGCGCATGAAGAAGAGGGTCATGACCATGGAAAATACGATCCACACGTCTGGCTCGATCCTGTCAACGCAAAAGCAATGGCACGCTCGATTACAACTGCTTTATCAAAAGAAGTACCAAAAGACAAAGCAACATTCGAGAAAAACTTAAAAGCGTTCGATCAGCAAGCTGATGAATTGGACGAACAATTTAAACAAGCCGTCGCTGATGGATCGAAAAAAGAACTTCTCGTTACGCATGCCGCTTATGGTTACCTCGCAGAACGATATGGTTTCACACAACTACCGATCGCGGGAATTTCTCCTTCCGATGAACCGTCACAAAAGCAACTGGCCGCTTTAGTGAAAGAAGCACGGATGCATGATTTGAAATACGTCGCGTTCGAAGAGACGGTCTCACCAAAGGTCGCACGTGTCATCCAAAAAGAAATCGGAGCTGAATCCGTGACGATTCATAATCTAGAGTCGGTCACGAAAGCGCAACAAAATAGCTCGTATTTCAAGTTGATGGAAGAAAACGTCCAGACGTTAAAACAAGCACTTCAGTAAAGTACAGTTGACACGCGTTACTCAATGCGGTACGGTAAGAAACGTGTTTTACAACAATTGAATGACTTCTTTTTATCGCGAGAAACGGAGGGACTGGCCCAATGATGTTTCGGCAGCGGACGATTTGATTCGTACTGTGCCAAATCCAGCAAGCGAAAGCTTGAGAGATAAGAAGAGCGTCTTTATTTCATAAAGACCTCCTTCTTTCTTGCGAAGGGGTCTTTTTTTGTATCTTTGAGAAACGAGGTGTCAACAATGAATGAAACAATCACGCCTAACAAATGGGCACTGCTTCCTCTGGTCGTATTCCTAGTCCTCTTCATCGGAGCCGGGATCTTCTATGACGACTTTTACAAATTTCCGATCCTTATCGCCGCATTGATCGCTTTGATTTTTGCTGCAATCACGACGAAAGGATCCATCAATCAAACGGTCGAACGAATTGCAACGGGTGCCGGAAATCCCGATATCATGATCATGGTCTTCATCTTCTTATTAGCCGGTACGTTTTCTGGAACGGCAGAAGCAATCGGTGCCATCGATGCAACCGTCAATGCTGCTTTGACGTTCCTACCTCCGTCATTACTGATGAGTGGTCTGTTCATCATCGCCGCCTTCATCTCGATGGCAATGGGAACATCGACTGGAACGATTGCTGCACTCGCGCCGATCGCCTTCGGTATTCATGAAGCGACAGGCATCAACGTTGCGATCGCAGCAGCGTCAGTCGTTGGTGGATCGATGTTCGGCGATAACCTGTCGTTCATCTCGGATACGACGATTGCTGCCGTCCGTACCCAAAAAACGAACATGCGCGATAAGTTCCGGACGAACTTCATGATCGTTCTCCCAGCTGCTATCTTGACGATCATCTTACTTGCGTTCGTTTCTGGCTCTGGCGATACGGTAACAGCCAAAGCATTCGAGTTCTACAAGCTGATTCCATATCTCGCTGTCATCGTCCTTGCGCTATTTGGTGTCAACGTCATCCTTGTCCTCGTCGGTGGTACATTGCTCACTGGTATCATCGGTATGATTGACGGTAGCTTCGGCTTAAGCGGTTTCGTCCTCTCGATGTCAAAAGGAATGATGGGCATGGCGGAGATTTCCATCTTGACACTCCTCATGGGTGGTCTCGTCAGCTTGATCACGTTCAACGGTGGAATTGTCTACTTGAAAGAGACGTTGACGCGCAAGATTTCTCAGCGTCGCGGTGCCGAATTCAGTATGGCAGCACTCGTCAGTGCAACGAATCTCGCAACGGCGAACAATACGATCTCGATTCTCGTCGCTGGACCACTGGCGGCTGAAATCGCTGATACGTACGAGATTGATCGTAAGAAATCAGCGAGTATTCTCGATATCTTCTCTTGTGGTATCCAAGGCATCATTCCGTATGGCGCGCAACTCTTGATTGCAGCAGAATTGACGAAAACGGCTTCACCGGAACTGATTCCGTATCTGTTCTATCCGTTCCTGCTCTTCGTCTGTGGATCGATTGCCATCTTCTTTGGATTGCCACGCATGAAGAAGACAGCGACGAAGCAAGAAAGAATTTCTTCGTAACCATAAAACAGGTCCAATCGCGTCGACGATTGGACCTGTTTTATTATTTTTTCTGCTTCGCTTGTCGTTCTAAGATTAAGTAAGCGATTGCCGGAAGCGGGAATTGAACGAGTCCAGCACCTCCCCAAACCCATGGATTACGTCCTGACTTTCGCGCACTAAGAAACAGACCCACTGCCTGCGTTACTAACAAGGCGCCAATGCTAAGCCAAGTACATTTGGATAGCTGTTTATTCTTTTGAGCCATCTTTTCTCCCCCTCTTTTAACACACGATTAAATCTCATGATTCTTTTCTATTTTACCTTATTTCATTCCTCCATGAGCATGGAAACGGACGTCTTCGTTCGTTCATGCTAAACTAAACGAGCAAATCTAAACTACGTTTTATGAGGAGGAGTAACACATGCAATACGCAAAACTTTCAAACGGTATTACGATTCCCCAAATCGGATTCGGCGTCTGGCAAGTAGACGAAGAAACAGAAGCACCAGCTGCTGTCGCTGAAGCATTACGTGTCGGTTATCGTCATATCGATACGGCTGCTGTCTACAAAAACGAGCGCGGGGTCGCAAAAGGAATCAAGGAAAGCGGCGTGAAACGTGAGGATCTCTTCTTAACGTCAAAAGTCTGGAACGATGATATTCGTGCCGGTCGGACGAAGGAAGCATTCGCAGAATCGCTCGAACGTCTCGAAACAGATTATCTTGACCTCTATCTCATCCACTGGCCGGTCGAAGGCTATATCGAAGCGTGGAAAGCAATGGTTGAACTGTATGAAGCAGGCAAGATCAAAGCGATCGGTGTCTCGAACTTCAAAGAACATCACCTCGATACATTGGCAGAAGAGGGCTTGATGGCACCAATGATCAACCAAGTCGAATTGCATCCACAATTACCACAACATGAACTGCATGAATACTTGCAAGATCACAACATCCAAGTCGAAGCATGGAGCCCACTCATGCAAGGGAAATTCCTCGAAATCAACGATTTCAAGGAAATCGCAGAGAAGCACGGCAAGACACCTTCACAAGTCGTCTTACGTTGGCATCTCGACAACGGCATCGTCGCTCTTCCAAAATCCGTTACACCAGAACGCATTGCGGAAAACTTCGACGTCTTTGATTTCCAACTCGATGCCGATGATCTTGAGAAAATTGACCGTCTGGCAACGGATGTCCGCCTCGGACCGGATCCGGACGAAATCGATTTTTAATCTGACGATTCACGTAAAAGATGAGGCTGACTCAAAAGTCCGTTTCCACAAAGAGAAGGGTGGCAGAACGATGATCTGCCGCCCTATCTCGTAACAAAAAGAATGACGCGTTTCTCGCAAATCCTATAGGAAAAAGCGCATCTTTGCGCTGTCAGAGACAAGCAAGACCCGTTTTCCTGCTTGAATCAAGCAGGAAAATTGGCTTGTGTCTCGCCTGAGGAAAGGGCGTGAAAAGACGCGTCATTCTTTTTTTGAGTCAGCCTCTTGATTCATCTGAACGACGAGAGACCCGTTTCCAGTCTACGACTTGGAAGCGGGTCTCTTTTTTTATGCTTGAAGCTGTTCAGACATAATAAATTAAAATCGTATCTTCCGCTTCTTCTGCTTTTTGAAAATAGGCACGTAAATCAGCAAACTGTTCCCAGATATCCTCGAATTCGCCCGGTGTTCCAGCTTCATCATGAATCGAAGCGAGTGCCCGTTGATCAAAATTCCGCATCACCTCAGCCGATATGATGAGGAGTGGCAAGGGAAGAATACCGACAATCGCCGCTTTTTCTTCGTTGACGATCAACTCTTCGCCAACGATCGCTCGTCCCAGGTTGTAATGTGTGTCTTGATCAATGTAGATATCGATTTGATTCATCAAATGATAGATGGCGTTCGTCTGTTCGAGAGCGAATAATTGTTCATGATCGGGTTGTGTCTCATGAATGAATAAAATCCAGTCCATGATGATGTGGGGATCGTTTCCGAACGACTCCCAGACCGCATCCGTGACGCGGACGAAATGTACGTTTTCCATTCTCCCCCTCCCTTCTGTACTCTGTATTCCCTTTTTAAATTCGTTCTATACAAAAAAAGAGCCAGATTTCTCTGACTCCCTTTCCTTAGATCGCTTTTTCATCTTCTTTTGATTCCTGCCATGCTTCAAGCGTATCTTTCCCCGGCAAGTTTGGAATCGAGTCCGCATAGAATCGCGGCTCTTTCCCTGCTTTTCGTTGTGTCATGTAATCATCTAGGGCAAGCTTCGCAATCTTTGCAAGACGGAAAATCGCATACAGATTGACAATCGCCATGAGTCCCATGAAGATGTCCGCTAACGCCCACACGAGACTAGCCGACTCGACAAGTGAACCGAAGACGATCATGACGAGGACGAGCACGCGGTATGCCATCATGACTTGTTTATTTTCACGGATGAAGTTGATGTTCGATTCACCGTAGTAGTAGTTTCCGACGACGGAACTAAACGCAAATAGGAAGATGGCGAGTGCCATGAATCCTGTCGCAAATGATCCAACTTGTGATGCAAGTGCGCCCTGTGCTAAATCAATACCAGCTAAGGCATCTCCATTCGCATCTTTTGTCGGAACCCCACTGACGAGAACGATCATCGCTGTCGCCGAACAGACCATCAATGTATCGACGAAGACCGCGAATGATTGAATCAAGCCTTGTTTGACCGGGTGAGAGACTTCCGCTGTTGCCGCTGCGTTAGGTGCTGAACCCATACCGGCTTCGTTCGAGAACAAACCGCGACGAATACCATTCAGAACGGCCGCCCCGATTGCTCCCCCTGCTAACGTCTTAAACTCGAATAATCCTTCTTGGAAAATCAATTTAAAGACACTTGGTAATACTTCAAGATTCGTCACCATGATATAGAGGGCGATTAAGATATAACCACCTGCCATGATCGGAACCATGAACGAAGCGACTGTCGCAATACTGCGGACACCGCCAAAAATGATCAGTGCCGTCAAGACGACCAATCCGACCGTAATCCACATCTTATCCACGCCATATTGACTTTGTAGAGAAAGCGAGATCGTATTCGATTGGACAGAGTTGAAGACAAAACCAAATGAGATCGTGATCAGAACACTAAAGACGATTCCTAACCAACGTTGTCCAAGCGCTTTTTCCATGTAATAGGCTGGACCACCACGCCATTCTTTTCCGTCACGTACCTTGTAAATCTGAGCAAGCGTACTTTCGACGAATGCTGACGCCGATCCAATCAAGGCAATTAACCACATCCAGAAGACTGCTCCCGGACCGCCGAGTGCGATTGCAGCCGCTACACCCGCGATGTTTCCGGTACCGACACGTGCTGCCGTACTGATCGCGAATGCTTGAAACGGGGAGACACCGTCTTTTCCATCATCTGTCCCTTGGAACAATAAGCGAATCATCTCCGGAATCATCCGGAATTGAACGAATCGCATCCGAAATGTAAAATAAATGCCTAACACGACGAGTAACGTGATCAATACATTTGTCCATAACAAATCACTGACTCTATTCACTAACGTCATTAATTCCTTTTCCATCAAATCTCCTCACTTCCATCCATCTTTTCTCTCTATTCGTATGTAAGTTTTTTTCACATGTGATTTATCATACGCAATTTTTTTTGAAAAATCAAACTCATCTATACCTCAGATCATAAAAAACGTGTCAAACCTCACATCAGATGTCAGGTTTGACACGTTCACATAAACAGTTTTTAGATTAGATGAACAGATTCAGATTGGCACCGTCCGTTGCACCAAGATAACTCGCGACACCACCGTAATCAATGCCGTCGAGGAGTTCTTCCTTCTTGATGCCCATGATATCCATCGACATCGTGCAGGCGATCATCCGAACACCGGCTGCTTGCGCTTTTGCCATCATCGTCTCGAGTGCATCGACTTGTTTATCCTTCATGACTTTTTTCATCATTTTTTGACCGGCGCCTGCCATGTTCATGTTCGAGAGCGGTAACTCCCCGGCATGCTTCGGCATCATCATGCCCATCATCCGTTCAATGCCGGCTTTCTCGACTGCCGGTGCGTCTGGTTTTCGAATGATATTCAAGCCCCAGAACGTAAAGAACATCGTCACTTGTTTCCCCATCGCTTGTGCACCTTGTGCGATGACGAAAGAAGCGAGTGCTTTATCGAGATCACCACTGAAGACAACCATCGTCGCATCATCTGCTGGATTGACTTGAACTGGTGCTGGAGCTGGTGTCTCTCCTTGCCCTTTTTCAAGCATAACCTCGACGACACCTTGATTCATCTCCGCTGAATGAACTGTGTGACCTAGTTTTTTCGCCCATGCTTGAACGTCTGGTAAGAATCCTGGGTCCGACGCCTTGACGAAAATTTGCTCGCCGTCCGTCATCTGATCAATTTTTGTTTTCAGCTCTAAGATTGGACCTGGGCACTGTAAGCCGCACGTATCGAGCAGCGTCACTTGTTCTGGTGCAGTCTTCGTTGTTGGCTCACGTTTCGTTACCGTCACAGCAGTCTCCTCCTTCGCTTGGCTTCGTGCTTCTTGATCACGACGCACGACCGACCATGTTTTGTAGCCGCCGCTTAAGTTTTTCACATCATAACCGTGTTGTTGCAACAATTGACTCGCAACATATCCACGTAATCCGACTTGGCATGTCACATAGATCGTTTGATCCTTCGGCAGATCAGTCAACTTCTCACGTAACGTCGGTAACGAGATATTAACCGATCCCGGAATCGCGCCTAACTCGTTTTCCGATGGTTCACGGACATCGATTAATAAGCCACCGTTGGCGACGATCGCATCGATTTCGTGCCAATGAACGTTCGCACTGTCACCAAGCACGATGTTCGACGCAATATATCCTGCCATGTTGACCGGATCTTTTGCTGAACTATATGGCGGTGCATATGATAGTTCAAGATCTGGTAGATCAAGCACTGTCAATCCACCTTTAATCGCTGTCGCGAGGACATCGATTCGTTTCTCGACACCTGTCATGCCGATTGCCTGCGCTCCGTAGATCGTTCCTTCGATTGGATCAAACAGTAGCTTCATCGAAATCGGACTCGCCCCTGGGTAATATCCCGCATGCGATCCCGGGTGGAGATGCACGGCTTCATAACGAAGACCGAGCTGACGCAACCGTTTTTCATTGTTACCGGTCGAAGCGACCGTCAAATCAAAGACTTTTGCTACCGCTGTTCCGAGTGTGCCGCTGTACCGAACGTCGCGTCCAGCGATGATGTCAGCAACGAGACGTCCTTGACGGTTTGCCGGCCACGCGAGTGGAACGTGTGTCGCTTCCTTCGTGATATAATCTTTAACTTCAATCGCGTCACCAATCGCAAAGATCGATGGATCGGATGTCCGCAGTTGATCGTCGACTTGAATCGTCTGTTTGATGCCAAGTGTTAAACCAGCATCTGCTGCGAGCGTACTCTCCGGTGCAACACCAATTGATAAGATATTCATCTCGGTTTCGATCACGCGTCCGCTTGTCAGGACGACGCGGCGACCTGCTTCTTCAAAACGAGCGACGCCATCTTCTAGAATCAACTCGACGCCTTTCGCACGCAGATGTTCATGAACGATTGCTGCCATTTCCGGGTCGACCGGAGCCATGACTTGATCCGCCATCTCAACGAGGGTGACGTGCGCCCCACGTTCGACGAGGTTTTCTGCCATTTCGAGACCGATGAATCCTCCACCGATGACGACCGCCCGCTCTGGACGAGTCGTATCGACGTATTCCCGCATCCGGTCCGTATCTGGGATGTTCCGTAACGTAAAGACGTTTGTTGCGTCATCGAGTCCTGGAATGTTTGGACGAATCGGTTTTGCACCTGGAGAAAGAATCAGATGATCGTACGATTCATCGTATTCTTCACCCGTTTCAACATTGCGGATCGTGACCGTCTTCGCTTCACGGTTAATCCGAATCGCTTCCGACAAATTGCGGACATCTAAATTAAACCGTGCATGCATGCCTTCTGGCGTTTGGACGAGTAATTTATTGCGATCTTTGATGACATCTCCGATATAGTAAGGCAGTCCACAGTTCGCGAACGAAATCTCTTTTCCCCGTTCAAGCAAAATGATTTCTGCCGTTTCGTCAATCCGACGCAGTCGCGCTGCTGCCGTGGCGCCGCCTGCGACGCCGCCTACGATGATCGTTTTCATCTGATGATTCCTCCTTGAATTTCTATCTGTCACCTAATATACCCTGTTAGGTATGTCATTTCAAGTCAATTGCTCGTAGATTCACAAACAAGACATATCTCTGCTCTTTTGTATTTTCTTCCTATCTTAACGGACATTAGTTGCAATTCCTTCTGAAATGCTTGAAACTGAATTTATAGTATATAAAGGGGGATTTTGCAATGGACCAGGAACGTAACTCGAACGAATCAAACGAGAACAATAAAGTGACACCGATTCACCAAGATCGTCAACCCGAAACAAACGAACAAGGAATCGCGCCACAACAGCAACAACACTTGGAAGCTTTCCAAGCTTTCCTCGTGGAAAAAGGCATTCCAATGGAAGCACGTGAGAATGAGACACACGTCTTCTTCATGACACAAGAAAAAACACCTGCAGGAGCAGAACCGATGATGATGATCGTCTTCAGTAAGACGACGACAGATGTCGAATTGTTCGCTCGTACGGTGACACACGTACCAGACGGTGTCGAGGATCTACCGATTCTGAACGCCATCAATGACTTCAACCAAGAATTCAAATACTTCCGCGTCGTTCTCGACAGCGACCGTGATGTCACGATCGCATCAACGATCGATCTTGATCACGGCTTCAATCCGGCTGCGATCTTCGGACATTCTGTCATGATGTTCCAAGCATCAGACGAAGTCTACACGTATTTGACAAAACTGTACGAACAGTTCTAATTTCTCATTTTAAAACGGCTTTGGAGCCCTGCTCCAAAGCCGTTTTTTTCTTTAAAGTTCAATTGACAATGAGAATTATTCTCGCTATAGTTAGATTTGTGAAAACGACTACATGACGGAAAACGTCTTATTAATTCTTCTGGGGGAATCACGATTATGAAAAAACGTTTAAAAGTAGCTTCTATCTTCATGGTAGCCGGTATATTGGCTGCCTGCGGTTCGAATGAAACGGATACGACTGCACCGAAAAAAGAGAAAACGGAACAGTCGACAGAAACAAAATCAGCAGATGCGGGGATCGCTGCAACGACACTGACAGATGAATTGACGATCTTCAGCTCAATCAAAACAGAACTCGACAAAGCAAAAGAAGGACAAGCGATCGATTGGAAGATGGTCAAGACAAGTTATGAATCGAAACTAAAAGGTGGTGTCGAGACGACAGCACCAGAGATCGAACAAGTCATCCAGTCTTCTTTAGCAGGTGTGGAAGCGAAGGATCTCGATGAGAACATCGCTCGTCAACTCGTGGATAAAGGTCTACAATCGTATTTCTATAAATTACAAAAAGCAACGCAAGCAAAAGCTGAAGAAGCACTCGTCGCTGGTAAACCGGAAGCTGCAACGGAAGCACTCAAGGATGTTGAAGCGATGGCGAAGACCGTCTTCATTCCGACAGCTGAAAAACGGGACGCGAGCTACGGCTTTAAAAACGAAGACGCCATCGCTCAAGCGATCACATCAGGTCTTGCAGCTCAGCAAGAAGCCATCGACGCGAAAGAACTCGGTGACTTCAATGTTGCGAAACAAGTGACGGATAAATCGATTTATCGTTCCTTCTATTTAGCTGCACTCGGTTATGCACAAAAAATCGAGGATGGCGTCAAAGCTGGTACGGACGAAAAAGAATTACAAATGGAACAAGCAGAAGGATATGGCTTCCTCCTCGCGATCGAAGAATCGTTAGCAGGTGGAGACGAAGAGGCTGTCAAAACACTGAAAGAGCGCTATGATTTCTCAAAAACAAAGCCAGCTGATGTCTCTTACAAAGAAATCGAAGGATTGTTCGCAAAAGCGTTGACGGAAAAAGTCGACGGGTATCATGAAGAGGCACAAGAAGCAATTGAGAAGAAAGACGTCGATACAGCACGTGCAGAAGCAATGGAAGCGAATATGTTCGTCGTTGCGATGAAACCGACGCTTGAGAATCGTCTCGGCAAGGACAAAGCAGCACAAGTCGCAAAAGACGCAAACGAATGGTTCGCCCTCGTCGAAAAAGGTGACGTCAAGGCTGAAACGACAGGTGAACGGATTACAGACGCACTCGAACCACTTAACTAAGAATGAAATGGAAACGGAGGGATAAGATGAATATCGGAATCACAGGAGGTGCCGGCTTCATTGGCGCCGCCCTCGCCCTCCGGCTTCAACAGCACCATACCGTTCATGTACTCGATGCCTTTACGGACTATTACGATGTTCGGTTGAAAGAGGAACGCGCAAAGGCATTAAGAAGTGCTGGTGTCACTGTCACGACGGGTGATGTTCATCACGATCTCGACGCCTGGATGGAGACATCGTTCGACGCTGTCTTCCATCTCGCGGCCCTACCTGGTGTTCCCCGTTCGCTCGAAGAACCGCATCACTATATTCGTGAGGACATCGATATGACGGTGACCTTGTTAGAAGCCGCAAAAAGACATGGCATGCCGCATGTCTTTTTCGCGTCTTCGTCTTCCGTTTACGGGGAGCAGACTGGTCCGCTGAAAGAAAATCAGGCAACGGGACACGTCGCCAGTCCTTATGCGGCAGCCAAGTATAGTGCCGAAAGCTTTTGTCATGCTTATGCTCATTTATATGATGTAAACGTGACGCTGTTTCGCTTCTTTACGGTCTATGGTCCTTCGGGTCGTCCTGATATGGCGCTGTTTCGATTCATCGAACAGGCATTACGCGGAGAGGCACTCACCGTCTTCGGTGATCCGATCCGTGACTTCACGTATATCGATGACATCACTCGCGGAATGGAACAGGCGTTGCTGGCTCGTGCAGTCGGGACGTATAACCTCGGCGCGAATCAGCCGGTCTCCGTCCGCACGCTAGCTGAACGGATCGGTCAACGGTTTGATGTGCCCGTGCAGACTCAAACTGCACGACGTGGGGACGTGACGATGACATGGAGTGATACGACGGCTGCAAAAGAAGCATTCGGTTACCAACCGTCAATCGAGATCGATGTTGGACTGGAGCAGGTGATCGCGTGGCATCAAAACCGCTGATTCGAACGTTTCTGTATCTGACGCTTACCGGGCTTGTCATCTTTTTACTGCTCCGTTTTTTCTTGGAGTTACCGGTCTCGTATCGGTACATTGAAGCTTTATTCAAGAGTCCCTGGACGATCCTTGCGACCTTGACGTATGCGATCGCCTTTTATTTACGCGCGGTCGCCTGGCGCCGCGCCGACTCAAAACGTGCACCGACTGCTGTATACCTGTCGAGCCTGTATCTCGGACTGACGATCAATCATCTCTCACCGGTCAAACTGGGAGAGATGATCCGACTCGTGACGGCGAGAGCCGTCGGAAGTCCATGGAAACAGACGAGCGCGATCTTCGTCTTACAACGAAGTATTGACTTGATCGTTCTGTGTACCTTCATTCTGATCGGTTGGTTGTTTCACCCAATCGTCTTGCTCGTCGCGCTCCTTGCGACCGCGTTATTGCTCGTGTTACGCCGACATGTCCCGCATCTCCCATCGCTCGTTCTGTTCGGAACGCTCGCTTGGGCAGTCGAGGCACTCGCCGTCTTCCTCCTCTTGCACGGAGCAGGTATCGATGTGTCCTTCCCGACGACATTGATCGCGATGAGTGCCGGTGTCCTGTCCGGTGTGATTCAATTCACGCCGGGCGGACTCGGTACGTACGAACTCGCGATGGGTACAGTGTTACGGCAAGCCGGTGTTGCTCATGCGTACGACGTTGCCTTGATGACGCACTTCTTTAAATATGCCTTTGCTTTTCTTATCCCGCTGTACGTTCTCATTCGGCATCCAGCTACGCTTCGGTTGTTGGTTCGTCAGCTAAAATACACTGATTGGAAAGGAGGAAGACGATGAAAAGTGCTTCTCGCTTTGAAAAAGTCGCAGCACGCGCCTGGAACTTACTCAATGAAGGAAAACCCTTCACACCCATTTTTACGATCGGCGTCTTCTTGACGTACGCCTTATGGACGCAGATGCCACTCGCAGAAGCTGGTCTTGGTTTCATCGTGACGCTTCCTTTATTCATCTTGCTTTGGCGTTATGATTTTCCGTTATTTTTACGAAATTACCTTTGGATCCCGGTCATCGTTTGGCTGTTCCTTCACGGGACGAATGCAGATTATTTACCTTTGTTCGCCTATGGCGCAGGTCTCTATTTCTTCTTTACGATTTTTTTCTGGGGGACGATCTATTATCATCTCCGGATTGGAACGCGCTGGACGAACTTCACGCGCTTTTGGAAACTCGTTCTGAAGAATAGTGATTCGACAAGTGGTAACGCGCAGGAGCAACTGCCTAAGGTTGCCTTGTTGCTCATGTACTGGTGGACGGCAAGTGACGCGTCGCCACTCGACATGACGTTCATCTGGTTCCCAATTGGTCTCTTCGTCTTTGCATGGATCCTGCATCACTACCTGTTCGACTGGAAACCGAAGTTGCCTGAGGCAATGACGGTAGATGCCGATCTTCCGACTTCAGAAAAAGTCTATGTCCTGATTGTCGACGGGATGCGTAAAGATCGCTACATGGCAGCAAACACGCCGTTCCTCGAACGATTGCGTCAGGAAGGAACGGAATATACGAATATGGAGACGGTTTACCCTGCCCGGACCGTCGTCTGCTTCAGTTCGATGTTCACCGGTGCTCGTCCGGAAGATCATGGCATTCATTCGAACATGGTCTGGAATACGACCGGCGTTAAAACGGATACCGTCTTCGATCGCCTCCGTGCCGTCGATAAATCCGGTAAGATTCTTGGTATCGCCCACCTCGTCGATGCGTTCGGTTCAACCGACGTGCGGACCGTCACAGCAGTCATGCATAACGATGTCGCGGATCGAAATATCGTAGAACGTGCCAAACAAATCGTCCATGAAGAGGATCCGGATCTGCTCGCGATTCAGTTGATCGGAACGGATCAAACGGGACACAGTCGAGGCACTCTCTATTCCGAGTATGTCGAAAAAATCGAGGAAGCGGATGCGCTCCTTTCCGAGTTTTGTGAGGAGCTCGATCGCCTTGGTAAACTCGAGGATGCGACACTCATCGTCATGGCGGATCACGGTCAAGCGGACGGAATCGGTGGACACGGTCACCTGGATGAAGGCGAACGGTTCGTTCCGTTCTGGATGTATGGTAAGAACGTTCATGCTGGTCTGAAAGTGGATACGCACCGCCATATCTTGTCACTCGGACCAACGATCACCAAAGTCCTAGGGGCAGACATTCCGCACGATAGCCGTGGTGTGCTATTGACAGAAGCCTTCAAGGAGGCGAAGTCTAAATGAAGATCATCGTCTTTTTACCAGCCCACAATGAGGAAGTGTCGCTCCCGCTCGTCTTAAAACGAATTCCGGACATGATTGACGGCATTCCAGTCGAGACCCTCGTCATCGACGACGGCTCAGTGGATGCGACGAGTACGATTGCGCGTCAACACGGCGCACATGTCTATCGGTTCGAGCAGAATCAAGGACTCGGCGCTGCAGTCCGGGAAGGACTCCGCCAGTCCTACGAGCTCGGCGCTGATGTTGCTGTCATGATTGATGCGGATAACGAATATCCGGCCGATCAAATTCCGGATATCGTCCGACCGATCTTACACGATCAGGCCGACTACGTATTCGGTTCCCGCTTCCTCGGTACCGTCGACGGGATGCGGCTCTATCGCTATATCGGCAATCATCTCTTCACGTGGTTGCAATGCCTTTTATTGAAACGTAAAATCCATGATGGTCAAAGCGGGATGCGTGCTTTTTCACGCGCAACGTGTCACCATGCTGAGATCATTCACGATTATAACTATGCCCAAGTATTGACCCTCAATCTCGTCCGAAAAGGCTTCCGCCTTCACGAAGTTCCGATTCGTTATCGGGTCCGGGAAGCAGGAAAGTCCTTTATCCGTCTGAATTATGTCCAACGTGTCCTCCCAGCGATTTACCGGGAGTGGCGACGACCGATCACACAGCTTAGCGTTGAAGAACGCATGGAACGAAAGGAGCACCTCGGATGAAACGCCTTCTTTTGCTACCGCTCCTCCTGCTCTCACTGTTCGTGAGCACTTCCACGGTTTCCGCTTATAGTTACGGAGACCCAGGAAAGGAAGCTTTTGCGGAAGCGTATAAACAATTTGAAGAACAACTTAATGCCAAGGATTACGCGCTTGCGAAAGAGACGCTTGCCGCCTATGATAAAGAATTCAAACTGTATTTCCCTGAAGCGAAAGCGAAGATCGATACGGCGCTTGAACAAGAAGATGCCGAGGCTGCTAAACAAGCGTACCGCGTCGCTCTCCGTCAAAATATCGAACGTCGCCTGCACTTTGCTGAAGAGCAGTTCGAGGACTTCGGTCAAGCGAAACTCTTACTCGCGAAAGCCCGCGGGACATACGATGTGCTTGCACCTTACGTCAAGGAAAGCAAGGATGCACAAACATCCGATGACGTGTATACTGCATTTGATGAATCCTTAAAGGCACTCGGAAACCCTGGTCTGTTTGGGGTCGGGAAAAAAGCGAGTGATGAAGAATCCTTCAAAGAAAACATTACGATGATCGAAGATACGTTGACTCCCCTTTTCGTCCTGCCGGGTGAAGAAAAAACAGGAGTCTTCACGGAAGAAGACTCCTTCCTCGGTCAGACGTTCGGAACGGACGCGATTTGGAAATTGATTGCGCTCGGACTCGTCATCGTCCTCATCGTCATCGTCGTCATTGGTCAATGGAAGAAGAAACGCCGCTCATAAGGAGGAAGACAGATGGATTTTCAAGCGTTTTTGATTACGCTTCGGGAGTGTCTCGAGGCTGTTCTCATCGTTGGGTTGATCTTAGGTTATCTCGATCGATTGAACGCTCCACAATATAAAAAGTGGGTCTACGCAGGTGTCGGGTTGGCACTTCTCGCTAGCCTTGGTGTCGCGTTCCTGTTCCAAGTCGTCTTTACGAGTTTTGCGAGCTTCGGAAGCGATACGTATCTCCGTCTCGGCATCATGATGGTCTCCGTCTTGCTCTTGACACACATGGTCCTCTGGATGGGAAAGGAAGCGAAAGAGAATCAAAAAGCCTCGCAAGCGAAGGTCGCCGCTGCCGTCTCGACGGGTAGTGCCATCACGATGATCATCCACTCCTTCCTCGTCATCGTTCGAGAAGGAATTGAGACCGTCTTCTTCTTCGCTGCCATCTCAGGTGGGGAAATCGAAAAAGTACTGACGAGTTACGGTGCGGTTTCCGGTCTGTTACTCGCCTTGATTTTCGGATACTTATTCGTTTCCGGCTCTATGAAGATTCCCGTCAAACGCTTCTTCCAAGTGACGGGTGTACTCATTCTATTCATCGCAGCCGGCATGCTCGTCCAAACGATTGGACGCTTCCAAGATCTTGGTTTGCTCGGTAGTCTCTTGATGAATGCTGACGGCACACCAGCTGCTGTATATAACATCGTTGGCTTCATGCCGGAGCACTACATCGATCAGGTGCAATACTTGCGTGATACAGGAAATTCGACATTGATCAGTGGACAGATCGGAACGTTCATGGCCGCGATGTTCGGATACAGTCATAACCCATCGCTCGAACAAGTCGTCGCTTGGTGGGGCTACTTCGCCTTTGCCGGTTGGATGTTGCTCCGTCAAAACAAACCATCGAAGTCATCAAAGTCCTTACAGGAGGTTTCTTGACCGTCCGAAGCGATCGTTCACGTCCGCGTGGACGATCGCTTTTTTGGATCACGCTTCTATTCATCGGTGGCTGGATTGGTTTACGGATCATTTACGTCAGTCCCTTCATCGCGAGCTACGATATTGCGAACTTCACGCTCGCTGTGACCGATTATGATTTGGCTGATTTACGTCCGCACTTTCCGGGTTATCCCTTTTTCATCTTATTTGCCAACCTGTTTCTGCCACTGATGATACCTGTCAAAGCGCTTGGACTCGTCTCCACACTAGGACTGGCAAGTGCGCTCTTGCCACTTTACTCGCTCTTTCGCCGTCATGCCTATGATACGACTCGGCTGATCGCTGCCTTTACCGTTCTCTCCACTGCCTCACTCGTGACGTTCGCTGCGACAGGGATGTCGGATGGGCTCGCCCTCGGACTACTCGTCTGGTATGGCTGGAGCATCGAACGCGCACGGCATCAGATTCGTCGCTGGCTCCCATATCTTCTGTTTGGTTTACTGATGGCGACTCGACTGTCCTATGCGCCGTTTGGTTTCATGTTGCTTGTCCTGCTGTGGCAGGTACGAAAGGATTACTGGCAACTCTTATCCGAGTGCGCCCTTCTTGTTCTGGCACAGCTTGCTTGGTTGCTCCCGGTCGCTTTTTCTGTCGGTGGACCCTATTCGTTTCTTCAATTATCACTCCGCTTCGTCAGCGGTCATTTTTCCGATTGGGGTGGTTCTGCTCAGACCGATGATGCTTCCATCGTTCAACGATTTGTTCAGACGCTTCAGCAACTCTTCTGGCATGGGATCGGTTATGGCACGTGGATCGGATTAGTGTCTGGACTGCTACTATTCTTACGCAGACGTTGGACGGTCGATGTCGCTTGGGGAGCGACGGCTGGACTCTATTTCGTCTGGATCTGGCTCGGACAAAATATCGATAAACCCCGTCATGTCTTACCGCTTGTCCTATTGCTACTCATCTGGTTGATCCGTCAACTTCCGTTGCGGATGTATCTGCCGTTTTTAGTCATTCAGTTGACGATCGGTAGCCTCGCGTTGAACGAGCAAGCAACGCGTCCTCCGGCAACGATTGAACTAGCGCGTTACGTAGCGACTCTTCCAATCGGCGCGACAGTCTTTACCGACGAGGAAGCTCGCCAATTCCAGTCCGAACGACCGAATGCCGCGATCGTTCCGATCGGATCGATCAGTAAATGGAACGCAGAACCAAAATCCGACCAGAGTTACGTGACCGGTCGATTGCTCGAGCGTCTTCACGCTCAAGGCGTACGACCAAACGTCAAACAAGTCGTCCGCTTCACGAGTGATGCCCGCTACGAACCAGAAGACGCGCAAGCGATGCTGTATCAATTAACGCCTTGATGGCACAACTGCATGCATACGAAAAACCATGCGATTCCCGAATGACACCGTGGAAATCGACATGGTTTTTTTCATTGCTGCGTATCGTAACGACGTTCCATATAATCAAAGGTACCGCCGCTGATTTCAATCGTCCGAATCGGTTCGAAGCCGAGACGACGATACAGGCGCTGTGCCCCGGCATTCGTTTGATCAGCGTTTAAGGTGAACGCTTGTAGTCCTCGTTTCTCGCCCTCTTCCGCTGCTGCCTGAAGCAGTTCCGTACCAATCCCTTTTCCGCCATGACGCGCGTTAACCGATAAAGTATCCAGGTAATAGACCGGACCTTCCGTCTCGACGTCGATCCGGACGTCTTGACCCGTCCAGCGCTTCAGTTGGTCTTTGATCGGTTCGTCGAGTTGTTCCGCATCCGTCCCAGCATATGCAATGACGATACCTGCTACTTCACCCTCGATGATTTTCACGAGGATGTTTTCATGACTCAATCGGTTTCCTGTTTCAGCGACAAAGTACGCGAGTCTCTCTAGAACTTCCTCCCGCTTTGTCGTTCCCGTCAGTGTCTCAGCAATCTCATGAATCGCTTGCTCAATCAAGGGGGCAATCTGTTGCGCTTCAGAAGCATGTGCTTGTCGAATCATCTCATCCTTCTCCTTTCGTTTTTTCTAATCCATGAACCTGAAAAATCGGACTCGACGATGTCGAATCCGATACATGATTTTTTTAGACATTCATCTGTCTCACTGCGTGACTTTTTGTACGACAGGTGCCGGTACGATGACAGGCTCCCGTGTCATGACAGCCACGACACGTCCAGCGATCGCTACAGCCAGTAACGTATATAACGTTAAGCTGAGCGGCAGATAGACGAGTGAGATGATTAACACGATGGCATCGAGTCCGAACAAGATCGTTCCGATCGATAGACCTGTCAGTTTACTGAGTCCCATCGATAGCAAATCGTCTCCACCTGTTGCCGCTCCACTTTTCAAAACAAGTCCGAGACCATATCCGGTCACGATTCCGCTAGCGATCGCTGCGATGAGCGTCGCTGGCCAAGCCTGTTCTGGAAAGTGGAACAAATCGAGTCGGTGCCACATCTCATAAAAGACTGATAATGCACCTGCTGAGAGTAACGCTTCGCTGACGAAACGTTTCCCTTTGAAGTACAAGGCACCGATGAAAAATGGAATATCGAGCGCGATCATTGAGATCGAAGGATTGATATCAAAAAAGTATCGACCGAGCAACGATAATCCGATGAAGCCGCCTTCTGCTAATCCGAACTGTTCATTCAATGTGTAGTAACCGAACGCCATGATCAGCGTACCGGTTAAGATGGTTGCGATTCGTTTCATGTTTTATTGTCCTCTCCCGTTTACATCGTGGGAGAGGTTTTATACGTCCCGTTTGGGTATTCATCTATTTTCGCTCTCCCTGATTTTTATAAGCCATTACCGTCTTGTTCGTTTTGACCGGTACTGCTAAAAATCAGGTAAGCTGAATAGATGATTGGTCCTCTCGGTATCCATCGGTTTCCACCCCTTCATTAAAAATCTACTTTCATTATAACCCGAATTTCAGTAACTAAAACAGTTTTACGCATTCTTCACATAATCCAAACACTTTTGCTCACTCATTCACAATTTAGACAAGAATATGCTCAACATTGAACAAACTACTTGAAAACGATCTTGTGAAGGATTACACTAAGTATATCAAATGAATGTGATATTTATCACAAACAAAACACAAAGGAGACTTTACCCATGAAAGTAGCAGTCATCGGATGTACACACGCAGGAACAGCAGCAGTCAAAGAACTCGCTTCACAACAAGACGTCGAGATCACCGTTTATGAGCGGAATGACAATGTATCGTTTCTCTCTTGTGGAATCGCGCTTCACGTCGGTGGTGTCGTTAAACATGCGGAATCACTTTTCTACTCATCACCAAGTGAACTCGCTGAACTCGGCGCTGAGATGCGTCTGAAACATGATGTGCTTGAAATCGATAGTGAACGCCAAACGATCGTTGCGAAAAACCTCATGACTGGTGAAGTCGTTCACGATACGTACGATAAACTCATCATGACGACAGGATCATGGCCAATCATTCCGATGCTTCCTGGCATTGAGTTGAATCAAATCGAGCTCTGTAAAAACTATCACCATGCTCAAACAATCATTGAAAAAGCGACAGAAGCACAACGGATCACAGTCGTTGGTGCAGGGTATATCGGTGCTGAACTCGTCGAAGCGTTTGAAGCATACGGAAAAGACGTCACGTTCATTGATAGTGCGGATCGCATTCTCAACAAATACCTCGACCGCTCATTCACTGACGTCATCGAACGTGAATTGACAGACCGTGGCATTCGTCTCGAACTCGGGCAAACCGTCCAAAGCTTCAAAGGGGAAAACGGTGCTGTGACACACGTCGTCACAGACAAAGGAACGTTCGAAACGGATCTCGTCATTCTCTGTGTCGGCTTCCGCCCAAGTACGGAACTCTTAAAAGGACAGGTCGACATGCTACCGAACGGTGCCATCATCGTTGACGATTATATGCGAACAAGCAACCCGAACATCTTTGCTGCTGGTGACAGCTGTGCCGTCTATTACAATCCAGCTCGGACACATGCCTATATTCCACTCGCAACGAATGCTGTTCGGATGGGAACATTGATCGGTAAAAACTTACGCGCACCAAAGATTCGTTACCAAGGAACACAAGGCACATCTGGTCTTCGCCTATATGATTTGAACATCGCGTCGACTGGTTTGACAGAAGAAGCGGCACCCTTGTTCGGACTTGAAGTGAGTAGCACGACAGTCACAGATGCGTATCGCCCAGAGTTCATGCCAACAGCAGAAGACGTCCAATTGAAGCTCGTCTTCGAGACAGCAACCCATCGTGTCGTCGGTGCACAAATCATCTCAAAAGTGGATTTGACACAGGCGATGAACACACTGTCAGTCGCGATTCAAAATGATATGACACTTGAAGAGCTCGCTTTCGTCGACTTCTTCTTCCAACCGCACTACAACAAACCGTGGAGCTTGCTGAATCAAGTAGCTCTGCAAGCGATGAATGAGCGTCAATCCGCTCGTGTCTAAGCGCATTACACGATCAATCAAACGAGGCTGACTCAAAAAAATGACGCTTCTTTTCACGCCCTTTCCTCAGGCGAGACACAAGCCAGTTTTCCTGCTTCATTTAAGCAGGAAAGCGGGTCTTGTTTGTCTCTGACAGCGCAAATGCGCTTTTTCCTGTAGGAGTTGCGTGAAACGCATCATTCTTTTTGTTACGAGATCAGGGTGGCAGATCATTATTCTGCCACCCTGATCTTTGTGGAAACTGATTTTTGAGTCAGTCCCTTTTTAGACTGAAGACACAGTGCAATTTTTCTCTAACGAGAAAGGTTGTGTTTTTTGTTCGTCTCGGATCGTTTTCTACAAAAGAATACATCATGCATGTTCACCATTTGAATGCATAATCAATAACTGAACGTTACAATCACCTCTTCATTTTTCCGTTTCAGCCTGATAAAGACGCTGCCAATCCTGATACGGCATCGTGCCATTCACTGTTTCCATGTCAAAGCGTAACGGTGCAATCAATTCGAGTGAATTTCCATCTGGATCCTCGAAGTAGATCGCCGCGTGCGCATGTGGATGGTTATCGAGAACAAGCGGTTGATCGGCTGCCGCTACACTAAAGGCGGATCGGACTTCAATCCCTCTCTCCTTTAACCAGTCCTGTGCTTTATCGATATTTTCTTGCTCCATCCGAAACGCCACATGTCGAATCGATGGATGATACGGTAACTCGGCTTGACCGGCTTTCCATAGTCCTAACCAACTCTTACCGTGCTCGATCCAAAAGAAAGCGACGCGTTCATTTTGGAACGCACATGCAAGTCCTAATTTTTCGTAAAAGACAATCGATCGTTCAAGTTCTTTGACCGGTAAATGAGCTTCATACAATCCAGTAATCATCTTCTTCACACTCCTCTTTTTCTAGTGTAAACCATCAATTTCCAAATTTACTATCATCAGAAACGTTTAATCCGACCTGTTGAGGGAACATACACCCTATACCAAAACC
This sequence comes from Exiguobacterium sp. E17S, assembly GCF_057772545.1. Lineage (NCBI taxonomy): Bacteria > Bacillati > Bacillota > Bacilli > Caryophanales > Exiguobacterium > Exiguobacterium sp. E17S. The sequence continues at coordinate 22,285 of NZ_JBYLRU010000004.1, forward strand.
AACTTTCAGGAGGAATGTTTACATGGCTGCATCGAAAAATCCTTTAACCCAATACTTCAATGACGATTTCCCAAAACAATATCAGGACGCACCAGCGGTTCAAGCAAAAATGGAACCTGTTCCCGATTGTGGCGAAGAGAGTTATAAAGGCTCTGGCAAATTGATCGGCAAAAAAGCACTGATTACGGGTGGCGACTCCGGCATCGGCCGAGCAGCAGCTATCGCTTACGCTCGTGAAGGAGCTGACATCGTGCTCAACTACTTACCGGAAGAACAACAGGATGCGGAAGAGGTTAAAGCACTCGTTGAAGCAGCGGGACAAAAAGCATATCTTTTACCTGGTGATTTAAGTGATGAAGCGTTCTGTGGACAACTCATCAAAGAAGCACACGAATCGCTCGGTGGACTCGACATTTTGGCACTTGTCGCAGGTAAACAACAAGCTGTCGAAGATATTCTCGACCTGTCAACGGAGCAATTACGTAAGACATACGAAATCAATGTCTTCTCCCTCTTCTGGGTCGTCAAAGCAGCCTTGCCACTCTTAAAAGAAGGGGCTTCGATCATCACGACGACATCCGTTCAAGGATACAACCCAAGCGCGAACCTCTTGGATTATGCATCGACGAAGTTTGCCATCAACGGGTTCACGCGTGGACTCGCTAAACAAGTCGCGCCAAAAGGAATCCGTGTCAACTCCGTCGCACCTGGTCCGATTTGGACACCGCTTCAGATTTCAGGTGGTCAGCCAAGCGAGAACATTCCAGAGTTCGGGCAGGAAACACCGCTGAAACGCAGTGGTCAACCGGTCGAACTATCAGATGTCTATGTCTTCCTCGCTTCAGACGCTGCAAGCTATGTCACGGCGCAAATCTATGGTGTCACAGGCGGAATCGAATTAGCATAAGGATTGAATCTCGACAGGATAGTTTCGGCTATCCTGTTTTCGCGTGTCTTAACGGGATATCAGTTGCATCACGAGGCACCATTTAGTCTAATGAAAGTATTAACGATGAAGGAGTGAATCAGATGACTGAAAAAGAAAAGATGATTCAAGGGGAACTCTACTTAGCACAAGATCCGGAACTCGTAGCTGACCGTATCCGGGCACAATCGCTCTGTTATGAGTTCAATCAATTGAGTGTTCATGATGGGACTAAACGGAAGGCACTTCTTCAACAATTATTCCAGACGGAGAAAGCCGACTTTTACATTGAACCGACCTTTAAATGTGACTATGGCTACAACATTACGTTAGGGGCTCGCTTTTATGCCAACTACGACTGTGTCTTGCTCGATATTTGTCCGATCACGATTGGTGACAACTGCATGCTTGCTCCAGGAGTACATATCTATACTGCGACCCATCCACTCGATCCTGTCGAGCGCAACAGCGGTTATGAATTCGGGAAACCGGTCGTCGTCGGGAATAACGTCTGGATCGGTGGACGCGCGGTCATCAATCCCGGTGTGACGATCGGAGATAATGCTGTCATCGCCTCAGGTAGTGTCGTCGTTAAGGATGTACCGGCAAACAGCGTCGTCGGTGGAAATCCGGCTCGAGTCATCAAGACGATCTAATTCTCATCAAATTCTAATCTGTTCCTCAGCTTCCTTTCACATGGTCTGGTTATTCTATGTATAAGAACAACAGCCACTACTAAAGGAGGACATCATCATGACTGAAAAACGAACAGATAAAGGGAATAAACGTTTCAAAAAAGGAATCGCTACACTTGCCGTAACAGGTACAGTCTTAACAGGAGCCGGAGCGTTTCTCCTCTTCACAGGTCCAGGACACTCTCTCGTCAACTCGACGGTCACCACTTCACAGCAGGCAGAGCAAAAAGTCGAAGCTGCTTCGCGCCAAGTCGAACAAAAGCTTCCTGCTTCGATGCGTGACGATCAAGAAATCGAAGGCACATTACAAAAACTATCGGATCGTTCAATGACAATCGACGTCAACGGTGACACTCAGACGTATGACTTTGCTTCGTCAGTCGAACGCGAAGCCGTGCAAGAAGGCGATTGGGTAAAAATCGATCTGAATGCGAATCAGCAAATCACGGAACTGGAGCGAGAAGATCAAGATGATCGGAATGACCGAGAGGACGATGGCAATCGCTCAGATGATTCATCGGATGATGCGAATGAACGATACGGCATCCTTCGTGCCCTATCACAAAGTGAATTGACACTCGAACAAGATGGACAAGAGACGGTCTACGCGATTGCGGATCGTGCGGAACGTGATGCTGCGAAATCTGGAGATATCGTAAAAATCGAATTGAATGCAGACGGTCAAGTCCGTGAGCTTGATCGGGAAGACGACGACGAGGACCGTAATGCTACACGTGACGAAGACCGTGACGATGCACGGGAGCAAGAAGTCCGCGGTACGCTCGCTAAAATAACGAATCAAGAGATCATCATCGAACAGAATGGTACGCAAAAATCGTACTCTCGTGCATCAAACATGGAACAAGATGATGACGTCCGCGTCGGTGGTTCCGTCAAACTTGAGTTGAACGCGTCAGACGAAGTAACAGAAATCGATGAATGATCATTAAAGGAGGATGTTTATGCCAACCACCATCTTAATCGTTGAGGACGATGCGAAAATCGCACGCCTCCTTGAACTCGAACTCCAATATGCCGGGTACGCGACACGTGTCGCCTCTAACGGAAAAGATGGTCTCGCTGCCGCTGAGCATTCGGTTGATCTCGTCTTACTCGACGTGATGATGCCGGAGCTGAGCGGCTTCGAGGTGTTGCGCAGGCTCCGTGGAAAAGGCATTCATGTCCCTGTCATTATGCTAACAGCACGTGGGGAAGTTTACGATAAGGTCGCAGGACTTGATCTTGGTGCGAATGATTATGTGACGAAACCGTTCGAGATGGAGGAACTCCTTGCCCGGATCCGGGCGTTACTCCGCACTCCCGCTTCAACGAATAACGCATCGCGCACGTTACAGTTCGCTGATCTTGTACTCGACCTTGATCGACACGAAGCATTTCGCGATGAATTGCGACTCGATTTGACACCACGTGAGTTCGAACTCCTGACGTATTTACTCGAAAACAAGGAACATGTCCTGACACGCGAACAAATCCTAAATCGCGTCTGGGGGTACGATTACTTCGGCGAGACGAATATCGTCGACGTCTACATCCGTTATCTTCGGAAAAAAGTCGATGCCCACCCTCCTGCTTTGATCCAGACCGTTCGTGGGGTGGGGTATGTGCTACGGGAGGCGACGCCATGAAGCTTCGAACGAAACTCGCTTTATCCGTCACCGCCTTTACGACACTTTTATTGCTGCTTTCGTTCATCGTCGTGACCTTCTTCGTCCGCAATCATTTGATTGAATCCCGTTATACGCAGCTTGAACAGGCAGAGGAATTGATGGAGGATGATTCATCTGTCCGGGCATTGTTGACGCTTCATGAGGATTCCGTCGTCTTATCGAACGAAGATGGACGATGGGTCATTTCAAATGATGAAGATGACGACTCGTCTACCGTTAACGGAGACGTACAAGCAAGTGACCTACCCGGTATCCCGCGTTCGAACGAACCTTTCAAATCTGGTGATTGGTTCGGTATCGTCTATCAGGATCAAGCCTATTTGTTCGAAGATGAAAGCGTCGATGATACGGTCTCGACACTCGTCTTGACCTTCACCATCGTGTTGGTCGTTGGAATAGTCATCGCGTTCATCAGTAGCTTCTGGATTGCGTATCAGACGCTCCGCCCGCTCAGGCAACTGAATGATACGATGCAACGGATCTCGTCTTCTGGAACGCTTGAGACCGTGCAGACCGAACGTGATGATGAGATCGGTCGCCTCGGTCGCGTCTTCAATCAGATGATTGGGCGTGTCGATCAGACAATGGAACAACAACGGCAGTTCGTTGCCGATGTCTCGCATGAGATGAAGACACCGCTGACCGTCATCGAAGGGTATGCGCAATTATTGAAGCGATGGGGCAAAACGAAGCCGGACGTCCTCGATGAATCGATTGAAAATATCTTACAGGAGACGTATGCGATGCGGACGACCTTGATCGAGCCCATGCTCGAACTGTCTCGTCTCGGTTATGAAGAAACGTCTGTCGAAGAGATCGATTTAGCCGAGCTTGGGAGCGAACTCGCTGATCGGATGTATCACGCGACAGGGACGATCATCCCTGTTGATGCCTCTGGAACGATCCGGGTGAATCGCGAAGCGGTGCTACGCATCTTGACGATTTATATCGATAATGCCCTGAAATATGCCACTTCTCCTGAATTGCATCTGCGCAAGGAGCGACTCGCTGTTCTTGATCGAGGAACATCTCTAACGGACGAAGAACGTGCTCGGTTATTTGACCGGTTTTACCGACTTGATGCAGCACGCGATCGTTCAGGAAGTGGACTCGGATTATCGATTGCTGCAGCTCTAGCGACGACGCACCATTTTCAGGTCGGTAGTGAAGCCCGTCAACCAGATGGCAGTTGTTTCTATCTGATTCCCGAGCAGTCTAAATGAAACTTTTTCTACATTTGTGTCGTACACTTAAGGAAGAACGTCACATGATGAAAGAAGGAATTTCACGATGGCTAAAAAACGTTGGGGTGGACTTGCTGTTGCCGGCGCCTTTCTCTTAACGAAAGGAAAGGTCATCCTTGCCTTATTGAAATTTTCGAAGTTTGGAGGCACTCTGATTTCGTTCGGAGTTTCGCTTCTCTTTTACGCTCAAGTATTCGGTGTCTGGTTCGGGGTCGGATTACTTTATCTCCTATTCATTCATGAGATGGGACATCTACTCGCTGCGAAACGACTCGGTTTTAAAACGGGTCCCGCGATTTTCGTACCGTTCATGGGAGCCGTCATCGGGATCAAAGATACGTTCCGGACTCCAAAACAAGAAGCGATTCTTGCGTACGGTGGACCACTTGCGGGTCTCGTGTCCCTGATTCCGCTTGCAATTGGATATGCTGTGACCGGAAATGACTTCTGGCTCGTCATCTTCCATCTCGGAGCCTTGTTGAATCTCTTCAATCTACTCCCTGTCAGTCCGCTTGACGGTGGACGGATTCTTGCGGGACTTCCGATCATCGTTTGGGTCGCTGGTCTTGCTGCCTTGATTGCTTACGGCATCACGAATTTCAGCTTGATTCTGCTCTTGATTGCTTTCTTCGGCGGCAGTGCTGTCTGGAAACGGTATAAATTCGCGAAACAGTATGAGGCGAACCGATCGACCTTGATGTTATACCGTGCTGCACGCGAACGCGTCTTACGCGCAAAGGCGGAGCAGGAACGCGTAAACGCTGAAGTCGCTCTTGCACCGGAAGTGGAGGAAGAACAAACGGTCGAAAGTACGTACGATCCGATTGCTTGGTCGCTTCGTCTCGATTTACAAGATTTGCGACAAGCGAGTCCGGAAGAGGCACGTCAGGAAGCGGACGATCTGTTACGGTATCAATATGATGCTGCGAACGACTACGATGCGTTGTTGCGACGAATCGATCAGCGGATCGAACCGCTCCGACTCGCTGAAGAGTCGGTCCAGTATCACCAGATGCCGAAAAAACAACAAACGATCACGCTCCTTGCTTACTTGGCGCTCGGTGCCATTTTATTCATTGCTTTCGAGTACTCGAAAGGTTATCTCCCTACACCATCTTGAATCTAGTTCCATCGGATGCGCTTCATAGCGCATCCTTTTTTCATGGAGCAAACACATTGACTAGAGTGATTTCTTGCATCTCATCAAAGAAGCGACTACTCTGAGTAAAACCCTACTTACCACTTGTCTAAAAAAGGAGGCTCTCCTTCCATGAATAAAAACACTGCCCGTTTGGGTGAAGCACCTGTCAACCAGCTCTTACTTAGTCTCTCTTTACCGGCAATGGTCGGGATGCTCGTCACGGCACTCTATAATATCGTCGATACGATTTTCGTCGCTCAAGGCATCGGTACGGCTGCCGTTGCCGCTGTCGGAATCGCTTTCCCCGTCCAGCTCGTGTTGATGGCAATCGCCAACTCGATTGGGATCGGGGGGGCTGCGATTGCGTCACAACGGCTTGGTCAAAAACAGACGGATGGTGCCAGTCGTGCTTATGCGAACGTCTTGATAGCAGTTTTCTTCATCAGTATGCTCGCCATCATCAGTGCTTTCATCTTCGTCGAACCGTTACTTCGTCTCTTTGGAGCGACAGATGAAATCATGCCGTATAGCATCGATTTCTTACGCGTCCTCTTGATCGGATCTCCTTTCTTCATGTTGACGATGGCGTCGAGTGCCATGTTACGCGCAGAAGGACGCGCGAACTATCAGATGCGCGTCATGCTGACGACGGTTGCGATCAACATCGTCTTGACCCCGCTGTTCATCTTTGGTCTTGATTGGGGCATCCAAGGTGCTGCACTCGGGACAGTCGTTGCGCAAATCGTCGGTGCTGCACTTGTTTTCCGATTCTTCTTTACGAAACGTCGGCAAACGGGGTTAACACTCGATCGACATGCTTTCAAACCCGATTTCCGTTTAACGTTTCGGATGATGCAAATCGGATCATCGTCTTTCATCATGCAAGTCTCCCAATCGATTTTGTTCATCACCGTCAACCACATGCTCGTCCGGTACGGGGGTACGACAGAACTAGCGACGTTTGCGGTCATCAATAAGTTTATGGCGCTTGTCGGTATGCCGATCATGGGGATCGTACAAGGGATGCAACCGATCGTTGGGTATAATTTCGGTTCTCGGCAATTTAGCCGGATGTCGCTTGCCATCAAACTCGCAATCCGTTACGGCTTATCGTTATCAATCAGCTTGTGGTTACTGATTCAACTGTTCCCCCGTTTTTGGGTCGGCTTGTTCACGGAAGAAGCAACACTGCTGCAGGAAGGCTCGAGTGCGATGCGCATCTTATTCGCTCTATCGTTCGTCTACGGGATTCAAATGATTGTCAACGGGATGTATCAATCGCTCGCCAAAGCAAAAGTCGCTTTATTCTTGTCCTTGTCACGCCAAACTTTATACACGATTCCACTCGTCCTAATCTTACCCCTGTTCTTCGGTGTCAATGGTGTCTGGTTCGCTTTCCCGATTGCTGATGCGATGGCTGTTTTAACGGCCCTTGTCTTCGCCTATAAAGATCGCGTTCTGTTATTTAAACCAGAGGAATACGTCGCAGAGGAACAAAAAGTCGCCACCGCGAAGTGACTGGAAGAGATATCAGATCATCTGCCTTGCAGATGGTCTTTTTTGATGGACTTCTATAATACGAACATGTATTCTGTTACTAGTGAATAACAGAAAGGAGTCTGCAGCATGTATACATTAGCGATTGACTTTGAAACGGCAAATCGGAATAGCCGAAGCATTTGTGCGTTTGGTTGGTCCGTTCTCTCTAACGGTCGCGTCATGGAGAGTAAACAGGTCTTAATCAATCCAGAAGAAAACTTCGACGCCGGAAACATCCGGGTTCATGGAATTCGTCCGAGTGATGTCTTCGATGCACCGACGTTACCTGAAGCGATGGAAGCACATGGCTTATACGATTTAATCGCAGGTGCTCAACTGGTCGTCGCCCACAATGCATCATTTGATATGGGGGCGCTCCAAAAAGCGATTCAAAAATACGATATGTACCAGATGCCCGCTTTTACGTACGGGTGCACGGTCAAATTATCCCGCAAACTGTATCCGTGGTTGCCAAACCATCGATTGAATACGATGGCAGAATTCCTCAACGTCTCTTTCCAGCACCATGATGCGAAAGAGGATGCCTACGTCTGTGCCTTGCTCTTAAACGATATGTTGGAACGAACGAATCTACAGGATCCGGTCACCTTGCATACGTTTTGTGGCGTTCGGATGGGACAGGTTGCCTATTAATAAACAAAAAAATTGTAGACAACAGGGCTGACTCCAAAAATGACGCATCTTTTTTTATACCGAAGGATCAGAGAAGCGTTTTGTTCACTCGACATCGCTTCCTAGGGAAAAACAAGCAAGAGCGACCCTGCAGCGAAGCGGCACGATGCTTGTCCCAGGAAAACGATGCGAGACGAACAAAAAAGCGCAATCCTTCTCGTTAGAGAAAAATTGCACTTTACCTTCAATCTCAAAGCACTCTAGACACGAAATCTAGAGTGCTTTTTGATGCTATTCTATTATTTGCTTGTTTGTTTGATCGGGAACCAGCCTGGACGACTTGTGATGCCTGCCCATAATGCATCTGGAACGACGAGTTCTGCTTGTGCTTCTGGATCAAGTTCTGTCCGGATTGACGCAAGATCACCCGCTTCGACTTTTTCAACCCACTTCGGTTCCATGATCAGTTCACGACCGAGAGCGACCATTGGAACGACAGCCAAACCTTGTTCGACTTCGTCCGCTGTGTGCAGCGATCCGACACCGATGACAGGTACTTGTTCGCCAACACGTTCTTGGACGAGCGTGATTGGTGATGTCGTTGCATTTTCGTCACGAATTGAACCTGCGAAGAAGTCCATCACGGAAACGTGCAAGTAATCGAGGTCTTTTTTCGCCAGCTCATCGACGAGGCGCATCGTATCATCGAGTGTGATTCCTGGATTTTCGATCTCTTCTGGAGAGAAACGGTATCCGACGATGAACGAAGTATCCTGTTTCGCGACGGCTTCGACTGCATCTACGACTGCTAATGGGAAGGCGAGACGTTTTTCTAAACTGCCGCCCCATTTATCTTCACGACGGTTTGAGTGTGGTGAGAAGAATTGTTGGATCAAGTACGTGTTCGCACCATGAATCTCAACACCGTCAAATCCAGCTTCCATCGCACGACGTGTCGCCTGACCGAATGCTTCAATGATTGCTTCAACTTCTTCCGCCTCTAGCGCACGAGGTGTCATTGCCCCTTCACGTACGGGTGCGACAGCACTTGCACTGACTGTTTGCCCACCGACGAGTTCTGGTGGTGCCATACGACCAGCGTGGAAGATTTGTAAGATCGCTTTTGCGCCTTTATCTTGAATCGTTTTTGCGAGTCGCTTCAGACTTGGAACGAGATCGTCACGATGCGCACCGAACTCATTCGGGAATCCTTGACCGTCTGCCGTGACGTTCGCACATGCTGTAATGACCGCACTGACGCCACCTGAACGTTCTGCATAGTACGCGAGTTCCGCATCCGATACTTCGCCGTTCTCTTGTGCCGCATAGTTCGTCATCGGTGCCATCAAGACGCGGTTTTTCAGCGTCACACCGTTTGGTAATGTAAATGGTTCAAACATTGCTTGAGTTGCCATGAGTGAAGTGCCTCCTCTAATTTCTTGAATTGAATATCGACAGTATACGCTCGTCTTCCTCTGAATAGCTACTGATGTGCTTACGCGATGTGTCACTTGCGGATCGCTTTACGACGACCACCCGGCCACCACCAGTTCCAGTGACCAAATAGTTTCATCAGTGCGGGGACGAGTAACATCCGGACGATCGTAGCATCAATAAATATCGCAAGCGCGATACCGACGCCAAGTTGTTTAATTGGACTGACGCCCGTGAAGGCAAACGCTCCAGTGACGACGATCATGATTAAGGCAGCAGACGTAATGATCTTACTCGTCTTCGCAAGCCCCATCTCGGTCGCGTAATCGTTATCGCCTGTCTCGTCATAATACTCTTCCATTCGCGAGACGAGGAACACTTCATAATCCATCGATAAACCAAAGACGAGTGAGAAGATGAAGACCGGTGTCAGAATGCCGATCGTCTCCTGCGGAAGAACTGCGCCGGACTCGAACAAGATGACGAGTAATCCGAATGTCGCCCCTAGACTGAGCAAATTCATCAGAATCGCCTTGATCGGAATCAAGATGGACCGGAACGCAATCAGCAGGATGATGAACGTTGCCAAAACGACGACACCGACTGCTAGTGGGAGTTTCGATTCAATGGCATCATAAATTTCCTGATTGAAGGCTGCCGGTCCCCCGACAAGATAACCGTCCGCTTGCATCTTTCGCACCCAGTCTTGCGAAGCAGCATCCCCGGGATCTCCTTTCAAGTTAACATCAATTCGTGCTTGGTCGTTCTCTGATAGAAATGCCGTCAAAGCTTCGCGCCCGGCCGGAACAGCGACTAACTGCTCGAGCGGCACTTGTTGCTGTTCGGCAATCGTTGCGGCGGATACGACGGAACGTACATCGGGATCCGACTCGAGTCGAATCGTCACGTCTTCGATTTTTTCTCGTCCCACCTCTGAGGAAGCATCAGCAGATAAGATGAGGACGGCGTCCGTTCCATCGTTTCCGAATGTTTTTTCCCACGACTCAAAAGCGAGACGCGACGGATACGATTCCGGTAAAGCAGTCGCTTGCGGAATGTTCAACGTCAAGTCACGTAACGGCAATAAACAAGGTAACAACAGCAATAAGGACAAAATCGTGACTGCGACCGGGCGCTTCATGACGAAACGAGCGAGGCGACGCCAACGATCTTCACTACGACCTGCTCGTTGCCGGAAGAGTCGTCCTTTTTCTAATACCTTCCCGAAGACGATCAATAGTGCTGGTAGTAACGTTAATGCACTGACGACTGCCCCGAGGACCGAAACGAGCGTCCCGATCGCGACAGCGCGGAAGACATCCACATCAATCAGTAATAGCCCGGCAAGTCCGACGAATACACAGATTCCGGAAAATAAAATCGAACGCCCTGCCGTCTCGACCGAACGGATCGCCGCCTTCCGAATATCTTGTCCGTCCTGCCGTTCTTCTCGGAAACGATTGACATATAACAGCGAAAAATCAATTCCGAGCGCCAGCGAAATCATCGCGACCGCATTCAAGACGAAGATTGATAACTCTTGTTGCCCGGCGACGAAATAAAGAACACCGGCACCAAAGACAAAAGTAACGAGTCCCATGATCAACGGTAGGATGGCGGCAACCGGAGTACCGAAAACGAGTAGCAAGACGATCAACGCTGCTGGAATTCCAATCAACTCAGCTCGGATGAGATCATTTTTCGACGCTGTATTCAAATCATCGACGACGACTGGTTCACCCGTTAGTCGAATCGTTCCGGTATCATCCAGTTGACGTGTGACCGCAGCTGCCCATTTCGCATCAAGTGTCGGTACCCCGACCGTCACGTATCCCTTATCGTCCCGAATCGCTCGCGGATTTTCAACAGGACCAGTGACGTTCCCGACACCTTTAATATCACGGAAGCGCTCGACATGTTCCACCATCGTTTGTTGTAGATTCTCTTGGTTTTCAAATAGAACGATGATCGTATGCGGATCCTGACCGAAGTCTTGATCGAGTACTGTCTCGACGCGTTGAAAATCACCGTCACGCGTAAATCCGTTTCCTTCTAGCCGATCGGGTAGTTGATAAGCGAAATATCCAAGCACGACGAGCAGGATCGCCCAAACAATCAACACTCCTCGAAAATACGTACTCATCAGATGACCAAGCCGTTGCATGATGCGTCCCCTTTCTGTATAAACGTACAAAAAACATCCTTCTTGCTGAAAAGCGAAAAGGATGTTTCATTACGTCTTTTGAAAAATTTGAACCCATGTGTTGCCGAATGTCGCCGATGTCGATACGATCGCAAGACGTCGCGCCTCTTCATCGAGTAACACACTTTTGAGTAAAACGGAGGAATGACATCCCTCGAACTTATATTTCAGCTGACTCTTCTCATACAAGTAAAAACGAGATGAATCGGTGATCGAAAACAATTGGTGCCGGTGATCAACGAGCGAATACTCCGCGTAATCCGAAAAAGGAATGATCGATTCCTGATTCGTCGCAGCGTCCCAAATCACATACCGTTCTTTTAGATCATCATAAGAAATGATCGTCGTAGGTGCGATGAATCGTTCGAACGTCAAACGTGTATCATATCCTCGCTCCACTAAGCGTCCGAACAGTGGCGCCTCTTCATAATTTGAGTACCGCCAGTCCCCTGTTTGAACGTTCACACAGACGACGTCTGTTTCTGCCGTGTACAGGAAGATCTCATCATCTTGCCACAAGAATAAATTACTGAACCATGCCTCGGAAAAAGCAGCGGGTCGCTTGATATAATCTAAATGCCCTTGCTCTAAATCTAGTAAACCAAAATAAGCTGACTCTTCAAATACGATGAACAATCGTCCACCGCCTGGCTCAATGTACCAGGAGAATGGAACATACGCACATGCTGTTTCCCATAGTGGTCTTAAATCCGCATCACATTTCATAAATCCGTGGCGATCTCGAAAAAGAAGCAAATCCTCCCCGATTCGATCAAACAGTGAGACGGATTCATGGAGTAACAGCTCTGCAGCAGGTTTATACATATGCATCACTTCCTACTTCATACGGTATCAACCTTCTCAGTTTCTCGCTACTATTGATGCGCTCGGCTTGCACCTCCTGTTATACTAACTTCATGGAAAAAGGAGGACGAACACGATGAAACCTTTACAATTATCAGCAGAGACGGCTGTCGAACTCGCAAAACGTCTGAACGTACCACTTGAACAACTGATGCATATGCCGCGCCATATCTTGATTCAAAAGCTCGTCGAACTCGAGCAGGAACAAGCGAAAACAGAATCGGATTCGTCTAGCGAATCGGAATCTTGAGTAAAAAGCCTCTTTTCCAATGACGGAAGGAGGCTTTAATCTTCGTTTAAGATTGTGGATGATAGTCGGATTTACCGTAACGGAAGACATTGATGATTGCTTTTCCGTCACTCGGATAACCGTTCGGATGATCGATCGGGAAGAGGGAGAAAAAGACGAAATAAAATGAGAAATACGCAAATTGGTACGTAAAAATCGACGCCTCGAACACGCCGGCATAAATAAGACCATTTACGACTAAGATACTCACCAAGTTCGCGATCGATCCACCAGCATAGACCATGATATTAGCAAACTTCGTTTCATGACGTAGCGCCTCATATTGACACCAGCCATCCCAAAAATAGATACGATTTAAACGAATCGGTCCGACACGGAGTAACGATTTTCCAGAACCGATATTGATCTCCATGTTTCCACCGAACAATCGGGCAAAAAAGTAATGCCCCATCTCATGAATCAATGTCACGATAGGCAACAATAAAAAGAACGACAAAAAGAATTTCCATAAATCCTCGAAACCAAACATACGCCGTACATCCTTTCATAAAAACAACATCCCATATACTACTTAAGAGGTTTTTTCCCGAAAGGTGACGCTTCAAACAAGGTTTCGATGAATTCAAGCAAGTCAATTTCATGACAGGCTGACATCGGACTGTCATCCACGTAAAAAAGGACGAAGCCATCTTGCGCTCCGTCCTTCTTGATTTAATCGGTTTTCTTACGACGTTTGTTCGCTGCGTACAACAATCCGATGATCGTCAAGGCTGCACCACCTGCCACCGCATACTTCTTGTAGTCCGCTTTTCGTTCGGCGATGACCGTCGTCGTCAATGCTGGAACGACCAACTGTTTCTCTTCATGCAGTCGTGGTGCGTGCAACTTAACGGCACCCGACTCCACTAACACCTCGAATTCACCGTTTGGCAATTCAATCGTGATATCCTCTTCCGTCGCATTATGATAGACACGCTGCCGTTCGACGTATCCTTCATAGGTTCTCTTCAGTTCAAAGGCAATGACACCTTCCCCTTCTTCGAGGAAACGAAGATGCTTCTTGATCATCGCTGCGTTTGCGAGACGGAACATCGGATACTGACGACGGAGGGCAATCAATCCTTTGACGTACTCGACTGCCGGACGCTCTGTTTCCGCCCGTTCATAGTCAAGACGATTGACGACCTCTCCGGCATTGAAGCTGTCACGAATTCCGTCCTTCGTCCGGAAGAACTCTTGTCCGGCATGGAGGAACGGAATCCCTTGTCCCGTCAAGATGATGGCATTCGCGAGCATTTGCCGTTTCCGACGAATCGCTTCCGTATCGTCTGAACGAGATACCGCTAATTTATCCCAAATCGTCAAATCATCATGCGCTTCGACATACGAGACGACCTGATTCGGTTCATCGGCAAATCCTTGCGAAGAGACGTTGCCGGCGATTCCCCGTTTGACTTCACTCGTCCGGTCGAATGCGCCACTGATGAAACCGCGGTCTTCCGGCGTTTGGACGTCGCCTTTGACCCCGTCCCGTAAACCGTTATTGAAATGAGCGATTCCTGGCATCTTCGGTGCGTTGAAATAGTTCGCTTTTTCTTCCGGATCAAGTGGCGTATCGAGATCCCAGCCTTCACCGATGATCAGAATCGATGGATCGATCCGATCAAGTGCATGACGTACCTGATTCATCGTCTCGACATCATGCAGTCCCATCAAATCGAATCGGAAACCATCCAGATGGTACTCTTTCGCCCAGTACGTCACACAATCGAGAATGAACTTCCGCATCATCAGACGTTCAGATGCGGTATCATTCCCACAGAAACTACCGTTTGACAAGCTACCATCCGCCTCTTGACGATAGAAGTAGCCAGGAACGAATTGACCGAGCGGAACCGTTGCTGCATCATACGTATGATTGAAGACGACGTCCATGATGACACGAATCCCGCGGTCATGTAACGCTTGTACCAATTGTTTTAATTCAAGGATTCGCGTTCGTGGATCATCCGGATTCGATGAGTACGAACCTTCCGGCGCAAAGTAGTTCACCGGATCATACCCCCAGTTATAGTTATCCGGGTCGTTCGGCGCTGTCTCATTGACTGAGCCAAAATCATAGATTGGCAGTAACTGGACATGTGTCACACCGAGATCCGCTAAATAATCCAGTCCTGTCAATCCGCCATTTGGTGTCCGAGTCCCTGCTTCCGTCAGTCCAGCGAACGTCCCACGTGCGACGACACCACTAGCCGGATGACTCGTTGCATCACGTACGTGTAGTTCATAAACAACTGCGTCTTGCGAAGAATGGAACAGTGGGCGTTCTTCGATCCATCGTTCTGGTGTCACACTTGTCGGGTCGATCAACGCACCGCGTTTTCCATTCGTTCCGACGGCTTTCGCATACGGATCGACCGCCTCGACTTTTTGTCCGTTGATGCTCGCTTGAAACGTATAGAAATAACCTTCATATGCCGCTCGATCGAGTTCAACGACGTACGTTCCCCGTTCGCCTGCCATCATCTCGACCTCTTCGACTTTTCGTGCGCGTAGTGTCTTGTAGAGACGAATCACGACACGTTCTGCCGTCGGCGCCCACAAGCGCACGCGAATCGCTGTCTCTGAGAAGGTCGCTCCTAAATCATTTCCACTATAGGCAAATCGCTCATCCAGTTCTTGCGGTGTGAGCGTCAACATGTCTGCTGTTTGTTTCAAAGCTAAGCACCCCTTTCATTTCATGGTTTTTATTATAACAAAATTTCAAAGCAGTGGACGCTTCCGGTATTCCTCTCTAAAATAGAGAGTGGAATGAAAGGGGAGATTAACATGGCAGCAAAAGATAATTCATTTGATATCGTGTCACAAATCAACATCGAGGAAGTCAAGAATGCAGTTCAGATCGCACTAAAAGAAATCACGAACCGCTTCGACTTCAAAGGTTCAAAGAGCGACATGAAGCTCGAAAAAGAGGATTTGATTCTAATCTCAGATGACGATTTCAAACTCGATCAAGTCAAAGATGTCTTAACAGCAAAATTGATCAAGCGCGAAGTCCCGACAAAAAACCTGCAGTACGAAAAAGTCGAACAGGCTGCTGGCAATACGGTTCGCCAACGCGTCATCCTTAAGAGCGGGATTGATCGTGACGATGCGAAAAAGATCAACAATGCCGTCAAGGAATCGAAATTAAAAGTGAAGACACAGATCCAAGATGATCAAATCCGCGTCACAGGTAAATCACGTGACGACTTGCAACAAGTCATGCAAATCGTTCGTGAGCTTCCGTTATCGGTCGACGTTCAATTCATTAACTTCCGTTAATCTACTCGCGTCAAATCGGCTGAACGTTCTTGTTCAGTCCATCAAACAAAAAAAGGAGGTGCTTTCTGGATCGTATCCAAGAAGCACCTCCCTTCATTTATAGTGTTGCTTATTGCGCTGTGTAACCACCATCGAGAACGACAGCTTGACCCGTGACACCTGCTGCTTTGTCACTTGCAAGGAAAATAGCGTAATCCGCGATTTCTTTGACTTGGAGTAACCGTTGTTGCGGGACAAGTGGGTAGATGACTTCTTCTAATACACGTTCGAGTGGTACATTCCGTGTTTCAGCGAGCGAAGACAATTGGTTTTGGACGAGTGGTGTATCGACATATCCTGGGCAAATCGCGTTGACCGTGATACCTGAAGTTGCTCCTTCTAATGCTGCGACTTTCGTTAAACCGATGACGCCGTGTTTCGCACTGTTATAAGCAGCTTTCCCTGCAAAACCAATCAATCCGTTGATCGATGACATGTTCAAGATTCGTCCAGAGCCTTGTTTTTTCATGATCGGGAAGACATATTTCGTATAAAGGAATGGTGCACGAAGCATGATGCTTTGAAGCAAGTCGAATTTCTCAGTCGAGAACTCTTCGATTGGTGAGACGTGTTGCATACCCGCATTGTTGATGACGATATCAATCGTTCCGTAGTGTGCGACAGTCTGTTCGATACTTGATTTGATTGCCTCTTCATTCGTCACGTCACCTGCGACGGCAAACGCATCGAAGCCTTTTTCACGAAGTGTTTCAGCAGAGCGTTTTGCAGCTTCTTCCTGAAGATCGACGATGACGACCTTCGCACCTTCTTGAGCGAATTCTTCAGCGATCTCAAGACCGATTCCGCTTGCTGCTCCTGTAATTAACGCGACTTTTCCTTCGAGTTGTTTCATCATGATGGATTCCTTCTTTCTTTATCTTTACGTGTTCGGTCTCTTTACTGTACGCTGATTGAAAGAATAATAAAAATGAATACTTGTTATGACATCTATAACTCAAAAGAATAGGAGAATACTGATGGATTTCCGCCAACTGGAATACTTTACGGAAGTGGCACGCTTCAAAAGCTTCACTCGTGCCGCTGAACATCTCCACGTCACGCAACCGACGCTCAGTAAAATGGTCCGTCACTTAGAAGAAGAACTTGAGATGGAATTGTTCGACCGGAGCAAACGACAAATCGTCCTGACGGATGCCGGCGAGACCTTATTGATTGAAGGTGAAAAGATTCTGCGACAGTTATCTGATCTGCCTTCTCATCTCTATGATGTCATGCATCTGACGAAGGGAACGATTCGTCTCGGCGTACCCCCACTAATTGGTTCGCTGTTTTTCCCGGGTCTACTGCGTCGCTTCGAAGAGATGTATCCGATGATTCAAATCGAATTAATCGAAGCCGGTGGACATGCGTTAGAAAAAGCGGTCGTCGCCGGTGAAGTCGATTTGATCGCAACGGTGCTTCCTTCGGATGAGCATTTAACGACACACCCCTTCATTGAAGAAGAACTCCATTTATTCTTACCGAGTGATCATCCACTCGCTGATCGGTCGATGATTGCGTTAGAAGAAGTTTCCGACATGCCGTTCGTCTTGTTCAACGAAACGTTCTCGCTACACGATGTTGTCTTGAACGCCTGCCAAGATGCCGGATTTACGCCTAACGTGTCTCGGGTGAGCTCGCAGTGGGACTTCTTATGTTTACTTGTCGCAGAAGGAAATACCGTGACCGTCCTTCCGCGTTCGATCGCGGATCGCTTTTCGATTCGTGGCGTCAAAACGATCCCACTTGAAACACGAGTCCCGTGGCACTTAGGAATCGCCGTTCCAACCGGTCGCTACCAATCGTACGTGACGCGGAAATGGATTCAATTCGTCAGCGATATGTATTCCAAATAAGCATACCTTTCATAAAAACCATGTATTTGTAGAATGGAAATTCTTCCTTTACGATGAGAACATCGTTAAAAAAGAAAGGAAGTCCTTTACCATGGCAACTCATTTTGAATCACGTCACGAAACAGGCGTTAAAAAACTCAGCGAATTCACAGACGCAAACGCTGCACAATCTACGCATGACAAAATCTCTGAATCCCTGAAAGATATCGCTCCAGCAGTCGGTGAGTGGATCACGGATTTCGCATACGGTGAAGTTTACAGCCGCGATGGTCTCGTCAACCGTGACCGCGCAATCGTTACGATTGCTTCTCTCGTCACACAAGGTACAGAACCACAGCTTGCTCTCCACATCAATACTGGATTGACAGCTGGTTTAACAGGAAACGAAATCGTCGAAGCTATCATGCATCTTGTTCCTTACACTGGATTCCCACGTGTCTTGAACGCACTTGAAGTCGCAAAAGTTGTCTTTGCAGAACGTGGCGTCACAGTCGAAACAGAATAAGATCCGTACGACTTAATTGAAAAAAGATGGGCATGACGCATTTTCGGGTATCTCCTTAACAAAGGAGTG
This sequence comes from Exiguobacterium sp. E17S, assembly GCF_057772545.1. Taxonomy (NCBI): domain Bacteria; kingdom Bacillati; phylum Bacillota; class Bacilli; order Caryophanales; genus Exiguobacterium; species Exiguobacterium sp. E17S. The sequence goes on from NZ_JBYLRU010000004.1 coordinate 40,694, forward strand.
GTCGATCATGCGTTATGCCCTTTTTGCGGATCTTCACAGCTCATTAGCCGACACAGCGGCTGTCCTAGCTGACATACGGCGGCTCGCTCCCGATGCGCATTTGTTTTGTCTCGGTGATGTTCATGAATGCCATGTCGGTAAAAAGCGAGCGAAGCGCTATTCTTTCGAATCGCTCTCCCTCGTCGTGACGCTCGATGATGATTTTTTAAAGCTGATTGATTTTAAGACGTTACTTGGTAATCAAGAAGAACGCATCCTGTCGCTCGTTCCACCACATCTATCTCCTGTCATCGATGCATTACGCGATTGCCCTCGAAAACAACGGATCGAAGGGGCGTTATTGATTCATGGAGATCAACTCAGTTGGTCGCGGGATTTTCTACCCGACCTGTCACAACAACGCGAACCGTTACTCTTTTTTGGTCATAGTCATATCAGAGGTTTGTTTCGAAATGGCATCGCCAAACCGAGCCCACTAGGTCAAACTTTATCCATCAAAGGAGGACGGTATGCCGTCAATCTAGGTCCCGTCATGTTCGAACGAGAATGGTGTCTTTACGATTCAGAGCAACAAACGATTGTGTTCTATCAGGCGAAGTAAGAAGATACGACAAAAGCCGTCGGGCACAGGGCTCGACGGCTTTTGTTCGTGTATCTTATTGATCAGAGATAACGGACAAGCGATGCCTTGACGACATCTACTTGTGTGAAGTTCGTCTCTTCCGCGAATGTTTCGATGACTTGACGGACATCCCCTTGACGACGTACGAAGCTCGTCGGGACTGGTGTCGTACCGACAAGTTGCTCATGCAGACTCGTCAATCGATGATCATCGATGATCGTCGTCATCAAATCAAGGAATAGCAGAACATGCAGACGGTTCAAATAATCCCATGGTTTGTCTTCCGAACGGAATTCATTACGAGCGAGCCATTTTTTCAATCCGATCGCATCGATTTGACTCAACGTCTCTGTCGTACGTGCTGACTTCCAAAGCGTCAACAGTTCACCCAGTTTTTTCCGTGTCTGTTTCTTACGCATGAAGAATTCAAAATTGTCTTTCGTCCGTAATGCGTCTCCTTCAATCGGAGCAATCAAATCGGCTTCCGGCGCCGTCACGAAATCGTGAACGAAATCGACAGACTCTCCCGGTAACCAAGCAGCGACTTTCCCGTGAAAATCAGCCATAAAGGCGACCGTTTCTGCCAAAGGCTCCTGCTTCATCTGTGAAGCAGCTTGCTGTAATCGTTCTTTCGTCTCAGTCTTCATAATCTACCTCTTCTTATTCGTGGATTGGTCTTACATTTCTTCTGGAGCGCCGACACCAAGCAAACGAAGACCCTCTGTCAAGACGATCGTGACCGACTTGACGAGTGCAAGACGCGATTGTTTTGCTGCGTCATCTTCGAGAACACGGACGTGTCCGTAGTATTTATTGAAGCTTTGTGCAAGATCTAAGACGTAACGGCTGATGATTGACGGCTCACGACGTGTGAACGCGCGATCAATGACCGTCGAGAATTGGTTCAGCATCGAGACGACACCCCATGCATGATCATCGGCACTACCAGCGAATGGTGTGCCATCATAGCCACCTTTACGGAGCAACGAGTGCGCACGGGCATTCGTGTACTGGACATACGGTCCTGTTTCACCTTCGAATTTCAACATCTGCTCAAGGTCGAACTCGATGTTATTCATCCGCTCGTTCTTCAAGTCGTGGAAGATGACGGCGCCGACACCGACTTGACGAGCCGTTGCTTCGGCATTCGCTAAGTTCGGATTTTTTTCCGCGATGTTTTGCTTCGCGACGTCGATCGCTTCTTGTAGTACTTCTTCAAGTAAGACGATCCGACCTTTACGCGTCGACATTTTCTTTCCGTCCTTCATGATCAGACCGAACGGCACATGGTGCATTCCGTCGACGTTCTCAAATCCAAGTTTCTTCAAGACTGCGAACAATTGCTTGAAGTGAAGCGCTTGTTCCCCACCGACGACGTAGAACGCTTGCTCAAAGCGGTACGTTTCGAGACGATAGACAGCAGCTGCTAAGTCACGTGTCGCATAAAGCGTTGCGCCATCTTTCTTTTTAATCAAGGCAGGTGGCATACCTTCTGCTTCGAGGTCGACGACCATTGCCCCTTCTGATTCGACGAGGAGATCTTTTTCTTCGAGCAAATCGATGACGTGTTGCATCTTATCGTTGTAGAAGGCTTCTCCGTTCAAACTATCGAATTTAACACCGAGCATCTCATAGACACGGTTGAACTCAACGAGTGAGACTTCACGGAACCACGTCCAAAGCGTCGTCGCCTGCTCATCACCTTGTTCGAGTTTTTTGAACCAGAGACGTCCTTCGTCCTCAAGTGCCGGATTTGTTTCCGCTTCTTCGTGGAACCGGACGTATAATTTCAACAATTCCTTGATTGGTTCTGCACGGACCGCTTCTTCCTCACCCCACATCGTGTAAGCCACCATCAATTTCCCGAACTGTGTTCCCCAGTCCCCTAAGTGATTGACACCGACGACGTCGTACCCTTTTTTACGTGAGATTTGGTTGAGCGCGTTCCCGATGACCGTCGAACGCAAGTGCCCCATCGAGAATGGTTTCGCGATGTTTGGTGATGAAAAATCAGTGACGATCGTTTTTCCATTCGCTTCACTTGATCCGAACGCCTCTTGCTCCGTCAGGACTTGGTTGACGATTTCTTGCGAGACGACTTCCCGGTTCAAGAAGACGTTGATGTAAGGACCAACAGCTTGAACGTTCGAGAACAACGGCGCGTCAATTTTTTCTGCGAGCTCCGAAGCAATCATGTTCGGTGCTTTACGGAATGCTTTCGCGAGCATGAAACATGGGAATGCCAGATCTCCATGATCTTCATGTTTCGGTTGCTCGATCAGTTGTTCGATTTGTTCAACCGATAAGGCACCTTCCATGACGTGATGTAATACTTCTGCATACTGCGCTTTATAACTCATCTTTATTTCCTCCTGATTCACTGATTTTTTGGCAATAAAAAACGCCCCTTGCGCCACGCGCAAAGAGACGGAATGACCGCGGTACCACTCTTCTTGGTGTCACTCGACACCCACCTTGTTCGGGGATAACGGGGTTCCCCCGGCTACGCCTTTTCCATCAGGAATCGGGCAGCGTCTCAGAAGTGCGTTTCACGACCGGTTCGTCCTCAGGCTTCCACCATTCCCTGATTCGCTAGTTGACGAATATCAACCGTTACTCTCTTCATCATCGACTGTATTCGATATCTTTCACATTATACGCAATTCTTTCTTTTCTCTCAACCTTATTTTTTTGGTAAATGGCTTATCAAAATTTCCACAATTCGGGTATAGGAATAAAAGATACTTCTCAGGGGGAGGGATGTTTCATGCGCTACTACCAACATGTAGCCCGGACGAGCTGGATCGTCTTCGGTCTCGTCGCCTTGACATTATTAGTGATCGGCATCGTTCATCCACCAACCTTCCATCCTTCCGTCTCCATCGTCAACACTCTTTATTTATTCGGACTTGTGCTCCTGTTTCAGTTCGATAATGTCCGTCGTGGTGGCATTTACTATACATTCCAAGAAGGCATCATCTTATTTTTATTCCTCAATTACGGTTTAACGTACGCCTTGATTTTAAGCCAAGTCGGTATTCTCGTCTTTCAATTCTTGTCTCATCGAAAAGCGATTCGTTGGAAACGTTTCGTTTATCTCTACCCGATCAACGCCTTGTTCGATTTAATCTACATCTCGCTTCCGGTCTTTGCGTATTATGCGCTCAGCGGACCAATCGGCTCAAACTTTACGTATACGAAAGCCTTGATTCCTTTCATCGGCTTTTTGATCACCGTCTTCCTTGTCTCTTACTTCCAATGTCTATTCGTCAATCGCTTCCTCTACTTGAAATACGATTGGCAACGTCTCGTAAAGCTTCAGTCCCTCGTCTACGGAATCAGCATGTTAAGTGCTCTACTTGGAATCTGGTTCTACGATGAAAGTCCGCTCGTCGCGGCTACAGTTTCCGCTTTGATTCTCTTTTTGTTCAAACGTCTGTTGCAAGAGCGTGGTGACTCCCTTGAAGCAAACGATAATGCCAAGCGATTTGATGATGCGAAGGAACACTTGTTGATTTCCCGCTTCGAGCGCGAGACGATCGATTCGTTGCTCCTCGATTTACCGCATCTATTGCCGTTTTCTGAAGGTTGGATCTCAATTCAACAACAGCGGAAACAAGTCATCTATAACATCCGGACGAAACAACCGATTGACGTGTTACCACTGTTTCATTCCTTGTCAGCCGACGATTTGCATACCCCGATCATCTATGGGCTGCGTTGCGACTGGGGAAACGATATTCAGATCGGATTGCCTGTCGATCGTCACTCGATGCTAGCGATTCCTTCGATTACGAGCGGCGAGGTCGATGTTTCGATCATCCTATTCCATCAAGTCGCAGACGCCTATGATGCGACAAATGCCGACGAATTATCTCGTTTGCTCCGTATCTTTTGTCGCGTCTTAGAACGCTCACGTGAAACGGTCCAACTCTATACGGAAAGTCGGACCGATGCCTTGACCGAATTACCGAATAGTCGGGCTTTTTATGAACACGGTCGGCAGGAATTTGCCGCTGACTGCTATCCGCTCTCCGTGATCCTGTTCGATATCGATCATTTCAAACGTGTCAATGATACGTACGGTCATAAAGTAGGCGATCTCGTCCTTCGTGAACTCGGTCGACGTATCCAGGCGATCCAATTACAATATGATGATGTCTTTGCTGCTCGTTATGGCGGGGAGGAATTCGTACTTCTGTTGCGAAATGGTAGTCAAGAGGCTGCTATCCAGATTGCCGAGACGGTCCGCCATGCGGTCATGGATCGTCCCTTCCTCGTCGATGGTCACCGACTGTCCTTAACCGTCAGCCTCGGAATTGATACAGTGGAGGAAAGATATCAACGGACGTTCGAAGAATCACTCCGTCAAGCCGACCATGCACTCTATGTCGGCGGAAAACACAATGGACGCAATTGTACCGCGCATTATGCAAATCTTTGAAAGGTCGTGACTCTATTGTCGATTACGGAAATTGAAATGACGCTACCGACATCACAAACTCACCGGACGATTCGGATTCATCGGCCACCCCATTTAGATCCTTCTGAAGCGTTACCAGTGATTTATATGCACGATGGACAAAACGCCTTCAGTGGAGAAACCGCCTCGTTCGGAAAAGGCTGGGAGATTCATCTTGCGCTACAACAGACACAGATTCCGGCAATGGTCGTCGCGATCGACAGTCCAGAAGACGGCATGGACCGTTATGACGACTACGCTCCTTGGAGTGATGAAGCTTTATTGATGCGGACTGCTTATCCTTCGCACCGGAAATCAATCGGCGGAAACGGTAAGGTCTACATGGACTGGATCATCCGCGAGTTAAAACCATACATTGATGCCAACTACGCGACACGCCCTGACGATACGACGATGATCGGCAGCTCGATGGGTGGCGTCATCTCGCTCTATGGATTATTCGCGTATCCGGAAGTCATCACGCGCGTCGCTGCCCTGTCGACGGCCGGATGGGCAAACTTCTCCTCACTCCTTGAATTCATCGAGCGTAGTCCGTCTCTGTCTGCTGCCCATCGCTGTTATATGGATGTCGGGACAAAAGAAGTGAGTGGCCCGATGACGGAGACAGATTATTTACACACAAATGATGTCTTAGCGCGAGCGGTCGAACAGAAACTTACTCAAAGTCGCTATACGATCATTCCGGAAGCAATCCATCATGAAACGGCCTGGGCCGAGCGTTTACCGGATATTTTACGTTACTTGTTTCCTTCCTCGTGAATACACAAAAAGCCGGGCGATTTCTACTAAAGAAATCTTCCGGCTTTTTACGCGTGCCTTATACTAATTCTTCTTGTTGCTCTTTTTCATAACGGTTGCGCGGATGCTCCCGGCATTCATCGGAACACGAACGCATGACTTTTGGTTCGCATTCTTCACAGCAGAAGTGCTGTCGATTACATTCCGGGTTTGCACAATTAACGTAGCGCGTCTCCGGTTTTCCACAGTAGTAACATTCTGAGACGACAGAAGGATTGACGGCATTGACAGGAACTTGTACACGCTCATCAAAGACGTATAGTTCGCCTTCCCAGTCTTCTCCTTGCGTCTGTTCATCTTTTCCGTACATGACGACTCCGCCTTTTAGGTGGAAGATATCATCACTCTGTTGCCGTTTACGGAAGTACGCCGTGAATTTTTCACAACGAACACCACCCGTACAGTATGTGAGAACCTTTTTTCCTTCAAACAAATGCTCGTTCTCGTCAAGCCACTCCGGGAATTCCCGTGAAGCCTCGACATCGACTTTTACAGCATTCTTGAAGTGTCCGAGGTCGTATTCATAGTTGTTGCGTACATCGAGAATGACGACATCATCTTGTTTCATCATTTCTTTCCACTCTGCTGGTTCAAGATACGCAGCGTGTTCTTCTGGTACGTTGAATTCATCCTCAAAACGCCATGTGACGAGTTCTTTTTTGTAACGGACGAACGTCTTTTTGAAGGCGTGCTCTTCGACTTCATCGATTTTGAATTCGATGTCAGCGAATCGTGGATCCGCCGTCAAGTCCTTCATGTATTGTTCCGTTTGTTCGACCGTTCCAGAGAGTGTGCCGTTGATTCCTTCTGGTGCGATCAAAATCCGACCTTTAATACCGAGCTCTTTACAGTAAGCAAGATGCTCTTTCGTTAGCTGTTCCGCATTTTCGATCGGAACATACTTATAAAATAATAGTACGCGATAAGGTTTCATATTCCTCATTAGCCCCCATGTCAGTTTTTTGCAGTAAAACGAACGTTGGCAAACGAAGCGTCTAGCTATTGACTAGCTGGGAACGCCTGCAAAACGCACCCATTTAAGTATAATACCAACTCCCTTTCGAATGTACAATCTACAATTCCTGAATCCCTTTCAAGGAATTTCATTCCCTTTCTGAATCAGAAAGAGGTAAAATAAAACACAGTAGTACATCTCGCAAGGAGGATTCCGAATGCTCCATACACTTCGTGACTGGATCGAGCAGATGATTTTCTTTCTCCAAGACTTACCTGGAGGAGCTGCCACCGGTTTGATTGCCCCGTTTCTTGAGTCTCTATTTCCTTTCCTGCCACTCGTCCTGATCATTTCCGCGAATGCGGCAACCTATGGTTTTGGTATGGGTGTTCTCGTATCATGGGTCGGGAGCATGCTTGGATCACTCGTCGTCTTCGCTTGCATTCGATATCTATTTCGTCGTCCGGTTACGCGTTGGCTTGAAAAACACCATGCCGCACAACAGTGGATCGAACGTGTTCGTCACATGAGTCCCATCTCACTCGGATTCTTTTTTTCACTTCCGTTCATGCCTGCGTTCATCATCACGTCCATTTCCGCCATGATTCAACTATCGCTGCGGACGTATTTGATCGCTGCTGGTGCCGGTCGTCTGATCGTCGTCATCATCTTCTCGCTAATCGGAAAGGAATGGTCCACGTTCCTTGAACGTCCGATGCGTCTTGTCCTTCTATTTTTGATTTTACTCGCCATCTGGGGAGTCAGTCGCGGTACGGAAGAATGGCTGAAGCGTCGTGCGCTCTCAAAACGTGCGGATCATTTACGGGAAATCGAAGATAAGATCGAACGTCCATCTGAAAAATGACTCAAGCCTGTCTATGATTCCATAGGCAGGCTTTTTAAGTTGTTCTCATTTTCCGGGTACTAGGTCTTTTGAATCATTTTCCGATATAATTAATATATAAAAATAACGTTCAAACAATGTTCAATATTGCAAACGCTTACATTAAATTGGTATGACCAATATTAATATAATAATGAGCTTTTCTTCTTAAAAATTAGGATAGCTTTTCCAGAAACGACATCCTTATAATGAATTTACATTCATTCCTTAAAGGAGGCGTCCTCATGCATCAAGTGTCCGAAGTTCAAAAAAATGAAGCGACTCAATCCGCTCCAGCAATCGTCGAGAGCGCTACTTTTCAACAATTGATGCGTCAAAAGAATGGCTTCATTCTTCCAGCCATCAGTTTCTGTCTTATTTTTTATTTTACGCTTCCGATTTTAACAAGCTACTTCACGATTTTAAATCAGCCGGTGTTCGGTGATATTACAGGTGCTTGGATCTTCGCTTTTGCTCAGTTCATCATGACGTGGACGTTCTGCATGATGTACAGCAAAAAAGCACGTGCCTTTGATCGACTCGTCGAACAGATCAAGGAGGAGTCGAAATGAATTATACTGCCGTTGCCTTATTTGCGGCGATCGTCGGTTTGACGCTCGTCATTACATACTTTGCTGCTCGTAAAACAAAAACTGCTAACGACTTTTATACAGCGGATGGTGGACTCACTGGTGCACAAAACGGGATGGCGATTGCCGGCGACTATATGTCTGCTGCCTCGTTCCTCGGAATTGCTGGAATGATCGCTTTAGCCGGATTCGACGGATTCTTCTACTCGATCGGCTTCCTCGTTGCCTATCTGGTTGTCTTGTACCTCGTTGCCGAACCACTTCGGAACCTTGGGAAGTACACGATGGCGGATATGATTGCCGCTCGTTTCAATGCTTCAAAAGTTCGAGGAGTCGCTGCCATGAACTCAATCGCGATCTCGATTTTCTATATGATTGCGCAACTCGTTGGTGCGGGTGCCTTGATTGAACTGTTATTAGGAATTCCTTACACGACAAGTGTCATCATCGTCGGTATCTTGATGACAGTCTACGTTGTCTTCGGTGGTATGACGGCGACCTCATGGGTCCAAATCATCAAAGCGATTCTCTTGATGGCAGGAACAGCTGTCATTTCGTTCATGGTATTCGCCAATTTCGATTTTTCGATCTTCAAGATGTTTTCAGAAGTCAAACAAGCGACACCGCTCGGTGATTCATTCTTGAATCCCGGAAACAAGTTCAAATTACCGCTCGATACGATTTCATTGAATCTCGCACTCGTTCTCGGAACGGCTGGATTACCACATATCTTGATTCGTTTCTTTACTGTTAAGGATGCTCCGACTGCTCGTAAATCCGTCGTATATGCGACGTGGATCATCGGTGCCTTTTATATCTTGACGATCTTCCTCGGCTTTGGTGCCGCTGCTTTCGTCGGTTCTGAAGATATCATTGCTGCCAATGCTGCTGGTAACATGGCGGCACCACTTCTTGCCCAAGCACTCGGTGGCGATTTACTCTTCGCGTTCGTCGCTGCAGTCGCCTTTGCGACGATCCTCGCCGTTGTTGCGGGACTCGTCTTATCCGCAGCATCCGCCTTTGCCCATGACTTCTATAGTCATATTCTTCGCAAAGGACAAGCAACGGAAAAAGAACAGATGACGGCAGCACGACTCGCTTCCATCGCCGTCGCCTTGATTTCGATGGTACTGGCATTGTTCGCGCAAACGATGAACGTCGCGTTCCTCGTTTCGCTTGCCTTTGCTGTCGCGGCAAGTGCCAACTTGCCAGTTATTCTCTTGACGATCTTCTGGCGCCGTTTCAATACTGGCGGAGCTGTCACAGGTATGGTCGTCGGGTTATTCTCTTCACTGATTCTCGTCGCACTCAGTCCAAACCTTTGGGCAGTCGACGGTTCAGCCTTGTTCGTCGGGGAAGCCCTCTTCCCGCTGACGAATCCAGGAATCGTCTCCATCCCGCTTGGCTTCCTCGGAGCCATCGTCGGAACATTGTTGACGAAATCGAACGAAGTTGCCGGTAACTTCGAACGTATCGTAGTCAAGGCCAATACCGGTATCGATGCAGCCGCAGAAGTCGCCGCGTCAAAAGAATAAGTTCCCCTTAACGGCTCCTTCAACCCCCTTGAAGGAGCCGTCCCCTTTACATTCTTCTCATTCATTGCCATACTAAGTGAAGAATAGAGAAGAAAAGGAAAGGAAGACTGTACATGGATCTCGCTTTTTATTATTTCTTAATCCTCGGATTTTTCATTGGAATCATCTCCGGCTTTTTCGGAATCGGTGGCGGTATCATCTTGACGCCCCTACTACTCATTTTAGGATATGCTCCAAGCGTTGCGATCGCGACCAGTCTCATGTTGACTCTCGGATCAACGGTTTCAGGTACGCTCTCTCACTTACGCCTTAAAAATGTCGTCTGGCGCGATAGCCTTGTCGTCGGTGGTGTCGGAATCATCGGTTCGACGATCGCGACACCACTTGTCCTTCGTTTAGAGGAAGTCAACGGTGCTCATCTCGTCATCTCGATCGTTTATATCGGACTCCTACTCTACTTCGCGAATAAGTTCTTACGTTCGAAAGCAACGACCGGAGAACAGACAGGTTGGAAAAATCGATATCTTGCCCTTGCCTTTACTGGTCTGTTCGCTGGATTCATCTCTTCGCTTCTCGGTGTCAGCGGTGGATTCATCATCACACCGTTACTCGTCGGGATTGTTGGCTATGAGTTGAAACGTGCGGTTGGAACGAGTATTGCCTCCGCGTTACTGATCGTCCTATCGGGACTCGTCAACTATACGGTCGCGAGCACGAATATCGATATCCTCGTCGGGATCATGCTGATTGTCGGCGCCTTGCTCGGAGCACCGATTGGCGCGAAGCAGTTGACGCATTTCGAAAGTCCGTTCGTCAAAAAGTACCTTGGTATCTTCTATTTGACAGTTGCGGTCAGTGTCCTACTCGAAGTCATCGGCTGGAACGTCGCTTCACTTTCCGTTCTCGTTGCGCTTAGTTTGATTTTCTTACTGACACTCCTCGTCTACAGCCGTCGTCGAACGAATGGATGAATCGTCTCATCAGAAAAGCGGTGATGCCCCTATCAGGCATCACCGCTTTTTTCCGTTAAGCCACTCGTTTGTGACCGGCTCGTTCATAGTCTCTCGTTTGTTCAATGACTAAGTGCGACAAGAACAACATTCCAACCAAGTTCGGAATCATCATTAATCCATTGGCAATATCCGCGACCAGCCACAACGGTTCTAATTGTGCGACCGCACCATAACAGGCTGCGAGCGCAAAGAACACGCGGTATCCTTCGTTGAAGCGTGTCGTACCGCTCAAGTACTCCAAGCACTTCTCTCCATAGACATACCAACCGATGATCGTTGAATAACCGAAGAAGAAGACGGAAAAAGCGACCGTCCATTCTCCAAATGATCCTAGAACACTCGCAAAGGCGGTTGCTGTCAGTGCTGCCCCGGAAAGATTCGCATCATGCATCATACCTGAATGTAGCCCGCCTGACGGATCCCAAAAACCTGTCGTCAGAAGGACGAGTGCCGTCATCGTACAAACGATCAAGGTCACGATGAAGGTACTCGTCATCGAAATCAACCCTTGTTCGACCGGACGCTCACTTTTCGCAGATCCAGCAATCAAGGCTGCCGTCCCAAGTCCTGCTTCGTTCGTGAAAATCCCCCGTGCTACACCGACTTGCATCGCCATCATGATCGATACACCGGTGAAGGCTCCCGCTGGCGCAAGCGGCTGGAAGGCGTACTCAAAGATTAAACCAAAGGCTGGTAGAATCTGATCTGCCTTCAATACTAAAAGGACACAAGCGGCACCGATATAGAGTAAGCTCATGATCGGAACGAAGATCGTCGAGATTGCACTGACGCGTTCGAGCCCACCACGAATCGATACATAGACCGCAATCGCGAGTAGAATGCCGAACACTAGCAACGGCACACGGAACGATTGCTCAAGCACCGTTGCCATCGCATTCGCTTGCACCGTATTCCCAACACCAAATGATGCGATCAAACCAAATACCGCAAACAGGATGGCGAGTAGTTTAAATTTAGGTCCTAGTCCCTTCTCGATATAATACATCGGTCCACTGACGGCTTCGCCGCGTTCGTTTCGACTTCTAAAGAGAATGGCAAGAAGGCTTTCTGCATATTTCGTCGCCATTCCGATTAAACCGATGACCCACATCCAAAAGACTGCGCCCGGTCCGCCCATCGTCAAGGCGACAGCAATCCCTGCGATGTTGCCATTTCCGATCGTCGCCGCGAGGGATGTCATCAACATCTGAAAGCTACTGATTTCACCTTCACCTTGCCCTGATTTTTGAACAGATAACTGAAACGCTTGTTTTAAACGTCGAAACTGAAGACCACGTAATCGGATCGTAAAGTATACTCCTGTTCCTACCAACAACATCATACTCGGAATCCCCCAGACCCAAGCCGATATCAGACGTAATACTTCCATGCCATTTCATCCTCTCTCTCTTTTCCGAGGCTTACCGTAGCATGTAGTTGTGTTTTCTTACAATACAAAAGAATACTTTTTGTGATTTTACACAATAGAAGATATACTAAAACTATCGAGCGAAAGAGAAAGAAGGGAAATCCCATGTTAGAAGCTTCATATCATTCTTTAGACGACTTAGCGGAAGCGATCGGTATTGCCTTGAATGCCCCGATTACGATTGAAGATCGCAATCACCGCCTTCTTGCGTATAGTACGCATACGGCTGATACAGACCCTGCCCGTGTCGCAACGATCATTGGTCGCCGGGTACCGGAATCGGTCATCGACCAACTCTGGAAAGATGAAGTCATCCAGAGCCTTGCTACACAAGATGATCCACTCATTATTTCTGCACGCACGGGTGTCGGACTGAATGACCGTGTCGCTATTGCAATCAAGCAAGATTCAGAAATTCTCGGCTATATTTGGTCGATTGCCCGAAGCACGCCGTTTACTCCTTCGGAACTAGCGGACTTAAAGAAAGGAGCTCTACTTGCTCAACGTCAGTTACTGGCGATCGACATGCAGAAAAAACGGAAGGAAGAGCAGACGGAACAGTTTTTCTTCGAGTTATTACATGAAGAACTATCCGAGTCAGAAATCTTGAAGATGTTCTCTAAGCTCCATGTCGCACCACCTGGCATCAGTCGTTTGACGGTCATTCGGTTTTCAGAGGCAATTACACCGCGTCTCGCCGATCGCCTGCGCTATTTATTGACGATCCAGCAGACGGTTCGTCCGTTACTTTATGCGTATGATGAGACGGATTTCATCTTGTGGATCAGCACAAACGATCGCGATGCAGAACAAGAGCGTCTGCAGTTCGATGCCTTCATCCAGTCGTTCCGACAACTACTCGCAGAGCGATTTGATTATACGGACTTCGTCGCAGCAAGTAGTGAAGTCTTCACGGGCGTCCAAGCGATTCCCGAGCGCTATGAAGAAGCGGGCATCGTCTTGCGTTTGAAAGATGCCTTTCCATTTGAGCTGAAGAACGTGACCCGTTACGAACGTCTCGGCCTATTCCAACTCTTACCGATTTTCTCGGAGCGTCTGCGACGGCGGACGGTTCGCTTGGAAGAAATCGAACGGTTGCGTGCTTACGATGTGAAACATGCTTCCTCCTTATGTGAGACGCTAGAATGGTTCCTTCATTATGATGGGAACGTCAAACAAGTCGCCTCTCATCTCCATGTCCATCCGAATACGATCCTCTATCGGATGCGACGGATCGAGGAGGAAGCGGGCATTCGAATGGAATCTTTACCTGAACGCTCCTTACTTTATTTGTACCTAAAAGCAGACCGATACCCTTTGTGATTTTCCACAAAGGATATCGGTTATTTTTGAAAACGCCGATAAAGTAGAACGCTTTCATTTCTCGTATACTGAAGAAGAAGAGAAATTGATTTGTTTATTTGCGAAAGGGGATCGCGTTCACATGATCATTGGAGTATTAAAGGAAATCAAAAACAACGAAAACCGTGTTGCATTAACACCTGCCGGGGTAGCAGCGTTACATGCACAAGGACATCGTGTCATCATTGAATCAATGGCAGGTATGGGGAGTGGCTTCACGAACGAAGAGTACGTCAAAGCTGGTGCTGAAATCATCGCGACTGCTGCTGAAGTCTGGGCAACAGCCGAACTTGCTTTAAAAGTTAAAGAGCCGATCGCTTCAGAGTACCAATACTTCCGTCCGGATCTGACATTATTCACGTATCTTCACCTAGCGGCTGAGCCAGAACTGACACGTGCACTTGTTGATTCGAACATCACAGCAATCGCTTATGAGACGGTTGAAAAGAACCGTACACTTCCATTGTTAACACCAATGAGTGAAGTCGCAGGACGTATGGCATCACAAATCGGTGCACAGTTCTTGGAAAAACCACACGGTGGTATGGGCATCCTGCTTGCAGGTGTTCCTGGGGTTCGTCGTGGAAAAGTCACAGTCATCGGCGGCGGTGTCGTCGGAACGAATGCTGCGAAACTCGCGGTTGGTCTTGGTGCGGATGTCACGATCATCGATGTCAGCCCAGAACGCCTTCGTCAGCTCGATGATATCTTCGGTAACTCGATCAACACATTGATCTCCAACCCGTACACGATTGCTGAAGCGGTCGCTGAGAGTGATCTCGTCATCGGTGCCGTCTTGATTCCAGGTGCAAAAGCACCGAAACTCGTCACTGCCGATATGGTCAAACGCATGAAGCCGGGCGCTGTCATCGTTGACGTTGCCATCGACCAAGGTGGTATCTTCGAGACGGTCGACCGTATCTCGACGCATGATGACCCAACATATGAAAAATTCGGTGTCGTTCATTACGCAGTCGCGAACATGCCAGGTGCTGTTCCACGTACGTCTACACTAGCATTGACGAACGCAACGCTTCCGTATGTCCTTGAGCTCGCGAACAAAGGCACACACCGTGCGCTTGCTGAAAACGATGCTCTTGAAAAAGGATTGAATGTCGCACAAGGATTCGTCACGTACGAAGCGGTCGCACGCGATCTCGGATACACGTACAAATCCGTTGAAGATGTGCTTCACCTACACGCATGATCTTGAAAGTAGAAATAGTCGATGATTCCTTTTTGAGGAACCATCGACTATTTTTTATTGCTTCTTGAGGCAACACTCCGCTTGTCATATGATGAGAAACGAAGACTTATGATTTTGAACTAGTAGAGGGGATCTCATTACATGACACAAACCATAACCGCCCATTCTCATGAACTTCAGAGCCACGTCGCTGAAGTCGCGTTACTCGAAACACTGACATCCGATACAGAAGAGAGCGTACGTATTGCCGCAACTGAGCGCTTACGTGTTCTTGTCCCATCTCATCCATTGCTCAACATTGCTACAGCTCATTCCCTTTATTTCAAGAACGAACACACTCAAGCGCGCCGGCTGATCGAAGAGACACATCAGCAACTCGGTGAGCATGTGCACGGATACATCCTCCTCGGTATCATCAGTGAAGATGAAGGATATATGCACGAAGCAGAACAGTTTTTCCTTTCAGCCATCACACGGTTCCCTGAAGAGCCAGCAGGACATCGTTTCCTTGCCGTCCATTACAATCATCGTCAATTTTATGGGGAGTCAGCTATTCATGCGTTTACATATTTAAAGAAGGTTGGCGCATCTGGAATCGATACGCTGATGGCCATTGATTCCATCCAACAATTAAACGGTCATTCGATTGACATGTTGGAAGCACTCTATGCATTAATCCTTGGCGTATCTCATCTCGACAAAACCACCGTCTTTCATGCGACAGCTTCTGTCAATCAAAGTATTCAATATGAGAAGCTGCATGCTACATTGCGCGAAGACAGCGACGAGACCCTCTACGCTAAACTCGACGAATGCCTTTCCAACATGCTCGAGCATGGCTTGTTCGCAGCTGTTTATGACGATTCCGAAGAAAAGATCTATCGCCATGTCTTTCAGGATATGTGTCGGGATATGACCATCCGTCATGCAGGTTGGCGTGCGTATCCGGACTATATTCGATTACGCTTTCTCTATTTCAAACAATTGTTGTTACGCGACTGAACGTCAAAAAGCAAACGCGACGAGTGCCGCGATCGTCCATGGTAAGATCAAGTTGTCGAGATCGCGATATGAAATGGCTTCGATCAAGGCTGCGATATTCGCAAGCAAGAAGCCATAACTGACAGCGAGCCAAACCGGTTGTCCATAAAACAAGAACGTCACGGTCAACACGAGGAATGACGCCAAAAATAGGGCGATACTTCCTTCAAAGGATCGTTTCGTCTCACCACGGACGTAAAACGTCTTTCCGTAGCGTTTTCCGACGAGAGCCGCGAGACCGTCACCCCAAGCAAGCACCATGCTTCCCGCAATGAGCGCCATCGGCTGTCGCTCGAAGAAGAACAGGACAAGTCCCGCTAGAGCGAGTGGATAATAGACCGTTCCGTAAGAAGGACGATCGACGTCGTGCATCTGACCGATTCCTTTTCGTAGTGTCACTAGATTCACGACAGCAAAGAATAACAACGGTACGATCGCAACGTACCAGTGATCCAGCCAGAGCACCGCAAGAAATACCCAGTGACCGACAGCAATATGAATCCATTTTCGAACCGTCTCGGGAGAAAAGCCGAAACGGCGTCCAATGACTTCCAGGATGACGAGAACTAGCCCGACGATTCCAATCGTGCCAAGAGCAGCTATCCATTCCATCGTCATTCCCCCTTTCTTTCCTATTATTGTACGTTGTTTCAGTTGCCATTTGCCCTATTGAACCTTCATTTGATAACATAAGGTCAAATGACGTCCTAGAGAGGAAGTTTTGGAAATGTATGATGCTCAAGCAGTCCAAACATTATCAAGTTGTCTGCAACGCCTAAATGAAGGAAAAGGAATCGAACCCCTCGTCGCAACGGAAGGCACAGAATTGCCGAAGGTCATCAATCGCTTGAAGCAATTCGATCCATTAAAAAATGGTCTATCCATCAATGAAATCGTTCATTTGGCAAATGCCCTGATCGGCGAACATATGTCAGCGACGACGATCCAGAACTGGACGAAACGTGAAGTCCGGGACATCATCGGCGTACCGCATCGCGGAAAGAAGTACTCGATCAATCAGGCTTCGATCATCTATTTACTGGATGATTTAAAACACCTCTTCTCGTTAGAAGAAACACGGGAACTGCTGACGATCGTCTTCAAGAATCCGAATATTGATGAGGATGATTTAATCAGTCCGCTTAATTTTTATCTCGTCTATACGCAACACGCGGAGACAAGTGGTCCGATCGAATTGACGGAGAAGCGTCTCAGACGCTCGCTCGAGCGTATTAACGCTTACCGCCCTGAAACTGTCCACGTTCTCCAACTGTGTCTCTATGCCCGTCGTGTATCGCATTTAACACACGAAGCGAAACAACGCCTCCATCATGTTCTGCAAACGACATGATGAAAAAAAGATGCCATCCATGTCATGGAAGGCATCTTTTTTTATTTAGACGGCTGTCAGTGATTTATAGTGGACGTTGTTCGTCAGACTTTTCAAGACAGAGAGTAGTTCGTACATCGAGAGTTTGTCCGCATCCTTGACGAGACGGTACTCATCACCGTCTTGCAACAATTCAGCAACGACTTCTCCAGCTGCACTCCGTACGGAGAATTTTCCTTTTGTCAGGTCGAAGGAAATCGTGAATGTACCACGCTCATACACGTTGTACTCACATTTCTTCGAGAAGAGCGAAAACTTCTCACGCATTTGACCTACCTCTTGTCCATCATGGTTCATCACGACCCACTTCTTACATGTCGGAATGAACTTACCAAACGCTACCCCTCTACCTTCACCATTCATTACTTGAACACGACCATTCTCGTCGTGTTGAACCGCACCAATCATTTGGTGCGCTTCATCATAAATCGCGGCATGACCTTGCGAAAAAACGCAACCCTGCACATAGACAACTTTGCGCAACAGAAATTCTCCTCTCACTGCTAAAACGTGCTGGTTTTTCGTCCCCAGTTTATTTAGACATCCTGTATAGTTTAACTTTCTTTATCTGTATGATATTTCGTTAACGAAAATGATTATTGCACCGTTTCTCCAAATTGACAACCCCCTTTTGTCGACAATCATTCGACATGTTCAATGCAGGTTCATCTCCTTTGCAAATGCGAGCAATTCTTCCCGATCAATGAGGCGAACCTGATTTGGTTCCGCTAGCTGATACGCAGCTTCCGTAAAGGTCGAATTCGTAACGACCCACCCCTCGTCCATCCCGTAGAATGGAACCGAGGCAGCGACCTGTTGAACCGCTTCGAGCCCTACAGCCGCACTATATCGCTTTGCCTGGATGGCAATCTTATACCCTCGTTCATCCTCTATCAACAAATCTGCTCCGAAGTCGCGTGAAGCAGGTGTCAACTCGACCCGATATCCTGCTGTTTCAAATAAATCGGCAAGCCATTCTTCAAATTCTCGTCCTTCCATTCGATCGAGTCGTTTCTCAAGCGACGGCGTTAAAATGGACAAAAGAAGAAAAAGGATACACCCTACTATACTGATGATTAAGATTAAAGGTTCCCAAGAACTCGAAAAAAAATAAGTTCCGAAAATTCCTATCATTGCAAACAAAGCTGCTAGTAACAATCGTTTTCGTTTTAATCGTTTCATCGTGCTTTTCCCCTCTACTTCGTCGTGACCTTTTTTTCACTATACTAAAATTCTTCGTCGGTTGCTTCCTTCAACAGGAAACACGACTCGTCTTGCAGAAGTAAACTAACGAGGAAAGACTGTCTTAAAATCCATGGTCGAAGACCAGTCAGGAGGTAGCTCATGGCAGAACATTCATCTCCTTCATCGCTACGAATCATTCACGCGACGTTACGTGCTATGAAAGACCCTGTTCTTCTTATCGATGCAAATGGAAGGATTCAATTTCATAATGACGCGTTTCAACACCAGTTCATGAACACTCCAAATATCGAAACCGTTCAGGAGCTGTTTCCCATCACGGATGATTTCTTTCCATTACAGAAGGAAGCCGTCATTTCAACGACACATCAATTAACAGTCACAGCGATTGAAGCGACGGACTATTTTCTTGTCCATGTCGCTCCCCTGAAAATCGAGGACTTATTCAATTCAACACTAG
Source organism: Exiguobacterium sp. E17S (assembly GCF_057772545.1). Lineage (NCBI taxonomy): Bacteria > Bacillati > Bacillota > Bacilli > Caryophanales > Exiguobacterium > Exiguobacterium sp. E17S. Next base: position 59,665 of record NZ_JBYLRU010000004.1, read on the forward strand.
ATACTGCTCTATTCATCACCGACTCGGAGTTTCGGATTCAAACTTGTAACGAAGTGGCAAGCACCTTATTCCGTTTCGAGCATGCCGAAGACATCATTGGTCTCCAAGCGACGATTCTACATGATGCGAAGGAAATCGCTACCCGCCGTCAACATCTCGAACAATTGAACTTAAAAGACTTATCGGACGCGCAACTGTTTTTACTGCATGGACGGGAAGCCGAAAATGAATGGACCTATCATCGTTTGGATGGCTCAACGTTCCATGGACGCCTTTATATGACACGGTTGCCAAACGATACGTACTTCCTGCTCATTCAGGACATCACACCGCAAAAACAAATCGAATGGCATCTGACGAAAAGCGAACGCCGCTTCCGACTCTTCTCGGAATCCGTCGTTGAAGCCGTTATCTTTCATGACCACGGCATCATCATCGATGCCAATCGCGCAGCAGAAGTCATTTTCCGGACGAAACTCGAGAAAATGAAAGGCAAGACGACGCTTGAATTGATTCATCCGGATCATCACGCGCGTGTCTTACAACGCATCGAGGAGCATCGAGAAGAACCATACGAAGTCCTCGGTCAACGTGCCGACGGAACTTCTGTCGAAATCGAAGTGTTTCCGCGTGAAATCATCTACAACAACATCCGGATGCGTGTCGCCGTCGTTCGTGATATCACAGAACGAAAAAAGATTGAGAAAATGCTTGAACGCGAAAAAAATGCCATCATGCGTCAGCGTGATATCACACAATCGATTCTTCAGGCATCCAATGAAGGGTTCCTACTGACAGAAGAGGATGGGAGTTTCATCTTCATGAACGTCAAAGCACGCAAATTACTCGATGTCCCAGGCATTGCACCAAGTAAGATTCAAGAACGAATCAGTCTGATTCCGAATCTCGATTTGAACACTCGATTCGAGATGCTCCGACAAGTAGAAGAATTACTCGCCGGAAAACATTCTGAACTATCGTTTCGTTTCACGTTACAGCGACCAAATGAGTCCAGTCCACTTTATTTCGAATTTTATGCGACTGCGATCAAAAAGGAGAAGAGCCGCATTTCTCGTCATGGCTTCCTATTTGTTTTCCGTGATCGGACAGAGGAAGCAAAGATGGATCAAGTAAAGGACGAACTCGTCAGTACAGTATCGCATGAGTTGCGTACGCCGCTGTCCTCCATTCTTGGCTATATGGAATTACTACGATATAAAAAACAATCGGCTGATCGAATCGAACGGTATGTTGAGATCGTCCACGAAGAGACGAAACGATTGACGACGCTATTAAATGAGTTTTTAGACATTCAACGTCTAGAAGGTGGAAAACAGGAGTATACCTTCACGTCGTTCTCGTTACGCGATCTTCTTGCATCAACCGTCGATGCCTATGGCGAAACCGTCGAAACGCATCGGATTGATCTAGAACTGCCAGAGGATCCTGTTCTGATTTTTGCGGACGAGCACAAAATCAAGCAGGTGATCTTGAACTTGCTTTCGAACGCCATTAAGTATTCTCCACAGGCGGATCATATTCGAGTCATTCTTTCAGCCAATCCGGAACAAGCAACGTTCTCTGTGACGGATCACGGGCTCGGTATTCCACAAAATGCTTTTGAAAAGCTCTTTACGAAATTTTACCGGGTCGATAACTCAGACATCCGGAAAATCGGCGGAACCGGTCTCGGACTTGCCATCTGTAAGGAAATCATCGAATCGCACGGAGGTGCGATTTCCGTTGAATCAGAAATCAATGATGGTTCGACTTTCACCGTTGTACTCGAACGTGATCCAAGAAAGGAATGGAATTGATGCGGACCTACTTTATGACGGGTTTCCCCGGTTTTTTAGCGACCAAACTGATCGAACAACTGGCACGTGTTCCGGACCAAATCGCTTGTTTTCATTTGCTTCATTTACCGTCAGAGCGAAACGCAGCTGTTAAGCGACGCCAGGATCTTCTAGAACGTACATCCTTACGATCGGAGCAACTTGTATTGCACGAAGGCGATATCACGGTCGAACAGCTTGCTTTATCATCAGAGGCGCGGATGATGTTGCAACAAGACGTCACACACATCTTTCATCTCGCGGCGCTATATGATTTAGCAACAGCATATGAACCCGCCTTTCGAATCAATGTAATCGGTACCGCGAACGTGACACAGTTTGCTCATACGTGTCGGACCTTAGAGCGCTACATTTACTTCAGTACAGCGTATGTCTCGGGTCTTCGTTCCGGAATGGTTCTAGAAGATGAGTTACAAGCAAGTGCCTTTAAAAATGCTTATGAAGAAACGAAATATTTAGCAGAATTGCGTTTCCGTAAAGAAATCGGAACGATCCCCTATACGATCATCCGTCCTGGAATCGTCGTCGGACATTCCGAAACGGGCGAAACACCGAAGTGGGATGGCGTGTATTTCGTTTTAAACGCGATGCGTCTCCTGCAATCTTTTGCTCCTCTCCCGTATCCCGGTCGAGCAAACGCACTCGTCAATCTCGTGCCCTATGATTACGTCATTGAAGCGACCGCTTATCTCAGTCATGCACCGGTCGGAAGAAATAAGACCTATCATCTGACCGATCCATTCCCACATGGTGCGCGCGCGATTTTTGAGATGTTACACGTCGCCTATTATGGACGTTATCCGCGCGGAATCGTTCCGTTTCGACTCGTTAGCACGGCATTGACTCCAGCTGTCGCGAAACGACTTCAGATGCAACGGCAGACACTTGACTACTTCATTCATCCCGTTCAATATGACACGACACATGCCTTACGTGATTTACGGGACACTGGTATTATTTGTCCAGACCTTGCAGAAACGATGCCTCGACTCGTCCAGTATTACCAAACACACGTAACACACTAAAAAAGTCCAATCGTTCTTCCACAAGGGAAGTCGATTGGACTTTTTGAATCGGTTACCCGATCAACATATTTTCTTTTGGATAACGAATCGTCCGGTCTCGTTGCGTCGCGAACGTGAACAGAATCGTCAAGGAGCCGACACGTCCGAGTAGCATCATGAACATGATCAAAAACTTACCAAAGCTATTGAGCTCAGCTGTTACGTTCAAAGAAAGACCAACTGTTCCAAATGCCGAAACGGTCTCAAAGAATAGACCAATAAAGGAAATATTCGGTTGGGTCAATGCCAGGAACGTCGTGATCAAAGCGATGAACAATAAACTGAAGACAGCAATCGCATATGCCTTTTGAATCGCTTGCGTCTGAACAGTCCGTCGCATCAGAACCGTTTCACGCTGTCCGCGTATATACGTCCAGACATTCTTCAAGATGACCGCTGCCGTCGTGACCTTGATCCCGGAACCTGTTGATGCGGAACCTGCCCCGATGTACATCAAAACCATCATCAAACCGATCGAGAGCGGCACCATCGTCGTTAAATCGATCGTCTGGAAACCAGCCGTTCGTGTCGTGACGACTTGGAAGAACACGATATGAAGTGCACTGAAGAACGATTCATCTTTTAATGAACCCAAGTTCGAAACCCACTCGTAGAGCATCATTGCTAAAACACCTAGTCCATTGATGACGAGTAGTGATAGCACCATCAATTTAGAATGGAGCGAAATTTTCTTGAAGTTTCGTTTACCAGCGATATCCGCGATGACCGTAAAACCAAGACCACCAATCATCAAGAGAGCTGCAATCGTCAGAATGAATGTCGTATCTTGTTGGAAACCGATTAGATTATCACCCCATAGTGCGAATCCTGCATTGTTGAAGGCAGATACGGCGTGGAACAAACCGTAATAGAGTGCTTTTCCGAAGCTGTATTTGTATTGAATGAACAAATCAAGCGCAATCAAAAACATGCCGACGATCTCAACGAGGACCGTCGTGACGATGATATTACGAACGAGACGAATCGTTCCGCCCGGACTATCGAGATTAAACATCTCTTGGATAATGATCCGCTGACGAATCCCGATTTTTCGTCCCGTGACGCTGAGTAAGACGAGCGCGATCGTCATGAATCCAAGTCCACCGACCTGAATTAAGAGCATCATGATGATTTGACCGAGTAAATTATAGGATTCGGCAATATTAATCGGTGACAGTCCTGTGACGGTTCCTGCCGATGTCGCAACGAATAGGCAATCGATGAATGATACATCTTGCCCCTCTTGCTGCGAGATCGGAAGCCACAATAAAAAACCACCCAGTAAAATCGTCAATGTAAAGCCAGTTGCGATAAAACGTGCCGGTTTATCGAACAGCTGATGATACATCAATTCACCTAAACGCCCGAAGCGTGCGAGTCGTGAACGTCTTTTATGCGAGAACATCTTACTCCCCCTAGATTGTTTTCAGACAGAATTGTCTTTATCATACTCCCTCGAATTAAGAAGTTCTATCGAAATATGCAATCGACTAAACGTTTTCGTATTTTTTTGGTAAACTAGATAAAAGTGGACGTGTAATCATTAAAGGAGGTTGAGGGAAACAGTGGACCCTAAGACGGCTGATCATTCGATTGAGGATGTCTGGCGAAGGCTGGAACGACAATCACAATGGATGCCTGCGCAATTGTATTATCAATTCGAGGAACTCTTATCATTACATTTGGAGCAACCGATTCTAAATGAATTGTATCAAGTGTTAAAAAAATACGACGTACTGACCGATATAGAGCGTGACGAACGAAACGAAAGCATTCAAATGCTAATCGACGAAAACGGCGCTTGATTCTCGGTTTTTGGATTTCCGAGCAGAAGAAGTGTCTTCTGCTCTTTTATTTTTCGTTCCTACACGGATTACATACAGAAAGGTGGCACACATCAATCATGGATATCGTGTCGATCATCGGGATCATTCTTGGTCTCATCACACTAGTCGGAGGTATGATCTTAAAAGGTGCGCCTCCCGTTGCTTTGCTTAACCCAGCAGCCCTCGTCATCATCTTCGTCGGGACAGCAGCTGCCATCATGATTTCCTTCCCGAAGGAACGATTGAAAGTCTTACCTGCCTTGTTTAAAGTCATCTTATTCGAACAAAAGCTGATGACAAAACAAGTGTTGCTCGGACAATTTTTGACACTCTCGACACAAGCACGTAAAGAAGGTCTGTTATCTCTCGAGTCAGCACTTGAAGAAGTCGATAATGCCTTCATGAAGCGTGGCGTCATGATGGTCATCGATGGACAACCATCCGAATATGTCGAGGACGTCATGACACGTGATCTCGAAAACATGACGGAACGCCATCATGCAAATGCGAACATTTTCACGCAAGCCGGTACTTACGCACCAACGCTCGGGGTTCTCGGTGCCGTTGTCGGTCTCGTTGCCGCCTTATCCGATTTATCGGATATCGAAAAATTAGGTCACGCCATTTCAGGTGCCTTCATCGCAACACTATTCGGGATTTTCACCGGATACGTCCTGTGGTTCCCGTTCGCAACGAAGCTGAAGCAAAAATCAGCAAGCGAAATTCAGTTGTACGAGATGATGATTGAAGGAATTCTATCGATTCAAAACGGTGAATCACCAAAAAACTTAGAAGATAAGCTACTTGTGTACTTGACACCGAAGGAGCGTGCGAACTATGAAGCGGAAAAAGAAGCCGCATGATGAACATATCTCCGAAGGCTGGTTAATTCCGTACGCCGACTTATTGACCTTGCTTTTGGCCCTCTTCATCGTTCTGTTTGCTTCGAGTAATGTCGATGCTGTGAAACTAAAAGCAATGTCCCAGTCGTTTAGCTCCGTCTTCAACGGTGGCTCAGGGATGATCACGAACAGTTCGCTCTCCACTCAAGAAGAAGAGGATTCAAAAAAACTCGATGCCCGGACGAAGGCACAAAGCTATGAAATCGCAGAACTCGAAAAAATCAAAGAAGAAGCCAATCAATACATCAAAAATGAAAAACTTGAAAAAGACATCAAGGTTGAAATCACGAATGAAGGACTCGTCTTTACGATTCGCGACCGCGCACTGTTCTCACCAGCTCAAGCAGAAGTAAGAGGACGCTCGCTTCAAATCGCAGAGGGGATGAGCGCACTGCTCGTCAAGGCAGGACAACGTCAGATTCAAGTCTCTGGCCATACAGACAACATTCCAATCAATACAGCACAGTATCCATCAAACTGGGAACTGAGTGCTGATCGGGCGATCAGTTTCATGCGCGCTTTACAACGGAACCCAAAGCTTGAACCAAAACGCTTCACCGTCAGCGGTTACGGTGAATTTCAACCAATCGCGTCCAATCAAACAGAATCAGGTCGCAGTCAGAATCGACGCGTCGAAGTGTTAATTCGACCATTGATCGACTTAAAAGCCAATGTACTCGACGAGACAAAAGTCGAATCCTGAACGTAAAAAAGCTCCTTCGTGGTTGCCACGAAGGAGCTTTTTTTAATAATACGGACGAATCATGATGTAGACGATGACACCGGTCAAACTGACATATAACCAAAGTGGCATCGTAAAGCGTGTCCATTTTTTATGCTTCTCGAAATTTTGATTCACGGCGTGCGCGAGTGACATCAAGACGAGTGGAACGATGACTGCAGCTAGAATAATGTGCGTAATCAAGATGAAGAAATAGATCGGACGAACAAATCCTTCGCCCCCGAATTTCGTCGATTCACTGACGGCATGATATGTGACGTACGAAATCAAGAACAGTGTCGTCGTCGTCATCGCACCACCAATAAAGCGACGATGGTTCACCCGGTTGCCACGACGAATGGAAATCCAAGCGCCGAGCAACAGCATGAAGGTAAAACTATTGAAGATGGCATTCAAAAAAGGAAGCAACGTCCAATCGAATCCTGAATCGACTTGTACAGGTGGCGCAAAGAATAAGAGCGCCACGAGCAAGTTGATGACAAGCGTCAGCAGGATGACGAGCGGAACGAAATTCCGTTTAGTAGCAGGTTGTTGCATGAATCATTCTCCTTGTTTCCAGTCGAAATAACGTTTCAACCATTTTGGGATCGGACCAGCGAATAGACGTTCACGCCAGTAGACATCAGCAGCTCGCTGAACCGCAGCACCACGGATCGGATATGGATGGACGACACGCGACAATTGACCGACCTTATCTTTACGTGCCATCGCATAGACGACTTCTTGCATCCACTCACCCGCTTGTTCTCCGATTGCATGTGCTCCAATCAGTTTTCCACGCTTATCCGCGATGAGCTTGACGCGCCCTTCCGTCTGACCATTGATGACGAAACGATCGACTTCATCGAGACCGGTCTGATAGACCTTGATTTCCCCATGTTTCTTACGTGCCTCGTCTTCCGTCAATCCGAGATGGAACAATTCAGGCGTCGTGAATGTGACCCACGGAACCGCTCGATAATCCGGCTTCGTCCGTAGACCGAATAAAGCATTCGTGACGACCGTTTTTCCTTCAAGCCCTGCGACGTGCGTAAACGGAAGTGAGTTGATCGTATCTCCGACCGCAAAGATGTGTCGCTGACTTGTTCGAAGTGAACCATCGACTTGGACGAATCCTTTTTCGACGTGTACACCGGCTCGATCGAGACGTAGTGCTTCGATGCGTGGCTTACGACCGACCGCGACAAGCACGGCATCCGTTTCGATGACACGTGATTCGCCGTTCGCTTCGACCGTCACTTCGATGCCCCCCGCCGACTTGCGGACGTGCGTGACCTTCGTATCGAGATGTAATGTCAATTCTTGTTCGAGCTGACGTTGAATGACTTCGACCATGTCGCGATCTTCTTTTCCGAGTAACGTCTTCATACCCTCGATGACCGTGACTTCTGTTCCGAGATGCGCGTAAGCTTGCGACAGCTCAAGACCGATCGCACCACCACCGATGACGAGCAGACGCTCCGGACGCTCCGTCAATTCGAAGATCGTCTCGTTCGTTAAATAATCAATCGTATCGAGTCCATCAATCGGTGGAATGATGGGTTGAGATCCCGTGGAGATCGCAAACTTCTCACCTACGACAAGTTGTCCCGCCACTTCCACTTCATGGGCACTGAGGAATGTCGCTTCTCCGATATAGACATCGACACCAAGGTCTTCGAACCGTTTCGTTCCATCGTGTGATTGAATGATGTTACGTGCCCGATCGACGCTTGCTTTCGTTTTGGAATAGACCGCGTCCCCGTTCAGTGTCACGTTGTACTTTTCAGCCGTCCGCTTCATGACATGAACATCGTGCGCCGCTTCGATCAAAGCCTTTGAAGGAACGCAACCGTAGTGAAGACAATCTCCACCTAGATGCGTATGGCGTTCGATCAGGGCGACGTGTGCGCCAAGACTTGCTGCACCAGCAGCAATCGTCATTCCGGCTGCACCACCACCGATGACGACTAATTGATAGTTCTTCATCGTGATCCCTCCTCGTAGCGACGTGTGATATCTTCCATTCGTTTACGGTTGACGCCCCAGTCGGAGTACCCGACACGTGATGCCGAACGGAAATGAATCACCTGTGCAGCTTCATCGAAGTAAAATTCGACGTCATCCTTGAAGCGAAAGACTTTACTCGTGAAGATGGCGTGGATGTATGTCCCTTCCTCCTTGACGACTTTGACGCGGTCGAGGCTTTGTAGGATACGTAGTAATTGAAACTTCGAATCTGCAAGCGTTCCTTTGAACGGGAGCGGACGCATTTTCATATCCTGTAGATCGGTTTGAGTAGATACCGCGTTCGGTTTTCCGGAGAGCGGTTGAAGCGTACCATTTGAAACACCAAGTGCCATGACTGATTCCTCCGTTTCCTATCATCTGATCCATTTCGTACTATAATCCACTTAACTTTACCAGTTTCTGTTTCACTCTGCCCGTCTCAGTGTTTACGCTTTCGTGACAGGTAGCAGAATCGTCGCGATGACGCCGCCTTCCGGCTGATTATCAATGAATAGCTTGCCTTCATGTGCTTCGACGAGTTCTCGGCAAATCGATAGTCCGAGCCCTGTTCCGCCCTTTCCTTTTTGCACTTGATAGAACTTTTCTGTGACGTGACGTAAGTGCTCTTTCGGAATGCCAGGTCCTTCATCACTGAAGGAGAGGAACAACACACGCTCTGAACGAACGAGTCGAATGGTGATCGTGCCACCGACTGGAGAAAAGCGGATCGCATTATCAAGCAGGTTCAAGAAGACTTGTTTCAATCGATTTTCGTCGTATAGACCGACGACTTGCGCCGGTAACTTCTGTACGATCTGGACATTTTTTTCTTCCAGCTTTTGACGAAGTTGCGCCGTTACGGTCTCGATGATTTCCGTCAAGTTGACTTCCTGACGGTATAAGACGAGGCGGCTCGTCTCGAGTTTCGAGAAATCGAGTAACTGCTCAACGAGCGAAATCAAACGCTCCGTCTCCGAATGAATGATGCCCATCCCAAGCGACGCCTCTTCCGGCAACTGATCCTGTTCGACGAGTAACGTTTCACTCCAGCCTTTGATCGATGTCAGCGGTGTCCGTAATTCATGGGAAATACCAGAAATGAATTCATCTTTCAATGTTTCCTGCTGTTTGATCTGTTGCCCCATATAATTGATCGTCCGCGCTAGTTCTCCAAGCTCGAACGAGTATTCCTCGTTCACCTTGACGTCGTAATGCTGTTTCGCGATTTGGTCCGATGCACCGATGACTTCTTGAATCGGTCGGACGATTGACGAGACGAGACGTGAGGAATAGATGAAGGCAAGTCCCCAAATAACTGTACCCAGGAGGACGATCGCTAAACAAATTTCGATCACACGTCGATCGATTCGCTCAAGCGACGTCGTATAACGAAGCGCTCCCGTCGTCTGACCGAACGATACGACAGGTTCTGTTACTTCCAGTAAATGTTCTCCCGTCGCTTCATCGTCATATCGTTTCGTGACGGTCTGTCCCGCCCTTACTTGATTGACCGCTGCTCGCGTCAACTTACGTTCCGAGATGAATCCGGTCGAAGAGTAACGCGGAATCCCTGTCGCATCCAACACTTCGATCTCAGCGTCCGGATAAGCGTAAGAATCGAGTACATCATGAATCGTCGCTTCTGAATCGGCGTAATCATAAGCGAGGCCGCTATTCGCAAATAAGACAGCACTCGCATTCGCATGACGTTTTAAGACATCTGTCGCCGTCACGTAGTAATAGTTATAGGTCACGAACGAAAGGATTCCGATGACGAGTAAGACTGTCACCGTGATGATCGTCATGAACCGCATCAATATCTGGCGCTTCATTCTTCGTTACGCCACTTGTATCCATGTCCCCACAATGTCTCGATGAACTTCGGTTCCGCTGGATTCTCTTCGATTTTTTGACGAAGACGGCGAATGTTGACATCGACCGTCTTCCGATCACCAAAGTAATTCTCACCCCATACCGCATCGAGTAATTCATCTCGCGACATGACTTGATCTTCGTTTTTGATGAAGTGGCAAAGTAAATCGTATTCAGTTGGTGTCACTTCGACATCGACACCTTCTTTTTGGACGCGCTTCGCCCCTAAATCAATCCGAAACGGTCCAGAGATGAGTTCACGCGGCTGTTTTCTGCGGCGTAATGTCTCTACCCGTCGCAGGAGCGACTGGATGCGCGCAAGAAGCTCTGCTGGACTGAACGGCTTCGCGATGTAATCGTCCGCGCCTACGCTTAGTCCCATGACTTTATCCTCTTCTCGTGTCCGTGCCGTCAGCATGATGATCCCGACGACCTCATCCTTTGCCCGCGCCTGTTCACAGACGGCAAAACCGTCGACTTCCGGCATCATGATATCGAGTAACAGAATATCGAAGGTTTGTTGATCAAACTGCGCAAGCGCTTCTTTCCCATTTTCCGCCTCGATGACATCATAGCCTGCTCGTTTCAAATTAATGACGATGAAACTGCGAATCGCATGTTCATCTTCGGCTACTAGTATTTTGGTCATTCTTTTCTCCCCCTGATTCTTTATTCCACGAGTGTGACACGATTGACGAACACTTCATAATCCTTCGTCGCATCAATCACATAGACATAATCGATACCTTCTTTGATTTTTCGTTTTTGATCACTCGCAATGTATTGATTCTTCGGAATGACCTCTAATTCGAAATCAATCTGCTTCGTTTCTCGATTGATGAACCGAACACGATTTTCGCGTTTTTCGATCGTTTCACGCGTCGCCCAGTTGGCAGGGAACCGCATGACGAAATTGTATTCTTGATCGATGTACTGCTCTTCTCGCAGTTCGAACCCACTCTCGAGAAATGGTGGATTATCTGATCCATTCCATGTGTAGTATGCCGTGATGCGTGGTTTCGGTTCACCCTCACGCCCTTTACTGCCTTCTGGCGTATATTGATGACCAAACTCGACGATTCCGTCTTGATCGACATCTTTCGGGAAGGTATACATCGGTTCGACGATCTCATCGATCTGACCGAAACGAACCTGTTCCAACGTATCGTTCGCTAAGCGGAATAATGCGATGTGCATTTTCGCATCTCGTGTATACGATACGATCAAGCCTTTATTTCGAGCGGCATTGATCGTATCGACTTCAAATAAATCATGTTCTGCGAATAAATCGCCATCCTGCGTTGAAAGTGTCGTCTCTTGGTGCTCTTTCGACAGGATGTCTTTATAATAGATCAAACGAGACGGACTGCCCTTTTGCAGAAGCACCATATCCCGCTCTCTATCTTGATTCAAATCAGCTACCGACAGACGATCATACCGATCGACTGTCGTGACGTCTCGTTGCTTCGATAGTAACTGCTCAATGATGTATAACGTATTTTCACCATAACTGGTAATACCGATGACCAGGTGGTTTTGTTTATGTCGTGCGTCAGTTATGACTTCGAGTCGATCGATGGCTCGACCGTCAGCTACCGTCTGTCGCGCCACGAGTCGCCATTTTTCGCCTTGTCGTTCATGGACGAGAAGATGAATCGTGAAGCGCCCGTCCTGCTCGCTACGGTAGAAGGTGATCGCTTCATCTTTACCATTTCGATCTAAGTCGACGAGTTCGTATAGGCGGGATACCGCTTGATTTCGTGGTGCCACGACCTCTGCCTGTTTCGGCAAATCGCGGTCAATCCGTTCTTTCAACGACTGCTCCCATGCCGGAAGGGACGGATGTTCGAGTAAAGAGGCGGGATGCGGAAACATCGTACTGCATCCTGCTAATAATAGACTTGATATGATCATGAAGAGATATTTCATAAAGTTGGAATCCTTTCCGTACGGGCTCTGTTTCCACTTTATCATACTCTCTTCGAGGAGAGTATATTGTCGAACGGGGGACAAGTTGTTACGATATACAGATAATTGAAAGGGGTTTGAATGTATGACGTATAAAATGATTGTTCTCGATTTAGATGATACCTTGTTGACAAGTGACCATACGATTTCACCACGTACGAAAGAAGCTTTACTCGCTGCGCAGCGTCGCGGGAAGAAAGTCGTGCTCGCTAGCGGTCGTCCGACATTTGCCATGCTCGACCTCGCAAAAGAACTGGAACTCGCCCGCTACGGCAGTTACATCCTAAGCTTCAATGGCGCTTCAATCATTGATTGTAAAACGAACGAATCGCTCTTCCTCAGCACGCTTTCCCCGGAGACGGTCCACCGCCTTGACGATTTGAGTAAACGGGAGGGTGTCTACATCCACACGTATGTCGGCCATGAGATCCTGACAGAGGAACCGAATGAATATACGACGCTCGAAGGACAACTGACAGGCATGGAGGTCATTCCTGTCGCTGATTTTAAAGCTGCGATTCAAACACCTGTCGTCAAGTGTTTAATGATGGCAGAAGAGACGCACCTCGCGCGCGTCGAACAGACGCTTCAACAGGAACTTGCGGGTGAACTCGCGGTGGCTCGCTCGAAGCCATTTTTCCTTGAATTCACAGAAGATGGTGTCACAAAAGGTACAAGCCTTGCCTTACTGTCTGAAAAACTGGGAATTGCTCAAGAAGAAGTCATTGCTTGTGGAGACGGCAACAACGATCTATCGATGATCGAATGGGCAGGTCTTGGTGTCGCGATGGCGAATGCAGCCGATACCGTCAAAGAAAAAGCACAGTATATGACCGCTTCGAACGATGAAGATGGTGTTGCTCTCGTCGTCGAAAAGTTCATGATGGATGAGGAGCCGGCTATCTCAAGCCGCTAAGTAACTCAAAAAAAGAATGACGCGTCTTTTCACGCCCTTTCCTCAGGCGAGACACAAGCCAATTTTCCTGCTTCATTCAAGCAGGAAAACGGGTCTTGTTAGTCTCTGACAGCGCAAAATTGCGCTTTTTCCTGTAGGAGTTGCGTGTGACGCGTCTTTTTTTATACCTGGAAGAAGGATCTAGGAAGCGTTTCGTTCACTCGACATCGCTTCCTAGGGAAAAACAAGCAAGAGCGACCCTGCAGCGAAGCGAAGCGGCGCGAAGCGGCGCGAAGCGGCGCGATGCTTGTCCCTGGAAAACGATTCGAGACGAACAAAAAAGCGCAATCCTTCTCGTTAAGAGAAAAACTGCGCTTTGTCTTCAGTCTCAGGCTGACTTTTTAGTCAGCCTTTTTTGATTTACGACAAACACCAGTCGATCGGCTCTCTTCCCTGCTCTTTCAGCCAAGCATTCGTTTGCGAATACGGCTTACTACCGAAAAATCCACGACTTGCGGATAAAGGACTCGGATGGACGGCTTCAAGAACAAGATGACGATCCGTATCGATCAGCGCTTTTTTACTCTTCGCATGATTTCCCCAGAGGATGAATACGATCGGTTGTGTCTGTGTTCCTAATACTTCGATGACCCGATCCGTAAACGGCGCCCAGCCTTTTTTAGCATGGGATCCCGCTTTCCCCTCCTCAACCGTAAGCGACGTATTGAGTAAGAATACTCCTTGTCGTGACCATGCTTCGAGATTTCCGGAGGTCGGAGCCGGACAACCGATATCCGTGACGAGTTCCTTATACATGTTTCGAAGGGACGGAGGAATCGGCACTCCGTCATGCACGGAAAAGCTGAGTCCATTCGCCTGACGTGGACCATGGTAGGGATCTTGCCCTAAGATGACGCACCGGACATCTTCCGGTGCGACTGCATCGAACGCATGAAAAATCCGCTCTTTCGGAGGGTAGACGGTCGTCGTTTGATAGGCTTCCTTCAAAAAAGCCCACAGTTCTTGAAAATAGGGTTTTTCCTTTTCTTCTTTTAACACGGTTTGCCAAGATGGATGCACGTGAATCCGCTCCTTTTTCAGTCTCAAGTCGCTGTTCGTCCGTCTTGATTCTGCTATGATGGATGATGAGGTGGAAAATTATGATTCAGACAAAACAATTATTCGGACTACCATTCGTCGATGCGACACCTTCGCAATGGTATACCCATATTAAAACAATCTTACACGACCGCGGAAAAGCCTTTCTTGTCACGGCGAACCCAGAGCTCGTGTTGCGTGCATTGCGCGAACCTTCTTACGATGCCATCTTACGACGGGCAACGTTCATCACACCAGACGGAATCGGTGTGACGGCTGCCAGTAAACGGATGGGAGCACCGCTCACTGCGACATTGCCGGGAATCGAGACCGCACGTGAACTATTGCGGACGGCAGACGCACTCGAGAAGCGCGTCTTTTTACTCGGTGGACGCCCGGAAGTCATGAAATCGTTGATCCGTCAGTTATCGATTCGTTTTCCGAATATCCACTTCGTTGGAACATTTCATGGTTTTGGAAAGACAGAAGAAGCAACGCAAGCAATTACAGAAGCAGACGCTGATCTTGTTCTCGTCGCACTCGGTGCGCCAAAACAGGAAGAATGGATTGCTTCCATCTATGATCAAGTCGATCACGGCATCTTCATCGGTGTTGGTGGTGCGTTCGACGTCTGGTCCGGACACAGTAAGCGCGCGCCCAAATTATTCCGCCGCTTCAAGCTAGAGTGGCTCTATCGTATCTCGACGCATCCTCGTGGATTCGAGAAACTCAAGGACTTGTTACTTTTCCTGACGCTTGTGCTTCGTAAAAAATCAACGCTCTCTTGAGCGCACACAAAAAGGGCTGACTTAAAAAATAACGCGTCCTTTCACGCCCTTTCCTCAGGCGAGACACAAGCCAGTTTTTCCGCTTCATTCAAGCAGGAAAACGGGTCTTGTTTGTCTCGACAGCGCAAAATGGCGCTTTTTTCTGTAGGAGCAGCACGATGCTTGTCCCAGGAAAACGATGCGAGATGAACAAAAAAGCGCAATCTTTCTCGTTAAGAGAAAAATTACGCTTTGTCTTCAGTCTCAAGGCTCCCGACACGGCGGGAGCCTTTTTGACGCTTATCTTATGCGTTGACAGTCGAGAATGAACGACCGAGTTCTTTTGCTTTAGCGATTGCTGCTTCTTTGATCTCTTCTGCTTTTTCTGGGTTCATTGCCATACCTTCGATGAAGAGTGCATCGTAGTCTGTTACACCAGTGAAAGCAAGTGCTTGACGGAGGTAGTCATCACCGAAGTTGAGACCAGATCCTGTGTAGACGCCACCTGTTGCTTGGATGTGGAGTGCTTTTTTGCCTTCCATCAAGCCTTTTGGACCTTCTGCAGTGTAAGCGAATGTTTTACCTGCAAGAAGAACGCTGTCGATGTACATTTTGAGACGTGCTGGGAAAGAGAAGTTCCACATTGGTGTGACGAAGACATACTCATCTGCTTCCATGTATTGCTCGAGATGTTTTGTCATCGTACCGACTTTTGCGATCTCCACTTCTGTTAACTCTTCGCCTGTTGCGAATTTGCCCCATGCGCTAAGAACATCTGTATCGATTTCTTGGACTGTTTCGTTATATAGATCAAGAACTTCTACTTCAGCTGAAGGATTCGCCGCTTTGTAGCTTTCGAGGAATGCTTCACCGACTTGAAGGCTGAAAGAGTGTTCTGTAGCTTTCGGGTTAACAGTTACATAAAGTAATTTAGTCATTATTATTTCTCCCTTTTATTTAAAGTAAATTCTGTAACTAAACATATCAACCACCTTTTCGTTTGTCAATCAGTTTGACTTCCAAATGAATAAAAAAAGCTCAAGTCCGTGACCTGAGCTTTTTTGATCTTATGAGTGCTAATTCTTACACATTTTCGAGCGGCGTATAATGTTCGGCTCGTAAACCGATTCGTTTCAACTGATCAATCAACTGTTCCTTTTCAGAAACCGACAAATCCTTAAATAAGTCTGCTAAAAAGGCTTCATGTTTCGGGAATGTCTCTTCCATTAATTCGCGTCCAGCTTCCGTTAATGTTCCAAACGTGACACGACGATCCGTCGCACATGATTTTCGCGCGATCAACCCACGCTTTTCAAGTTTATCCACGACATACGTCACACTTCCGCTCGTTAATAGAATCTTATCGCCAATTTGTTGTAGAGGCGTGTCCCCTTTGTGGTACAGCAATTCCAGAACTCCGAATTCCGATAAATTCAACTGATGTGTTTTGATGTCTGCCTTCACTTGCTCCGTCACCGCATGCATCGTCCGAGATAGAACAACGAGCATTTTTAATGCCAGCTTCGAGTCTGTCGATTCCATTTTACGTTCGCCCCTCTTTGTGTTGTATCGTCACAATCATAGACTTCTTTGTCTAACTGGTCAATTCTTGCTGAATTTTTCCAATCGATCCACTGCGTAAAAATAGTTCTTGCCGTGAAACGCGTTTCATAGCCTATCGTCTTGATATACACTAAAAAGGAGGTAATCATCATGTCGATTCATACACGGTTAACACAACTGTTTAAACGAAATGTTGCTTTTGAGTGGGCCATCGAACAATTGCATACACCAGCAGGCTATTATTTGTGTCAGCACACGTTGGTCGATCAATACCCTGATTTGTCTCCTCAAGAAAAAATACGACTGCTTTCAAAGATCAATGAATTGGCTGAGCAGACAGCTCCATTCTCGGCTCCCGTCTCCCGACAGGATTGGCGCCGACTTGAACGACGATTATCTCGTAAGATGTAATCCAGGAGGGATGCGCGATGACGAACATCCGAGACTTGGCACGTGAAGCCAACGTGTCCGTTACGACAGTCTCACGTGTACTAAATGATCATCCTTACGTTGCGAACGAGAAGCGACAAGCTGTTCGAGAAGCTATCGAAAAACTCGGATATATCCGTAATCAGACTGCCGTCCATCTATCGACGGGTATGACAAAAACGGTCGGAGTCATGCTTCCGTTCGTTGATCATCCATATCACGCTGCCATTCTTCAAGGCATCGCGCAAGCCGCCTTTGACGCGAGCTATCGGTTCTTGACGTGGCAAACGAATTATGTGGAAACGCATGAACAACTGGCACTGGATGCGCTGGCGCAACAGGAAATCGACGCACTCATCGTCGTGTCGCACAGTCTTCCCTTATCAGCGATTTTATCGTATGAACAATATGGCCCGATCGTCTTTTGTGAACATCATGAAGATGTCGCTGCCGTCTATATCGATCACTATACGGCCTTTCAACAAGGACTTGCACATCTACGACAACAGGGACATACGAGCATCGGCATCTGTCTCGGACGACCGGACAGTACGAATAGCTTGGCGCGTAAACATGCGTATCAAGAGGTCGTACGTGACGAATTCGTCTATGAACAGACCTTGACGATTGAAGACGGTGCGACCGTCGCAAGACGCTGGATGCAACAAAAACAACGACCGACCGCTATCTTGACCGCAAGTGATCACGTGGCAGCGGGTCTCATCTTGGAACTCCGAAAACAAGGCTATCAGGTTCCTGGAGACCTGTCTGTCATTGGTTTTGATGGAAGTGAACTCGCTGAAGTCTTAGCGATGACGACGATCGCGATCCCTTATGCCACGATCGGGCGACATGCTTTTCAATTAACCGTCCGCGAAGATCTCGTTTCTCGTCCACAAATCGAAGTACCCTCGACGTTCATTGCTGGAACGACCGTTCTTCCTCATACCTGAATCCATATAAAAAAGCGACGAGTTCATCGATTTGAATTCGTCGCTTCATTTCGTTTAAAGAGTTCCTGCCGCTACATACCGTGATCCCCAGTAACCGCCACGGAACGATTCTTTGACGACTCTTCCATAATACGAGTTCGCATTGATCATCGTACCGCCATCGACAGCGATTCCAACGTGTTGAATCCCACTTCCATGTGTAAAGAAGACGAGATCCCCAGCGCCAGGTGCCGTACGTTTTGTTGCTGAGTATTGAGCCGCTGCCGTACGTGGGAGTGATTTTCCTAGTGCTTGATAAACGTAACGTGTAAATCCAGAGCAATCAAAGCTAACAGGACCTGTCGCACCAAAAACATAAGGACGTCCTTTGAGACCTTCTGCTACCGAAACGATCGTTGATCCTGTTTTACTAAGACCTTTCGTCGCTTTAGCGTTATATGCTTTCGTATATGTAGAGGCGATGTATGCTGATTTCCCTTGATGACGAATTTGATACCATTCTTTGACCTGACCTACGACGGTTACAGCTTGTCCAAGTTTCAATTGCCCGACTCGTTTACTTGATACAGCAGCTTTTGCACGAATATTCAGCACATCCACTGACACCACTACTTTTTTACTTGTTGCAGCTTGCGTTGATGCTGGGACGAGTGTCCAACTACTGATGAGTAACGTTAAGGTTAACAAAACACGAGTGACAGCTTTCATCGATTCATTCTCCTCTTATGTATGAATGTATTGTACGTCTGAATTGTCAGATAATTTCTGTACTTATCCTATCATGTTCCAGATTTTCATCATATTACAGTTCTTTAACGCGGACTATTTTTCGTAATACTTTTGTAACAAAATAAAAAAACAGGTTGTAGAACGGCTTAGGATAGCCATTTCTACATACCTGTCAGTTTGAGTCACTTAATCGTTTTTTCAAGAATCAATTGACTTCTTTTTACGGAAACGTGCTAAGAATTCATAGACGATCGGTACGATAAGGAGTGTCAACAACGTCGAACTTGTCAGTCCACCGATGACCGTCACACCTAACCCTTTTGAAATCAATGCGCCACCTTCGAGTCCAAGCGCAAGTGGTGCAAGTGCACCAATCGTCGCAAGTGCTGTCATCAAGATTGGACGTAAACGTGTACCTGCTGCATCGAGTAGTGCTTCACGCGTCGATAAACCTTCCGCTTCTTTATGAATGACACGGTCGATCAAGACGATCGCATTCGTCACGACGATTCCGATCAACATCAAAGCACCAATCAAGGATGATACAGAAATCGTCTCTCCTGTAATCAACAGGGCAACCAGTCCACCGATGATTGCGAATGGAAGTGAGAACAAGATGACGAGTGGTGTCAATGCTCCTCCAAACGTAATGACGAGGACAAGATAGACGATCGCTACAGCTGCTGCCATTGCTAGACCAAGTTGTGTGAACGACTCTTGGATCTGCTCTGTGACTCCGCCTTGCTCATACGAGACGCCTGTCGGACGATCAATGTTTTTAACGGACTTTTCAATCGCTTGAGAAGCCTCTGTTGCTTTATCCGTTTTTAGTTCTGCTGTAACGGTAGCGACGAGTTTTCCATCACGTTCGTTGAGCGAATCAGGAGTCGTCCCTTTCTTCACTTCAACGAAATCGGACAGTTTGCGAACGCCAAGCGGTGTCACGACATCCGTCTCTTCCAAATCTTGAACGGAATCGTATGTCGTCTGTTCGTTTGGAACGATGACATCGAGTTCCTTCCCATCTACCTTAATAGTAGAAAGTGGTTTTTCTTCTCCTTGGACATTGGCAATGCCTTGCGCAAGTTGTGCTGTTGAAACGCCGAATTCAGCCGCTTTTTGCTGATCGACTTCGAACGTATATTGCGTATACGCTTCTTTTAAATCTGTCGTTACTTTTCGAACATACTTCGATTCACCTTCGATCGCATCAACGAATTTCGGTGTTACTGCTTCTAAATCTTCAATATTATTCGCAAAGATCGAGTACGAGACGCCTGACGAAGCTGCGCCACCACTGAAGTCTTGCTCTTTCCATTCTCCTGTCGGAATGTCAGCATTCAGCTGTTTGATGGCTGTCTGTTTAACATCTGCGAAATCTTCTGTGTCTGGATCGTATTGGACGATAAAGACCCCTTGCTTTGTATTCCCTGGATTCAATGGATTTTCTCCACCGACGGTAAACTGAAGATTATCGATATTTTTTTGTTTGTTGAAATAATCTTCTGCTTGATCAGCTGCTTTTAACGAATCATCCAGCGTTTGACCTGGTTTTGGATTGTACGTGACGTAGAGTGTCTTTTCTCCTTCTTGATTCAAGAAGTTGACGCCAATCGTTGGTACGAGAGCAAAAC
Organism: Exiguobacterium sp. E17S; assembly: GCF_057772545.1. Taxonomy (NCBI): domain Bacteria; kingdom Bacillati; phylum Bacillota; class Bacilli; order Caryophanales; genus Exiguobacterium; species Exiguobacterium sp. E17S. The sequence continues at coordinate 79,952 of NZ_JBYLRU010000004.1, forward strand.
TACCGATCAACAGCAAGACTGATAGACCAAAGACGATGAGTTTATGGTTGAGAGACCAATTCAGCATACGGCGATATCCGTTCGCCAACTTTCCGCCCTCTTCTTTTTCCGGTTTTGGTGCTTTACCACGCTTAAAGAGCGAATCGGCGAACATCGGAACGACCGTAACCGCAACGATCAAGGACGCGAACAGTGCAAAGACGACTGTCAAAGCGAATGGTAAGAAGAGCTCACCAACGAATCCCGTAACGAATCCGAGTGGTAAGAAGACCGCGATCGTAACGACTGTCGACGAAGCGATTGGAATGAAGACCTCTCGTGTTGCACTGATGATCAATTCTTTTCCTTTTAACTTTTCCGTCGGATCCGTCAAACGACGATAAATATTTTCGATGACGACGATGGAATCATCAACGACTCGACCAATCGCGACCGTCATGGCTCCGAGTGTCATGATGTTCAAGGAAATATCCATCTGCTTCAAGACAAGAATTGCCATCAGAAGGGATAACGGAATCGAAATAACAGCAATGATCGTTGATTTAATGTTTCGTAAGAACAGCAAGATGATGACGATCGCAAATAACGCACCAATCAATGCTTTACTGATCATCGTCGAAACAGATTCCTCAATTGGTTTTCCTTGATCCAGTGTCACAGATGCCTTGACCGAACCGTTTTCTTTTTCAAAGTCTTTGATCGTCTGCTTGACTGCATTGACGACATCGACCGTGTTCGCATCTTGCGACTTCGTTACTTGAACACCAATCGATCGTTCACCATTCGAACGCGAGATCGATTCCTCGATCCCTTTATCCTCGATCGTCGCAACTTGCGACAACGTGACAGTTGGTACTTGCGTTGGCGCCGTCTGTGTTGCCTGACCGGACGTTGCGCCTGTCGCTGGTGTCGTTTGGGATGCCGCAGGGGCTGACGATGGAGCTTGTCCTGCTTCAGGAGTATTCGATACTGGCGGTGTATAGGGAAGACGAAGATCTTTTAATTCCTTGACCGTCGTTGCTTTTCCATCTAATACGATCGCTTGTTCCTTATCTCCTAACTCGTACAAGCCAAGCGCTAAACGGGAATCATTAGCTTGAATCAATTGTTTCGCATTCTCTTCGGTTAGACCGTAACGTTCGAGTTTTTTCTCATCGAAGCGAATTTCGATTCGGCGAATCTCTTGACCCGCGACTTGAACCGTCTGCGCCCCTTCGATTCCTTCAAGCTTTGGTTGAAGTTCGTTTTCAACGAGTTTCGTCAACTCAGACAAGGAACGCTCCTTATCCGAAACGGCAAAACCGATGACTGGGAATGCATCAAAGGAAATCCGTGATACTTGTGGTTCCTGAACACCTTCCGGTAATTCGACGTTTGAAAGAGCTTCTTTTACTTTTTGCTCTGCTTCTTCCATATCCGTACTAAAGTTGTAGTCGATTTGTAGGTTCGATGCATTTTGGAAAGACGTCGAACGTACTGTATCGACTCCCGGTAAATTTTCGACCTTACTTTCAAGTTCTCGACTGACTTCATCTAGCACCTGTTCTGGTGTAGCACCTGGATAAATCGTCGTCACCGACACGGTCGGCGTCGTGATGTCTGGCAATGTCTCGAGCTTCATCGATGTTCCCGCATAAATACCGGCAACCGTGATGATGATCGTCATGAGCCAGAGGGCAAACTTATTGTTCACCGAAAACTGGATGATCTTTTTCATCGTATGGTTCTCCCTCACTCTTCAATTTGTTTATCTAGTCGTCGTGCACGTTCTATTAATTGCTGAATTAATCGTTGTCGCACATCTGGAGACGGTGCGCCGAACTGAAAATGCTCCGACAATTTCAAACCGTCTAATGTAAAGCGAATCGATAACACTTCAACCGGATCCATCTGTTCTGTCAGTTGGCGGAAGAACTGCTCCGCTTGTCGCTTTCGTTCCTCGACGAACGTCGCATGATCCTTTAACAAGGACAACAAGTAAAGAAGCGCATCCATGTCGAGATGGAACTCCTCTTGTTGCTGGATTTGCAACGTCACGAACGCTTCCATCGGTCCCATCGTCAACTGATGCTGTTCATATAGTTCAAATTGTCGTGCTTCTTGCGCCTCGATGACCCCCATTAATAAAGCTTCCTTCGAAGCGAAATGATACAATAGTCCACCTTTTGAGACATTTGCTTGTTTCGCTACTTCTTCAAGCGTCAATTGGGTGAATCCTTGTTGCAAAATAATCGTCGTCGTTGCTTCAAGAATCCGACGACGAGTCTCTTGCGCTTTTGCACTGGCCAATAGTCTCCCCCTTCCCTCACATTTACTGTACCGTCTGGACGGTTTCTTTTTACAGTGTACGAATTCTTATTTCAAGATGCAATCGCTTTGTTTATGTTTCACGTGAAACTTTCGTGAACGTAAAAAAAGACTGACTCAAATGTCAGTCTCTACAAAGATAAGGACGTGAAAAGACGCGTCATTCTTTTTGAGTCAGCCTCTTTTGAATCCATTATTCGTCTGCTTCGCGTGCACTCTCTCGTAGTGCCGCTTGCATCGTATCGAATAAGTGACGCTCTCGTAGCACTTGGACCCCACGATCCGTCGGTCCACCAGGTGCCGCAACATCAGCAATCAGACGATCCGTACTTGCGTCGGAGCGCATGAGAATTTCAGCCGAACCTTTCATCGCTTGAGCAACGATTCGACGTGCATTTTCTTCTTCAAAACCAGCATCCGTCAAAACCGGCACCATGCCAGCTACGATTTCATAGAAGAAAGCAGGACTACATCCAGCTGCCGCCATGAATGCAGGCATCGTCGATTCATTTGCTTCCGCAATTTCTCCGACACGTCCAAATAATGCCTCGACTACACTTCGGATCTCTTCATTCACGCGTGAGCCGAACCATAGTCCAGTCATTCCTAAACGGTGTGCGACTGGAGTATTCGGCATGGCAGCGACTGTCGGACGTTTTGCCAACTGTTCGATTTCATGCGGTGTAATGTGTGCAGCAATCGAAACAATCGTCTGATTCGTCCATTGTTGATTCGCTACATAGTCGAGTACACCATCGGGTTGCATGCCCAGCATGACGATATCGTATAAGGAGACGTCCTCCTGCTCGACCGTTTGAACACCGTGTCGCGCTGCGACTTCTGTCAAGCGTATCCCGCCACTCCGATTCGTCATCGTGATATCTTCTCGTGCAAATCCAGAAGCGACCCATCCTTGAACGAGTGCCTCACTCATCGCACCGGCTCCTACTATTAATAGTTTCATCATCTATCCTTCCTTTCCCTCAAAAAAAGACCAGTCATGAACTGGTCTTGTGCGGGTCCATTATACACGAACGGCTAAATCTTCGACAGCAACGACTCGAAGTCCCTTATCGTCAAGTTTCTTGACGATTTTTTTCTTCGTCTTCTCGTCACAATCCGTCGGTAATGTAATCAATACACGACGCATGACGCTACTCTTCGCATCGAGTGTCATCAGACTCGCGACCGTTGAATATTTGTTGACGATCTTCGAGATTTTCTCAAGTGCCCCTTTTTGTTCACTTAGGGCTACCGTCAAGACGTAACTTCCAGAATCACGGTTCCACGCTTCTTCAAGCATTCCAAGCATTTTTCCGTGAGGTAGAATACCGAAGAAATGACCATCGTCATTTAAGACCGCGATATACGGTAATTCCTTGATCGAGAAGAAGACTTCAAAGAAATTACTTCCTGTATAGATGTATTTGGATGTATTCTTAATCAGCGACATGACGTTGTCGTCTAAGCTGCCACCATTCATCCCATGCCGGTAGATGTGCATCTTATAGATGTTGCCCTTGAAGTCCTGTCCTGATTGGTCAAGGACCGGGACACAGCGGTATCCGGTTTTTTCAAGTGTGTCGAGTGCTTCACGAATCGTCGCTGTCTCGGAAATCGTGACACATTGATGCTTCGGAATACATAAACTTTGTACGAGCATAATAAAATCCTCCTCTTTTACCTGATTACGCAGACTTAATCATATCATTCGATTTTCATGCGCCATATCCTCTTTTCCCACTTCTGATGCGCTTTTATTCTTACAATCACAAGACAATCTCTTGCAATTACAACGTAATCCAACTCATTTCAATCAAGTACACTTCACTTTTACCATTGTCAGACAATTTATTAAATCTACAATCACCTTCATATTAAGATTTATTAAGATTTCGTAAAGACGCTTCATAAATGTATTCTTTTACAATACCGTCTGCTACAATCGAACTCGTGAAGTTACTTCACTATTCTATTCTTGTTCTTAATATGGAGGCAGAAGAAATGTTTAGTAAAAAACAAGATCCATTCGCAGTGAAATTATCCGAAATCGCAGGACACTTAAAAACGACTTCGCAATTCTTCGTTGACTTTAAAATCAACGGCATCGCGGATGTAAAAGAATTTGCACATAAAGTAAAAGACTTCGAAACAGCTGGGGACGATTTGATGCACCAGTTGATCATCGACTTGAACAATGCGTTCATCACGCCGATCGACCGTGAAGACTTACTCGCACTTGCTAACGCACTTGATGACGTCTTAGACGGTTTTGAAGAATGTTCAGCGATCTTCGAAATCTACAATATCGTTCAAGCAGACGAGCACATGATCAAGTTCGTCGATGAAATCAACATCGCTGTCACAGAACTCGCGATGTCAATGGATCTTCTTGTTGCACGTAAATTGCAACCGATGCGTGAACACGTCATCAAAATCAAAGAACAAGAGACGATTTGTGACAACCTACGCCGTAAATCGATCAAAGCATTGTTCGCAACAGAAACAGATCCAATTAAAATCATCCAATATAAAGAAATCTATGAATCGCTCGAATCAATCGCGGACTACTGCCAAGATGCAGCTAACGTCATTGAAACGATCATCATGAAAAACGCTTAAGTGAGGAGCTAACGAGATGGATAGCCTGTTTATCATCACCGCCATAATCGTGATTCTCGCACTTAGCTTCGACTTCATCAACGGTTTCCACGATACAGCGAACTCGATCGCGACTTCGGTGTCGACTCGTGCTTTGAAACCACGTCATGCCATCATCTTGGCTGCATCGATGAACTTCCTAGGTGCAATCACGTTCACTGGAGTCGCAAAAACGATCTCTGGTGACATCGTTGACCCGTCAACACTTGAACATGGTAGCTACGTCGTCATCGCTGCCTTGATTTCAGCCATTGCCTGGAACCTTTTGACTTGGTACTTCGGTATTCCGTCAAGTTCTTCGCATACACTGATCGGTTCGATTGCTGGTGCTGCTGTTGCCTCTGTTGGATTCGGAGGAATCGAAGCAAAAGGCTTCTTGAAAATCGTTCAAGCCTTGCTCATTTCACCAGTACTCGCATTCACACTTGGTTTCATCGTTTATGCAATCTTTAAAGTCATCTTCAAAAAAGGAAACTTGGCGAAGACGAATCGTCGCTTCCGTCATGTTCAAATTGCAACCGCTGCTTTGCAGTCGTATACACACGGTACGAACGACGCACAAAAAGCGATGGGGATCATCACGCTTGCTTTGATCTCATCTGGTTATCAAACAGATCACGAAGTTGCAACTTGGGTTAAACTCTCGTGTGCGATCGCGATGGGTCTCGGAACATCTGTCGGTGGATGGCGGATCATCAAGACCGTTGGTGGTCAAATTATGAAAATCCGTCCAGTCAACGGGGTTGCAGCTGACTTAACATCAGCAGCAATCATCTTTGGAGCGACAGCGATTCATCTTCCGGTTTCGACGACACACGTCATCTCTTCTGCCATCTTGGGTGTAGGTACATCACACCGTAAGAAAGGTGTAAAGTGGGGAACAGCACAACGCATGCTCATTACATGGGTCATCACATTGCCGATTTCGATGGCTTTCGCTGCCTTGATCTACTATATTCTAGACTTCTTATTCATTAAATAAGTACTTGCCCCGCCTACTCAAAAGAGGTGGGGTTTTGTGTACGTCAGAAGCGTCGATAGTTGTTGTTTTTCCCATAATTCGCTATGATGAAGAACAAGAAGGATTGTCTATTTCTTTAGGAGGAATGCCCCATGACAAAACGTAAAGCCTTAACGATTGCTGGTTCCGACACGAGCGGTGGAGCTGGTATTCAAGCTGATTTGAAAACATTCCAAGAACTTGGTGTCTATGGAATGAATGCTTTGACGGTCATCGTCGCCCAAGACCCTGATCACTCTTGGCACCATGCGGTTTACCCAATCGACACAGAACTCGTCCGGACACAAATCCACACGGTCCTTGGAGGTATTGGTGTTGATGCGATGAAGACGGGTATGCTCCCGACTGTCGAAATCATTGAAGCCGTTGCTGAGAAAATTAAATCATCCGGCGTTCAAAACGTCGTGATCGATCCTGTCATGGTCTGTAAAGGCGAAGACGAAGTGCTGAACCCTGATACAGCAAACGCACTTCGTGATGTCTTGACACCACTTGCGACGGTCGTCACACCGAACGTCTTCGAAGCCGGACAACTGTCGGGTCTTGGTAAAACACCAGCAACGATCGACGAGATGAAACTTGCAGCAGCGCGGATTCATGAAAAAGGTGCGCAATACGTTCTTGTCAAAGGTGGCAGCAAGATTGATCATCCACAAGCAGTTGACGTGCTTTATGACGGAAAAGAGTTTATCCTGATTGAGGACGAACGAATCGAGACACCGTACACGCACGGTGCTGGCTGCACGTACTCTGCAGCAATCACGGCCGAACTCGCAAAAGGTGCATCGGTAGAAGCTGCTGTCCGTACAGCAAAATCTTTCATCACTTCCGCGATTCGTCATTCATTCCGTTTGAATGAATACGTCGGACCAACTGATCACGCTGCACATCGTACAGTCCAGTCTTGATCCGCTTAAGAAGTCCGCGATATCCGCGGACTTCTTTCTGTATAGGAGAGGAGAAAAGTTTATGCAAGCCATTGATTTACAAGAAATACAGCGTTATATCGACGAACATGCGAATACATCGTTATATGTACACGTCGAGACGACGAACGGTGCCTACGCGACGCACCAAGATCCAACTTTCCATAGCGCAGGGATGTTTTTCCGTAATGCGGAAATCACTTACGAACGTGGTCTGATCACAGGAAACGGACCTTACCGGATTGGTTTGAAACTTGCACACGGCTGGTTATACGGTGAAGGATTGACTGACTTCGAATTTGCTGGGGATCAATTGTTGATTGCCGGTCACGATATCGAAGGACGTCTTGCGATTGCTTTTGAACTTAGCCCGACACCATTCGCTCAAGGTGCAGAGGAGGTAGACGCATGACACACGAAGATCATTTACTCGTCGTCTTCCCTCACCCGGATGACGAAGCCTTCAGTTCTGCCGGTACGATCATCGAACACGCTGAAAACCGTGGTCCTGTCACGTACGCTTGTCTGACACTTGGTGAGATGGGACGTAACATGGGACGTCCTGTCTTTACGAACCGGGAACAGCTCGCAACGATTCGTAAACGCGAGTTGATTGATGCTGCTGCAAAAATGAAGATTTCGGATCTCCAAATGTGGGGACTTCGTGATAAGACCGTTGAATTCGAGGATGAAGCAGCACTTGCTGACCGTATTCTTGCCTTGATTCAACAGACACGACCAACTCGTTTGATTTCGTTCTATCCGGGTTACGCGGTCCATCCCGATCATGAAGCGACAGCTCGTGCCGTCGTTCGTGCCCTCCGGATGATGGATCCAGCTGATCGCCCAGAGTTTCTTGCGGTCGCTTTCGCGAACAATACGAAAGAAGAGCTCGGGGAAGGAACGTTCATTCATGATGTCAGTGCCTATACGGATCAAAAGATCAAAGCACTCGAAGCGCATGCTTCACAAACAGGTGGTCTGATGAAAGTCATCTCGGAAGATTCGAACATTCGAGATCTACTCGTCAAAGAACGCTACTATCACTATCCACTTTAATCTTCTTGCAAGAGATGCGTACCGTCCGATCGACGATACGCATCTCTTTTTTTGTCTTCATCAGAAAACGTCGACTTTTTCAATGGCTTCTGCTAGTGTGAATAGTTGAGACTATGTCTCCGGAGTTCGTAACCTCCTCCGTTACAAAAACTAGGAATGGAAGTGTACATTATGAAAAACGAACGTGCTCTTGTCGTCTTTAGTGGCGGCCAAGACTCAACGACTTGTTTGTTTCAGGCATTGAAACAATACGAAGAAGTCGAAGTCGTGACGTTTAATTACGGACAACGTCATGCACAAGAACTCGAAGTCGCACGCGACATCGCCTCTGAGCTCGGTGTCAAACACCATGAGCTTGATCTCTCTCTTCTCAGTCAACTGACGAGTAACGCCTTGACTGACCACAGCCAAACCATCACGACGAATGAAGATGGTCTTCCTTCTACTTTCGTAGATGGACGAAATCACCTGTTTCTCTCGTTCGCAGCCGTCCTTGCGAAAGGACGCGGAATCCGTCATATCGTCACTGGCGTATGTGAAACGGACTTTTCCGGTTACCCTGACTGCCGTGATGCCTTCATCAAGTCACTCAACGTGACATTGAACCTTGCGATGGACTATCCATTCGTACTTCACACGCCACTCATGTGGCTCGACAAAAAAGAGACGTGGGCGCTTGCCGATTCGCTCGGTGCGTTTGATTTCGTTCGAAATCGCACGTTGACGTGTTACAACGGCGTCATTGGAGATGGTTGTGGCGAATGCCCGGCCTGTGAATTACGGAAAAATGGCTTAGATGCATACATCAAGGAGGTTCAACACACATGACATTCAATTACGAAGCACCTGAAACGGTCGAGCGCCCGACTGGCGACTCGCTTATCTATACGAAATCCCGCGTTATGATCGTAAAAAAATTAACGTTCGACGCAGCACACCACCTATATGATTATGATGGAAAATGCCGTGCCCTTCACGGTCATACGTACCATGTCGATATGGGAATCAGTGGTTTTCTGGATCACCGCGGTATGACACTCGATTTTGGTGATCTCAAAAAAATCTTCAAAACACATCTCGAACCACTATTGGATCACCGCTACCTGAATGAATCGTTACCATACATGAATACGACAGCTGAAAACATGGCAGCCTGGATTTTCGAGACGCTCGGACAACACCTTCCGGATGAGCGTGGACTTCGTGTCGAATTCGTTAAGCTCTATGAGACACCGACTGCTTTTGCTGAAGTCCGTCGTGAGTGGATGAACGAAGCATGAGTGCCTTAACAAAAACACCAAAAATTCCGGTTCTCGAGATTTTCGGACCAACATTTCAAGGAGAAGGACGATCGATTGGTCAAAAGACGATGTTCGTCCGGACCGGTGGTTGCGATTACTCTTGTTCGTGGTGTGATTCCGCCTTCACATGGGATGGTTCTGAAAAACCCGAACTCTTGACGGCAGAGACGATCATAGAACGCCTTGATGCACTCGGCTCTTACGGACATGTCACGATTTCTGGTGGGAACCCGTTACTTCATGCATCAATCGGCACATTGGTTGCGGCATTAAAAGAACGAAATATCACGATGTCTGTCGAAACCCAAGGCTCCTACTGGCAAAATTGGTTGCTTGATATCGATGACGTCACACTTAGTCCTAAACCACCTTCAAGTGGGATGAAGATTGATTTCGATCGCTTGGATGTCTTTTTTAAACGTTTACCGGAACAACAGCGTGCTGTTAAAATCGTCATCTTTAATGAGGAAGACCTCGACTTCGCAGCGATGATTTCAGAACGATATGCGCTAAAGACACTTTATCTATCGCTCGGTAATCCTGATCCGCATGAAGAAGGAACGATCGCTCCACGCATGCTACACGATTTAAAAACACTTTGGGAACGCGTCGCCCGTGATGAACGCTTCAATCATGCGCGCGTCCTACCACAACTACACGCCCTCGTTTTCGCGAACGATCGTGGCGTCTAAGGAGAAATGATTCATGCGACCTGAAGACTTAAACGACTTATCGTTACTCGGCCAAAAAGCCGTACCGTATATTTTTGAATACCAACCAGAAGTTCTCGAAGCATTCCCGAACCGTCACCCGGAAAATGATTACTTCGTGAAATTCAATGCACCAGAGTTCACGAGTCTTTGTCCGATCACGAATCAACCGGACTTCGCGACGATTTACATCTCGTACATCCCAGACGAAAAACTCGTCGAATCAAAATCACTGAAGTTGTACTTATTCAGCTTCCGTAACCATGGTGATTTTCATGAGAACTGCATCAACGTCATCGGAAAAGATCTCGTGAAATTGATGGAACCTCGCTATCTTGAAGTATGGGGCAAATTCACGCCACGCGGTGGAATCTCAATTGATCCGTACTACAATTACGGGAAGCCTGGTACAAAATACGAACAAATGGCAGAGCATCGTTTATTCAATCACGATCTCTATCCTGAAACGATCGATAATCGTTAAGAAGACTAAAAGAGGGACAAGGGGAAACCCCTTTGAGACTGAAGACAAAGTGCAATTTTTCTCTAACGAGAAGGATTGCGCTTTTTTGTTCGTCTCGAATCGTTTTCCTGGGACAAGCATCGCGCCGCTTCACTTCGCTGCAGGGTCGCTCTTGCTTGTTTTTCCCAAGGAATCGATGCCGAGTGAACAAAGCGCTACTCTGATTGTTCTTTCGATATAAAAAAATGACGCGTTACACGCCACTCCTACAGGAAAAGCGCGATTTTGCGCTGTCAGAGACAAACAAGACCCGTTTTTCTGCTCGAATAGAGTGGGAAAACTGGCTTGTGTCTCGCCTGAGGAAAGGGCGTGAAAAGACGCGTCATTTTTTGAGTCAGCCCATTTGTCTACAATCTACAAGAAGAAATCCCCTTGTTCCTCTTTTTTGATGCTCATCAACTAGATGGAAGGTCGATCAAGGACGGGCTATCATGCTGACGGATGACCTCAGGTGGCCAGATATGCCGAATTAAGTGATCCGAAGGGACATGTAAAACACGGGCCAGTCGCTCAATCATTGAAAATGAGGGATGGGCAATGCTACTTTCAATACGCTGGATCATCTCAGGTGTCGTCTCAGTTAACGCTGCTAATGTATTTTGATCTAACTGATGACGTTCTCGTAATGTACGAATCCGCTGTCCGTACTGTCCGATCGGTTGAATCCCTTCTTTCATCCGCTTCAAACATCCTTTCTTCTTTTAAAACTAAACAACGTTCACTGTAGTCTTATTCCCACTTTTTTAAAATCTGAATACCTTTCCGAACTATCAATTTCTAATCAAAATAAAATCTCAAATATTTTTCTTGTAAAACACTAGCTTTTTAAAAAGTTATCGCTTACAATTCTATATGCAAACGGTTGCATTAATCGCTTACATTATTGCACTGTTCTTACACACATATTAGAGAAAAAGAGATACAAAAGGAGTGAATGATCTTGAAAAATGCTATTTCGTTCGATTTTTGGCAAAACTCGGTAAAGCCTTGATGGTCGTCATCGCGGTTATGCCTGCTGCAGGAATCATGATCTCGGTCGGGAAACTGATCGGCATGTATGGAGGCGATATCGCGTTAATGCAAACGATTGCTCGAATCGTTGAAGATTTAGGTTGGGCTATCATTACGAACCTTCATGTCTTATTCGCCGTCGCGATTGGTGGGTCATGGGCAAAAGAACGTGCTGGTGGTGCGTTCGCAGCGTTACTCGCCTTCATTTTGATCAACCGTGTCACAGGAGCTATCTTCGGTGTCAACGCTGACATGATCGCGGACCCAAAAGCAACGGTTGATTCATTGCTTGGTTCTGAGCTCATCGTAAAAGATTATTTCACTTCAGTTTTAGGGGCACCTGCTCTCAACATGGGAGTATTCGTCGGAATCATCTCTGGTTTCCTTGGTGCCGTTCTCTTTAATAAATTTTATAACTTCAGTAAATTGCCAGATGCGCTTGCATTCTTCAACGGAAAACGTTTTGTACCATTCGTCGTCATTGGTGGATCAGTCGTTGCAGCATTCGCCTTATCACTCGTTTGGCCGTTCGTTCAAGGCTTATTGAATGACTTCGGTCGCTGGATTGCCTCTTCACGTGATTCTGCACCGATCATTGCACCGTTCGTATACGGTACACTCGAGCGTCTATTACTTCCGTTCGGTCTTCATCACATGTTGACTGTCCCGATGAACTACACGGAACTCGGTGGAACGTACAAAATCCTGACAGGTGCTGCTCAAGGATCGACGGTTGCTGGTCAAGATCCGCTTTGGTTAGCTTGGATCACTGACCTCGTTAATTTAAAACAAGCCGGCAACACACAAGGATACAATAACTTGATCAACAGTGTCGTTCCTGCTCGTTTTAAAGAAGGACAAGTCGTCACATCACTTGCTTCATTGATCGGTATCGCTGTCGCAATGTACATGTCAGTTGATGAAGATAAGAAGAAAGCATACAAACCTGTCTTCTTATCTGCTGGACTTGCAGTTTTCTTGACAGGTGTCACGGAGCCAATCGAATTCATGTTCATGTTCATCGCTCCTGTTCTTTACGTCATCTATGCTGTGCTCACGGGTGTTGCTTTCGCACTAGCAGATGTCATGCATCTTCGGATTCACGCATTCGGTGCGATCGAACTCTTGACGCGGATTCCATTGATTGCAAAAGCTGGATTAATTGGTGATTTAATTCGTTTCATCGGTGTCTGTGTGTTCTTCTTCTTCTTGAACTTCTTCACGTTCCGTTTCGTCATCAAGAAGTTCAACTATGCGACACCAGGTCGTAACGGGAACTATCTTGACGATATCAACGTATCTACAACTGAAGCTTCAGGTGAGGCTGCTGCGACATCAGCTCCTGCCGACGGTTCGCAAGCTTCACAAATCATCGATTTGCTTGGTGGACAGCAAAACATCGAGGACGTCGATGCCTGCATGACGCGTCTTCGTGTCACTGTCAAAGATCCAGCGCTTGTTGCAAAAGAAGCAGACTGGAAAGCAAACGGTGCACTTGGTCTGATCCTTAAGAACAATGGCGTGCAAGCCATCTACGGTCCAAAAGCCGATATCTTAAAATCAGATATCCAAGACCGGATCGGCGCATAAACCTGCGAGATTAGGGAACTACCTAAAGGTGAAGCTCTTTTATAAGAGTTTCACCTTTCTTATTTGAAAAATCAGGAGGACCACTCATGCGTCTACTCACACTAAACTGTCATTCGTGGCAGGAAGAACAGCCACTCGAAAAATTAAACCAGATCGTTCAACAAATTCTCGCTCAAGATTATGATGTCGTCGCACTGCAAGAAGTGAGTCAATTGATGGATACACCCATCGTCTATGATGATGTGCGCAACGATAACTTTGCCTATTTAATCCAGCAAGCGTTAAAAGAACAAGGTCAAACCTACTCCCTCGTCTGGGATTTTGCTCATATCGGCTATGATAAGTATGAAGAAGGACTCGCTCTTTTGACGAAACACCCAATCTTAAAATCGGACAGTTATTATGTCAGCCGCAGTCAAGATACATTCGATTGGAAATCGCGAAAAATCGTCCGTGCGACGATCCAAGTCGACGGTACACCGATTACGTTCAATACATGCCATCTTGGCTGGTGGGCAGATGAAGTCGAACCGTTCCAGGAACAATTCAATCATTTGATGGCCCGGATGGATCCACTCGAATGGACATTCTTCCTCGGTGATTTCAACAACGATGCCTTAGAACGAAATACAGGTTATGACTATATGATGCAACGAGGATTACACGACGTCTTCCTGCTAGCTAAGGAAACGGTCGGAATTGAGACGATCAATGGCAACATCGATGGATGGGAAGACAATCAACAAGGATTGCGGATCGATCTCGTCTTATCGAATCGGAAAATTGACGTCGAACGTGTCGGGGTCGTATTCGATGGGATTCACGGTCCCGTCGTTTCCGATCACTACGGTGTTGAGGTCGATATTCAGATTCAAAAAAATGAACATTAAGTATTGACAACGCTTTCTTTTCTCCTTTAAGATGAAATCAAATCAATAGTGCGGATTGTGACAGTACGGCTGGCAAGACCGAAATGACACCTCGTTAGGAGAGGTGTTGTTCGGTCTTGCCTTTTTTTTGTCTCATTCAGCACGTTTCATGAAAAAGGAGGACTTTTCCGATGGATTATCAACAAACTGCTAAACGTGTGCTCGAACTCGTCGGTGGACGCGAGAACATCATCACTGCTGCTCATTGCGCGACGCGTTTACGTCTTGTCTTGCATGATGAATCAAAGGTCGATCAAGCAGCACTTGAAGACTTAGATGGTGTCAGCGGCGCCTTCTCAAGTTCTGGTCAATACCAAATCATCTTTGGAACCGGTACCGTCAACAAGGTATTTGCTGCGTTTGCACCACTTGCCGGTGTAAAGGTCGATGGAGAAGAACCACTCGACGTTAAAAAGGCTGCATCGCAAAAATTAAATCCGTTCGCCCGTCTTGCCCGCTCGCTCTCGAACGTCTTCGTTCCACTCATTCCGGCAATCGTCGCAGCCGGTCTCTTGATGGGATTACTCGGTATGATCAAGGCCTTCGGTTGGGTTGACGGTGATTCACCGATCGTCCAACTACTGGATATGTTCTCGTCTTCTGCCTTCATCATCCTACCGATCCTGATCGGTTTCTCGGCAGCCCGTGAATTCGGTGCGAACCCGTACCTCGGTGCCGTCATCGGGGGGATCATGACACACCCGTCCCTCTTAAACCCTTGGACGCTCGGTAATAGTGATCCGGAAGTCATGAATTTCCTCGGAATGAACATCGAGTTGATCGGTTATCAAGGAACGGTCTTCCCGGTTCTCTTAACCGTTTGGGTCATGGCAAAGATTGAACAACAAGTCCGGAAACGGACACCCGAAACGCTTGACTTACTCGTGACACCGTTCGTTACGGTTCTCGTCACTGGATTCCTGGCATTGATCGTCATTGGTCCGATCGGAACGTTACTCGGAAAAGGCATTTCATTCGTACTCGTCTTCTTCTATGAACAGTTCTCAGTCGTCGCCGGTCTTCTCTTCGGTGGACTTTATTCGACAATCGTCATCACAGGGATGCACCATAGTTTCCATGCTATTGAAGCAGGATTACTTGCAGATAAGAGTATCGGAAAGAACTTCCTCTTACCGATTTGGTCGATGGCGAATGTCGCTCAAGGTGGTGCCGGACTTGCCGTTTACTTCTTGACGAAGAACGTTAAACTCAAAGCACTCGCCCTACCGTCTGCGTTCTCAGCATTTCTCGGAATCACAGAACCCGTCATCTACGGTGTCAACTTACGTCTTGGAAAACCATTCATCGGTGGTGCCATTGGTGGTGCGATCGGTGGCGGTTATGTCGTCTTGACACAAGTCGCTGCGAACGCTTATGGATTAACTGGAATTCCGATGATTGCGATCGTCGCGCCACTCGGTGCGTCAAACTTGATCAACTATCTCGTCGGGTTCGCCATTGCAGTCGTCACTGCTTTCATCTCGACTGTCGTCTTGATGCGTCTCGATGCACGGAAACAAAAAGAAACGGACGTTGCTGCTTAATCCTTCATGCGACCAAACCGAGTCCTCGGGCTCGGTGGTCGCATTTGTCGGTTCGCAAAGCGCTGAAGTTCGCTTTATAATAAAAGAAAAGATCGGAAAGGAGGACGTCAGGCTGATTATTCATAAGATCCTCAATAACAACGCTGTTGTCGTCAAAGAAAATGGACAGGAACGCATCGTCATGGGACCAGGCATTGCTTTTGGAAAAAAGAAAAAAGATCCGATTCAAGCGACGAAGATCGAAAAAATGTTCATCCCTTCATTTGAAAATGCAGAACAGTTCAAAGAGATTCTGACAACGACACCACTTGAGATCATTGATTTATCGGAACGCATCATCTCACATGCAGAAGGCGAGCTCCAAACGCCGTTTCATGACTATATTCACGTCAGTCTGACGGACCACCTTGCTCATGCCGTACGATTAGCACGTGAACAACTCGTCGTGCATAATCGATTGGCAGAAGAGATTCGCCTTTTGTATGGACCGGAGTATGCGATTGGAGAATGGGCAGTTCTTGAGATCGAGCGTGCCTTACAGGTCACGCTACCGAAAGAAGAAGCTGCGAACATCGCGCTTCACTTATACAATGCACGCCAAACGCATCCGAATATGGCCACTGCGTTGCAGACGGTTACGTTACTCAATGAACTACGTGAACAGATCGAAGTCTTTTTTGGACAAACGATCGAGACCTCATCGATGACGTATTATCGTTTCTTTACGCACATGAAATTGGTCCTCGCCCGGATTGAACAAGGAGAAACCTTACACGACATGGATGATGTGATTTTATCTGCCGTCAAAACACGTTATGCTGAGGCTTATGCCTGTGCGAGTCAAATGGGCAATTGGTTGACTGTCGAACTCGATACACGTGTACCTGAATCAGAAATCGGCTATATGGCTTTACACATCGAACGGATTCGTCCGGATCTTGAAAGGAGTTCTACGTATGAAAATCTTTAGTTTAGGGGAAGCATTGATTGATTTGATTCCTCTTGATGCTGAAAACATGACGTTTCAAAAAAATCCTGGAGGTGCTCCTGCCAATGTCTCTGTCGGACTCGCTCGATTAGGCGCTGATAGTTATTTTCTTGGAGCTGTCGGTGATGATTCGATGGGACACTTCTTGAAAGATACGTTACATCATTATGGTGTTCGTACCGATCATCTCGTCCACGATTCGACGCAAAAAACAGGACTTGTGCTCGTTACGAACGGTCAGGATGGAGAGCGGTCGTTCGAGTTCATCAACGCGGAGCGCGCTGATATGCAATTCCACGAAACACATGTACCGGAGGATTTCACGTCCGTCGATTTATTACACATCGGTTCGATCTCTTTGATCACTGGAGAATCCGTCAACGCGACACGAAAAGCCATCGCACGTGCAAAAGCGCACCAAGTACCAGTCTCTTACGATCCGAACTTACGAGAGTCGTTATGGCCGAATCTTGACGAAGCACGGACGACGATCCGGTCTGTCCTACCGGATGCACAAATCGTCAAACTCGCTGAGGAAGAATTGACGTTTCTAACTGGACAAACGAATCTTGATGACGGGGCTGCTGAATTGTTAGCTGAATATCCGATTCGTCTTCTTGCCATCACGCGAGGAAGTGAAGGATCGATTCTCTATACGGATCGTGCGATGGCTGTCATCGATGCGATTACGGTCGACGCAATCGATACGACAGGAGCTGGAGATGCCTTCATGTCCGGTTTACTCTACCAGTGCGCGTTACGCGATTTTTCGTTTGATTGGTCTGAAAATGAACTTCGCGACATCGGTCGATTCGCAGCGATTTCAGGCGGACTTGCTGCTTCCGTCAAAGGAGCGATGGCTGCTTTGCCAACGCTCGACGAAGTCGCTCATCGCTTGAATTGAATCGATGACTCAGTAGAAATAAGGATGGAGAGATTCCGGACCCAGTGCCAGAATCTCTCCATCCTTTTCATTTGATTGATGAGTCGTTTATTCACTAGAGAATTGATTAAGGTGTATCGATAAATCGTTTGATTTCATCTAACGACTCGTCCTGTTGTTCTTTTGGCGTTAATGGGCTGCTGTTATCCCCTTTTTGTCGACCGTACATACCAAAGTTCGCATGGTTCCCTTGCTTGATTTCATGGAATACGGCATCTTTTCGAACGTCCTGTTTACTTTTTTCGATATCAGCGACTGGTAAGACACCATCTCGTCCACCATAAATCGTCAACGAGGGCACATCAATCGAATCAATCGGATAGGACGCGAGGAAAACGATTCCTTTAATTTTCGGATGTTGTTCGACGATCGTCGAAGCTGCGCTTCCACCGAGCGAATGACCGATCAGATACCACTTTTTGACCTGTGGATACTCCTCGATGACATCGAGTCCTTCGCTTGAGTCAAGCAACGCAATCCGAAACGGTAGCTTCGGGATGACGACGAAGTGCCCGTCTTTCGCTAGTTGCTTGCCGTAATAACTGTAGGCCGCTGCATCGACTTTTGCCCCTTGATAAAAGATGAATCCGACGTCACTCGTCTTTTTTCCAAATGTCACTTCACGTGGTGTAGCTGTCTCCACGTAAGATATCGCTTGGGGAGATGCATCATAATCGAACTGCGCCCAGATCATGAATGCAAATACGAGCAGTGCCAACAGCGCAGCAATCGTTCCAATGATTCTTATACTCCATTTTTTCATTTCATTCCCTCCCGTTACCGTTATACCTCATATTATGTGTTAAATCACATATGAAAACAAATATTAGAATTTTCAGTCATTGTAAGCATCCCTATCGCTTTTTCATGAATTGGTTTAAGATGAAACCAATATTGTTTTTTCGAAAGGAGATTCACGTTTTGCCGCGTACCCTTGTGTCTACGATTCAATGGTTTTTATTCATCATCTGTACTAACATTGCCCCGCCCCTTGCCATCGCAGCATCGTTTGAACTCTCGGGTGCCGAGACGCTTTCCTTCTTATCTCGTTGTCTATTCGTATTTGCCATCTTAAGTCTCTTTCAAGTCCTGCTCGGACACCGTCTACCGATCATGGAAGGTCCTGCTGGAATTTGGTGGGGTGTATTTGCCCTCTATTCATCGATTGGTGTCACATTGTACGGCAGTTATTCAAATACGTTACAGTCGCTTGGATTCTTACTCCTACTCAGCGGTATCATCTGTATCGTCTTGACGATGACGGGTGTATTACGGCGCTTAGTCCCTCTTTTTACACCGCAAGTCATCGGTGTCTACATGCTACTGCTGTCGGCACAACTGTCCGGATCCGTCATGAAAGGATTGCTCAATATCGAGGATGGACGAATTCAAGTATTACCTGCCGTCATCTCGATTCTGACGGTCTTGATCTCGCTTTATTTAGAACGAAGTGATCGCTTACGCCAGTACGCTTTATTAATCACGCTACTCGTCGGTTGGAGCATGTTTGCATTGATCGGTCGTGCCGAGATGCCAAGTTTCGATGGTCCACTGTTCACTTTACCGAGTTTATTGCCGTTCGGCGGTATTCATGTCGACTGGAGCTTATTACCGACAGCTCTCATCATCTCGTTGTTGTTAATGACGAACGTCTTAGCGAACATCAAGGTCATCGAACGGATCATCAGTGCCAAGCGTGGTGAAACCGTCAAAGGACAAGTCGGAACAGCTGGTATCACGGCTGGTATCGGACAACTCTTCGCTGGTCTGTTCGGTACGGTGGGTCCTGTCGCCATTTCCGGAACGGCTGGGTTCATTGCTTCAACAGATAACACGGACCGCAAAGCGTTCGTCTATGCGAATATCACCTGTCTCTTCCTCAGTATCGTGACACCATTCGTCGGATTGATCGCTAAAATCCCCGTCGCTGTCGGTTATGCGATGGTCGCACCGATCGTTGCCGGAATGGCAATCATCGGCGTCACGGAAGCAGCCCGCGACTTGAATCGTCAAACGGCGATGATCACGGTCGGTCTCCCGGTCCTTGTCGGCATCGGTGCGTTGTTACTACCAAAAGGAGCAACGGCCGATTTACCGCCACTCGTGACGACCCTGATGTCAAACGGTCTCGTCCTCGGAACATTGGTCGCCTTGCTCGCAGAAGGGTTACGCCATATCCGGACGAATGATTAATAAAAAGACGCTTTCTCGATCGAGAAAGCGTCTTTTTTCATGCATCAGCGAATACCGCGCATGTATTTTTGAAGTTTTGGTGCGAAAGCGAACAAAAGTAATCCGAAGATGACGGCAACGATACCCGTGATACCGAAGTACAAAATCTCCGTGTCATTCGTGTAGTATTTAACGATTTGTGCGTTGACCGCTTGACCCGTTGCGTTCGTCAAGAACCACAGACTCATCGTTTGCGCTGAGAAGGCAGCCGGCGCCAGTTTTGTTGTTGCCGATAGACCGACTGGTGACAAGAAGAGCTCACCGATTACGACGAGGAAGAAGCTCAGTGCAAGCCAGAGTGGACTAACTGACGTCTCCACACCGAACAGGATACCTGGTAGTGTCATGACGATGAACGAAAGTCCAGCGAACAGAAGACCAAACGAGAACTTTTGCATCGTCGTTGGTTGACGGTCACCGAGTTTGACCCAGAAGCTCGCAAACACAGGTGCTAGCACAATGATGAAGAGCGGATTCAACGATTGGAAGAATGCCGGTTGAATCTCGAATCCTAAGAATGAAAGGTTCGTCCGTTCACTTGCGAAGATTGAGAGGACGTATGAACCTTGTTCTTGGATTGCCCAGAAAATCGCTGCTGCGATGAACAACGGAATATACGCAATCAAACGTGAGCGCTCATCATCCGTGATCTTTGGACTACGAAGCATGACTGTGAAGTAAGCGATCGGAATCAAGATCCCGAGAATCGTGACCATTAAAGTAAAACGAGAAATCGTCAACAGTCCTGTCATCGATGCAACGACACCGAGTACAGCAATCACTACGACAACGATTGATGCGATCGTGATGAAACGTTTTTTCTCGTCCCCTTTTAATGGGTTCAAGACGTACGTACCCGCTTGACCAAGGTTTTTCTTTTTCGTCAAGACGAAGACGACAAGTCCTGCGAACATCCCGATGGCAGCGAGTGCGAAACCAGCGTGATATCCACCGCGGTCAGCCACTTCACCAACGACGAGTGGTGAGAGGAATGCACCAGCGTTGATCCCCATGTAGAAGATACTAAAACCAGCATCGCGGCGGTTATCCGTCTTGCTGTACAAATCACCGACGATATTCGATACGTTCGGTTTCAAGAAACCAGTACCGATAACGATAAGTCCCATCGAGATGAAGAGGGCTGTAATGCCTGCTGGTAAAGCAAGGACGATATGCCCTAGCATGATCAAGATACCACCATAGAAGACAGTCCGTGACGTACCGAGTAAACGGTCAGCTACCCATCCCCCAATGATCCCTGACATGTAGACGAGCGAACCATAAACGGCCATGATTGACGCAGCTGTCGTCTTATCGATACCTAGACCACCGTTGGCAACTGAATCGTACATGTAGAAGATAAGGATGGCACGCATGCCATAGTAGGAGAAACGCTCCCAAAACTCAGTGAAGAAGAGGGTGAACAACCCTTTCGGATTCCCGAAGAATCCTTTTTGCGGAACGGTCTTATAGACCTGATCGCGATCAAACTCTGCCATATGATCGGCTCCTTTCATCAATCCTAAATAAGTGCATAATCCATCATCTTTTCCCGCTTTCCCCAAACGATAAGCGTGACGAAACAGATAGGATACGAATACACTGTTTTGCCTGAATTGTCTCACTTCTTTTTTTATATATGAGACAGCACTTTACCATTCAACCGCAAATCATTTGATGAGTCAAATATTATTTACGTTACAAGAATAACAAAAAGAGCAGTCGACTACTCGACTGCTCAGGATTGCATCTGTTTCGATTCAATGATTGTAATTCCAGGCGGTGCATGTAACGTTTCACGGATCATCGCCGCAGCGACTTGACCAGCTTCGATCGGAGCAATGGCGCTCCGCTTCAACAAGGGGCGTAAAACCGTCGAAATTTTCGCAGCCGCTTGTTCGCCTAAGCGGAATTCATCTCGATCCCCTAGCAACAATGATGGTCTAAAAATCAATAACGCGTCATACCCCAGTACACGTAATCCGTTTTCCGTATCCCCTTTTACGCGATTGTAGAAGGTTTTCGCATTCGGATGGGCACCGAGCGCCGATATCAAGGCAAATCTTGTCGCCCCGAGGTCTAACAATTCACGACCAAGTTCAATCGGATAGGTGTAGTCAACCAAACGAAATGCCTCTTGCGATCCTGCTTGTTTGATCGTCGTGCCCAGTGCACAATAGACATGGTCGACGACAGGTAGTTCAATTTCTGTCACACGATCAAAATCAATCACCCATTCTTCCAATTTCGGATGAAAACGGCGCATCGGGCGGCGAACGAGAACATGTACCTCGCTATATGCATCTTCTGCCAACAAACGATCGACGAGTTCTTGTCCGACTAGACCAGATGCTCCTAAAATTGCTGCTCTCATACGTTTCTCCCTCCTTCATGCTGTCGACCAATGGGTACGAAATAGGAACGGTTTCCAGTGATCCGTTCTCCGGCACGTACACCGATCGCACTTGGTCTTCCTCCTAAAATAAAGACACCGTACATATACGCGACTTCTCCCTCTTCCTGAAGTGAGTACGTCGGTAGTTCTTGATACGCTTGATAAACAGCCGGTTGATCACGAAACGTATGCTGTTCGTTCTTTAACATGATATGTCCTTGTCCATCATGGACCGTCACGGTATCTCCCTCACGCCCGAAAATCGGTTTTTTAACGAATGATCGCTGGCTTGAAATGAATGGATCAGCGGATAAGTACGTCGGTAAAAAATAACGCGCAATCGTCATGTGGTCCGTTTCGCTCAAGTACGGATGATTGGCTTCATGCAACATCCAGATCAATGCAAGAACCGACTTGGCTTGCATTAAAAAGGCAGACGGCGGATTGATGATTTCGAGTCGCCCTGTCTCGACGAGTTGCAGGAGTAATTGTCCTAAATTTCTTCCGTCTTCATCCCGGTCAAGTAAGGCCATCTCGATCGGAAAGGTTTGACGATATAAGATATCGATTCTTTTACCATCCTCATCGTACAGACCTTCTTCCGGACGAATCTCTAATGCATGAAGTGGACAATAGGTCGCATCACTCCAAAACGACTGCAAATACTCAGCCGTCAATCGATCCTCGATGTGGTCACCATGTGAGGTGAAGACGACATGCGGATGCTGTTTCGTCCGATGTATCGCGGCTTCGATCGCACGACGGACAGTTGCCTTCAGCCATTTGTTTTCCCCATCGTTGACCCGTTCAAAACCTTGTTTTTCCGCTACGACATCATTGACTTCAAATACTTCTTTAATGAAAGTCGGCGTATCCGCGTTCCATTCCATGAGTGAGATACGATCTGCCGTCGCAATGAAATCAAAGCGTCCGATGACGGTCAACGGTCGCATCGTCTCGAGTCGTAAAAAAGCGAGACTCTCAGACGGGAAGCCAAGCTCGAGCAGCGCCTCATCATCCATCGATCGAAGAATCGGAAGCACTCTTTCGAATATCCGGTAAACTTCTTGCGCCGCATCATGCAGTTGATCGATTCGTTCGTCCGAGATGGGCATGATTTCCGTCACAGCGTACGGTTCCCCGTCTAGCACATCCCAAAAACGATCGATGTCTCCGTAAAAGGTTTGTCGTCTGTTCATCCGCCGAAAAAGCCGGAAGATGAGCCTGTTCCGAATCCCTTTGTCTTCGTGTTATAACTCTTTACTTCTTTTGATTTCGGCGTATACCCTTTTGTTCGCATCGCACTATGCATCAAGGCACGTGATGCGAAATAACTACCGCCCCAGTAATAGTATCCTGAATGGGTTGATGAACTATCATCACAGTACCAAACGCCTTCATCATTATCATACTCATAGTCATCACAATCCGGATCATCTGGTCGTTCCGCTCGTGCATCATCCGATCCACACCCACTTAGTGTCGTTCCGATCAACAGTGTTGCAGCTAGTGTCGCTTGTTTCATCCAATTCACCGTCTCAGTCCCCTTTCCTGTTACTCTCGTTATGGATAGTATACGCTTTTTTGGAGAGAAAAGTTTCTTTGTTCTGTCGGAACTTTTTTTCCTTCAATGTGGTAATAGTATCTATAGAACGAAAAGGAGGATTTACGCATGTCACTTGCCTACTACGTTGAAGAAAATGGTGAATTCCATCCGATCTATCAATATGATCGTTATGCGATCGAACCAGAAGAAATCATTGCCCACCAACTCTGCGAATTTCATATCATCGAAGGACATCAATACGAGCTTCGTTCCAATGAGATGGCAGGTGAATATGATCAATTGATCGTCGACCACATTAAAGCATCACCACGTGCGACAGAAGAACGCGTTTATCCACCGCATCAAATTCATATCGAGTTCAGACAGTATTTATCTGACAGCGCGCAACCGCTCTTAAAGACATCAACGGTTCCGAATCACGTCCAAGCGATGCGTTTTTTGATCAAGGACAAGATCGAAGTCGAAGGACACGGTGTGTTTGAGCGTGACAGCTGTGAAATCGATATCGACCGAAATTGTTACGTCGTCTATCTTGCTGATACACTTTGAGATGTAAAATCAGGTCTCTTCATTTCCAAGAGACGTTTTTTTTGGCATACTAGAAAGTAAGAACGAATCAATCGAGGTGAACGAACATGAGTGAACAACCAAAAAAACTATCATTGCAAGAGGCAATGATCGAACGCTTGAAAGCAAAAAAACAAGCGCAAACAAAACGTCCGACTGGCTTACAAGGAACACAAACGAAACAATTGACGAGCCAACAGACGAAAAAAGCCAACAACCAGAAAAAACGGACAGGCGTCTAAGTCACAGGAATTCATGAAATAAGGAGTAATTATGAGTATTTTAACGGTATCTAACTTAAGTCACGGATTCGGTGACCGCGCCATTTTCGAAAATGTCTCCTTCCGCCTGTTAAAAGGCGAGCACATCGGTCTCGTCGGTGCGAACGGTGAAGGAAAATCGACGTTCATGAACATCATTACGTCGCAATTTGAGCCGGATGAAGGAAAAGTCGAATGGGCGAAGCATGTACGCGTTGGTTATTTGGATCAGCACGCTGTCCTTGAAAAAGGATTAACCATCCGCGATGCACTTAAAGGTGCATTCCAGTACATGTTCGACATCGAACAGGAAATTAATGATTTGTACGGTAAAATGGGCGAAGTCGAGCCAGAAGAACTGGAAAAGATGCTCGAAGAAGTCGGCGTCTTGCAGGACATTCTGACGAATAACGACTTCTATACGATCGATGCAAAAGTCGAAGAAATCGCGCGCGGTCTTGGGCTCGATGAGATCGGACTCGACCGGGATGTACAAGAGCTCAGTGGTGGACAGCGGACGAAAATCCTGCTCGCCAAACTCCTTCTTGAAAAACCGGACATTCTCTTACTTGATGAGCCGACCAACTATCTCGATGTCCAGCATATCGAATGGTTGAAACGCTACTTGAATGAATATGAGAATGCGTTCATCTTGATTTCGCACGATATTCCATTCCTCAATAGCGTCATCAACTTGATTTATCATATGGAAAATCAAGAATTGAATCGTTATGTCGGTGATTACGACAACTTCGTTACGATCCATGAAGCGAAGAAAAAGCAACTCGAGTCCGCGTTCAAGCGTCAACAGCAGGAAATCTCTGAGTTGAAGGACTTCGTTGCCCGGAACAAGGCACGTGTCTCGACACGGAACATGGCGATGTCGCGTCAGAAGAAGCTCGATAAGATGGATGTCATCGAACTTGCGCAAGAGCGTCCAAAACCAGAGTTCCACTTCCTCCAAGCACGGACACCAAGTAAATTGATGTTCGAAGCAAAAGGTCTCGTCATCGGATACGATGAGCCACTTTCTCGCCCTCTTGATCTGACGATCGAACGTGGGCAGAAGATTGCGTTGCACGGTGCGAACGGAATCGGGAAATCGACGTTACTCAAGAGTTTGCTCGGTGAAATTCCAGCTGTCTCGGGTGTCGTTGAGCGAGGCGAGAACTTGCATATCGGGTACTTCGAACAAGAAGTTAAAGAGAAGAACTCGAATACGTGTATCGAAGAGATTTGGAATACGTTCCCGTCTCTGACACAACAACAAGTCCGTGCTATGCTCGCGAAGTGTGGTTTGATGACGAAACACATCGAATCGAAAATCGAAGTGCTCAGCGGTGGGGAAAAAGCGAAAGTCCGTCTTTGTAAATTGATGAATACGGAATCGAACATCCTCGTACTCGATGAGCCGACGAACCACTTGGACGTCGAAGCCAAAGAAGAATTAAAACGTGCGTTACAAGAGTACAAAGGAACAGTCCTGTTGATCTCACACGAACCAGAATTCTATGAAGCTGTTGCGACAGACTTATGGAACTGTGAATCATGGACGACAAAAGTATTCTAAGCCACGCCATACAAAAGATGGGATGCCCAGAAGGGTATCCCATCTTTTTAGTTCACACACTTAATCATTGCATGATCGTGCATCTTCACGCACACTAAGACTTAGAAAATGATTATGAAGGAGCGTGTTTTTTTGGAAACGATCACGAAAAAGGCAACACTATCCTATCTCCATGTTCCAAGCGGTGGTTCAGAACAATTGATTGCCCGTCTCTATTCACCTGAACATACAGCGGATGCTCCACTGATTGTCCTCTTCCACGGATTTCCCGGGAAACAGTTGAACATGGACTGGGCAGTTCAACTTCAAAGTGCAGGGTACCATGTACTCGTCACGTCGTATCGTGGAACGATCGGCAGTCCTGGAACCTTTCGATTCCAACATGTTTTGGAAGACGCGACCGCGACACTACAGCATGTCTGCTCAGAGCCTTTCACTGCCGAACATGGCATCAAGGCGGATCAGATTACCGTCGTTGGTCATAGCATGGGTGGCTTCGCCGGTCTGCATGCTTTTGCTGAGACACCAGCGGCTGCACATTATGTCGGAATCTCTCCGTTTAATTTTGGTCTCGTCGGTCAGCTCGTCCTCGAACATCCGGAATACGAAGCTGCGCTACACGGTGTACTCAAACGAGGAGCTGGTTTCCTGAATGGTGCCGTTGCTGACGCGTTACTCGATGAGTTGAAGCACCATCATACGACTTGGAACTTACTGACGCTAAAAGAACGTCTAGCCGATCGCTCGATGTTGCTTATGACGTCAGAACGGGACGAAACATCGATCAAAGCACTCCATCATGACTTATTGCTATCCGGCAGTCCGTTCGAGGAAGCGATTGTCGATAGTGATCACAACTATATCGAGAATCGGGACGCTGCCTTTAACGAATGGACGTCTTGGCTCGCCCGACAATAAAAAGAGCGCTCAGCGTACGACTGAGCGCTCTTTTGCTGAAGTTCGAGTCCGTTGCACAGGACGAATTCGCATCCGGTATAGGACGAGCGTAAACATCGTCAGTGTTGAGATAGCGTACCAAATCGTCGTGAACAGGGTTCCGGTATCCGTACCGATGAAAAGACCATGTGCCGTCATTAATAGCCAAGCAGGTAAGACAAGCCAGTGCGTCAATTTCCAAAGCGTCTTGCCTAGCGTCTCCTTTAAGAAATCTGATGTCACGAGAACGAATCCGAATAAGTAGAGACTAATCGTTCCTAGCGCATTCCAGAGTGGTTCATAAGAAGCTTGGCCTGGAATCAGGACTTCAAAGATCGTCAGTGGTGCGTATGAATCGACGATGATGAGCGTCGCATGAAGGACGATTGCGAGCAAACCTGCCCAGCCACTATATAAATGCACGTGATGCAGTCGTGCTTTTTGTTTTTTGAATGCCGGGTAGGAACCGAGCAATCCCGCTAAGACAGAAATCGTCATGAAGAAGTGCCCACTTAATCCACTCAACCGGATCATCGTCCATGTTGAGAACAACCATTTCATCCAGTCCATGTCTCACTCACTCCTTTCTGTTCACTTCGCCATTCCCCAGCAGTATCCAAAATCAATAATCGTCCTTTTGGAAACCAACGAAACAGCTTTTCTTGACGTTCTGTCTCTGTCATCTGAAAGGCAAGTTTCGTCATGACTTCCGCTTCATAGAGTTGTGGCGCAGATGCGGTTACTTGAAGAATCGGACTTTTCGTCGGACGTCCTGTTCGTCCATCCAACAAATGATGATGCGTCTGTCCGTCCGTCTTCCACGATCGATAGACACGGTTCGATGTCGCGACCGCGCCTTGTCGCAACTGCACATCAGCGACGCGTTGTTCGGTCTCGGGATGCGTGATCGTGATATTCCATGGTTCCTCATCGGACCAGACGATGACGTCGCCTCCCGCTTCAATCAATCCACGATTCCAGCTTTTTCGTAGTCGTTGCGCTGCAATCATCGCGGCAGCTCCTTTTCCGATGCCACCTAGGTCGATAAAACCGCCTCCGACTCGCGTCACGTCACATCCTTCAATGATGAATGGAGCGATTTCTGGTGGAGCAACCTCTTCATAAGCGAAAGCTTGTGTGAAGGGAAATGATTGCCGATAGCCATTGGCTTGTTGTTGTGCCAGCAGGAATGGGGAAAAATAACGTTCGGTCTGCTCGAAGTATCGTGTGGCACGTGCTAACAAACGTGCTAATGGTAAGGACACCGATAACGTGTCGCCGATCCGTAAACGATTCAATCGACTGACTTCACTTTGCTCATCAAAGCGTGACCACTGCCGATCCACATAATGAAAAAATCGGGCAAGTTCCTCCCACTCTGCCTCATCGATCGGTCGATCCGTCACAAACCGTACCTGATTATGCATCGCATACAATTGTCGCTCCATCTTCCTCCTCCTTACCTCGAATGACTGGACTGACCGTCACTCGATCCACCCGGTTGACTGAAGCCAGATGATTCATCACCTTGCCATTGATCGTCATCGTCTTCTTCGTAATATCCATCATCCCCTTCGTATTCGCCTTCATCATCGCTATATTGATTCCCTTGAGATGGTAATGTCGTATCGTTCGAATACGTATCGCCTGTCGAAACAGGTGTCGTCGAGGAATCGTTCGAACTGACACTCAACTGACCAATGGCGAGTCCGATGAAGACGGAACTACTAAGCCCGACAAGCCATTTCGCAAATGGTTTGGGTTTCATCTGTTTCCTCTCCCTTCTTGTTACGTTTACTGTATCGAAAAAAACTGACAACTAACTGACGGCAACTATGGGATAATGAGAAAAAAAGAGGAGCGATGTGCATGCGCGTTTTGGTAGCAGAAGATGATCAGCGTCTTGCGAAGATGTTACGCCTCCATTTGGAGCGGGCAGGATATCAGGTAGATGTTGCGCAGGATGGAGTGGAAGCGCTCCTCCAATGTCAGACGTATCGCTATGACTTACTCGTTCTCGATTGGATGATGCCTCGTAAGAGCGGAATCGAAGTCGCCGCTACCTTACGCCAAGAACAGTTCGAAGGCGGCATCTTGATGCTGACTGCTCGTGATACGGAAATCGATCTCGTTCATGGTCTCGATAGTGGAGCCGATGACTATCTCGTTAAACCGTTTCAATCGAATGAATTACTGGCACGACTGCGCGCGCTCAGTCGTCGTCAACAAAAGGCATTCGTGTCGACGGTCTCCTTCAACGGACTAGTACTCGATCTATCGTCACAAACAATTTCCTATGAACATCACCCGATTGATTTAACACGACGTGAATTTGAATTCCTTTCCTTACTGTTAAGACGACCTGAACAGGTCATGAGTCGTGAATTAATCATCGAAGTCGTGTGGGGGATCGGTGCGGATATTACGGATAACGCGCTCGATGCGCTCGTCCGACTCGTTCGGAAAAAATTAGATGCGGTCGGTGCTCCTAATTTGATCCGGACAGTTCGCGGGTTCGGTTATCGTTTAGGTGATCCGCATGCTTGAATCGATTCGAAAACGACTGACCTTGTTATTCAGTGGTTCGTTCTTTCTTGTACTAGTCCTCATCCTGATTGGTGTGTATGTCACGAACGCTCAATTGCTGAATCGAATGGAATTGAATCAATTGAAGGGCGTATCTGATCGAGATATCTTCGAACGGATCGAACACGGGGAAGATCAATTCTTCCGAAATCCGATCTACTTCCAGTTACTCGACGGTTCAGGAAACGAACGCTATGCAAGTTTGCCGCCTGGCGTCGAGATGAAAACACTGCGCCGTTTTTTAAGCTCGAATGATACGACGAAACAAGTGGAGTGGGATGATCGACATTTCTTGCTGTATCAACGAAGTACCGAAGAAGGACGACTACTGCTAATGAAGGACATCTCTCCGACCGAAGATACCTTGCAGCGATTGATTGCCGTTCTTGCGGGGATTGCCGTTCTCGCAACGATCGTTCTGACGCTAGTCGGATACATCCTTGCTGGTCGAGCCGTCATTCCGGTGCAACAAGCATTTGATCGCCAACGTCGTTTTACATCCGATGCTTCACATGAACTACGGACACCTCTGACAATCGTCTATAGCGGGATTGAATTGCTAGAAGCGGAATCACTTTCGAATGAAGGACGCACGATTCTAGAGGATATCAAAGCAGAAACGGCAGGGATGCAGTATTTAGTCTCTGATTTACTATTGCTTGCGCGAGAAGGACAACCTTCACCGAAACAGGAAGTTGACCTTAGTTCACTCGTTCAAAAGACCGTCGAACGTTTTCAGCATGCCTACTCGGATCGCGTCATTCACGCTTCGATTGCTTCTGACTTACGCATGAAAGGAGACGCCCATCAATTGAATCGCTTATTGACGGTCTTTCTTGAAAATGCTCTTGTCTACAGCGATGAAGCCATTAATGTCTCCCTCGAAGAAACTGCTACAGAACGCCAGTTGACGATACAGGACCGTGGAATCGGTATCGCTTCCGATCAACAAACTAAAATATTCGAGCGTTTTTACCGGGGTGACCATTCGCGTCACGGAACAGGAACCGGTCTTGGGCTATCGATTGCTCAATCCATTGTGGAGCAACATGGTGGAACGATTTCCATTGATTCCACATTAGGTGAAGGCACACGGTTCATCATTCATTTCCCAACTCTTTAAAACGGTGTCAGTTAACTGTCAGATAAGCAGGGTAAAGTGAAATTATGCTTTACCATACTTATCCAAGGAGGTCTTTGATATGTTAGGGAACGTACCGCTTCATCCACTTCTTGTTCATGCACCGATTGCACTTTTATTATTTGCGACGATCTTATTACTCGTCAGTCTGAAATGGACGCAATTCAAACTGTTTGCCCTTTTTACGTTAGTCGTCGGTCTGATTTCCGGAGTCGCTGCCTATTTGTCTGGAGACGGAGCAGAAGAGTATGCGGAAGCGAACTTAAGCAGTGTTACTCATGCTGCTATCGAAAATCATGAACATTTCGCGTTGTTCAGTCTTGTTGCCTTTGGTGTCTCGCTGTTATTTCTGTTATTGGGTTACCGCTCAAACAAAAAAATGTTTTTGTTACTTAGTTTCGTTGTTGCGATCGTCGGTAGCGGGTTGCTTGCTTATACCGGTCATCTCGGTGGTCAGATGGTCTACGCCAAATGATACAAGAGCCGGTCTATTTTCTCTTTTTATGAGAGAAGTAGACCGGCTCTTTTATCTTGTTTCTGTTTATTTACGATGTGCACGTCCCGGGCGACGGTTATTCGAACGACGCGTGTTTCCGCGTCCTTCTGTCGTCTTCCGTGATCCTTTGCTTTGGTCGTGCTGTGCGCGAATCGCTTCTTCAGATAATTCGACGACGATTGGCGTGACCGAGATGTTCAATTCCCGCTCCATATCACGGAACGTCCGACCATCTTTTGGTGTCACGATGGAAACAGCAATACCGTCGTTCCCGGCACGTCCCGTCCGACCGATTCGGTGAACGTAGCTTTCCGCATCGTCCGGTAAATCATAGTTGAAGACGTGTGTCACACCTGTCACATCGAGTCCACGCGAAGCAACATCTGTTGCGATCAGGAATTGTGTTTTTCCTTGATAGAACTTCGCCATCGCTTTTTCCCGTTTCCCTTGCGTTAGTCCACCATGCAATTCATCCGTCGGATACCCTTGCATCTGCATTTCTTCGTTCAATTTACTAACGCGACGTTGTGTACGGCAGAAAATGATTGCTGCGTACGGACGCATCTCATCAAGCATCGTCCGCAGTGTCGCTTGCTTGCGGCGATCCGTCGTCTCGACGACGAACTGTTCGATCGCTTCAACAGTGATGCTTTCCGCTTCCACCTGTACTTCGACTGGATTACGCAAATACGTTTTCGCCAGTTCCTCTACTTTCGGTGGCATCGTTGCAGATAACATGACGAATTGACGATCAACCGGTGCTGCTTCGATGATGTCTTCAATTTCTGGCAAGAAACCGATTTGCAGCATTTGGTCCGCCTCATCCAAGACAAGCGTCCGTAATTCACTTAAATCAAGTGTACCGCGACCGACGTGGTCAAGAATTCGTCCTGGTGTCCCAATGATGATTTGTGGCATCCGACCGAGACGTTGAATTTGTTTAAAGACGTCTTGTCCGCCATATACAGCAAGTGCACGGTACTGTTCCGTGTTCCGAATCAGTTTATGCGTCTCATCGGCAATTTGACGCGCAAGTTCGCGTGTCGGTGCGACGATCAATGCTTGTACCGTTTGTGATTCGACATCGATTTGCTCAAGGATTGGCAAGAGAAACGCTAATGTCTTCCCCGTTCCCGTTTGCGCCTGTCCAATCAAGTCGCGTCCGTCGAGCAATGACGGAATCGCTTGTTCTTGAATCGGTGTCGGCTCCTTGATGCCTTGTTTTTGTAATTTTTTTATCCACAGGTCGCTGATGTGTAATGTTTCAAATGTTGACATGATATATCCTCCTAAAAATTATCCACAGAAAAAAGCTGTGGATAACCTGCTTCGCATAGACAAAAACAGTTATCCACAGCCGTGCTCTATTCAGTATACACAATTTACGCGTTTGTTGCTTCCTGTTTTAGCTTCCAGTCGAGTACGAATGTACCAAACGGGATGAATGATGCGATGAACGCAATCCCCGCCTTGACGATTGACCAATCGTATTTGAATTTCACGACCGCGAGCCAGAGTGCATACATGACGAACAAGACGCCGTGAAGTGCACCCACGACCGAAACAGCTTGCGGAATATCCGCCATATACTTTAACGGCATCGCAATCAACAGTAAGACTAAAAACGAGATTCCTTCTAGTATCGCAATCATTCGGAATTGCCCAAGCGTAGTTCTTAACATCCCGTCACTCCTTTTTCTTAATTCCTGTTCTTAGTATACGGGATGGACGATCCTTCTGTGACCTGTGTCACAGGATTGTCAGATTTCGAGTGGACGTAACCGCGCTTCGATGGCAGCTCGCTTTGGTTCAAGAAACGGTGGTAAAGCAAGCGTCTCCCCTAACGTTTCAACGGACTCATCCGTCGCGAACCCCGGTGTATCCGTCGAGAGTTCGAATAAGATATGGTTCGGTTCCCGGAAGTAAAGAGCTTGGAAATAGTGACGATCGACTTTACCGGAGTTCGGTAAGTGATAGGCATTCAGGCGTTCGACCCACTTTTCATATTCATCACTGTTCGGCACTCGGAACGCGACGTGATGCACGCCACCACGACCAAGACGTTCTCGATCGAGATCTGGCCGTGTCTCGACATGAACCTCTGCTCCGATACCACCTTCTCCAGTTGCATAGACTTCAATCGGTTCAAAGTCACCTGCTAAAGATGGATAAGAACCTACTTTTCGGAATCCCATGACTTCCGTCAGAACACGAATCGTCAAAGTCGGATCGTTGACCGTTAATGTGACAGCTCCCAGTCCAACAATGGCATGCTCCGATGGAATCTCTTCTTGCGGCCATGGTACACCACCTGCGACACCTGCCTCACCATCTTCCGCGACGAGAATCAAGCGTGTTCCTTCCTGATCACGAAAGGCTAGTGTTTGGCGCCCTGCTCGCTCAACGATTTCATCGTGATCCACACC
The DNA here is from genome assembly GCF_057772545.1 of Exiguobacterium sp. E17S. NCBI lineage: Bacteria > Bacillati > Bacillota > Bacilli > Caryophanales > Exiguobacterium > Exiguobacterium sp. E17S. Next base: position 113,641 of record NZ_JBYLRU010000004.1, read on the forward strand.
TTTCGCTTCAAAACGTCGTTTCCAAAAATGAAGTGCAGCCGTTGTTTTGACACGAAGCGATGTCGAAGAGATACTCGATGCCCCCGGTACACCCGTTCCAAGATGCGGAATATCAAAAAACGTCAAGTCCGTTCCTGGATTCCCTTCCGCATCTCCATAAAACAAATGATACGATGTCGTGTCATCTTGATTGACAGTCTTTTTGATCAGACGCATGCCAAGTATTTGTGTGTAGAATTGATAATTGCGTTCCGCCATGCCTGTTAAGATCGATACATGATGAATTCCGAGTAATTCCATCTTCCTCACTCCTTGTCAATGATTTGGTAATTGGAGTATATCTCATATTTATCTTGAATTCAAGATATTAGTCTAATAAAAAACCGCCCCTCCGAAAAGGGACGATTGAATAGTTGAAATTAAAGTTTTACGACGTTAGCAGCTTGTGCTCCACGTGCGCCTTCAGTGATTTCGAACTCAACTTCTTGACCTTCGTCAAGAGTTTTGAAGCCTTCACCAGTGATTGCTGAGAAATGTACGAATACGTCTTCTCCGCCTTCAACTTCGATGAAACCGAAACCTTTTTCTGCGTTAAACCATTTTACTTTACCTGTGTTCATGGGAACAACCTCCAAAAATAAATTACTTAATACATATGCTGGGCATATGAAAAGAATTCATTATTGTCCCGAAATACATGGAGCAACGAAAAGATTGTTCGTGACACGATGTGAATCCGTAATGACAATAACAATATTAAGCTAACGTAAGTATAGAATGGATGCGCTTTAAAAGTCAAGTTGTCAGACCAATGTTTTTTCCAATTGATTCCACTTCTTCTACATAACTAAAATAAAAAACAGGTTCAGCCGAAACTGAACCTGTTCTTCTGTTTTTAACGGTGGATCCAGACTGCCCCAGCAGAGTTGTCTTTCGCTTCACCGATGACTTGAATCTTCAGCCCGTTGTTCGGAAGCAATTTCCCTGCGTCCGGAATCAACTGGTTGATGTACGATTTCGAATCATCAAACTTCGTCACACCTGGGAGACCTTTGTAGTCATAGAGTCCACGTGATGGCGAATCGATGAGCCATGCAGGTGCTTTATCATAACTGAAAGCAGCATCTGCGATCTGGTAACGTGTGCTTCCTGTCGTAACTGGCTTACCGTTGAGTGTTCCAACGATTGCTTCAGGATGTGAGTCGACGACTCCGAGGAATCCTTCACCTGGGTGTACGCCAACCCAGTTATCGTTGAAGCTTGAATCGCCATACCAGACGACAAGACCTGTGTTGTACTTAACGCCTCGTGCATGCTCGAGTGCTTTATCCGAGCCTGCATAGTTACGCCATTCGAGGTAGTACGCGTTATCGGCATAAGAGAAACCGTCTGAAGCAACGAAACCATCTAGAGTGAACTTAGGAGTGCCCTCTGCATCATCTTCAAAGACGACTTTACCGTCAACTGTCAACTTCGCGTTATCAAGTGCAAATCCGTCTAGTGCAAGTCCACCATCTGTCACGTATTCAAATTTCAACGTGACTTTTTTACCCGCAAATTCGCTCAGGTCATATGATTTATCGACCCATGCTCCTTTTGTTGATTCAGCACGCTGATCACCGTCTGTATCTTGATCACCGATTGTATCGATGACTTTCGATTGCCCGTCAGCAGTAGCTGTGACTGTCAAGTAATCGTAATCGAATTCAACATCATAGTAAGCCTTGAAGTCGAACTTCGCTTCTTTTGCATTCGTCAAATCAAATTCTGGTGAAGTCATCGACGTATGCAAATCGTCACCTTTCGTGCTGTAGTAATACTTTTTACCAAATTCAGGTGTGATTCCTTTTACTGGCTTTTTCGGTAAGTTGACCTTGATGATACCAGGATTTTTTGATTTCGTGACACTCTGGTCGAGATACGATGCCGTTCCTGCTTTCGTGAGTGAATCAAAATCAATCTGTTGGATGTTTGCCCAGTTTCCACCCATCACGTTTTGGAAGAACTCTTTGTTTTGTGGTGAGAAACTTGTTGGTTCTGTTCCAGCAACTTTACCATTCCAGCTACCACCACTCATGATCGACCAAGACGCAACTGGTTCACCTTGACCTGTGTACTGTGTATCGTACTCATCAGGAAGTCCAAGATCATGACCAAATTCGTGCGCGAAGACACCGACTGCACCATCTTCTGGTTGAACCGTATAATCATAAGCAGCCATTTTTCCGCCCCAGTAATTGACGCTTGCTGTCGTATCCGCAACCGGATAGACGCCACCAAGTGTCCAGCGGTGTGACCAGATCGCGTCGTCACCGAGCTTACCGCCGCCTGCTTCTTGTCCTGTACCAGCATGAATGATCATCAAGTGATCGACGAGACCATCTGGCTCATTCAAGTCGCCATCGCCGTCCATATCGTACTGGTCGAACTTATCGTAATCTGCTAAGTTAATGCCAGCTTTAACAGCTGCATTCAAGGAATCCTTGACGAGACCACGTGGTCCTTTTGCGCCAGGCAAGTTATCATTTCCACCTGCAGGATTATCCGAACCATAATCTTTTGCTGTTCCAGGAACAGTCAACCAATTGGACACCGTACCATCTACCGAGTAACTACCACCTGATTGTTCTTCATAGAACTGTTTGAACGTTTTTACTTTGTCTCCGTTGAAGAGTTCGAACTCTTGATCACCAAACATTAAATCTTGATAATGTTTTTGGTTGAAGTCATCTGAATACATATATCCAGGCTCTTGAACGACGTTGTTGTGCTTGAAGTCGCTGTACTCGACGAGAAGGACGAGGACTTTGTCCGTCCGTGTCGCACCGTTATAGGCTGCCTGTTTTGCTTTATCCACTTTGACGAAGCCATTCGGATTACCTTTTTTGTAGTTGTCGTGTTTTTTCTTTAATTGTTTAGCAAGTTGTTCCTTTTGTTTTGTTAAGAAGTCTTTTGTTTTCTTATCAAACGCGGCTTCTTTACTTGATTCATGATCGTGGTCATGATCGACGGCCGGTTTTCCGTTCGCCTTTTTGTCCAGATACTTTTGAACGGCTTTTTGTTTTGCTTCTGCTGAAGCTGCTTTTGAGATGACCCCACGTTTTTCAAGCACTTTTGCTAATCGATCCTGATCGACCGTGTTCAAATCCATCGGTGCACCAGGTGCTACTTTTTCTGCTGCTTGTACGGACGTTACCTGCCCACCAGGTAAGACCGGACCAACAGCAAATGCAGCTGCCGTAATTCCAGATAGAACGGCTAGACTAAGCTGTTTCTTTTTTCCCACGTGAATTGACCCCCTATGTAGTAGTGAAAAGCATCTGATTACTATACTTTTCTGAATATTCAAATCATAGATTATTTTATTTCGTTAATCAATTGCTTTTAAGACAATTAGTGCTTTGTAACCATACCTATTTTTGGGGATTATTTTCAAAAGATTTTCAAAGGATTCTTTCACCTCTTTTTCAAAAAAATACGTTCTTATTATTTTAGAAAACGGTACGCTGAAAGCACTCTAATTCACTTAAGGGAGGATACAATGAGCGCTTTACAACGTTTTGAACGTCACTTACTAAGGAACTATCTAATCGGTTCATTCGTCGCTGTCTTCGGCGTTGGATGTCTGTTTATTTTTGAGACCCTCACCTTCACTAGAACCGAACAATTGATGTTGATGGGGCTCATGGCCGTATCTGTCAGTCTGATGTTTTTACTCGAATACACAGTCTATTCGCGACATATTCACCCTTTACGTCGTTTCTTCCAAAACGATATTCCGTCTCTCGTCTCGTTTCAGGAGGCTTATCAAACGGTACATCGTTTTCCGGTACTGACTGTCCAGCGCATCATGGGACCTCATTTTTTAGGACTTTCTGTTCCCGCTTCACTTCTGACAGCACTAGCGATCTCTCAAGGATGGTTACAGATGCCGTACTATTTGATTGGTCTTGCTTGTTTTGGTGCGGTCCTCGTCGCCATTCTGCATGCGCTGATTGAGTTTTTTCTAACCTATCGTGTCACGGAGCACATGCTTCTGACGTTAGAGAAGTATGCTTTTGAACATGGATTTGATTTTCCAAAAAAAACGACAGTTGTCACGCTAAGACAAAAAATGCTCATCAGCATACTCATCATCGGTGTTTTCCCGATCATGCTGTTCGTTCTCGCCTCAGCTGTCCAGTTAACGGAAAATGAGAGCCTTCGCTCTTACTGGAGTTGGGCGACACTTATTTTAATCGTCATCTTATCCGTTGCGACGTTTTGTAGTCTTCTTCTCTATGAAAACATCCGTAAACCAATCGCTACCCTGCAACAAGGGATTCAAGATGTCGAAAGCAATCGACTCGTCTCATTACCGAATCCATATTCAGACGAGTTCTCCCATCTCGTTTCTGGTTTTAACTTGATGATGGAAGGTATTAAAAAGCGTGATGCGGAAAACGAACAGTTACTTGATAGTTTGTTTACCTTGTTTGCTGCGACACTAGATGCCCGTGATCCTTACACAGCCGGTCATTCCGTTCGTGTCGCTGCCTATTCAGTCGAAATCGCTACCGCTGCCAATCTACCGAACGAACAAATCGAACTGTTACGTAAATCCGCGCTGTTACATGACATCGGAAAAATTGGGATTCGAGACGATGTGTTATTGAAAGAAGGACGTCTCACAGACGAAGAATTTCAGATCATTCAGCAACATCCAGTCATCGGTGTGCACATTCTATCGCAAGTTCAGCTACCAAAGACGTTACAACCGATTCTTCCTGGGGTAAAGTACCATCACGAACGCTATGACGGAAAGGGGTATCCGGAAGGTCTTATAGGAGAGGACATCCCACTCTTTGGTCGGATCATGGCAATTGCTGATGCCTATGATGCAATGACATCCGATCGTCCCTACCGTAAGGGGATGCCCGTGGAAAAAGCTTTATCTATCTTAGAAGAAGGCATGGGTACACAATGGGACGCTACCTTTACGCGTCTATTTCTAGATTTGAAGCGTTCGCCCGTCGAGGACGTGTCATAGGAAGGGAGTTTCTGATGCATCCAAAATCGTTGAACGCCATGAATTTTATTTTGTTGGACTTGGACTGACTTGTGAAGAAAATGAACTGCATACGCTGATGCCGGAACTCTGGCGTGAATTTTCAAGACGTTCGCATGAGATTCCTGCGAAGCCGGATAGTTATCCGCTCGACATCTCCCTTGAGCGAAACGGAACAAAATATTCGCAATGTGTCGGGTATCCTGTTGCATCACTTGATGGAATTCCAAAAGGTATGAAAGGTCACCGGATTCCTGCTGCGCGTTATGTCTTCTGGAAGCACGAAGGACCGGATATCGAAATTTGGAAATCGTTCGAGAAAATCCAACGTTTCGCTTCAAAACAAGGAATCGAACTTGATCCGCATGACTTTAAGATTGATGAGACGCGAGACGACGTCCATCATCTTTACCAACGCATCCGCTGAACCATTCTCTTGAATGGTTCTTTTTTTATGACTTAATATCTTTTACACTTAATAATTCAGTCCAGGTACTACGGACTATATTCAGAAAATTCTATTTAATTCGAATGACTTATTCTCGCTTCTCTGATTCTTTGGCATAGTTAGACTCAACCCAAACAAGGAGGCGATTTATTTTGAAAAAGTTTCTCGCTACATCGCTTGTCGCAAGTGTACTTGTCGTTCCTACGGTAGTAGGTGCAGAAGGTCTTCAGTCTGGTAAGCTCACGAAAGCTTCGTCAGAACCAGCTGCAACGATCGTTAAAGATTTCGTGAACAAAAAAGGTGACTTTGCTGTTCAGAACGTCGAAAAAGACGGATCTTCACAGATCGTACGTCTCCAACAAGAAGTGGATGGCGTCCCTGTCTTTGGTAGTGTCGTCGTCGGGAACGTCGCGAAAGACGGTACTTTGAAAGCAGTCGTAAACGATGCGATCAACGTCAAAGGAAAACCAGGTCTCGCGAAAAAAGCAACGCTCTCTGAAAAGAAAGCCATCAAACTTTATCAAAAAGCAATCAAGGCTTCTGAATTCGAAGTCGCTCCAAAAGCAGAACTCGTCATCTATCCAGTAAAAGATGATGCTGTCTATGCATACAAAGTCACATCGACAGTCCTCGCGGGCAAAGAGCCATCACGTTGGACTTACTTCATCGATGCGAACTCAGGTAAAGTACTTAATAAATATGACCAACTCGCACATGCAAAGCCAGTCAACACTGTAACAGGTACAAACGCTGTCGGTACGGGAACAACGGTTCTTGGGACAAGCGCGACATTCAACACAGTGAAAAGTGGTTCGTATTACTATCTTCAAGATTCAACACGCGGTAAAGGAATCTACACATATGACGCGAAAAACCGTAACACTCTCCCAGGATCACTCTGGGCTGATCTCGATAACCAATTCAATACGACATATGACCGCGCAGCTGTCAGTGCGCACGTCAACGCTGCTAAAACATATGACTTCTACAAGAACACATATGGTCGCAACAGTTACGACAATGCAGGTGCTGCTCTGAACTCAACGGTTCACTATTCAACGAGCTACAACAATGCATTCTGGGATGGCACGAAGATGGTATACGGTGACGGTGATGGTTCAACGTTCACATACCTCTCTGGCGCACTCGACGTCGTTGCACACGAATTGACGCACGCTGTCACAGAATACACAGCTGGTCTCGTATACCAAAACGAATCTGGTGCGATCAACGAAGCCGTTTCAGATATCATGGGTACGGTTGCTGAATACTCAGTCGGATCGAACTTCGACTGGCTCGTAGGAGAAGACATCTACACACCAGGAGTCAGCGGTGACGCACTCCGCTCGATGTCGAACCCAGCAGCTTACGGTGATCCAGATCACTACTCTAAACGTTACACAGGTACACAAGATAACGGTGGTGTCCACATCAACTCTGGTATCATCAACAAAGCCGCTTACCTCCTCGGTAACGGTGGAACGTTCTACAACGTATCTGTCACAGGAATCGGCGTGCCGAAACTCGGTGCGATCTACTACCGTGCTCTCAACGTGTACTTGACTCCGAACTCGAACTTCAGCTCACTCCGTGCAGCAGTCGTTCAATCGGCGAAAGACCTTTACGGTTCAACAAGTGCAGAAGCAACAGCTGCAGCGAAATCATTTGATGCAGTAGGCGTCTACTAAGAAAATCTCCTCCCAAAGGATTTTCATATTTCCTCCCGAGTGTCGGACTCGGGAGGTTTTTGCGCAAAAAAGACGAATTCGCTTGAAGCGAATCCGCCGTTCATTCATTCTTGTCCAGGATCACGCGCAAGACGTAAACGCATCTTTCCGTTATCCGGGAACACTTTTAGTTGTAAGGATTCTCCCTCGTACCACGTACCATAGCTCGTATCGACGACGGGTTCACCCAGTGTCGATAATCCACCAGTCGAAGCATTCGTCCAGTCAATCGCTTCAATGATTCCATCCGAGACGACAAGCAGATATCCAGCATTCGAGAAGTAATACGTATTGACGGCATCCTGTTGTGTATTACCAACAGCACCATACTTCGCTTCGAATTCAGCAATCGGTTTTCCGAGATACTGCTCCGGCTTGTCAATCGGTTGATTAGCGACTGCTTGCGAAAGCGCCGCAAGAACGGCTTCGTCTGATGTCCCTTTTGGTGCTTCCAAACGAACATCACTTTCCGGTAAGTATCCTTCGATGCTGTCATTGAGTTTGAGATGGACCATGCCGTCCTTCGCATCCAGTACCTCATAAACATCACCTAAATCTGCTTTGTAGATGACACTACTCCGATTCGCATCACTGTAAACGTTCGCGAACGGACGTGTCACCCAAGCCGCTTGCGCATACTCTGCTGCTTTTTTCTTTGCTTTCTTCTTTTCTTTTTTCGCTTCTTTTTTATCATCCGTTGTTGCTGTTTCCTTCTTCGACTCCTCGTTTTGTGTTGCTTGATCGGTCGTTTTCGGTTTTTCAAGTGTGGATGTCGCTTGAGAGGCGTCGTTATTCGTCAACATATATAACCAACCACCGACGATGAAAAGCGTTGCTAAAATACCTCCGAAAGCAATCCCTCGACGATTGCGTTTTTGTTTCCGTCTTTCTTGTCGAGACTGTCGTTCTTGTTCTTGTTGGTGTTCACTCATGTATGGTTCCTCCTGAAAAAGTCGACACAGTTTTTCCCCACTATACCACCAATGTTTACTCGAAATATTTAAATTTCGATGACAGTTCGACCACGATGACGTGAAGTCAGCAAGGCTTCTGTAATTTCAGGTAAATCGTTTAGTGTTTTGATATCGACTTCTGACGCAAGATCGACCTGCCAGTCACTCGCTAAACGTTGCCATAGCTCTTCGCGATAGGCGATTGGTGTTTGCACCGCATCGATGCCGATCAAGCGGACACCACGTAAGATGAAGGGATAGACTGTCAACGTCATTTCTGCCCCACCGACGTTCCCACACGTCGTGACGACACCACCATATTGCACGAAGCGAATGACGGACGCGAGCAATGGTCCCCCGACCGTATCAATGACACCGGCATAAAGCCCTTTTTTTAGAGGACGATCGGTTTCTTCTAGGAATGTCGTGCGGTCTAGTACCTTAGCCACCCCTTTTTTGAGCAATCGTTCTTGTTCTACTCGTTTTCCGGTCACAGCATGTACCGTGTATCCTAATCGAATCAGTAAAGAAATCGCAATCGTACCAACCCCACCTGTCGCTCCCGTCACGAGGATCGGTCCTGCATCCTTCGAGACGATTCGCAACAATTCATCAACCGATTGCGCTGCCGTCAATCCGGCCGTTCCATATTGCATCGCTTCTAATGGACGAATGGATTCTGGGAGTAGCGTCACCCAATCGGCTGGTACGCGTATGTATTCTTGAAATCCGCCTGAAGTGTTCATCCCGAAATCAAAGCCATTGACGACGACGGCTTGACCGATATGAAATCGTTCATCTGTCGTTTGTTCGATGTATCCTGCTGCGTCAACGCCCGGGGTATGCGGATAGGATTTCGTCACCCCACGATTACCCGACATCGATAAAGCATCCTTATAGTTGACGCATGAGTGTGTGACACGAATCAGGATATCTCCTTCTGGTAAATCATCGACGTGCTTTGTCTCGATATTCCCCTCGTATGATCCATCGACTTCGCGAACGACGAATGCTGAAAAAGTGTGTTCCATGATCTCTCTCCTTTCGCTTGTGCTTCTCTATACCCTGTTGTTTCCATCGACACACTAAAAATCCCTGCCGTTTCTCAAAGAAACGACAGGGAGCGGGGACGGAAAAAGCATCAGGGTTCCATAGGTGGTCAAAGGTAACAGGTCAATCTGTCAATGGTTCGTGGTCATCGGTTTGCCGTCGCCATTTCTTCTCCACAGAGGAAAATTGAGGTCCGTCCCCTCCCCTTGACGCGGAGTCTCACCACGCCAAGGAATTACATGTAACGTCCACCATCAAAATCGATCGTCGTCTGGTAGTTCGCGGCATTGATTGCATTCGATACTTTGTGTGCTCGTCGTTCCACTTCCTCCGCTTTTAAACGATAGGCATCTGGATCAAACAAGGCATGACGAATGACCGTCGTTCCTTCGAATCCGTATTGAAACTCACGTTTCGGTCGACTCGCAAGCATCTGGTAATTTTGTGCCTTTGCCCGTAATTGGGTAGCCCACTCGATCGCTTCGACGAGCGGCATGTCTCCTTCATCCGTCGCGATCACGGTGTTTAAATTCGCTGCATAAACGAGACGATCTAAGACCCGCATGTCGTAACGCACAATGTCCATTGCGGCTTCTACGTCAGTTATCGTTCGTCCTTGTTGCGTCGGGAGTGCTTCTCCCTTTTCTAAATCAATGAACGCTACGCGCTCCATTTCTTCGATTAGCTGATCGAGTTGTTTCCTCAAAATACTCTTTAATTTCACAGCATCTGCTAGGTACATCATCATCTCCCCTTTCCTGTTTCATTTACGTCATCTTGTTCAAAAGGTTTCAATCGAACTGATGGACGAAGGCTCCGAATTCTCCCTGAATCGTTTGTTTATCCATCTCCGATATCGCAAAAGATCGTTCTGTGTATCGTTCTAGAAGATAGGCTTTTGTTAAGCGATGGGAAGGTTGAAATCCAATTCGCAGGCACCATTCCTGAAACGTCTCTGTATCATGTCGCTGTAAACGGACCGGGAGAATCTGATTGAACTGGATAAGCTGTTTGCGAATCCAGGCATCTGGTAGCTCGATCGAGTTCTTTTTTATAACAAAGTCGTTGTCTAAGGACTGTAACGGGGTGTCAGTTCTGATCGAGTCCTCACCCTGTTTCTTGGTCTTTCGACGTTTCCGCCAAACGATATAGCTTATGATGAATAGAGGTAAAACAAGCAGGCTCATCAGTAAGATCGATGAGGAAGATCCCCCTTTTTCATTCGTACCTCGCTTAGCATTTTCAACTCCTATAGTGAAGATCTTATTCTTTTTCTTTTTCGGTTTGAGGTCTTTCTGCTTCTTCGGCTTTTCCTTCGTATCCCAAGCACGTAAATCTTCATCATTCTTCATTTTCTTTTTAGGTAACCATGAAAGAAATCGAATGTTTAACAATTCGCCTTTTTTCTTGCAGTTCGGTTTACACGATCTATTTGTTTCGATTCCAGACGGCTGAACCGCTTTTGGCTTCATTGCTTGAACAGCCGCTTCTGTCAGTGGCTTACCGATCCCTAATAGCAGCAAAATCAATCCGATACCAATTACGAGTCGTTTGCGAAGTGACATCAGAAGACCTCCTCTTTTAAAATCCATTATAATCCATTTAAAAAATTTTTGTGTATTTTTATGGATGTATTAAAACGAGGAATGTTTGTGTAAGGAGAGGGGAAAAGGTAGACAGACCTATTCAGAGAGGGGAACCATTTCATGTTAAAACTCGATCACACGCATGATCCGTATCAAAATGCGGCGTTGATTCAAGAATACGTTGAAACGTCAACCAACGAACAAGCAGTTCGACAAGCGGAACAACTGCTACACGATAGTCCATTCGTCGCACCACGACGCAATCCTAATCTCAGTCGAACGCTTCGTTCGATGATCTCGCCATTATTTTTGACGAACCGTGATAAACATATTCTACCGCTGACACCAGCTTTCGTTACACCACGCGATGAGATTCGACCAAGTTGGTTCGGTCGTCTCAATCATGAGTTCGAACGTTTGATCAGCGATGTCGAAACTGTCGATGTTACTGCTTTTGGCGCAGTCGGTGATGGACAGACGGATGATACACAAGCGTTCATCGACGCACTCGGTGATGGACATCGACAAGTCCATGTCCCACCCGGTACGTACGTCGTTCGGGGGATTCGTTTGCCTAGTTACACGATTTTAACGGGAGCCGGTAAAGGGAAAACGATTATAAAGATGCACGATGAGGCACCAAAAGGACGACGTCTCGTGACGAATCAAAATTATCTTCTCGGTAATCATCATCTCCTCGTCGAGAAAATGACGCTCGATTGGAACATTAAACGCATCGGTGACGCGAAAAAAAGTAGCACATGGGGGAACCACTCCAGTTGTCTCACATATGCGCATGTCACCTATGGCTGGGTCTTTGATGTCGAGGCCGTCAACCCGGGACTTCACTGTTTTGATATCTCGACACCATATTACAATTACAACGGAGATGGAGCTCGAGCAAATTTAAGTAGTTCATTCATCTGGTTCGATGGATTGACTGGTTACGGATTCGGAGATGACGGGATCACGACGCATCATAGCGATCACCTCTTCATCTCGAACTGTTTCATGCATGACCCAAGTGGACGTGCCCATGCAGAAGGCTTCTCCAATTCAAACGGAATCGAAGTCGATGATGGATCACGCGACGTCTGGTTGTTCAATAACGCAACAAGTCGTTGTTTCGGTGGACTCGAAATTAAGGCACATGCAACCTCTTCTGCTGCCTCGACCGTCAAAATCGTCGGACACCTATCGATTGATGATCATCGCGCGTTTAACTTCCGACACATCGGTCACCATCAAGCGACTGATCCGACGTCTCAGACGGCTTATAATATCATAGCAACGCGTTTGATTGCTCAGACTCCTAAATATACAGAACTCTATGCGAATTCAAAACCGCGTGCGCTCGTCGTTTCCGCTTATCGTAATGTCGTCATACATGATTTTACGGTGCTCGGTGATCCGTATTATGACTATCAAGAACAACCGATGATCGGGATTCAATATAAGGCACGGAACGTCACGATCAGTCAGTTGAAGATGAGCGGATTCCGACAAGCGAAAACGGACATCCAAATCTTTGGGGGAGAAAATGGGGCTGAAGACGTACGCCTTCGTGATATCCGCATTGAGGATTCCGCCAAACACGGGATTACGATCGGTCCAGACATCACGCGTGTCAAGCTAACGAACGTGGCATTAAAAGGAGACGGAACAGTTGGCTTAAACGCTAAATCGGAACCGGAAATGGAACGGTTCATCGCGACCGGATTCAAAGTACCGATTCGCGCCCAGTCGACACAAGTATGAAAAAAATGACAGGATGGACCGCGGTCCATCCTGTCATTTTTTCATTGTGCTCGAATATACGCGAGAACACGTGTATCAATCGAACGATCCGCTTGTTCGCGCATCTCGAAGTTTTCCGTATGCAGATACGTCCGGAATGCGTCTTCGAAATCACCCCGGTAGCCGAGCACTAATAATTTATCCATCAACTCTGACTCTAAGGCATCATCGATTGGCTTGATTTCTTCCGGCTTACTCGGTTGCAAATAAAGTGTATGCAGTTGATAGATGCGTTCGAGCTCTTCAATCGGACTCGGATGATCGTCAACGCGTAAATCAATATATCGGTCGTTGAATCCACCGTATCCGCCACCCTCCTTGACGACGAGGAGTGCCGCTGATTGCATTCCGCGTGAATCCCCGCCTGCTGCTTGACCAGCTGCTAACGCACGCAATAAACGTTCTGCGAGCGGACCTTGTGTTGATTCAAAGACACGTGCCATCTCTTTTACCGTGTTACCGTCTACAAGAATATTCCCTTGCGCTGCAAAGTGTTTCCCGGCAATACCGCCTGCCCAGTCGTTACATCCCTCTCCCGTGAATGTCGCACTCTTGCCATTCGCATCAATGATTCCCACTTGACGATCCGCTCGTCCTTCATCTGCTTCCGTCAATCGACGCAACACTTCGTCCGCTGAAGCACCTTGTTCGATCATTCGTAATCCTTCAGGGCCATACGTCGTGTTTGCAAATGATTGTGTCGCTACAGCACCTACTCCCGCCTTCGCAAATGGAACAGCGCTCCCGACGGCTAAAAACTTCGACTGAACGGCAACGCCCCATGCTTGTTCTTTTTCACAATACCCAACGATTGAATATGTCACTTCAGTTCCCCCTTTAGTCATTACCTATTCCGTTCGTGATAACGCTTCCCGATTCCTGCAACTGAAAAACCTTCCAGACAGATGTCCGGAAGGTCGACTTCATTGAATACCGAGTGTTACGGCAAGTAGTAGGGCGGCACATGCCAAGGCAATCCAAATCGCGAAGAGTTTCCAAACGAAGCGTAACCATTGCTCATACGGAATGCCTGCAATCGCGAGAAACGCCATCAAATGTGCGCTCGTCGGGAAAATCATGTTCGTCAATCCATCCCCATATTGGAATGCCAAGACAGCCACTTGACGCTCGATCCCGAGTAAATCCGACAATGGTGCCATGATGGGCATCGTCGTCGCCGCTTGTCCACTCCCAGATGGAATGAAGAAGTTCGTAATCAATTGCACGGCGTACATCCCGATGACGGCAAAGAACGTCGGCAAATGTCCTACGGCATTCGATAAGCCGTAAATGACCGTATCGATAACACGTCCTTCTTCAAGAATGACGACGATTGCTCGAGCAAATCCAACAATCAATGCGCCGAACGTCACGGCTTTTGCGCCGTCAATCAAACTCTCGAACGTACCGTTCACACCAAGCGTAACGATTCCCGCAATCATCCCGATGATCAAGAAGGATGCGGTTAATTCCGTCAAATACCAGCCCCACTCGAAGATTCCGATCACATTGAGTGTAATACCACCGATTAAAATAAGTAAGACGAAGGCATGACGTTTCGAAAAGCGTGAAATCGTCGTCGCTGCTTCTTCCGAACGACGTTGTTCGAGATCATAAACAAGACTGCGCGCCGGATCATGTTTGACTTTCCGTGCGTAATTCATGACATAAAGAATCGTCACTGCTAAAAATACGATATAAACAGCCGTTCGATACCCGAGACCACTAAAGAGCGGTACTTCCGCAATTGATTGAGCGACACCTACCGTAAACGGATTCAACATCCCGCCGGCAAAACCAACCGCCGCCCCTAGACTGACGATCGCGGCTCCTGTCATCGCATCATATCCAAGGGCACGCGCTAACATGATCCCAATCGGCACGAAGATGATTGTCTCCTCTGCCATCCCGATCGTCGCCCCGGCAATCGAAAAGACGAACATCGTCATCGGAATCATGATGTGCCCCTTTTGACCAAACCGACGGATTAATTGATTGATCCCCGCCTCGATGGCGCCGGTTTGACGAATGATACCGAAGACACCACCGACAAGAAAGATGTAGAAGATGATCGCAGCACCTGCTTCCATACCTTTTGGGATTGCTTCAAATAAACCAAAAAGATTGACAGGTGCAGACTCTACCGCGCGATATGTACCGTCGATGACGACAGTCTGTCCGTCTTGCTTTTCACGATCGAATTGTCCTGCTGGAAGTGTGTACGTCAAGATGACTGAAATGACGAGAATCACCATGATGATGGCATATGTATGAGGCATCTTGAAGAATGATCGCTTCGACTCTGGTGCATTCGTTCGTTCATTCATGATAAAAGCCTCCTTTTTGTGTCTTTATAAGAATAATGCCCTAATCAGGGAAAAACTAACATTTTCAGTGAAATGTCATATGATTGTAAAAGAAATGTGAAACATGCTTATATGAAATCTGAATTGAAAATGAACGTTCTAAACGGTCACATTGAACGAAAAAAGGAGGATATTCTCGGTCATAAAACCGAGGATATCCTCCTTTTTTATTTCGTTACTCTCTTACATTTATGCTTGGAACGATTGAACGTCTAATGGTTTAGCAAGAGCCGTTTGTGCAAACGCAACGAATTGTCCGAAATGAGCACTCGTGTTGTGTGCTTCGATTGCAGCTTGGTCTTCCCATTTTTCAATCATCATGAAGACATTTTCGTCTTCTGTACTTTGGAATAAGTCATAGCTGATGTTTCCTGCTTCAGCACGTGATCCTGCAACTAGTGTTTTAGTTGCTTCTAAAAATTCTTCTCGTTTCGCGGGTTGTACTTCTAATTTTGCTTCGATGGCGATCATCGGAAAGCCTCCTTTGTAATTTCGTTAACTTAAGCATCTTAGCACCTCCGAATTCGTTACGCCATAAAGATGCTCGGACGATTGATGATATTTAATTACGGGTAATTACAGATGTAATTATTACTTTGTGCCACACCAGAGAAAGGAGCAACGAAGATGCGCGTTGAGGTATTTTATTTTGAGGATGACGGGCACATTCCGAACAACCCGACATTCCCCGTGTTGATTTATCGGCACGCATTTGCAGAGCCATCACACATCGAACAGACCTTCCATGCACATGACTGGCGTAACAGCTGGGTGGATGGGATTTTTGACTTTCATCATTATCATAGTATCGCTCATGAAGTGATCGGGATTCTTGAAGGGCATGCAACCGTTCAGCTGGGTGGTCCGCTCGGTAAGACCTTCACTTTGACGAGTGGAGATATTCTTTTACTTCCTGCAGGTACGGGACATAAAGCACTTGATACAAGTCGACACTTTCGAGTAATCGGTGCCTATCCGGATGGTCAAGATTACGATACGCTGACAGGTCAAACAAGTGAACGCCCGGAAAATCTTCAACGTATTCGTCAGGTGATGCGTCCAACTCAAGATCCTGTATTCGGTGATCACGGTCCCTTGTTTGAGCATTGGTGACGTCTCCTTCTATTGAAGAAGACGTTTTTTGTTCGGAGTTCGCGTGGTAAACCCTACTATTGTCTCTCTACTAAAGGAGGAAGAACGATGAACGCAACAGAAAAGACGTTGATACTTGCTGCATTAAAGCAAAAAACGGTGACGTTTCCCGATCAGACGCATGTTCGGGCACTCGGACAAGGTACGTGGCGGATGGGAGAAGAGTCGGAGAAGCACGAGGCAGAAATCGAAGCACTCCGTGTCGGTCTTGATAGCGGAATGGAACTCATCGATACGGCAGAGATGTACGGAGAAGGTGCTTCTGAAGAATTGATTCGCGACGCGATCGCAGATCGACGAGAGGAAGTCTTTCTCGTTTCGAAAGTCTATCCGCATCATGCTGGTGGGAAAGCATTGAAGCAGGCTTGTTCCAACACACTTGAACGTCTTGGTACCGATTACCTTGATTTGTACCTTCTGCACTGGCGTGGCGACATTCCACTGAAAGAAACCGTCGAAGGACTGGAAGCTTTAAAACAAGAAGGAAAGATTCGCCGTTGGGGTGTGTCTAACTTTGACGTATCAGACATGAAAGAACTGTTGGCACTGCCAAATGGTGATCAATGCGCTGTCAATCAGGTACTCTATCACCTTGGATCACGCGGAATCGAGTATGAACTATTACCGTTACTACGTGAGCATGGTATACCAGTGATGGCGTATTGCCCACTAGCAGAAGGTGGTTCATTACGTGATCAACTTCTGAATCATCCGACCGTCGAGGAACTCGCTGAGACACATGGCGTTGAACCGGCACAGATTCTACTCGCATGGGCGATTCGTGAAGGTGACGTCATCGCGATTCCTAAGGCTGGTCAGGCACATCATGTCGAAGCCAATGGTCGCGCTGCGCTTCTGAATTTAACAGAGGAAGAGCTCGCTGCACTTGATCAAGCGTTCCCAGCACCAACGAAAAAAGAACCACTCGATATCGTTTAAGGAGGTCATTTTCATGACAAAACATGTTCAACTCGGTCAATCTAACTTATTCGTTCACCCCATCGGTCTCGGTACGAATGCTGTCGGTGGACACAACTTATATCCGAATCTCGATGAGCAAGCCGGACGCGATCTCGTTCGTGTCGCTTTGAAGCAAGGAATCAATTTCCTCGACACAGCTTTCATCTACGGACCAGAACGTTCGGAGGAACTCGTCGGTGAGGTCTGGAACGACACGGTCGCTCGAGAAGATGTCGTCCTCGCGACGAAAGGTGCGCATCAGTTCGTTGACGGAAATGTCGTCATGAACAATTCACCAGACTTTCTCCGTCAATCGGTCGAAGAGAGTTTAAAACGTCTTCAAACAGACTATATCGATTTGTATTACATTCATTTTCCGGATGAATCAACACCAAAGGATGAAGCCGTCGCTGCACTCGCAGAACTGAAAAAAGAAGGAAAGATTCGCGCAATCGGTGTCTCGAATTTCTCACTCGAACAACTGAAGGAAGCGAACAAAGACGGACATGTCGACGTCTACCAAGGGGAATACAACCTATTCAAACGGGATGCGGAAAAAGAATTACTCCCGTATATCGTTGAGAACGGTATGTCCTTCGTCCCGTACTTCCCACTCGCTGCTGGATTATTGGCAGGGAAATATACGAAAGAGACGACGTTTGATGATCTACGAAAAAATGATCCCTTGTTCCAAAAAGATGTCTTCGAACAAAATCTCGCAAAAGTCGATCAACTACGTCCGATCGCAGAAGCACACGATGCGGAAGTCGCACACGTCGTACTCGCGTGGTATTTGGCACAGGACGGCATCGATGCCATCATTCCTGGTGCCAAACGACCAGATCAGGTGACGGATACGTTGCGTACGTTAGACGTTCAGTTGTCGCAAGAGGATATCAAAAAAATCGACCAAATTTTTAGCTAATCGGTCTCTTCCTATGCACATGAGCAGAATAGGCGAAAAATCATACTAAACTTCGTATGATGGAGGCATGGAGGCGATTGATCATGAAGCACCATTTTCATTTAACCGCAGACTGGCCGGGCAATCGCAATGATGTCGGTCAGATCGAGACGGGTGAACTAAAAACAAAAATCTCAATTCCGGACGCCATGGATGGTCCAGGGGTTGGTACGAATCCAGACGAGATGTTACTCGGGGCTGCTGCTACGTGCTATATCATCACGCTTGCCGCGATGCTTGAGCGTAGTCACATTCCAAAAGTCTCGTTAACGATGGAATCTGAAGGCATCGTCGATGTCACGAACGGTGTCTTCACATACGACGCGATCATTCATCGTCCGAAACTCTTATTGCCATCTGATCTGTCGGATCGTGATGTGGAGAAGGCACAACGTCTTGCTGAAAAAGCGGAAGGTTCGTGTATGATTACGCGGGCGCTAGCTGGTAATGTTAAAGTATCGCTTGAGGCTGTTGTGGAGCGCGTGTAAGTTAATTTTAAACAATTAGAAATCAAATACTCCTTTAACTATGTATTTTCTAAATCACAGTTAAAGGAGTATTTTTTACTAAATTCAATATTGATAAGGATTTTTCAATGAATCTTGTATCTTCTTTTTTAGCACCTCGTAAGAGGCATTCTCATCTTGTCTCATTAATTTATGAATTATTCGATGGCAACTTGCACATAACAAAGCTAAGTCTTCAATCTGAGTATCTGTTATGCCACTTATACTTAATTGATTTTTATGATGCGCTTCAATGTAACCTTTCCCGATAACTCCATAAACTTCCTCATAATTCATCTCACAAATATCACAGAATAATTGTCCGGCGTGTTTAATTGCAAACTGTTCTTTTGCTTTTTTAACTACTTTTGCATTTCGTTCTGTTATGTAATGCGTGGCGAGTCGCTTTTCCCCTTCTGTATAACGCTCATCCTCCAATAGACTTTCAGCAATGTGCGAGTTAAGTACTTCACTTTCGTCTGTATAGTACTCTGTTGGAAAAGCAAAGTATTCTTTAAATTTACTTTCGAAAGTATCAAAGGTCATAAAGGGATGAAATTTTTCCAGTTTAAATGATTTATCTGATCCGTTAAGATCTTTTTTTAAGTTTATTACTTCATTTTGATTCAGCCATGCAAATTGTATATCGTTTATTCTGACTAATTCTTCCTCATTGGTAATACAAAAAATAAGGTAATCATATTCGGTTACTTTCGTATCTCGGATGCCATACATTCCACCCGTTGCTCCTCTTATTCCGATACGTTTTCCATTTAAAATTTGCTTATTCTTTTCTGATTTAAATGATACATTATATTGATCAGACAACGATTTTAACCACTCTTTTGTTAACTTTTTCATTATACCTACAATATCTTTTTGCAAGATCTATCCCTACTCTCGTTTCATTTGGAGGATTGCATGTATGATCAAAAAACAGAAAAAATCAGGAGACCAATATACTAAAGATGTTGCGATGTATTTAGAACAATTGATTCAAGAGCAATCATCTCTTTCACAAGAACAACATCCCGCAACAATCGTTGCTCAATTTCTATTCACCCAGTTTCCAAAAACGAGTGAAGTCAAAACTAAATTCGATTTTAAACGTGCTGATCATCATGCTGATTTATATATTTATCAAGACGAACACATTTATCCGATTCATTTATTTTTCCTTAAGAAAAATACAACGATTCAACCTAAAAATCCTGGTGCTAAATCTTTCTTACATAAGTACTTTGGTTTAACGGAATCCCAACACACCTTTAATGCATTACTGGATCAGGCGCGTTCTAAACTTTTTCAAGATATTGCGTTTCACCATGGGATCACCGATTTATATGTATCAGAGGCAACGTTAAAAAAATCAATTCATGCATTGCAGTTAGATGAGACCATACTTAAAGCCTATCGTAGACGATTCTTAGAAGGTATTCGGGATCATTGTTATTCGCTCCTTCTTAAGAGTCTAAATGAGCATCAATTTGATTTTTTCAAAGGTTTCAAGCATCTATCGATGATTGAAGAGTATAAAATTATATTCATCGAAGAAACCTCTGAGATCAAACTAGAACAACAGACAATACAATCATTCGAATCCGTACATCTATTGAAAAAGAACAATTCATCGATTCATATCTTAGTTGATGACTATGAGCTCGAACTTCGATTCAAATTCGAGTCTTCTTTGACGTCTTCCATTAAATTAGCGACAAAACTATCGCATACTCGTGAACTAACGAATCAATTTCAACAAAAAACGAAGCAACTCAATGCAAAGTGGTTAAATGCTTTTGAAGATTCTCTACATACTCATACATTACTTACTCATTCGAATAAAAGTAATGCAATCGGTCGCTGTCATGAAGTCCTTACGTTATATCAATTCATCAAACACGATCCAACGATTCATTTAGTCGATCCTACTCAAGTCCATCAGACATTAACAGCTTACTATTCGTATCTTGAACCAAACGTAATGCAACAACTGATTGATAGTGCTCACGTTACAACTTCCGTATTACTTCAATACCTAAAAGATGTATATGGTAAGTCTCAGATTGAACAAGTTCAACTCGTATCAGATAGCTATGTCGCGAATAAATTAGAAACAGCAGACATCTTACTCACTCTTCGACATGAACAAACCTTGATTGAGCTTCCCCTGTCCTTAAAAGCACTAAAAGCTCATAATTCTGTCATGACGATTAAAAATCCAGGTGCTGGTACGATTCTTTCTTATCAATATTTTGATGTTTTCGACGAAATGCAGGAGTTCATTGCAAGGATAAAAGAAAAGTATTTGGTCGGATTGATCTCACGTCAGGAAGTCCTCTCTGAGGTATCGAACGAAATCACAAGACACCTTTCCATCGCTTCACAAACGTCTCTTGTTTCTGGATTGAAAAAAATGATTGGAACGAACTTATCGATTGTCTCTTTTTATCAAAGTTTAACGTGCTCCATTCATCCACCGATTGAAGTCGGAGGGCATATTCATGTGTCTCAACATTCATCGACTACGACACGCTTGACTTGGTCCAACGGTAACGAATACTTGAACTTTCGAGTTAAGTTTAGTGCTGGTGTTTCTCATGGATGGTCGTCCCTAAAATTGTCATGTGAACGTTCCGTCTCATAATAAAAAAACGGATCTACTCATCAAAGAGCAGATCCGTTTCACGTTTAAAAAAGCTTCAATTGTTGTTCTGATTGCTCTGCAACTAACTCCTCTGATTTCAACCAGTCTATGATGGGTTGCAGAATACGCAACGCTAAGAGTACAGGTACAGCATTTCCAATTTGCTTATACTGTTTATCTAACCGGTTGTTTAGCTGCGTTTTCGTATTGCCACCATCGTAAAATTCGAACCAATCCGGAAACGTCTGGATACGGGCCGATTCCCGAACACTCATACGACGATTGGAACCCACTAAGCTCCATTCATCTTTTCCTATTTTTTGCATTGCCTCTCCACCTGGCCACAATTGTGCTTGTCTACCAGATGCTTGAATCGTAAAGGCTTGCTCCGTCCATTTTTTTTACGATTACGAGATAAATACATCGGAGAAAAACCACCACTGTATACATCAGTTGGTTCCTTCGGTAAATCTGCAATCGTCTCTTCTAAAGTCACGTAAGGAAATTTTCCTAAAGGACCATGAGTAGGCTCTGGAAATGTATATCTGAATGAAACATCTTTTCGTACACCGATGATAAAAACACGTTCCCGAAGTTGTGGCACCCCATAGTCTCGAGCATTGACCAGTTGGTAATTCACTTCATATCCCGCTGCAGCAAAGTCTTCAATGATTTGACGCGCTACTTCCCCTTTTCCTAAGGTTAATAATCCTTTTACGTTTTCAGCGACGAATACTTTAGGTCGTGCTTGCATGATCGCTCGAATGAAATGGATATATAAAAAGTTTCGCTCGTCATCAATCAAGCGTGGACCCGCTGAACTGAATCCAGGACAAGGAAATCCACCAAGTATGACATCACATTCAGGAAAGTGTTTGATTTTCCGTATATCTCGACCGTCTTGAAAGACCTCTGTCGAAAAGTTCATCTTATATGTGACGGCAGATTCTCGAAACATGTCATTCGAAAAAATCGTCTCTGTTACGTTTCCTTTTGATATTAACTTCTCAAAAGCTTCTTTTGATTGAAAGACTCGTTCAATGACATCTTCTCCGTACAGACTAACAAGACCAGCTAGTTCTAATCCTAAATCTAATCCTCCCGCTCCAGAAAACAGACTAATTACACTATGTGCTTTTGTTGAGCGTTTGATATCAGAAAAAAAAGCGGTATCGTCTGTTTCAAAAATACGGTTTGTTTCTTCCTGGATTTTTTCGAATAGTACATTTTTTACATCGTTCTCTTCATATTCAGTCAAGGGACGGTATTTTGCTCGTCCTCTCTCGTTTAATTTCATAGGTTTACCTCCTGGCAACATCCTCTTACCTTTATTATAAGCGAGCATCCGTTAAAAGGCCAGCATTCTGATTAAATCGTAGAATAATTGATTTTAAAGACATCGTCTTTTTTATATACCAGTTATCCACATGTGGATAACCCCATTTATGGTATACTTATGGCACTTATCCACAAGTAGAAATGAGGAAACTAACATGCCCCGTGAACTTTATCCAGTTGTCGTCAAACCAGAATGGATTGAATCGATCCGAAGCGGGTATCCCGCCTTACGCAAGGAAATGTTCGAAGCTTTGCACCATGTCAAAGAGGCAGGCGGACTGCTTCATCTGATGACAGAACATAAAGAATACCTCGCGACCGGTTATTTTGGCAAGCAGGAAAAAGGTGTCGGTTGGACTCTCTCAATGGACGAGCAAGAAGCGATTGATGTCGCCTTCTTCAAACAACTTTTTGAAAAAGCGTTAGACAAACGAAATGAATTTTTTGAAGAGTATTCAGAAGCCTTCCGTATCTTTAACGGTGCAGGGGATGGCATTGGTGGTTTGACGATTGACTGTTATGATCATCATTACCTCATTACATTCGAAAATGAAGGCATTTATACATTCCGCCCACTGATTCTTGAGGCTCTTGAATCACTACTGAATTATAGAAGCATTTATGAAAAACGAGACTTCCTCGTCGATCTTCAACCGGTCAAAGGCGACGACTTTTTGAAAGGCGAACGAGGCGATTTTCCTGAAGTCGCACAAGAATATGGTGTGTTGTATGAATATGACTTGGATGCTGGTATGCGGACTGGTTTTGACATTGCCCAACGTGAACTTCGCCGAATCCTTCTCGATTCCGTCGAACGAAAGACCGTACTTAACCTCTTTTCCGATACAGGAACGTTAACGGTAGCTGCCCTTTATGGTGAAGCTGCCCGAACGACAAGCGTTGATTTCTCGACACGTAGTCGAAATAAGACAAAAGATAATCTTATGTTGAACAGTTTTACTCCCGAAAAACAGAAGATTTTAGTTCAGGATGCGTTCGACTACATCGAACAAGCGGATAAGAAGACTCGTTTTGACGTCGTCTTGTTCCATCCGCCCGTACAAGTCAATACACGGACGCGTCAGTTTCGGACGGAACAGGATCTCGCCCTTTGGATCCAAAAAGTCATTCATTTGACGAATCGTGGAGGACTGCTTGCGATTACGACAGATAGTCCTGCTCTTGATGCATCACAATTGAAAAAAGCTGTCGAGCAGGCATTCAACAAGTTGCGTCAAAAATTCGAAGTCGTGTGGGAGCAACCGGAGCAGAAAGATTTCCCGACTCCTCCTTCCATGCCACAACTCGCTCCAAAAAGCATTCTCGTCCGTCGTAAATGATGTGTTATCTAAAAAATCCGCTACCGAATTTTTCAGTAGCGGATTTTTTATATTTTTAACAGGAAATGTAAAATGAATGGAGAATCATTTTTTAGGGGTTGGATATACACTCACCTTACCAAAGTGTGATGTTTGATCAAATCGTTGATAGAGATCGTTTAACGCATCGCGTTCATAGGGAATCTGCTCTTCAATCCGAATCTCGATGACACCCTCCTCCACTAAATGAATGAGTTCTGATAAGTGACGTTGCTGTTGTTTCATCTCATCTACTTTTCCTTTCAGTAACGGAAGCGCGACGAACACAGCTTCAAGGGACAAGGCTTTACTATGCATCATCGTTAAATCTTGTGTCGTCCGCGTCGCGATCGAAATGATGCGTCCCCGCTCTTTTGCGAGTATGAACGATTCTTGTAAATGGTCACCACCAACTGTATCAATGATGACGTCGAATCCGTCCAGATCAAGTCGGTTTAATAACGCTTCAGCTGATTCTTCCTTGTACCGATGAACGCGAATCCCTTTCGCTTCTAGCCAAGCTGCCTTCTCGTCAGAAGAGGCGCTCGCTGTGACGTCGCATCCATAATGACGCGCGAGTTGCACGGTAAAATGTCCTACTCCACCCGTTCCACCTGCTACATAAACACGGATGCCTGGGGTAATCGCGATTCGCTCTTTTAAAATTTCCATCGCCGTCAACCCAATCACCGGTAAACAACCAGCAACCTCAGCCGAGACCCCTTCCGGTCGTAAGACTGCCATCTGTTCAGGTACAAGCATTTCTTCCGCTAGCGCACCGGCACGTGTTCCAAGTCCGCCACCGAATGCGACGATGCGATCGCCGATAGAAAAAGACGTCACACCCTCGCCGATCTCAATGACTTTCCCCGTTACATCGCCCTGGAGAATTCCAGTCGTCGAAGCCGCCGCCACATGTCCGAAGAACATCTTCGTATCAAGTGGATTGATGCTCGACCCCTCGATTTGAACCCGTAATTCGTGTTTCCCCGCTTTTTCAGGTGTGACGTCTTTTTCTGTAAGTGATGCGTCTTTTCCATACTGATCGACTACGAATGCTCTCATAAAGAATTCCCCCTTTTTCATTATTAGTCTATCATGATTCAGAATTCTCTCACATTAGTCGCTCATGCTATGATGAAGGTATCTTATGACGAGAAGGGACGTTTTTGATTTGAAACAAGAATTGATTGATCGTCTAACTACATACGTGAAAGTCGATACACAGTCGAACTATGAGAGTACAACTGTTCCAACAACTGAAGGGCAATGGACACTGGCTCGTTTGCTCGTAGAAGAATTAAAGATAATTGGCATGGAAGAGGTCACGGTCGATGACAATGGTTATGTCATGGCGACGTTACCCGCTAATACAGATGCAGACATTCCGACAATTGGTTTCCTTGCTCACCTTGATACGGCAACGGACTTTACAGGTACGAATGTCCGTCCGCAACTCGTGGAAGCATATGACGGAAATCCAATCACGTTAAGTGAAGTACCGTCCGTCATCCTGTCGCCAACTGATTTTCCGGCACTACACAACTATGTCGGTCATACCTTAATGACAACGGATGGTACGACATTACTCGGTGCCGATAATAAAGCTGGAATCGCAGAAATCATGACAGCAATGCATCATCTGATTTCACATCCAGAAATCAAGCATGGTCGCATTCGTGTTGCCTTCACACCAGACGAAGAAATCGGTCGTGGACCACATCACTTCAATGTCGAAGCATTCGATGCCACGTATGCTTATACGGTCGACGGCGGTCCGCTTGGTGAACTCGAATACGAAAGTTTTAATGCGGCTGCGGCCAAAATCGTCTTCCATGGAACGAATGTCCATCCAGGAACAGCAAAAGATAAAATGGTCAATTCGCAGAAACATGCGATGGCGTTCCACGATCGTCTTCCTGGAGAAGAGTCTCCTGAATTCACGGATGGTTTCGAAGGCTTCTTCCACTTAATTTCGTTTGACGGTTCTGTCGAAAAAACGACACTCGACTACATCATTCGTGATTTTGATCGTGAGGCGTTCGAAGGACGGAAACACTTCTTATCTGCCCTCGTCGATGAGTGGAACAAAAAGTATGGCGCAGGTAGTGTGGAAATCGATTTACACGATCAGTACTACAACATGCGCGAAAAAATCGAACCTCATATGCACATCGTCGATATCGCTCATGCAGCGATGGAGTCGCTTGACATCACACCGATCATTAAGCCGATCCGTGGTGGAACGGATGGATCACAACTTTCATACATGGGTCTTCCGACACCGAACATCTTTACCGGTGGCGAGAACTACCACGGCAAGTTTGAATTCATTTCGGTCGATAATATGGTCAAAGCAACACAAGTGATCATTGCCATCGCTCAAGGGTTTGAACAAGCTTCTCGCTAATCAAAAAGCAGATTCTCAGCGCTGAGAATCTGCTTTTTTTCATGTCTGGCGTTGTTGTTTTTTCAAACGATAGATGTAACCAATCAACAAAAAGATAATCAACGTCGAGGCAATCATGAGTTCCTTCGACCATTCACCGACGAAGGAGTTGAAATTTTCCTCGATCTCTCGCTCGGGCATCTGTTCTTTCATCTGGTCTGCTTGACGCTTCGTAATTTTAAAGCTATCTTTCCACTTCCACGTTTTTTCTTCTCCTTCAACACGGATATTAATGTAATACGTACCTGGATCTAAGATTCCCGTCGTTTCAATCGGTGTTCTCATGTAAATCGACGGGGCAAATCGAACTTCCATCTCTTTACGAACGACGACTTTTTTACCTTGCGTGACGACGGCTTCGAACTTCATAGGCTGACTGATCGTCGGTACCTGATTGGCTAGCTTAACAAAGACGGTCGGTCTAGAAAAAGACGATTTTGCCTCTACCCCTTCGTACGTTATCTCGGGCGCCAATTCTTTAATCGAAGATCGGACTTTCAAACCGATGATGTAAGAGTGACGATTTTGAATACCGATTGTATTTTTTTCAGCTGTTTCTTTTTCTGGTTTCTTCTCTACCCGAACACCAGCTAACAAGGTACCGTCTAAATCGTTCACAATCTCAAGTGGTAAAGAAACGACTTTCGATTCGCCTCCTTTGATGAACGTAGATTTTGTATTCGGTTGGATGAGATCCGTCAAGGAAGTCGGAGCTAACGGGACAGGTTTCTTTTGATCGTAAACAATCAAACCATTATCGTTCGTCGTCGCATTCCGGATTGATGTCAAAAACGTATGATCCTCCGGTCCGTGATTGAAAATTCGAACTTGAATATTCGTCTTTTGTTTCGCTGTCATACGTAAATCAAAGTACGAGACACCCGAATCGACTTGATAGGTATTCGGAACGGCTTCAATCGAAAAATTGACACGATCTTCCGCAAAACTAGTCGAAGGTATGACACAGAATAACAATCCATAAAGCAGTATAGCAAGACAACTGATTCCCCATCGTTTCATCTTTTTCTCCACCTGCTTTCAAGTCAATTCACGACATCCGTAAGCGTCCAGTCGAGTGTTGCGGTATGCGTGCCTTTCACTTGAGAATTGATTGGTACATTGAGTTTGATGTAATCGTTATCGGTTCCGTTACCCTTCCAGTAAATTTGCCAAGTTGAGAACGTTCCTTCTGGGGATGTTAATATCGTTTGCGCATCTCCTGCATTTCCTGGTGTCAATGTTATGTCTCCTGTCGTAGGTGCCGTGAATCCTGATACATTGACTAGTGTTTGAACAGTACCGGCATCAATGGATAACGTCGAACCTATTAACGAGGGTTTTCCACCTTCATCTGTAAAGTCTCCCAACTTCACGGTCACTTCCCATTCTGTCGGATTGACCCGACGATCCGTTACTTGGAGAAATGGTTTTTGATCGGTCGCCTTAAACTCAGCTTTGTTAGAAAGCAATTCGTTTGATCCAAAATCAAAGTTAGGCGCATAATCGAGTGTCAATGCTCCTGTATTTCCTGTAGGTGTATTTCCGCCGTTTTTGCCTGGTTCATATGGATTATTTGGATCCCGATCATCTGGATCCACGATGACCGGTGCTTCATTCGTCGTGAACGTGATTTTTGCCGTCGACTCGCCAGTAGAAGTCGCTGCCCATCCAGTAGTTGTTCCTAAAACCAAAGCCGTACTCATCAATACCGTCGAAACAGCGAAACGTTTCTTCATTTCTGTTCTCTCCTTTTCATGGTGCATTGATTAAACTCCATTGAATATCTGCGCTATACGATGAAGGTTTTGGATATTTGCCAGTTAAATCGAGAATAATCCCTTCGTTTTCTGAGTAGGTTAACGGTGTTTGATTCGAGCTAGCCGACATCGTCCCTGTTGCGATTTCAATAGCAGTCGCTTGTAACAATTGGGTTTTGGAAGTGGTCTTAAAATAAAGAACATCGCTCAACACGTCATTGTCTGTACTTGTCAACGGACGACTGAGACTTGCTTGTAGCTTCCAGTTGTAACCTGTGGCATTTTCATGTGAAATGGAAATTGTCATAGGAGATAAACGTGGGATGACTTTTTCACGTCCTGTCAACTCATGACTTCCGAAATCTAGCGTATCCGGAACACTTAAATTGAATGTTGGTCCGATTCCAAGTGTTGCTGTCGCCGTACCACTACTTAAAACATTTAAATCAACTAATCCATCTGCTAAAACACTCCGGAATGTATAGACTTTATCGACTCCGACTGGCAGATTTCCGACTTTGAAAGATAAGGTGAATCGATCGCTACTTAGAAGAGATAGCTTTAATAAAGAGCTAACATCAGCATAGATTTGGTTATTCATTCGATCGATTATTGCTGTCGCATCTCTCGTTTGCGATCCAATCCCTAGTAATCCATTATAGCGATATTGAAGTTTGACGGAACTCGTTTCAATACTTTGCATCACTTCTGGTGGTAGTCGGAAAATAATATATCCACTTGATAAATTTAAGCCCAACAATCCAGAAACAGTATTTTCTAATGTGATCGTTTGAGTCGTTCCATTATAGGAAGCATCTAAGCTTGATGTTCCGAGCAATGCTACTCCAGCAAGTGTTGGGGCAACTGCTTGTTGCTTCTCTTGTCTTGGTTTAATTGGCTTTGGGGCAGGTGCTGTAATTTCGCTCGATGATTCTTCTTCAGAATCAGGTTGCACGGGAACTTCATTGTCTTCTTTATCTGGAGCTATCTCATATGTTGATGGATCTTCATTTTCAGTTGATGGTGTCTCGGGTGTTGGTGGATCTTGACTCTCGGTTGGGGATGTCTCGGGTGTTGGTGGATCTTGACTCTCGGTTGGGGATGTCTCAGATGTTGGTGGGTCTTCACTCTCAGTTATTGGTGTCTTCTCTACTTCCATGAGTTCTTCGCATTTTTCGATTTCCTCTTTTTCTAATAAGTCCTTTTTCTTTGGATCATTCAACGTCTCTTCACAAAACGATGACGTCAAAGGGTCTGGAATTTCAAGTTCCTCAGTCATCGCATGACTGTGCGGAATCGGAAAGCTTGTTACTAGTAGAATCATCAAGATGATAAAAAGATTCGGTGATCGATTTCGATACAAACGCTCCCCTCCCATCCTTACGACCTAATTCCATTGACCTATACGTCTATTTTCCTTCTAAATAAGGCAATTAAACCATTAATTTGGTATTTAAAAGATATAAAATGTGTAAATATTTATTAATATACTAAAATTTAGTTCCAATATATAATACGTACAATAGATTTATTATGATGAAATAAAAAAATGTGCTTGTCTCCAAGCACATCGAGTTTTAATTCTTTTCTTCTGTTGTACCATCTGGAATCGGTAATTGAACCATACTCCCCGATCCACTGACGAGTGGTGATTTCCCGTCCCACTTCTTGACAGCTTCGTATTGAATCATCTCTTCTGTCAATGTCTTCTGTAGTTCTTTTTGAGCTTTTGCCAAACCTTGGGCTTCGATCAAACGGGCATCGGCTGCCCCTTTCGCTTCAACGCGAAGACGCTCTGCTTCTGCTTTAGCGATTTCAAGATCCGTTTTCTTTTTATCGAGTTCCTGGGACGCTTTGACACGCGCATCGATTGCTTCCTGTGTCTTTTCATCTGGTTTCGGCGCACCGAGTGCGACATCTTCGATGATGAAACCGATATCCTTGACGTCTTCTGCAAACTGCGTCTGAATGCTCGTCGAGACATTCCCTGATTTTTCACCGAACAGTTCAAGGACGGTGACTTTCGAGATTTGCTCACGCGATGCATCATAGAGACGCTGTTTCAGATAACCTTTTGCGATCTCATCGATTTCGATCGGTCCAAACTTATTGAAGACTTTCGTCACCTTATCCGGTGAGACGGAGAAGCTGTATGTAAAGTCAACGACGATGTTCTTCCCGTCTTTTGTCGCAAGTGTCATATTCTCAAGCGACTTCGTCTGTGTCCGAATCGGATACTCTGTCACCCGTGTAATCGGTGAAACGACATGCCAACCTTGCGATAACGTCTCATCTTTGACACCGCTTGATGGTGTATAGACGACACCAACTTGTCCAGGTTCGATTTGTTCAACGATGAACGGTGTTGTTGCAAGCAACGCTAGTACGAGCACACCAGCGATGATCATCGATGGGCGAATTTTTTTCTTCGGTTTGATTTCTCTCATTCTGAATCTCCTTTATCGATCTTTTCTTGGATATAACGGTAGAGTTCCATGCCAAGCAAAACGATGAGGGCGAAAAACAATAATGTGAAAAAGATGGCCATCTAACCCCTCCTCTAACGAATTCCTTACTTTCTTCTACGTATCTATCTGGAAAATGTTTCATTTTTTTAAATGTCTGGTTGCTTATTTTTAATTTCTGTCCTAATATGGAGGGAACTTTGCCTGCTCTACGACAGATCACGATTTGTGGTACACTCGAATGAGCACATCACTTACTAGAAACGAGGGTTCATCTCTATATGATTACAGTACAAAACGTCGGTCTTCGCTTTGCAGACCGAAAATTATTCGAAGACGTCAACATCAAGTTCACACCAGGTAACTGTTACGGTCTGATTGGTGCAAACGGTGCCGGTAAATCGACATTCCTGAAAATTCTCGCTGGTGACATCGAAGCACAACAAGGCGATGTCATCATCACACCAGGCGAACGTTTAGGCGTTCTCCGTCAGAACCATTACGAATACGAAGAATTCCAAGTCATCGAAACGGTCATGATGGGACACAAACGTCTCTATGAAGTCATGAAAGAAAAAGATGCGATCTATATGAAAGAAGATTTCTCGGACGAAGACGGCATGCGCGCTGCTGAACTCGAAGGTGAATTTGCTGAGATGAACGGTTGGGAAGCAGAGTCGGAAGCCGCAATGCTTCTTCAAGGACTCGGCATCAAGGAAGACCTTCACTCGAAAACGATGGCTGAGCTGACAGGATCGGAAAAGGTCAAAGTCTTGCTTGCACAAGCGTTGTTCGGCAAACCAGACATTCTCTTACTCGATGAGCCGACGAACGGACTTGATTTGAAAGCCGTCAAATGGCTCGAAGAATTCTTGATCGGATTCGAGAACACGGTCATCGTCATTTCCCACGACCGTCACTTCTTGAACAACGTCTGTACGCACATGGCGGATCTCGATTACGGTAAGATTCAACTGTATATCGGAAACTACGATTTCTGGTACGAGTCAAGTCAGCTTGCTTCGCGTATGGCAAGTGACCAAAACAAGAAAAAAGAAGAGAAAATCAAAGAACTTCAAGCCTTCATCGCGCGTTTCAGTTCAAACGCTTCGAAAGCGAAACAAGCGACGTCGCGGAAGAAATTGCTTGATAAAATCACACTCGACGACATTCGTCCATCGTCACGCCGTTATCCGTTCGTCGGTTTCACACCGGAACGTGAAATCGGAAATGACCTCTTGATGGTCGACGGCATCTCGAAGACGATCGATGGCGTCAAAGTCCTTGATAACGTCCGCTTCTCGTTGAACAAGACGGATAAAGTCGCGTTCATCAGTCAGAGCGATATCGCAATCACGACTCTCTTCAAGATCCTTATGGGTGAGATGGAACCGGATAGCGGTACGTTCAAATGGGGCGTCACGACTTCGCAGTCGTACTTGCCAAAAGATAACTCGGAATTCTTCGAAGGCTCGGATAAGACGATCCTCGATTGGCTCCGTCAGTATTCACCGGCAGACGAGAGCGATACGTTCCTCCGTGGATTCCTCGGACGGATGCTCTTCTCAGGAGAAGAAGTCATGAAAAAAGCATCTGTCTTATCTGGGGGCGAAAAAGTCCGTTGTATGCTTTCAAAAGCAATGCTCAGCGGTGCTAACGTCCTCGTACTCGACGATCCAACGAACCACTTGGATCTCGAATCAATCACAGCACTCAACGATGGCTTGATCGCTTACAAAGGTGCGATGCTCTTCAGCTCGCATGACCATCAGTTCGTCGAAACGATTGCGAACCGTATCATCGAGTTGACGCCGAACGGTATCGTCGATAAAGAAACGACATACGATGAGTACTTGAACAATGATACGATCCAACAGCAATTAACAGCATTATACGCGCAATGATTTTGAGGAGACCGGAACTGTCGTTTCGGTCTCTTTTTTGAACATATTAAAGGAGGAATGCGATATGCGACATCGCGTATGTGCTGCGTTGATCGAAGAACAACAAATCCTAATGGTCGAATTACACACGCCATCCCGGATATTTTGGACGTTACCGGGCGGAGGTGTCGAGAGTGGGGAAACCAAAGAACAAGCCGTCATGCGGGAAGTGTTAGAAGAGACACATCTTCACGTTACAATCGAACGACAACTCTACGAGATTTCAATCGATCAGGGAATCGAGACATGTTTTCTCGTTCAACGTACCTCAGGTAGTTTTTCTGCACCTCGACTCGGGATTGATCCCGAACTTCCGCTTAATCAACAGGAATTACGAACCGTCCGTTTCCTACCACTAAAGGACCTTCAAGATGATCCACAGATTGCTCGTTTGCTGACCTTACTGTAAAGGAAAGATTAACTAACTGAGATATAACTGACCAGGTTTCTTTACACCCTCTACATAATCGACTGATTAAATGAAAATGTAGCAACAACACAAACTCATTTGGGGGAAACAAAAATGAAACGAACACTCATGGTTGGTCTATCAGCAGCGGTCTTGTCATCAAGTATGGTCCCGATGTTCGCGGATGCCCATAGCTCTTCTCATACAACACGCAACATCAAGAAGGTCGAATTCTTGTCGATGGATGCACCGACGAAAATCGATCAGATGGTAAAAACTTATACAGAAGCAAAAGTCAAAGTCACCTATACGAACGGCAAAACGGAAGTGAAGCCGTTGAACTATAATCAATTATTCCTGTCGCAAGATAAAATCGTCGAAAACAAAGGCGAGATGATTGCAGCAGGTACACCGATCGATGCTAAAGGAAATCCGATCATCGACCGCAGTGTACCGGACAAACCGGAAGCCTTCGTCTCAGATGCACCAGACTCGAATAGTCTGCTTGAAGTGCACGGAAAAAAATACATGGTCTCTCACTTCGAGTATGACTCGATCGACAATGCTGGTAATGAAGTCAAGGGACTTCCAGCATCGATGACATTAACGGAAGTCGTACAAGATAAAAAGACAGGAAAACTTGCTGTCAAAAAAGCCAGCAAGATTGATTTTGAGAACGTCAATGGACTCTGGACACCATGTAACGGTTCGACGACACCATGGGGAACGCACCTTGGGTCAGAGGAATATGAACCAGATGCTCGTGCGTTTGAGTCAGACAAAACGTCAGCTGCTTATAAAGAAGTAAATGCCTTCGCTGAGCGCTATTTCGGAACGACCGAAAAAGCGAATCCTTACTTCTACGGGTATACGCCTGAAATCTCGGTCGACCGGAAAGGAAAAGCGACAGCAGTGAAACACTACAGCACAGGTCGTTTCTCGCACGAGATGATGCAGATTCTACCGGATCAAAAGACCGCGATCTTTGGTGACGACGGCAATAACACAATGATGTTCATGTATGTCGCAGATAAAAAGCGCGATTTCTCAAAAGGAACACTTTACGCGGCTAAGTTCAAACAAACACGCGCAACGGAAGGCGGAGCTGGTGATCTCGAATGGATCAAGCTCGGTCATGCTTCCGATAAAGAAGTCAAACGCTTGATTGATAAAGGAACGAAGTTCAGCCACATCTTCGAGACAGCCGATGCGCCAACTCCTGGCTTCAAAGCAGTCAAAACAGCTGCTAGCAAAAAAGTCGAATACTTGAAGCTCAAGCCTGGTAAGGAAAAAGAAGCGGCCTTCCTTGAATCACGTCGTTATGGTGCGTTGCTTGGCGCAACATCAGAATTCAACAAGATGGAAGGCATCACGGTCAACGAGCAAGACAAAAAAGCCTACATCGCCTTGTCTTATGTGTCAGGCAGTACCGAAAAACAAGAAGGTGCTGTCCAAGACGACATCCAGCTTGAAAAACGCGAATCGGGTGCGACATTCGAAATCGATCTTGGTCGTGCAAAAGGCATCGACAGCCGTTACGTACCAACGAATATGCAAGCACTCGTCATTGGTGAAGATTTGAAGAAGCCGGATGCTTACGGCAACACAGCGAATCCGGATCTCGTCGCGAATCCAGATAACCTTGCTTACTCCGCGACATCTGATACGCTCTTCATCGGTGAAGACAGCTCCTTGCACACGAACAATTTCGTTTGGGCTTATAACCTGAAGACGAAAAAGTTATCACGTATCCTTTCGGTTCCAGTCGGAGCGGAAGCAACTGGCCTTCGTTCACTCGATCATGTTGGGAAGTATAGCTACCTCCTAAGTAACTATCAACATCCGGGTGAGTCATTGACTGACAAACAAATCACCGCCGTCGATCCAAAGGCGCTTGAAAAAGCGATGAAAGACGGCATCGGTATTCAAAAAACGGGTGGTGTCGGCTATCTCTCTGGGTTACCGAGCGGTCACAAATCATATACGCATCGATAAGATGCTAAAACGGATTCCCAGGCACAGGAATCCGTTTTTTCATGCGTTATTCTTCTTTTGTTTCGCCGCTTCTTCTTCGACACGTTGCAACAGTCCATGAACGATTTTCTCATTCTCTCGCTCTCCTCCAAGCGACAACAGACTCTTTCCAACAAAATTGGCTCCTTCGTTCTTCCCTGTATAAATCAACAGACATCGATCAGGTCCGAGTGGTTTGAGTGTGAAGGTCATCTCGATCTTGAATATTTTAGCCAACGTGAATCCGATCGTATTTTGTTTGAAGTCGGGTTCGTTCGTATAAGCTAAATCGGTCACGATATAGGTTTCAAGTCGATTACCCTGCATGTATGTTTGACGATACGTCGAACCGACGACACCCGGTTTTCGTTCAATCACCTCGTGCTGGACGACGTTTGGAATCAAACGCTGCAATCGCGTGTGATCAAACAAGTGCCATGCTTCCTCAATCGGAATAT
The DNA here is from genome assembly GCF_057772545.1 of Exiguobacterium sp. E17S. Taxonomy (NCBI): domain Bacteria; kingdom Bacillati; phylum Bacillota; class Bacilli; order Caryophanales; genus Exiguobacterium; species Exiguobacterium sp. E17S. The sequence goes on from NZ_JBYLRU010000004.1 coordinate 149,031, forward strand.
CGAGCTGTCGTTCTTCTCTCCACGTAATCATAGATCCGCCCCCTTTTCTATAGAAATACCCTGTCATCCGGTCTTGTAACGTCCGGTGACAGGGCGAGAGCAGATTCTTATTTTACTGTGCTTGTTTCAAGGGCTGCACCGAGGAACTTCGCTAGTTCGAGCATACCGTAGCGTCCTGCAGCTGCTTCGGCATCCGAATTATAGTTCGTATTCGTATTGACGTCATACGTATAGATCGTACCTGACGCATCCTTAATGAACTCGATGCCTGCGACCGCGATTTGGTTCGCTTGGAGGAATGCTTCATACTTTTGGATGATCGGGTCATCGAAGCCTTCAACGATTTGGAACTTCATCGGTGTTTGCGGTGCTTCTTCACCGACTGGGCAGAACAAGTCGTCGATCACGCATGCATCCGCTGGGCAAAGCTCAAAACCTTCTGATGTATCGACTCGAACCGCGTAGACGAACTTTCCACCTACGAACTCACAACGTGTGATGTACGGTTCTGGTGCTTGAATATACTCTTGAATCAACGTGATGCCATCGACTGGTTCGTCGAATGTCGGACCGTCGAGATAAGCTTCAAGTGCTTCAATCGAATGGAATAACTGGACGCCGAGACCTTTCCCTGCACGGTTGTGTTTCGTGATGAATGACGAAACACCGATCTCTTTTGCTGCTTGCACGATTTGATCACGTCCGACGGCAGCCGTCGTCTTCGGTACACGAATCCCAGCCTTACGCAACGCCGTATATTGATTGACTTTGCTGACTTCAAGACGGAGCGCACGCGTTCCGTTAAAGACGGTCCGGTCATGCTCTTCTAACCAAGCGAGGACCCCTTCCGTCAACTCCGGCGCGTAACGATGTCCCCGCGTATGCGAAGAAGCACTCATCCGGCTGTAAAAGACGCCTTCTGGCGGCAGTTCATCCAGCGGAACGATTCCTTCATTCAAGTGCCACTGTTCATACGGTAATTCGAGTTCTTCGAGACGTTTGATGAGATGGTCCGTCCATTCTTGGTTTTCGTGGAGAATATGAATTTTTGTCATGATTGTTGACCTACCTTTCGTTTCGCTTCGACCAGTGGCATTACGTCACGAGCAAAGCGTTCCATTTCTTCAAGTTGTGGTGAGAATTGTAACAAAAGTAACGTGACACCGACGGCTTCGAACGCTAGAATCCGTTCAGCGATTTGTTCTGGTGTCCCGATTAAATTCGGACGTAGACCACGGTTCGAGACAGAATAATCGTTCCGCTCGACCTGTTGCTCCAGTTGCGATTTACTAATGAAATCCTGATAACCGGCATAACCGGCGCTGTCTTCCTTGACGTCCGTGATCCGTTGCCATTCAAGAAGTGCTTCTTCTTCAGTATCCCGACAAATGATGTAGGCAGCAAGACCGAAGCTTTCGAGCGGCTTTTGTCCCGTCGCTTCCCGGCGTACTTTCATATCGTCGATTTTATGGGCTACTTCTTCAACAGTGCCCCCGTGCATGACATAAGCGTCACAGTGTTCGACGATCGTTCGCTTTCCAGCTTCACTCTCTCCACCAGCGTAGAGCTTGATCCCCGGACGCTGGACTGGCTTCGGATGGAGTTCTGCTTGCTCGATCGTGTAGTGATGACCGGAGAAGCTATACGGTGACGTATCTGCCCATAGTCCCTTCATGACCGTGACGAACTCTTCCGTCCGAGCATAGCGTTCATCGTGCGCTGTGAAGATACCGTTGTATTGTTTCGCTTCCTCTGCCCACCACGCTGAGACGACGTTGAGCGTAAAGCGTCCACCACTCAACTGATCGATGTTTGCCGCCATCTTCGCCGTCGTCGCTGGATTATGGAACCCGGGACGAACCGCTGTCATGATCTCAAGGCGTTCTGTCGTTGCAGCAATCGCTGCTGCCGTCGTCCATGCCTCAAGACTCGGTTCCTTGATGCCTTTGATATCATTCAAGTTCAATTCCGCAATCAACGTCGTCGAGAAGCCGATTCGTTCTGCTGTTTGTGCGACTTTTTTCGCATAATCGAAGGTCGGTGGCATCTGTTCATCCTCGACGTTACGTAACCATCCCCCAAAAATCGGTAACCAAAAACCATACTCCACTCCATCGTCCCCCTTATCATAAAAAAACGCTCTTTTCGAAGTTCGAAAAGAGCGACGGTATCTTGTCCTGTCCGCTCTTATCTTCGGAAGGTATCCCTTCCTGGAAGTAGCACCTTCCGCCACGGCGGGGTTGCTGAAGTGTCTTCGGGCCAGTCCCTCGACTTCTCTAGATAAGATGTGTTGCATTCATCGTACAAAATTCACTGAACTAAAGCAACCATTAAACCGTCTTTTCCAATCGGAATTATTTCGAGCATAAAAAATCCCGACATCGTGTCGGGATTCGGGATTAATATGGTGCGACGAAATCTGATGTTGGCTCTGGCGCCTGTTCATCACGAACACGATCATAGAATTTTGCCATCGTGACGCTGAAGTATGGTCCAACCCATAGGACAGCAAGACCAAGTGTAACAATCACAAGTAATGCCCAACCAATGAATGATAGGAAGAGTAAGAATGCTTCCATTTTATGACCATCCATGAGTTGACGTGAACGCGTGATTGCCTCGAGAATACCGACTGATGGTTCATCTCGAAGGATGTAGAACGTCAACAAGTAAGAGAACGACTTGATGATCCCTGGAATGATCAAGAGTAAGGTCCATAGGAATAAGAAGACCGCTTGCACAATCGACACGCCGATGACTTTACCGAAGATTTTATACGGTTCGAACAAATCAGCTACTTTGACTTCTTCATTGCGTGCGAACGACATCGCGACCCACGTCCAACCCGCTGCAATTGGGATCAATAAAATCGAAAGAATGATACTGACCGCACTCATCGCATTTAGATCTTCGTTAGGATCTGGTCCGATGAACGTCGGAACGCTCTGGATGATAGAAAAAAGTACGAACATGAGGATGGCAAATCCCCAACGACCGCTGAGCGACTCCTTCGCTGCTTTTTTTAATTGAGATGACATGAGTAAGGTCCTCCTTGAAAAATAAGTTCTCACCTTACTTTACGGTCGAATTCTTCTAATGTTTCACTCTTTTTTCAATAATTTCCCGTCTCGTTGCTGGTTGAGCCAGGCACGCTCAAGCTGTCGTTCACACGCCGTGTATAACGAGCGTCGACCGTCGAGCCGTTCCATCGCGAATGGAATACCATGCTTTTTCGCCTGCGCGATGACATGTGCACTCGCTGCATGAGAAACGCGACTCGTTACGACGACGATCGCGTCCGTCTTTTTGGCGAGACAGGCAATCTTTTTCGCGGACTGTGCGTCCCCTGCCAGATGAATCAATTCGATCCCCGTCGGCGCAAAGAACTCACGATAGACAGCGGTTTGTTGTTCGTTTCCAACAATGACGAGACGCATTCCTGTGAAGCGCGTGAAATCAAGCGGTGTCTTATCAACGAAATCCATCAATTGTCCGGGTACAGCTGTCGTCACGATCGGTTCAATCGTTCGCTCTTTTGGCATACGGACGCGACGCTGCGCTTTTTTAGCTTTCGGCACCGGTTGTCGTTTCATTTTTCGTGCATACCGATTTGACTTTTTTGTTGTCACAGATGCCTTCACTACCGGTTGCTCTACTTCTGATCGGCGGTTAGATGATGCGTTGACGATCGGCTCTTCATACGTGAACGGATGCTTCCAAGCAATCGTCAGTGTATCCTTCCGTTCCCGCCACATGACGAGATCGACGAGTTGACCTGCTTCTAGTCGGAAATAGCGCATGTCTTCTACCGGAACGACATAATAGAACGATCTGCCCGACTCATCTTGCAGTGGACCATTCACCGTTTCCTCAATGATTCCATGCGCCTTGACGATTGCTTGTTCAAACACGACACGTTCTGGATTCTCTCTCATTCGCTCCGTCGAGACGACGGCTTCGATACGGCATATCGTTTTTTGATCATCCTGACGATCGACACGGACCCGGACTTCCATGCCGTGCTCGAGATTCCAATCGCGGACGTCTCGTTCAGAAATATGACTGCCCGACCATTCTAGTAAAGTACCGCCTTTTAACCCCCGCTGAAACGTATAGGCATAACGTTGCTTGAGTACTGGCTCGATCGGTACTTGTGGTGGCATGACGATAGTCTGTTTCTCTAACTCCATCACTTCATCGATGACCGGTGTTTCTTGAACGTCGCGCGGTGCATAATACGCTGACATCTTGACCCATTCATCGATTCCGTTTACTTCGTCGAGCCAGAGTTGCCAATCTTCATACCGCTCCACGACCGCTAATTTCATCTGTACCAATTCAGTTGCTCGTTCCAACACCTGTTGCATCATCCGTAACCACTTCCTTTGCGTTTTTTTCACTATAGCAACGAAAAAACGCGGAAGTAGTCCAAAAAAATAACCAGGTTATTTTTTTATTTAGGTACGTTGCTGAATTTCCACAGCCGGATCCTGACGCTTATATTTCGCGACGATGACGATCAAAACCGTGATGATCACAAGTAGGAACCAAGAAGATAATTTTCCAAGATCAACGACTGCCCAGCCTCCTTCTTGATGCGGATAGACCCAGCCTTTAAAGAACGTCACGATATTCTCTGCGATCCAAATGAAAAAGGCGATCAGTAAAAAGGACAGGACGAGCGGCATCCGGTAAATCGTCTGCTCGATCGTAAAATGAACCCATGACTTATAGAAAACGAGGACGACGAGAACCATCAATAGCCAGCGTGCATCGAAGATCCAGTGGTGGGTGAAGAAGTTGAGATAGACGAGACTACCGACGCTGATCGCAAGCCACGGGGGAGGAAATGCTATGAATCGTAAATGAAATCGCCGAAACGCCTGGCAGACATAACTCGCGACGCTTGCGTACATGAATCCTGCATACAAGGGAACACCCGCCACTTTCGTCAAAGCGTCTTCCGGATAACTCCAAGATCCGACGTTCACCTTGAACAGTTCAAGTGCTAGACCGATGACGTGAAACAATAAGATCAGTTTGAATTCCTCCATCGTTTCATACCGCGTGACGAGTAAGACAATTTGGACGAGAATACACCAGAGCAACAGGAGATCGTATCGCACAATCGGTTCAGTAGGAAGATAACGTGAAAGAGCAAGCGCAGCGAAAATCATCACGGGAAAGACACAACAGATGGCTTCTATATATGTAAAACGAATCAGGTGCCGGATCGCTTTCATTCGGTCATCTCCTTTTTCTTCAGTATACGTTTCTCTTTTGACCTTCCCATCCTTCTTAAGATGGAAAAAACGGAAAATTTCGTCTTTCTTATTCCACTTTCCTCATGATACAGTTAACGAATCAATTATTTTTAAGAAATGAGGTGCCAGACATGACGCGTCATCGCGCTTCCTGGTTGTTACGCGCTACGTTAAAGTGGGGACTCTTCCTACTCGGTTTATTTTTACTCGCTCTTGGCTCATCAATGATGATCACGGCTGAACTCGGTGTCTCGACGTGGGATGTATTGCATCTTGGTCTCCAAAAAAAGACGCCACTATCCGTCGGAACGATCATCTTGCTTGTCGGTCTATTACTCGTGTTCGTGAAGTACGCGTTAGACCGCGTCACACCGCAAATCGGAACGCTCGTCAACGCGATTTTCGTCGGTGTCTTCATGAATCTTGTTCTTGGTTCTCATCTCTTACCTTCATTTGAGTCGATCTGGTTGAATACGCTCTGGCTGATTTTCGGCATCTTCATCATTGGGATGGGCGCTGGTCTGTATGTCGCTGTCGGATACGGGGCCGGTCCACGCGATGGGTTGACATTGACACTTGCAGAGCGCTTCGGAACGTCGATTCGTCTGATGCGGACGATCATGGAAGTTACGGCATGCGGCATTGGCTGGTTGCTTGGAGGACCTGTTTTCTTCGGTACGATCCTCTCGATTTTCTTAATCGGACCGTTTCTTCAATTTTGGTTGTTCTATTTCCGCCGGATCATTGCAGCGATTGATGCAAAAGGACTTTCAGCGTCTGAACGCCAAATTAGCTAAGTCGCCTGACTCGATATCATTCCGCGTGAATGATATCTTTTTTTATGTCAGAAGCAGATAAGTTGCGTCATCAAAATAAACACGTTATATTCGTTTACATATCAATCTTTGATACGTCAAAGGTTTCTTCGAACGAAGGGAAGGATGTGATGGATTGAGTATTTCCTGCACCGAAAAAGGACGTTTGATCTATGCACTCGTCTCCGTCAATAAGACGATTGCTCAAAAATTCGATCTCTGTACGGATGGTTTCAGTCAGACGCGAATGGACCTACTTGCTCAACTACAAGTCGATCAAACGATCAGTCAAAAAGAATTGCAAAAACGCGTCAATGTCGATCACGCGGCGGTGACCCGTCACCTCAAACACCTGGAATCGACAGGGATGATTGCTCGCGAGCGTTCAGCCGCTGACAATCGGGTGATTCTTGTTTCATTAACGGAACAAGGGGCGACGCGCATTGCACGATTACGCGAACAAAAAGATGAGTTCCTCGAGAACCTACTCGAAGGATTCTCTGCTGAAGAACAACGGACGTTAGCTGAGATGATTCAACGCATCGAAGCGAACGCCGACACATTACCTAAATTAAAAGAGGAGTCGATTTAATATGGCAACGCAAACTCAAACAGACTTCATGGAAATCGTCAAAGGACGCCGTTCGATCCGTAACTACGATACAGACGTGAAGATCTCAAAAGAAGAAATGACACAAATTCTTGAAGAAGCAACACTCGCACCTTCTTCCGTCAACATGCAACCATGGCGTTTCCTCGTCATCGATAGCGAAGAAGGCAAAGCAACGCTTGCACCACTCGCGAAATTCAACCAAGTCCAAGTCGAGACATCTTCTGCTGTCATCGCCGTCTTCGGTGACATGAACGCTGTTGATCAACTCGAGAACATCTACGATACAGCTGTCGCAAAAGGGCTCATGCCACAAGAAGTACGCGATCGCCAAGTACCAGCGATCCAAGGGATGTACAGCAGCGTATCAGCAAACGACTTGAAAGACAGCATCTTGATTGACTCGGGTCTCGTCTCGATGCAATTGATGCTCGTCGCTCGTGCACACGGTTATGATACAAACCCAATCGGTGGTTACGAGAAAGATCAAATCGCGGAAGCATTCGGTCTTGAAAAAGATCGTTATGTACCGGTCATGTTGCTATCGATCGGTAAAGCGGTGGACGCTGGATATCCATCAGTTCGCCTACCAATCAACGACATCGCAGACTGGAAATAAGTTTTTTACACTATAAAAAAAGAAAACACACACAAGGGAGATTGAATAATTATGACTACTCAAACAACAACGGACTTCATGGAAATCGTCAAAGGACGCCGCTCGATTCGTAACTACGACACAAACGTAAAAATTTCAAAAGAAGAAATGACACAAATCCTTGAAGAAGCAACACTTGCACCTTCTTCAGTTAACATGCAACCATGGCGTTTCCTCGTCATCGATAGCGAAGAAGGCAAAGCAACACTCGCACCACTCGCGAAATTCAACCAAGTTCAAGTCGAGACATCTTCTGCTGTCATCGCCGTCTTCGGTGACATGAACGCGGTCGACAGCATCGAGACAATCTATGATATGGCTGTTGAAAAAGGGCTTATGCCGCAAGAAGTACGTGATCGCCAAGTACCAGCTATCAAAGGTTTCTACCGTCCAGAAGACGTTGAAACATTACGTGATAGCATCTTGATCGACTCAGGTCTCGTTTCAATGCAATTGATGCTCGTTGCTCGTGCACACGGTTACGATACAAACCCAATCGGTGGTTACGAAAAAGACCAAATCGCAGAAGCATTCGGTCTTGAAAAAGAACGTTATCTTCCAGTCATGCTGCTTTCAATCGGTAAAGCAGTCGACGCAGGATACCCATCAGTTCGTCTACCAATCGCTGACATCGCAGAGTGGAAATAAGCGATCTCACCTAGTCCGGATTCCTTTCACAGGAATCCGGCTTTTTTGTATACTCAAAGAAAAGGAGGCGTCTGTGATGTATGATGTGACGATTATCGGAGCCGGTGTGGCAGGAATTTTCCTCGCCCATCAGCTCGTTGAAGATGGACAACGCGTCCTAGTGCTCGATGCCGGAAAACCGATTCGCGAACGAACAGCAGAAGATGCGTATCTTGGATTCGCAGGGCTTGGCAAATCAGAAGGAAAGTTCAATTATGCGACGGGATTCGGCGGGGAACTCGTCTCAAAAATCGGTGAAGAGACGACACGACGACTGTTCCAAGAAGTCGATGATCTCTTATGTACATATGGTGGAGGTACAGTTGAGACCTATTCCACGCATTCCCCTACTGTAGCGTCTCGTGCCTGTCGCGCCGGTCTGCATACGGTCGAGACGACCGTCCGTCATTTAGGCACAGTACGGACCGCTGCCGTCTTCACGGCGTTTGAGGACGCCTTATTGCCACGACTCGATTCCCGGTTCGAAACGACCATCGAGCAGATCACAAAATCAGAGCCGTTTACGATCAAAACAGCGGACGAGATCTTCGTCAGTCAACGAATTGTGTTCGCGACAGGTCGTTCAGGTGCTGACTTTACGTTGCAACAGTTAGCGACGCTTGGCGTCACCCCACAGCGGACCCGACTCGATCTCGGGGTGCGAATTGAGACGGATGAGGGACTATTTCGGACATTGTTACAGGAGACGTTCGAGACGAAGCTCGGTTACGACTCGCCTTACGGTCAAGCCGTCACCTATTGCATGAATCCGCGCGGACGGATCATCCGCAAATATCAAGAAGGACTCGTCATGCCGGACGGCCAAAACGTCCACGAGACAGCAGACGGCTCAACGAATCTGAACTTTACACTATTTCTCCCGCGTTATTTTTCGACACTAGCGAAAGCGAATGCGTATGCCGCACGCATCATTGGCGGAATCAACCAAGGTGGTGATCGCATTCTCGTTCAGCGACTCAGTGATTTCCGAGCATCGCGAGCGACGACACACGATCAACTGATTCGTAACACCATTGTCCCTTCCCTAATCGCGTCTCCCGGTAATTTGCATGCAGAAGTGCCTGCAGAAGACCTGCTCGTCTTAGAAGGGTTTTTAGAGCGCCTTGAACAACTCCTTGAAGTGGAACTTCCGGGAGATACGTTGCTTTACGGATTAGATGGTAAGTTTTACGCACCGATGCTTGAGACGTCAGAGACGTTTGAGACGACATGTCCCGGTATCTATGCAATCGGGGATTGTTCCGGTGCGACACACTCGCTTGCCCAGGCAGCCGCTAGCGGACTCCATCTTGGACATGCCTTGACGCAAAACAGCCGATCGCTCTTCGCTTAAGCGGAGAATGACCGGCTTGTCTTATTTCTTGAATGCTTCGTACACTTTCAATTGTTTCCCTTTGACCTTCGTCGTCTTCATCGCCCGGAGGACAAGCGGACCTTTCCCGTTGAGGATATCGACATACGTCAACGTATCCTGAATCGAGATGATGCCGATGTCGTCTGCTGTGACGCCTTCAATCTTCGCAATCGTTCCAACGAAGTCGACGGCACGGAGTTTTTTCTTTTTCCCGCCGTTAAAGAACAATTTCATGATGTCCGCATCAAGCTGTTCCGTTTTCGAAGAACGCGTATCTTCCGTCGCCATCTTCTCTTCGAATGCATCCGCTGTTCGCATCAAGTCCTTTTCCGACGGTGCTTGGCGACGTGTCAGTTTCCCGTGATACTGCTCGATTTCCTTCAGGCGACGTTCGTCTGCCGGTGTGACGAGACTGATTGCTTGTCCTGCTGCTCCTGCCCGCCCCGTTCGACCGGTCCGGTGAACATAGCTTTCTCGTTCGACAGGGAGATCATACTGGATGACATGCGTGATGTTCTCGATATCGATGCCGCGTGCCGCGACATCTGTTGCAACGAGAATCCGGAACTTCCCGGCACGGAAGGCTTTCATCGCATCGAGTCGATCGTCTTGTTCCATCCCACCATGGATTGCTTCAACCGGATAGTCATGTGCGCGTAGACCATTCGCGACGAAATCAACGTGTTCTTTCGTCCGACAGAAGATCATGCAGCGATCCGGGTTTTCAGCGACCAGGACATCTTTCAAAATGGCGAACTTCGTCTTGTCCGTCACCGGAATATAACTATGCGTAATCGTTGAGACGACGGTCTCGCCCGCTTCGATTCGTTTTGGTGCCTCCATGTAACGGTCACTCAACTGTTCGATGTCTTCTGGGAAGGTCGCAGAGAACAATAGTGTCATCCGCTCCTTCGGTAACTCAGACAAGATGGCATCGACTTGATCGAGGAAGCCCATGTTCAGCATTTCGTCCGCTTCATCTAAAACGACGTAACGGACTTTCTCAAGCGATAACGTGCCCCGCTCGATATGATCGCGTACGCGTCCCGGTGTTCCGACGACGACGTGTGTCTTTTGCTTGAGCTCCGTGACTTGTCCACGGAACGGTTGCTTGCCGAAGACAGCTGTCGCTTTGATCCGCTTATAACGTCCGATGTTCATGATATCTTCTTTGACCTGCAAGGCTAGCTCACGTGTTGGCGTCAAGACTAAGACTTGTGGTTTGTTTTCTTCCCACTCGACGAGTTCACACAGTGGGATCGCAAACGATGCCGTCTTTCCGCTCCCCGTCCGTGATTTGACGATGACATCTTTTCCAGATAATACGACCGGAATGACGGATTGCTGGACTTCGGTTGGTGTCGTGTAACCGAGTTGCTCGATTGAATCGAGAATTGGTGTGCTTAAGTTAAAATCATTAAATTGTGTACGTGTCATAGAATGTCCTCATTTCTTATCGTAAAAAAAGCTTCCCACCGAAACGATGAGAAGCCCAACGAATTATTTGGATGCTACTTTATCTTTTTTGATTTGCTTACTACGTAATTGACCACATGCCGCATCGATGTCTGTTCCATGCTCGAGACGAACACCACAGTTCAAGCCGTTCTTTTTCAACGTATCGTAGAACGTCGTGATATCTTCAGACGTACTGCGCTGATATTGACCGTGCTCATCGACCGGGTTGTACGGAATCAAGTTGACATACGTCAGGTGACGTTTGTCTTCGAACAGTTTCGCAAGTTCGACTGCGTGTTCCTTTTGGTCGTTGACGCCACGAAGCAAGATGTACTCGATCGTGATTTTACGGTTCGTCGTTTGAACGTAATAATCGATCGCTGGCATCAATTTCTCAAGCGGGATCGCCCGGTTGATTTTCATGATTTGCGTACGCAATTCATTGTTTGGTGCGTGAAGCGAGATGGCTAAGTTGACTTGGAGTTTCAAGTCAGCGAACTTGTAGATCTTGTCTGCCAAACCACTTGTTGAAACCGTGATATGACGTGCACCGATCGCAAGACCATTGTGGTCCTTGATGACGTTCAAGAAGTCAACCATGTTGTCGAAGTTATCGAACGGTTCACCGATACCCATGACGACGACGTGGCTGACACGTTCTTCGTTACCGACTGCATCGAGGTGATGTTGAACGTTCATGATCTGCTCAACGATTTCGCCTGCTGACAAGTCGCGGCTCTTCTTGATAAGACCACTTGCACAGAAGCTACAGCCGATGTTACAGCCGACCTGTGTCGTAACACAGACAGAAAGACCGTATTTATGACGCATCAAAACCGTTTCAATCAAGTTGCCATCATATAATTTGAAAAGGAACTTGATTGTTCCGTCTGCTGATTCTTGCTTGACCGCTTCTGTCATCGAGTCAATCGTAAAACTCTGATCTAACAACTCAAGGCAATCCTTGTTGACATTCGTCATTTCCGCGAAAGTCGTGACACGTTTACGGTAGAGCCAATCCCATACTTGTTTGGCACGGAATGGTTTGTGCCCTTGATTCGATAACCATTCTGTCATCTGCTCAAGCGTTAATCCATAAATGGATGGTTTATTCATTTCGAAAGACCTCATTTCTTTTTCCAGAACTACAACATTCCTTTATCTTAGTAAAAATCAGCGCGTGACGCAACGTTCAAATCCTAAATGTTCACTTTCTGTAAAGTTTTTGCGCCACTTTTGATCAAATCGACAGACTCCGACGTCCGAATTGAACAACTGCTCCAGTCAAGAACACAAGACAGAGGACAAGTAAAAGAATGGAATGAAGAAGAAAATGATCCGTTCCTTCTAGTAATTGCGTCGTATTGAATAAGGAGAAGACGGATAGATAACGGAGCCACTCCGTCTTGTCACTTAGTTCCGACAGAATCGTCAAGACGATCGATAGGACAAGCACACTACCAGCAAGCGAAAAAGCACGACGTTCTTCGTCAAATAACGTCGCAACGAATAGCGTAAAGGCACCGATCGCGAAGAGTAACAATAGCGCATTGAGTTGAATCCGCCATAAGATGACGTCATTGATCGAAATATCTGTCATCCACCAGTCGGATACCATCAAGACAAGTCCATTCAGTCCTACGAGAACCATACTTGCGATACCCATGACGATCGCAACAGCAAACGTATACGCATTCCGGGTGATCGGGGCTGCTAGATAGACGATCAGCTCTCCATTGTCGATTGGTCGCGCAACGAGTCGCGCTGCTAATGAGAGCAAGAATAGACTCGCAATGACTTGAAAAATCAGTCCATAATAGTTTCCCCCGAGCAGATCCAGTACATTCTCGAACCCTGTCACCTTATCGTATTGAAATGCTTTTAAGACTTCCGGAGGTAACGCTTCTAGTTTTGCTTCTAGTAAACCGGTCTTCATCATCGATGGATAAAGCAACGCAAGCATCAATAAGTAGAGACTCGTTCCAATCGCATAAGCAAGCACGGGCTTTCTAACCTGCTTGAATAAAGAGCGGATCAGCAATATCACGACGATTCCTCCTCTCCATAATAATGCAAGAAGACCTGTTCTAAATCATCTGCTGACGGACGAATCAGCCGTACATCGTACTGCGTTAAATAAGCGATCGCCTGATTCAAGCTTAGCGTCTCATCCGTTTGAAAACTGACTTCTGTCCGCTTCGGTTCAACACCGACTTGCATCGCGAACTGTGCTGCTTCCACCTCCGTTCGGAAGACGATCGTGTACGTCTTTCGACTCGATCGAACCAACTCATGAATATCCGATTCGACGATGATGCGCCCTGTTTTGATTAAAGCCGCTCGATCGCACGATTTTTCCATCTCCGGAAAATGGTGTGAACTCATTAGAATCGCTTTTCCAGCATGCTTCTCCTGTTCGATCCACTCTAAAAAACGCTCTTGCATCAAAGGATCGAGTCCACTGGTCGGCTCATCAAGTAGATAGACGGGTGCATCCTTCATGAAGCAACCGACAAGTGCCAATTTTTGTTTCATCCCTTTTGACATCTTGCGGATTTTCGTCTTCGTCTCAAAAGGAAATCGTTTCAACAACAGTTGTCGCCGTGCCGGATCGCTACCGTGTAGTCGTTGCATCAAATCCAGCATGTCTGCTCCCGTCATGTCTCCAGGTAAACTAATCTCCCCTGGCAAATAACCGACCAATTTCTTCACTTCTTTACTTTGATTCCAGCAATCAAAACCACCGATCGTCGCCTTTCCACCATCCGCCGCCAGTAGTCCCATCAAATGTCGGAGTGTCGTTGATTTTCCAGATCCGTTTGGTCCGATGAAACCGAATATCGTACCCGGATCAACTGTAAAACTGACATCGAATATCCCACGCCCCGGCGCAAATTCCTTCGTCACATGCTCCAAACGGATCATCATCCGACCTCCCTATCTTTTATTTCTTTCCTCACTGTATTCATACCCGTTTTGAAGCAGTTTGTTCGGATCAAAGCGATAGATGACGAACCGCTCGTCATGATTTTTTTCATAGAGGTCTCGTAATCGAATCTCATCGATTTGCTCGAATAAGGTATGGCGCTCCAAGTACTCCCGGTATTCATCGGTCGGGTAATACAAGATGAGATCAACCGAACGCGGGGAACGTTCGACCGAACTTAAAATGTGATCGATCACTTTCATGAAAATTTGTGAAGAGAATGGATTAAAGAAATAAAACTTATTCGCCTCATCCGGAATGGTATACTGCTCGGCATACGTCTGTTCGAATCGCAAACTTCCGGAACGCCGCTTCCGTCGACCTTGGTAGTTCGCCATATTCCGAAGTGCGTCCTCGTAAAATTGTCCGTTCATCTCGATTCCGATGACGGAACAGTCAAAACGATCGTGTAAGTAAAAGTTTAAACGCCCTTTCCCACACCCGAAATCGATGACAGTATCCTCTTTTTGAAACGGATAGGTTTCGCATAATTCGCTGAGTGCCGCATAAGGCGTCGGTTCATAGCGATTGTAGTGACTAAACACACCATAAAGGTGTTGCATCTCAATGGTCTCAATTCGTAATCGTTGATCATATTCCTGTTCATTCATCGTCTTTTGTTCCTTCTTTCCGGCATTCTTTCCCTCATCGTACTATACTAAAGAAGTACGTTACTCGTTTTTTGAAAGGGGATTTTATGATGATCGTCGTTACGAACCGGATTAAAGTCAAAAAAGGGATGGCTGCAGCTCTCGCTCCTCGTTTTACGCGTCCAAGTGGACTTGATACGATGGACGGATTCATCCGTGTTGAGGTCTTATTGACGCAAAACATCGAAGAACACGATGAAATGAACGTCAACATGTACTGGGAAGATATGAAGAGTTTTCAAGCGTGGCGGGAGAGTGACGATTTCAAAGCGTCACATAGTCGACCTGCGAGTAGTGAGGCAGGAGAATCGCCAATGCTCGGCAGCGAGATTCTGACATATGAAGTCGCTTCGGTCAAAGAACGCGCATGATGCACGAAAAGGACTCGTATCGAGTCCTTTTTTATATACCTATACACAAATAGTGAAAGGGTCGAATTGTCACAAATGGTATTATTTGTTATCATAGTGCCATTACAGAGAGAGAGGGTCCTTCATGAATTCATTAACTATATTTGAACAAGCCATTCGTAGCTTACCTGACGATCGTACGTTACGACGTGATGAATTATGGACGGACGATTTTTTATTGCAACAGGAGAACGAGCTGACCGTCTATTACTCTCCGATTGGCGAATATGTCAATACTGAAGCAAAAGTCGTCATCATCGGGATCACACCAGGTTTTGAACAGATGCGAATCGCTTTCGAAGAAGCGACGGATGCCCTCCATCATGGTGTTTCATTAGAAGAGACGGCACGCCTCGTCAAATATACAGCAAGCTTTGCTGGAACGATGCGACGTAATCTCGTCCAGATGCTTGATACACTCGAGCTTCCAGCATTACTCGGAATTGAGACGGCTACTAGCTTATTCCATCAACATCAGAAATTATTGCATCCAACGTCACTGTTAAAGCAACCCGTCTTTTATCGCGAAAAGAATTACTCGGGTCATCAACCGAAAATTAGTCGTAGTCCTTTGTTAAAACATTACGCGGAAGAACACTTCGTCGCTGAGATCAATCAGTTACAAAAACCAGCGTTATTGATTCCACTCGGTCGGGTCGTCGAGACGCAAGTCCGTGGATTGATTCATGATGGACGAATCGAACAGCATCAGCTTCTTTCCGGCTTCCCTCACCCATCTGGCGCGAACGGTCATCGAAAAAAACAATTCGAGGAAAACCAAGCCTATTTGATGAAACAGCTCATTCAACATTTTGCTGAATAAACAACTTTATCTTAAATTATCAGAATATATGGTTGAATCGCTTCTGAAATACATGATAAAGTGTCCATAAGAACAGAATATGACTATTCTATCGATGAGGTAGAGGCGCGATTTCAATCAGTACTTGGTCCGAGGATGACAACGAAGACGACTACAGGAAAGGTGACATCGCCGAAATGACAGTATGTGTCGAGCATATCGTCGTTGGTCGATTCGGGAAACACCCGATCGATTGCCATACATAACAATTGTATGGAGCGCTCCAATTCGGCTAAGAAAGACGCATCCAGCGAGGGTGTCGGCTTTGTTGCCGGTGCCCTTGCTTTTTTTGTGCCGCGGGGTCTCATCTTTAAGCCATTTATTAAAGAGGAGGATATTTTTCATGGTCAACTATTCAGATTCCATTATTGCCCTTGTACCTGCTTTACTAGCTATCTTATTAGCCATCTTTACCCGAAAGGTCGTTCTTTCGTTAGGTGTCGGCATTCTCGTCGGTGCCCTGTTACTCCACCGTTTTAACCCGATCGATACGGTAACCTATCTCGGCAAGAATATCTTCAGCCTCTTTTGGGCGGACGGTGCCTTAAACGAGTGGAACGTCTTATTGCTTGTTTTCTTGTTATTGCTCGGCGTCCTTTCCACATTGATTCAGACATCAGGTGGCGCTCGCGCTTTCGGTGAATGGGCTTCTACGCACGTCAAGACAGCGCGTGGTGCACGCTTAGTTGCCTTTGGACTCGGTATCCTAATTTTCATCGATGATTACTTCAATAGTCTCGCTGTCGGCAACGTCAGTCGTCCGTTAACGGATCGCCGTGGTGTCTCACGTGCGAAGCTTGCCTATTTGATTGACTCAACAGCTGCGCCTGTTTGTGTCATCAGTCCGCTTTCGAGTTGGGGCGCATTCATCATCTCTATCATCGCCGGTATCTTAACGACGCACTCGATTACGGATTACTCAGCGTTTAGTGCCTTTATGATGATCGTTCCAATGAACTTCTATGCGATTTTCGCATTACTTTTAACACTTTACATCGCTTACTCTGGCGTCTCTGTTGGACCGATGAAACAGCATGAACGCCGTGCCGCGAATGGTGAACTTTTTGATGCGTCAAAAGGAACACCGATGGGAATGGCAAAAGAGGTCAACGAACATACGAACGGAAAAGTCCGGGATCTCGTCGTTCCAATCGTCGTTCTCGTCATTGCTACGATCAGTGCGTTACTCGGAACAGGTGCTCAGGCACTTGCAGCCGACAACCGCCCGTTTACTTTAATCGGTGCATTTGAGGCAACGGACGTCACCCGTTCCCTCGTCGCAGGTGTCGTCATTAGTTTGATCGTTGCCTTCCTGATGCTTATCGGTCGGAAAATTCCGGGCCGCGATTACCGTGCAAGTATTGTCGCTGGTATGCGTTCGATGTGGCCAGCAGTCGTGATTCTGTTATTCGCTTGGACGATCATCGCTGTCATCGGTGATATGAAAACCGGTGACTATCTCGCGAGCTTCGTCAGCAACTCGATTTCTGCTTCGTACTTGCCATTCTTATTATTCTTGATTGCCGGCTTGATGGCATTCTCAACAGGAACAAGTTGGGGCACATTCGGAATCATGTTGCCAATCGGTGCGGATCTCGTCATGGCTGTTGATGCCTCACTCTTGTTACCGACGCTTGCTGCTGTTCTTGCTGGATCTGTCTTCGGTGACCATTGTTCACCGATTTCCGATACGACAATCCTAAGTTCGACAGGGGCTGGATCCCATCACATCGATCACGTTACGACACAGTTACCGTATGCGCTAGTCGGTGCTGTTACTGCGGCAGTCGGTTATTTAGTCATCGGTTTCACCGAGTCTTCAGTCTTCGGTTTCATCGGAGCCTTAGTTACATTCGTACTCTTTGTCGTCGTTTTGAACGTTCTCTCAAAAAAAGGTGAAACTGCTTCTGATTTACAAACAGATTAATGTAACACTGTACGAGAAAAGGCATTGGATGCGCGCATCCAATGCCTTTTTTACATCTATTCGTTTCATACCATCAATAAACACACATCATTCGCGAACGCTACTGGATCCTCGAGTGGAAGCCCTTCGACAAGCAATGCTTGTTGATACATCAGTTTTGTATAGCGCTCGAATTTCGAACGATCGTTTTGATATGCCGTTTCAAGAGAGTGGAACACTGCGTGTGACGGATTCAATTCAAGAATCTTGACCGCTTCTACCCCTTCGTTATTCGGCATCGCCTTCAGGATTTTCTCCATCTCGATCGAGACGGCGCCGTCCGTCGCAAAACAGACGGGATGCGATTTGAGACGCGTTGAGGCTTTGACTTCCTTGACTTGTCCACTTAGCACTTCCTGCATAGCTTGGAACATCTCTGCTTGTGCGTCCGTCGTCTCCGCTTCTGCTGCTTCAATCCCTAAATCGCTGCTTGTGACCGACTTGAACGTCTTCTCGTTATACGTCACGAGCATCTGAATCGCGAACTCATCGATCTCTTCCGTGAAGTACAAGATATCATACCCTTTATCACGAACGAGCTCGGATTGTGGTAATTTATCCAGACGATTCGTACTCTCACCAGCAGCGTAATAGATATGTGCCTGATCTTCCGGCATCGCTGCGACGTATTCTGCGAGTGTGATCAACTTCTTCTCCTTGGCTGAGTAGAAGAGGACGAGGTCCTGCACCTGTTCTTTATGCATGCCGTAATCATTATACATACCGAACTTCAGCTGACGTCCGAACGCTTGATAGAACGTTTCGTACTTCGTACGATCCTCGCGCAGAAGTGCTTCGAGTTGTGTCTTGATCTTACTTTGGATGTTTTTCGCGATCAATTTCAATTGACGATCGTGCTGCAGTAACTCACGCGAGATGTTGAGCGATAAGTCTTCCGAGTCGACCATCCCTTTGACGAAACTGAAGTGATCCGGCAACAAGTCGCTGCATTTTTCCATGATCAAGACACCGTTGGCATAGAGTTCAAGACCCTTTTCAAATTCCTTCGAATAATAATCGTACGGCGCTTGCTCCGGAATGAATAAGATCGATTGATAACGAACAGCGCCGTCGACACTGATATGAATGTGTTTCGCCGGTGTGTCGAAACCATACCGCTTCTCTTGGTAGAAGTTCGTATAGTCTTCGTCTGTCAGTTCCCGTTTGTTCTTCCGCCAGATCGGCACCATGCTGTTGATCGTCTTGACGACTTCGACCTCTTCCGTCTCGTCACTGCCTTCGATCGGCTGACGTTCGAGTTCCTTCATCTCTATCGGATAACGAATGAAATCTGAGTATTTTTTGATGATACTGCGCAAGCGATACGTCTCGAGGTATTCGTCATACGATTCTTCTTCCTCGTTCGCCTTGATGTGGAGTGTAATCTCCGTTCCGACGGTTTCCTTGTCGATTTCCTCGATCGTATAACCTTCGACACCGCGCGATTCCCATTTATAAGCGACTGCACTGCCGAACGGTTTCGTAACGACAGTGACGACGTCTGCGACCATGAAGGCAGAATAGAATCCGACACCGAATTGTCCGATGATATCATGACCATCTTGTGCTTCATTCTCTGCCTTGAAGGCAAGCGATCCACTTTTTGCGATCGTACCGAGATTGTCTTCTAGTTCTTCCTTCGTCATTCCGATTCCCGTATCACGAATGATGAGTTGACGCGCTTCTTTATTTGGTTCGATCGTAATTTTGTAGTGTTCCTTTTCGAACGAAATCGTCTCGTCAGTCAATGCTTTATAGTACATCTTATCCATGGCGTCACTTGCATTCGAGATCAATTCGCGCAGGAAAATCTCCTTATGCGTATAGATGGAATGAATCATCATCTCCAGCAATCGTTTTGATTCCGCCTTAAATTGTTTCGTTTCCATGCTCATTCTGCCTCCCCTTTTTTAGCACTCAATCATATAGAGTGCTAATTCACCTCCTATTATTAGGGAGTTCGAAATATCTGTCAATCTCCTTTTGCACTGTATGTCGTAACTTTTTCAAGGACAATCATTCCAATTTGACGTAAGTGTTCTGCTGACCCGTAGGTGCCATGGCTAACGCCGTTTTCATCCTTTCGATTACCGAGACCGATGAACTGCTCACTCGGTTTGAAGTGGAGTCCGACGACGGGTACCTGAAATCGTGACGATAAGCCAACTTGAAAAATCGCGTCCGGATAATCCGTTGGTCGATAGGTTGTCCAATCGATATCTGGTTCGAGCTTCGCAAATCGTTCCGTGTGTTCCTTACCGAGCAGGATGATTCCTTTTATCGAAAACAGTTCAAGCAGGCGTAACAAAAATGTCTGACCGAATGGACTATCTTCCAACACGCTGCGTTCTTTGATCGCTCCCATGTAGTGGTGTGTCGGAAACGGGAAAAAATCCAAGTGAATGACCGGATCAAGCGTCTTCTCGTAAAACGACGCACCGAGTCCGTTCAAGAATCCTTCGAGCTTACCGCCACCTGGTCGACCGAACCAGGTCCGGTACACATTTGGTTGTTTGAAGTAACGATTGAAGCGTCGGATCGATTCCGTCAATGTCTCTTCTTGTAAATACGCATTCCATGTCATAGATTGTGGACGTATGAAAAGCGGACCATGCTCGTCAAATCGCAATGTACCTGTTCGGTCTAAAAACTGCGATCGAGATGGGTTCGTCGCGATCGTCACCCAACTGCTACGTGTCGCATCACCAAACCAGAGGACCGGTGTCGTTTGGTCGATCAATTCACTTGCGAATGCACTCTTCTCGAGTGTCATTTGGTACTGGACGGCTTCGTGTAATAATTTTTTGGCAAGTTGCCATTGATCGAATGTCAGCGTTCTCATCTCCCTCTATACAGCGATTGTGCTGTTGTAGATGTACCCCCTATCCTCTATTACTAGACGCATCGATGGGTTTAATCTCCATTTCTCCGGGAATGTTTCATAAGGTGAACGATACGACTTAGGAGGGATTTAACAATGGGTAGACTCGATCAAAAAGTAGCTGTCATTACCGGCTCGGCAACAGGGATTGGACAAGCGACTGCACTTGTCTTCGCAGAACAGGGAGCAACGGTCGTCTGTGCCGATGTCTCACTTAAAAAAGCACAACAAACAGTAGAACAGATTACACAACAAGGTGGGAAAGCGGAAGCCGTCCATGTCGATGTCTCAGACGTCGAGAGTGTCGAGCAACTTGCGAAGCACGTCAAAGAGACATACGGTACGATCGACATCCTCTTCAACAATGCCGGAATCGATGAACAAGGCGGGAAAGTCCACGAGTATCCAATCGATCTCTTCGACCGGATCATCGCGGTCGACTTGCGCGGTACATTCCTCGTCAGTAAATTCTTGATTCCACTCATGCTTGATAACGGTGGTTCAATCATCAATACGTCATCGATGTCTGGTCGCGCAGCTGACTTGAACCGATCCGGTTATAACGCAGCGAAAGGTGGGATTGCGAACTTCACGCGCGCGATGGCAATCGATTATGCGCGTCATGGCATTCGTGTCAATTCGTTATCACCAGGAACAATCGAAACACCACTCATCGATACACTTGTCGGTGAAAAAGAAAAAGAGCAAGGCAAACAGTTCCGCGATGCGAACGCTTGGATTACGCCACTCGGACGACTCGGTAAACCACGCGAGATGGCAACGGTCGCTCTCTTCCTCGCTTCTGACGACAGCTCATATGTCACAGGTGAAGATATCACAGCAGACGGTGGCATCATGGCTTATACATGGCCGGGAGAGATGTTGATTGATTCGAAGTGGAAAGACGAAGCAGAAAAAAGTGAATGAGCAAGGTACGGTGTAACCCTCTGGTTGCACCGTTTTCTTTTATCTCAAGACGTTCAGCTCCGTAAATTATTTTCCGAATTCGTTTACCTCCCTGAAGTATTTTTATCAGGGTACAGGATAGGTAAAGGGGGAAATACTTATGCAAACAGCAATTACTTACTTACAACGGTGTCTTCAAATTCCAAGCGTCAACCCGACGGACGGAGAGGAAGCCGTTGCACGTTATGTGTACGATGTACTAATTGATCATCACATCTCGACAGAATGGATCGAAGTCTCACCTAAACGGATTTGTCTTGTTGCGACCGTTCCTGCGAGTGAAGAGGTTTCACACCCTTCCGTACTCGGGCTATCTGGTCATCTCGATACGGTTCCTGTGCAAGGAGACGGCTGGACGAAAGATCCATACGGTGGTGAAATCGAAGACGGACGCATTTATGGTCGTGGGGCTTCGGATATGAAATCAGGTGTCATGGCGATGGTGCAAGCGCTCATTCAATACAAGGAACGTCAAAACCGTCCGAATACCGTCAAACTTCTGATTACATCCGATGAAGAGAATGGCATGACAGGAGCTCGTCATTTGACGGAACAAGGGCATGCGGATGATTTAGATGCTCTACTGATCACAGAACCGACGAGTGGGATGATCGGTTATGCACAAAAAGGGGTCGTCGGGATCGAAGTGACATGTCGCGGGAAAAGTGCACACAGCTCTGCCCCGCAACTCGGACGTAATGCGATTGATGACGTATATCGCATCATCCAAGAAGTGAAGTCGGAGCGTTTTTCGATCACGACGAATCATCACTCGGCACTTGGTCCGGTCGTTGCGTCGATCACCTCGATTTCAGGAGGCGAAGGACCAAACGTCGTTCCGAGTCAGGCTTCGTTTTATATGGACATCCGGACGATTCCGGGATTCGGTCGAGCGGACGTTCTTGCTGCCTTTACGGATATCGAGCGTCGACTTGTTGCAGAAGATCCTGACTTTGATATGAGCGTAACCGTCATCAAGGATATTCCTTCCTGTGAAACCGATGAACAAGCGCCTTTCTTGCAGCAGGTCGCAGATACGATGGAGCAGGTCAGCGGCGTGACACCACGAAAAATCGCGATTCCAGGTGGAACGGATGGTGCGATGTTCAGCCAAGCAAAAAAAGCCTTTCCAATCGCGATCGCTTCTTTCCATGATTTCCGTCTCGCACATCAAGTCGATGAATCGATTCTGTTATCCGAATATGAACAAACGATTGCGTTTTGCTTTAACTTGATCAACTCACCGCTACACCAACCACTTTCATCATACTAAACAAAAAAGGGACGACATTCGGGTGCAATACCCAAAGTCGTCCCTTTTACTTTTACTGTGTTTAGTTTAGTACACACCAAACTGTGCCAACGCCTCACTTAAATAACTTTGATCACTGCGAAACTGGTGACTCGTTTGTCCGTCAGACCAACTGATGAAGACACGACCAAGCCGGTCATAACGTAAGCGGAGACGTATCACGCCCTGTTCGAATACGACTTCACCGTGTAACGACTCATGGACGCGAGCAAAGTTACGGATGAACGCATCATATTGATTAAATGTAACTGAAAACTCGTGTGCACTATCTTGTCCCGTCATCTGAATCGTTAGTTCCTCTTGCTTTGGATATACGTGTAAGATGTCCCACGATATACTGTCTTCTTCTCCTCGAAACACGATGCGATGCTTCATTCGATTTCCTCCTTTATGTACAAGGATTTTCGCTTTCTTTTCTCGAAAGTAACCGATATCTTCTTCATCCGAAAGGAGCCTGCTTATGTCTGATACGCCAAAGACAGGTCCTACCAAACAGTCCGTTGATGCCTTTTTGGCACAAGTCGAACCGCCACTACGTCAAGCAGATGGTATCACGTTACGTCAGTTCTTCGAAAATGTCACGGGATTCGAAGCCGTCATTTGGGGGTCTTCCTTGATTGGTTTTGGTTCCTACCATTACCGCTATGCCTCCGGTCGCGAGGGCGACAGCTTTTATGTGGGGTTTTCTCCGCGCAAGACGAACCTCGTCCTTTACCTCGCGCTTGGTGAAGACGATGTATCGGAACGACTGCTTGCTAGTCTCGGTACGTATCGACGCGGTAAGTCCTGTCTCTACGTAAAACGACTGACTGACATCGATTTAGACGTTCTTCGGGAAATGATTGAGCACTCGATCCGCACGTTACGAGACATGTACCCTTCTTGATTTCAATCAAAAACAGCCGAAGCAGATTCGCTCCGGCTGTTTTTTTGAAATTAATGTCCGCCTTCCGTCCGATCGATATGGCGGATGTGTTTGAGATTGACCCCGATGATGATGACGGATAAGAGGACAAAGCCACTTCCGACATAAATGGTAGGTTTGCGTTGAAGATTTCAGCCAATTTCCCGGCCATGAATGGCGCGATGGCTGCCCCGAGAAAACGTAGGAAACTGTATGCCGCAGATGCTGTCGAACGTTCGACAGGTGCTGCGTCCATGACAGCTGTCGTGATGAGCGTGTTGTTATTCCCAAGCACGGCTCCCGCCAAGATGACACAGACGATGACGACGGCTGGTGTTTCCGTGAAGATCCCCATTAATAGAAGCAAGATTGCGAATGTGATCAACATCATGACCATCGCTTTGATTGTTCCGAACCATTGTTTCAGTTTCGGAGCCGTTAAGACCGATGTGATCGCAAGCAACATTCCCCAGCCGAGGAAGACGAATCCGAGTCCTTGCGCTGGTAATTTCATGACGAATGGCGCATAGGCCATGATCGTAAAGAACCCCACGTTATAAAGCGCTGCAACGATTCCGAGTGTCAAGAGCGAACGATGCTTCATCGCTTGGAACGGTGCTTTTAACGATAACTTCTGTTTCGGTGCAGCAGATGCTGCTGGTTTTGGCATCAAGAAGAGCAAAACGAGGAACGCGATAACCATGATTGTCGCAACACCCATGAACGGGGCGCGCCATGTGATTGAACCGAGCGTTCCACCTAACAATGGTCCAATCGAAATCCCAAGACCAACGGCTGCTTCATATAAAATGATCGCTTTGGCTGTTCCGCCTGACGATAAGGAAACAATCGCAGCGAGTGCAGTTGCGACGAATAAGGCGTTCCCTAGTCCCCAACCACCGCGTAACGCGACGAGCGTCCAGATGCTGTCTGCTTGTGAAGCAAAACCAGCAACGGTTGCGATGACGGCGATTCCGAGCATCAACGTTCCTTTTTGACCAATCCGTGATGAGATAGCGCCTGTAATCAACATCGCGAATGCCATGACGGCGTTATAACTTGTAAATAAGAGCGTTACTTCACTTTTTGACGCTTCTAAATTTTCGGCAATCGTCGGTAAGACCGGATTGACGAGCCCCATTCCCATGAATGCTGTGATACTGGCGAAAAAGACTGCCCAGACAGCAACTGGTTGATGGAATAATCCATGTTTGCTCTCTGCTAATACCGTTTCCGGCTCAAGCGTCGTTGTTTTTTCAGCAAGTGCCATAGTGTCCCTTCTTTCTATTGGATGTGTTACATGAACTGTTTAAACGAATGGCGGATGACGTCGCCTCGACTAATGATCCCAACAAGCCGTCCTGCTTTAAGGATTGGAAGCTTTTTGATCCGTTTTGCGCCGAGCGTTGCTGCAATCTCTTCCATTTCTGTGTCAGCGTCCGCAGTTACGACTTTTCGGCGTGCCAGTTCCATGACAGGTCGATTCAAGATATGACGAATCCGGTCTTCATAATCTTCTTCGTCTCCTTTGATGACATCTACATATAAGAATGTATCGACGATGATGTCCTTGTGTTTTCCAATCGCGCGCATGATATCTCCATCACTGATATACCCAACGACCTCCTGATCGGCATTGATGACAGGAACGCCGCTAATACCAGATTGAATGAATCGTTCGATGACCGTCCGAATCAGATCTGTATCGTTTACCGTGATGACCTCTTGTTTCATCGACTCATAAGCTTTCATCTGAATTCTCCTTTGTCGTTCGTTTCTCATACGAAAAAGTTGTATGATACAATTAAAAGAACAAAAATGATTGTATAATACAACTACAACTCTGTCAAGCCTCCTGCTTTTCGCATTGACAGCTTATCCACATTGGGTAATCATGAGGGACAGAGAGACTTTTTTGAAAGGGGAGATACCCGATGTCTCAACAAGCACTCGAAACCATTGAATTGGAGTTAGCAATCCTGATCCGGCGCTTGACGACAGCGACGGCAGACAATCGCAATTTAGATCGTGCTTCCTACCTCTTACTGCGACAACTAGCGGATTCCGGCAACGTCGGTGTCAAAACACTTGCCCGTGAACTTCAGCTTGATGTCTCGACCGTCAGCCGCCAAGCTGCAGCGCTCGATCAGAAGCAACTTGTGGAAAAAGTAAAAGATCCGACAGATGGTCGTGCCTTCTTCTATCATATTACGGATAAAGGACAAGAAGAGCTCACGATTTACCGGACAGCGCGCCTCGCGAGCATCGAACGTCTCCTGACGGATTGGCCATCGGACGATGCCGAAGATTTTGGACGTCTATTGCAACAATTCAACCGTGCCTTGCGCGAGCGGTAACGAAATCACACCATTTAAAGGAACGGACGCGAAATCAATCGATTTCGCGTCCGTTTTTTCGTCATTCTTCATGATGTATGAGAAACCTGACAAACCAAACGAATTTGTGCGATGTGTTCAGGTGACGTTCGGCAACAACCACCGATCAATCGTGCCCCTGCCTCATACCATGTCTTCGCGACGGTTTGGAACGACGTACACTGATTCGTACCCGACCATGTTTTTGCGACCGGATCATAAACCTCACCGGAGTTCGGATAGACGATGATTGGCACGTCCGTCAACGCCTTGACGTGACGAATAAAGTCGGTCGCGTAAGATGCCGGAAAACAATTTGCACCGATTGCTGCGAGCTGTGGATGTTGTCCGACCGTTTCAATACACGTCGCAAGTGCCGTTCCTTCACTAATGTGTGTCGCATCTTGAAGCGAGAACGTCAGCCAAGCGGACACTTCCGGATACGCTTCGAGAATCCGGAACAACACGACAGCTTCCTCGAGCGACGGAATCGTCTCAAATGCCAGCAGATCAGCCCCCGCTTCAATCAATGCTTCGATCCGTGGTCTGTGGAAGGCTTCTAGCACATCTGCTGACACTCCATAATGACCGCGATACTCAGAACCATCTGCTAAGTAGGCACCATAAGGACCCACTGATCCTGCGATTAATGCGTCACTCTTTCCGCTACGCGTGCGTGCGTTTTGCGCCAAGGTGACCGTTTGTCGAATCAGCGACTGTGCTTCCTCTGTCGTGATATGACGTTGCTTGAACCCTTCGATACTTGCTTGATAGCTTGAAGTGATGGCAACATCGGCACCTACTTCAAAGTAGTCACGATGGACGTGTTCGATCTGTTCCGGTGCTTCGATTAAGAGACGTGCTGACCAAAGCGGGTCGTTCAGGTCGAATCCCTTCTGTTCAAGTTCGGTTGCAAGGGCACCATCTAAAATGAGAAAGGGAACTTCCTGTAATCGTTGATCAACTGGATTTTTGATTCGGGACATCTTCAACACTCCGTTTCTGAGAAGAATTCGTGAACGCATGAACGACATAACAGATCACGATGAATGGAATACCACAGTACAAGGCAATTCGTTGTGTCGGATCAAATCCGATACCAATCAAGGAAATCAAACAAACGACGAAAGCGGCGATCGGTACGAATGGAAAGAGTGGTGTGCGATAGACCAATTCGTCGACCGTATGCCCTTCACGAAGAAATTGCTTCCGGAAGCGATACTGGGCAACGCTGATACTCATCCAAACGACGACGACAGCAAGACCGGAAATCGAGACGAGCGCGATATAAACACTTCCTGCTGCATAGATGCTAGACAGCAAGGCAAGTCCTCCGCCAAGCATGCTGAACAATACGGCTCGAAGTGGAACCCCACTTGGCGTCACCTGGGCGAAGAATCGTGAAATCATGCGTTCGTTCGCAAGCGACCAGAGCATCCGAGAGGCGGCGTAAAGTCCAGAGTTCGCTGCCGACAAGATCGCTGTCAAAATGACGAAGTTCATCACGTCTGCTGCGTAGGGAATTCCGATTCGTTCAAACACGGCGACGAACGGACTTTCGAGTACACCTTTCCCATCCGTTGGTAATAAGACGGCTAACACGATGATCGTACCGACGAAGAAGAGGACGAGTCGCAAGATTGTCGTCCGGATCGCAAGCGGAATCGTCCGTTTCGGATCGACTGCTTCACCCGCTGCGACACCGATCAATTCCGTTCCCGAGTAAGCAAAGTTCACGGCAAGCATCGTCATGAAGATGACGAAAGCGCCATTTGGGAACAACCCGCCTTCGGTTAACGAAGAAAAGAATGGAGCCGGGCTACCATCTTGCAGTGGAATGAAGCCGACGATTGCTCCCGCACCGAGTAAAATGAAAGCAATGATCGTCACGACCTTAATGGCGGAAAACCAAAACTCGACTTCAGCAAACACGCGAACCTTCAAGACGTTGATAACGAGGATCATCGCAGCGAACAATGCGCTGAACACCCATACAGGAATCGACGGGAACCAACGTTGCATCAAAATGCCTGCTGCCGTGAATTCTGAACCAAGGGCGACCGTCCACGTCAGCCAGTAGAGCCAGGCCACTGTATAACCGGTGCCGGGTCCGATGTACTTCGTTGCGTACTTATGGAATGATCCGGTTTCCGGCATGTGCACGGCGAGTTCACCGAGACTTAACATGACTAAGTAAACGACGACGGCCCCAATCAAATACGATAAAATCGTTCCGACGCGTCCTGCTTGTTCCAACGTATAACCTGTACTTAAAAATAATCCTGTTCCAATGACACCACCTAACGACAGCATGATCAGATGACGTGATTCCATCTTGCGTCGAAATGCTCCGCTCGTTTTCATGAATCCATTTCCTCCTCGTTCCACCTATTTCAAACAAAAAACGCATCCTCACGGATGCGTCGGTCGACAATTCGGAAATCTTATCGATCGGGTGCAGCACCCGCAGGAATTAGCACAGTATCTTTCGACCTGTTGCTGAGGTTTCATAGGGCCAGTCCCTCCACCTCTCTGGATAAGTATGTAATTGTTCCTAACCCTATCAAGTCTTTTTCAAATTGTCAACACAATTCAGAATACTCCTATCAAAAAAACATTCCGCATCGTATCGATCCGGAATGTTTGGAGGTTTATTTTTTGGCGAATAAATCCGCTGTTTTCAAGGCTGCACGAACCGCTTTCCGATTCAATGTTCCTTGCTGGTGCTTCATTTTCTTCGTTTGGGCAGCCAATTGCGCTTTGAGCGCCGCAATCTCTTGATCCTTTTGAGCCGTTCCTGTTTGTTTCTGCAATGCTTTGATTTTCTTATCTTTTTCAGCTAATTGTGCTTTTGTTTGTTTTTGCGCATCCGCAATCTTCTTCTCTTGTTCCGGGAAGAACCGTTCAAAACGAGCGACTGCTTCCTCAAGACTTACGCCAGAGATCGGTTGGACTGGTGGGAGCAACTCGGTTTGCGCCATTTGACGGTCAAACGGTACATTCTCAGGATAGTTCGTCTCTTGGTAGATATGCTCAAGATTGTTCACGTTCAAGAAGTCAACGAAGTTGTCGAAGTTACGCGCTTGAACACGTGCCGGACTTTGGAAGTCAGCGCTTGCTACGACGTCGGATAATTGTGTATCCGCTGTGATGTCGTTCGCCCAAATGTGCGTCAACTGATGGTAATCCGTCAATTCGCGCATCCGTGCATCTTTTGGAATGAGGATACTCGGCGTACCTGCAAGCGTTGCTGTGATGTTTCCGTGCAAGCGTGCACCAAAACTAAGGTCTGCTTGTCCGATGAAATCGAACCATGTCTGTGCGTTCAAGAAGAAACGAACCCGATCATTCATGTAAGCAGGATCCGACATTTTCACCGGATAGTTCGTCACTGAAAGATCTGCGATCGGGTGCGTCCCTGTATACGTCAACTTCAGTTCCTTCATCCACTGGGGAATGAAGTAATGATTTGGATACTCTTCCATCCCACGTGTAATGAAATCGAGGACGTTTTGTGGAGCTAAACGTGACGAGTTGACCGTAATCATCGACTCAGGTGTGATGTTCGTTTCACGGATGTGCAAGTCGCGACCGAACGCGTACATCGAAGGACATCCGATGACGCGATGATCGATCCCTTCGCGGAAACCAAGACGTGTTAAGTATTTCGACGTAATCTCCCCGCGAAGACCCAGCATGCTCGAGCGCTCGAGAACGGCACTGACGAATGCTTTGACATCTTCATCGAATGGGAATCCACCATCTAAGTCTGGTTCAAACGGTGCACGTAACCCTACACCGATGACGACGACTGGAATCTTTAATTTTTTGATGAGACGTGTATATTTCCGTAACGTCGGTACGAATTCTTTTCGGAATGCGTCCGCTAACGGAATGACATAAAGGTCAAAGTTGGCATTGATTTCGTCTGCCCGTTCTTCGTCGTAATAGTAATAGTCAGGTGTGATCGTCGTACCTTCTGTCATCAACGTCCGAAAGATACTGTATTGATAGATAAGATTTCCAACGTTTCCTCCAATGGAATTATGTTTCATCAAATAAGGAGCATCGAACTGTTCGAATGGTGTCATACCTGCACGAATAATAATACGTTTCATAATGGATAAACTTCCCCTCTCGTCTGCTTCATTCGTCCTTGCAAGAAAAAATACGGAAAAATATATTATCAGTTTTTTTCAATCTCATTAAGAATAGATGAACTTTATTTCGGAAGTCAACGATTCCTAAGGGAAACAGGTCTTTCGTCATCAAAACGAAACATTTGCACCACTCCATCATTTTTCTAAAATAGAAAAATGTGACTATCTAATCGTTTCGAGATACATGCGTAGATTCGCTTCGACTAATTTCAAGGCATACATCTGATCAGTCGTAGCAGGCTTCAATAATGCACTGAAAAAATGTTCCACTTCGACGGGCTGACCCTTTTCCATGTCCCGTAACATCGATGATTTCATCGTATCTTCCATTGCATGCATCTGCTTCAGTAAGACCGCTTCTACATCGTCATTAAAGACTGCGCCTTGTTCTTCCATCGCCTGTTTCGCTTCCGCCATGACGTCTAGGATCATTTGACGTCCAACAGCTTCTTTCCGAATCGGACCGATTGCTGAGCGAAATAGCGTCGTCACGCCCGCGAATGTCGAAATGAAGAGATACTTTTGCCACATGTCATCCATGATATGCATCGAATACTTCATTGGTGCCTTCGCTTTCGCAAAACACGCTGCGATTTTCTCTAGACGCGCTGTTGGTTTACCGGTTCGTGAACCAAATAGCAGCCGATGCGACGGGCTTGTCTGTACAATGCGCCCTTCTGCATCAAGCGTCGACTCAATAAAGCAAAGACCACCCAAAACTCGATCTTCTCCAAAGACTTCTGTTAACCGTCGAATGTGCTGCATGCCGTTCAACAAAGGAATGATATACGTCTCGCTCGAAACGAATGGCGCGATGTCCTGTAGGACGTCATCTAAGTGATAGGCTTTCGTTGAAAGCAAGATGACATCAAATGCACGATCCGGTCGCATGTCTCGTGTTATCAACTGAGGCGTAATCGTCATATCGCCATGAGGACTAGTGATGTGTAGTCCTGTTTTTTGTAGTTGTTCATATCGATTCGAACGGACGAGGAATGTCACCTGCTCCCCTTGCTCAGCAAGACGACCTCCGAAATAGCCTCCAACTGCCCCTGCACCTACAACTAACATGTTCATATGTACTATCTCCTCCTTACCCGTTCTGTGCGTTGCTTACTCCTTCACCCTAACATATTTGGAACCGATTTCCTGATTTCTGCGTAGATCGATCCGTTTTAAGTTAAGCGTTTGCATTTTAGAAAAAAACGTATATACTAACTTGTATACAAGTATACTCACTTTAGAAATCAGGTGATTCCATGTCAGAAATGTTATACCCCTTGAAGTGGTTATCAAAAGCCTCCGCCGGAGATCGTGTCGCACACGAGCTACGGATGCGCATCATTTCAGGAAGGATTGAAAGCGGTACCATCTTATCTGAGAACAAATTAGCCTCTGATTTTTCAGTCAGTCGCTCGCCTGTCCGTGATGCGTTAAAGGTCCTTGCATCCGAACAATTGATCCGTCTCGAGCGGATGGGAGCGGTCGTCGTCGGTTTGTCTGAGCGCGACATTCAGGAAATCTATGATGTCCGGCTACTTATCGAAACGTTCGTCTTCGAACGACTCGTCAAAATCGAACGGGCAGAACTCGTCCGGGAACTCAGTAAGATTCTCGAAATGATGAAGGTTGCCATCAAATACAAGGATGCCGATGAATTCTCCTTCCAAGATGTACTGTTTCATGAAACAATCATCCGCTCGATTGATCATGGATATGTCAGCATGATTTGGCAAAATCTCAAACCGGTCATGGAAAGTTTCATCCTCCTATCGATGCGGGTACGATTCGAGGAAGACATCGAAGACTTCGAACGCATCCTCGCGAACCACGCCTTGTACATCGAAGCGATCGAGACGGGCGACCGTGAACGGATGGTTGCTTCCTTACATCAGAACTTTGATGACGTCCAGGAAGTCGAAGATCTCTGGAAAACGCAACAAATGATGTCGAAAGGAGTCGATTCACATGACTGAATATATGTTAGGCGTCGATATCGGAACGACGAGTACGAAAGCGGTCTTATTTACGACAAAAGGAGAGGTCATCGGACAAACGAACGTCGGTTACCCGCTCCATACACCAAATCGCTCGACGGCGGAGCAGGATCCGGAAGAAATTTTCGATGCTGTACTCGAATCAATCCGCTTGATCACGAAACGTCATCCGAGCATGCCACCAAAGTTCGTCGCGTTCAGTAGTGCCATGCACAGCTTGATCGCAATGGACGCACAACATCAACCATTGACTGCCTGCATCACGTGGGCGGACAGCCGGAGTGAAGCATGGTCGAACAAGATCAAGGAACAGTATGGTCTATCGATCTATCACCGGACCGGAACACCAATTCATCCGATGTCACCGCTCAGCAAAATCAGTTGGCTCGTCGAAGATCGTCCGGAGCTCCACGCTCAAACGAAAAAATATGTCGGGATCAAGGAGTTCGTGTTCCAAAGATTGTTCGGTAGATATGTCATCGACCACTCTCTCGCTTCAGCGACCGGTCTCTTCAACATTCATGAATTAGGCTGGGATACGGGCGCGTTACACGTCGCAGGGATCGATGCAAGCTACTTATCGGAACCCGTACCGACGACGACGACATGTACCGGACTGAATGCTGATTACGCACGACAAATGGGACTCTCCGTCGATACGCCGTTCCTAGTCGGTGCCAGTGACGGTGTTCTTTCTAACTTAGGTGTCAACGCGATTCGCAAAGGGGAAATTGCGATCACGATCGGAACGAGCGGTGCCATCCGAACGATCATTGATCGTCCGCAGACCGATGAAAAGGGACGGACGTTCTGTTACGCGCTGACCGAGGACCACTGGGTCATCGGCGGACCTGTCAATAATGGTGGAATGGTCTTACGGTGGATCCGAGACGAACTCGCTTCAGCCGAAGTCGAGACAGCAAAACGCCTTGGCATCGATCCGTACGCTGTTTTGACGAAGATTGCCGAACGCGTCCGTCCTGGATCCGACGGGCTATTGTTCCATCCTTACTTGTCCGGTGAACGAGCACCGCTCTGGAATCCGGATGTCAGCGGTTCGTTCTTCGGTTTGACGCTTTCGCATAAAAAAGAGCATATGATCCGGGCGGCACTAGAAGGCGTCATCTACAATCTCTATACCGTCTTCCTCGCCCTAATCGAGTGCATGGACGGTCCCGTGACACGGATTCAGGCGACGGGTGGGTTTGCCCGGTCCGAAGTCTGGCGCCAAATGATGGCGGACATCTTTGAATCAGAAGTCGTCATTCCGGAAAGTTTTGAAAGTTCATGTCTTGGTGCTTGTATTCTCGGACTGTATGCGACAGGGGAAGTCGATTCGTTCGAAGTCGTCTCTGAGATGATCGGGGAAACGCATCGCCATGTACCAAATGAAGAAGCGATGCATGAATATCGTCAGCTCTTACCAATTTTCATTAGTCTAGCGCGGACATTGTCTGAGGATCACAAACGAATCGCTACGTATCAACGGAGCTTGATTCAAGAAGAAAACTAACTTAATCTTTTGGGGGAAGTCATCATGCCTTTAGTCATCGTAGGAATTGGGATCGTCGCGTTGCTCGTTCTCATCATGGGGTTGAAATTAAATACGTTCGTCTCACTCATCATCGTTTCCTTTGGCGTTGCACTACTACTCGGCATGCCGCTCGATCAAATCGTCAAGACGATCGAAGCCGGTATCGGAGGAACGCTTGGTCACTTGGCACTGATCTTTGGTCTCGGTGCCATGCTTGGAAAGCTGATTGCTGACGCCGGGGGGGCGCAGCGAATCGCCATGACGCTTGTCGCCCGATTCGGGGAAAAGAACATCCAGTGGGCGGTTGTCGTCGCTTCGTTCATCATCGGGATCGCCCTCTTCTTCGAAGTCGGACTCGTTTTGTTGATTCCAATCGTCTTTGCGATTTCACGTCAGCTC
Source organism: Exiguobacterium sp. E17S (assembly GCF_057772545.1). Taxonomy (NCBI): domain Bacteria; kingdom Bacillati; phylum Bacillota; class Bacilli; order Caryophanales; genus Exiguobacterium; species Exiguobacterium sp. E17S. Next base: position 183,300 of record NZ_JBYLRU010000004.1, read on the forward strand.
CGTGTCTCGATTCTATATCTCGGATCCCGATGGTCGCTGCCCTATCCGTCACGCACGGCTTCTTACCACCTCACCCGGGTCCGACCGTCATCGCTGGTGAGTATAAAGCCAATATCGGGGAAGTCTTATTGTATGGTTTCATCGTTGCTGTTCCGACCGTCATCATCGCTGGTCCTATTTTTACAAAAATCGCGAAACGACTCGTACCTGAATCGTTTACACGGACAGGAAACATCGCGTCACTCGGAGAACAAAAAGAATTTGATCTAGAAGAGACACCAGGCTTCGGCATCAGTGTCTTCACGGCGATGCTACCGGTTCTTTTGATGTCGGTCGCAACGATCTTCACGCTCTTACAAGAAACACTCGGTTGGGGTGAAAACAGTGTCATCTCGGCGATTGAATTCATCGGGAACGCCTCAACGGCGATGTTGATTTCATTACTCGTCGCGGTCTACACGATGGGGATCGCGCGTAAGATTCCGATGCAAACGGTCATGGAATCTTGTACGACGGCAATCGCCCAAATCGGGATGATGCTATTGATCATCGGCGGTGGCGGTGCCTTTAAACAAGTCTTGATTGACGGCGGTGTTGGGACGTTCGTCGCGCAATTATTTGAAGGATCAGCGTTATCTCCGATTCTACTTGCTTGGTTGATTGCTGCGATTCTCCGGATCTCACTTGGTTCCGCGACAGTCGCTGCCCTATCAACGGCAGGTCTCGTCATTCCGTTACTGGAGCAATCCGACGTCAACTTAGCGCTCGTCGTTCTCGCGACTGGTGCAGGTAGTCTGATCGCTTCACACGTCAATGATGCAGGCTTCTGGATGTTTAAAGAGTATTTCGGATTATCATTAAAAGAAACGTTTGCGACATGGACTGTGCTTGAGACGATCATTTCCGTTTGTGGACTTGGGTTCGTTCTTCTCCTCAGCCTCGTCGTCTAAGAAAAGGAGTCGTTCTACTTATGCAACATTCTATCGGAGTCATCGGGCTTGGCGTCATGGGACGCAACCTGGCACTGAATATGGCGAGTCATCAAGAAGAAGTCGCCATCTATAACTACACACGTGATTTAACGGACGATCTCGTCGCACATGATGAGGGACTACCTCTTCATCCGTACTATGACATTGAAGCATTCGTTCAATCACTCGCTCGCCCACGTAAAATCTTCATGATGGTCACGGCTGGTAGCGCGATTGATTCAGTCATCGAATCGTTGCTTCCGCATCTCGAAACAGGCGATATCATCATGGATGGTGGGAACTCTCACTTCCTCGATACAGAGCGTCGTTTCGACGAGTTACAACGCCACGGGATCGAGTACATCGGTGTCGGTGTATCGGGTGGTGAAGTCGGTGCGCGGACCGGTCCTGCGATCATGCCGGGTGGATCGAAAGAAGCTTACGAACATGTCGCACCGATCTTGACGAAGATCGCCGCTCACGTCGAAGGAGATCCATGTTGTGTCTATATTGGTCCAAAAGGCGCTGGTCACTTCGTTAAGATGGTCCATAACGGCATCGAGTATGCAGACATGCAACTGATTGCTGAAGCGTATAGCTTCCTCCGTTTCCGTCTCGGACTCGACGTCAAGGAAGTCGCGGACATCTTCGCTGAGTGGAACGCGGGTGAACTGAAAAGTTACTTGATTGAGATCACAGCGGATATCCTCCGAAAAACGGATGACGAGACAGGGCAACCGTTGATTGATGTCATTCTCGATCAAGCCGGTCAAAAAGGAACCGGAAAATGGACGAGCCTGCAAGCCATTGATAATGGGATCGCCTCTTCAATCATTACAGAAGCTCTGTTCGCGCGTTATCTTTCAGCTATTAAAGAAGAACGCGTCGCAGCGTCTACTGTCTTAAAGGGACCAGAAGACTTGTCGACGCTTGAGCGAGACGCGTGGGTCGAACGAATTCGTCAAGCGCTTTATATGGGGAAAGTTGCCGCATACGCGCAAGGCTTCACCCAGTACCGGACGTCGTCTGAGTTGTATGACTGGAACTTACGCCTTGAAGAGATCGCTTTGATTTTCCGTGGTGGATGTATCATCCGGGCAGACTTCTTGAACGTCATCAGTGAAGCATTCAAAAATGATGCGAACCTCTCGAACTTGATGCTCGCCCCGTTCTTCGCTGAGAAAGTACAGGCGTATCAAGAATCGTTACGTCACGTCGTTGCCGAGGGTGCGTTATCTGGTTTTGCACTCCCATCTCTATCGACGTCACTGACGTATTACGATAGCTACCGGACAGCGAATTCGAATGCCAACATGTTGCAAGCACAACGCGATTATTTTGGTGCTCATACGTATGCCCGGACAGACCGCGAAGGGATCTTCCACACGGACTGGCAATAAAGAAAACAGCTCCCGACTCCTGTTTCATTTAGGAGTCGGGATTTCTTTTTTTGTTCACACAATCTTTCCTGAAATAAGAAATTGCCGATTATACCTTGACAAAAGTGTTGGTCTATATGAAATTAGTATTAGATTAGAATTATTCTAGTGTGATAAATACAGATTGTTTGTATGCACTAGAACAGATTCTAAAAATAGAACCCTTGAGGAGGATTTTTATCATGTCTTTAATCGGAAGTGAAGTAAAACCATTCAGTGCATCAGCATTCCACAACGGAGAATTCGTTGACCTAACGGATGCTAACCTTCGCGGTAAATGGAGTGTCGTATGTTTCTACCCTGCAGACTTTACATTCGTTTGCCCGACAGAACTCGAAGATCTCCAAAATCAATACGAAACTCTCAAAGCGCTTGACGTTGAAGTTTACTCTGTTTCAACAGATACGCATTTCACACATAAAGCATGGCACGAAACATCAGAAACAATCGGTAAAATCGAGTACGTCATGATCGGTGACCCATCACACGTCATCTCACGTAACTTCGAAGTCTTGAACGAACAAGATGGTCTTGCTGACCGCGGTACGTTCATCATCGACCCAGACGGCGTCATCCAAACAGTTGAGATCAACGCAGGCGGTATCGGTCGCGATGCAAGCACGCTCGTCAACAAAATCAAAGCAGCACAATACGTACGTAACAATCCAGGCGAAGTCTGCCCAGCGAAATGGGAAGAAGGCTCTGCAACACTCACACCAAGCCTTGACCTCGTCGGAAAAATTTAAGGAGCGGATTCGCGATGGCTTTAGCACCAGACATTAAAGCACAACTCGCGCAATACCTCGAGCTTCTCGAAGGCGATCTCGTCCTAGCGGTTAGCGCTGGGACAGACGCCGTCTCGCTTGAGATGAGCGCACTCGTCGAAGAGATCGCAAGCATGACACCACGCATCTCCGTCGAGCAGGCAAGCCTTCCCCGGACACCAAGTTTCACAGTCAACCGTGTCGGTGAGACAAGCGGAATCACGTTCGCGGGAATCCCACTCGGTCATGAGTTCACGTCCCTCGTTCTCGCTCTGCTACAAGTCAGCGGTCGAGCACCGAAGGTCGATGCGGACGTCATCAAGCAGATTCAAGGCATTCAAGAAACGTACCACTTCGAGTCGTACATCAGCTTGAGCTGCCACAACTGCCCAGATGTCGTACAAGCATTGAACGTCATGAGCGTCCTCAACCCGAACATCAGTCACACGATGATTGATGGCGCGGCATTTAAGGAAGAAGTCGAACAAAAAGAAATCATGGCTGTTCCGACGGTCTTCGTCAACGGCGAAGCGTTTGGTAACGGACGGATGTCACTCGAAGAAATCTTGGCGAAGCTTGGCACAGGTGCCGATGCTTCTGATTTCGCTGATAAAGATCCATACGATGTCCTCGTCGTCGGTGGTGGTCCAGCTGGATCGAGTGCTGCCATCTATGCAGCCCGTAAAGGCATCCGGACAGGAATCGTCGCAGAGCGTTTCGGTGGACAAGTCATGGATACGATGAGCATCGAAAACTTCATCAGCATGAAGTACACGGAAGGACCAAAACTCGTCGCAAGTCTTGAGGAGCACGTCAAGGAGTATGGCATCGACGTCATGAACCTGCAACGAGCAACTCGTCTTGAGAAGAAGGACCTCCTTGAGCTCGAGCTTGAGAATGGTGCTGTCTTGAAGACGAAGAGTTTGATCCTTTCAACAGGTGCACGCTGGCGTAACGTTGGTGTCCCAGGTGAACTCGAATTCAAGAACAAAGGCGTCGCCTACTGCCCACACTGTGATGGCCCATTGTTCGAAGGAAAACGTGTCGCAGTCATCGGTGGCGGAAACTCAGGAATCGAAGCAGCAATCGATCTCGCAGGAATCGTCAAGCATGTCACGGTCCTTGAATTCGCACCGGAACTAAAAGCGGATGCTGTTCTTCAAGAACGCCTCGCTTCCCTTCCGAACGTCACGATCGTCGTCAACGCACAGACGAAGGAAATCACAGGAACGGATAAAGTGAACGGTATCACGTACATGGAGCGCGAAACGAACGTCGAACGTCACGTCGAGCTCGAAGGTGTCTTCGTACAGATCGGTCTCGTACCGAACACGGACTGGCTTGGTGAAACGGTGAGCCGTAACAAGTTCGGTGAAGTCCAAGTCGATCGCCACGGCGCAACGAACGTACCAGGCGTTTTCGCAGCAGGAGACTGCACGGATAGCGCGTATAAACAGATCATCATCTCGATGGGATCTGGTGCAACAGCTGCACTGGGTGCTTTCGATCACTTGATCCGGAATTAAACGAAAAGAGCGAAACTCAAACGAGTTTCGCTCTTTTTCTATTTCAATAGTAGATTTCACCAACGGATGAACAATGAAACTCTTTTGTGATGTGGTGCTTTGTTAAGATGCCTTGCTTCGCGTATGTACCACTGACCGTTACGACCATCGTTTGTCCTGCATCGATTCGGGTACCATCGAATCCTTTCTGTGTCCAAATGCCATCATTGATGCCCTGAGACGTCATCGAAAAGACATCAGAGAACCATTGTCGCTCACTTCGCTCCAAAAGTTCCGTTTCGAAATTTCCCGTGATACGAACTTCTTTTCCACCTTGTGTACGTTCAAGTGCTCGTTGACCATCTCCATAAATACTCAGTTGGACATGCAACGGCTTTAACCGTTTGACTACTCGTTCCTGAAAACGTTCCGGCGAAATCCAGTCCTCGTCTGCGAATTGATTTGCTGCAAGCAATGTGACGTCCGCATTTTCCTGTGTCCGATTTATTTTCTCCACGATTTTTTCATATGCTGCGTAATAACGTTGATGTTGTGTCGTCTGGTCCTTTGCCTCCGATATGACTGGTGACAACGAAGCAAGTATGACAACGGCTGTCGCGATTTGATATTTCATTGACTTCCCCTTCCTTTCGCTGTTCATTGTACGAAAAAAACGAGGAATAGATTTGAAAACGACAACCGTTTTGGAGATTTTTTCATTTAAGACTGTATGAATAGATTAAACTCTTTTGGAATTAAGAACGAATGACGACTTTTTAGTCAATCTGACCCCTATAAATAATTCAAAGTTGACACTTTTGACTAGTCCAGGCATCTGATAGATTGAAGATATCTTAAAATCTATCATAAAGAAGGTTAGCCACATGCAAAAAGTAGCACCGTATTCTAGCACTCGTACCCGCCAGCTCGTCATCACTGCGATGTCAATCGCACTTGTTCTTGTTGCGACACTATTCATCAATATCAAATTGCCAATCGCTTCAAGCGGTGGTCTCGTTCATATGGGAACAGCAATGCTCTTTCTCATCGCGATTTTATTCGGTCCACGGACAGCACTGATTGCCGGAGCAATCGGTATGGGATTATTTGATCTTATCAGTGGATGGACACTCTGGGCTCCATTTACAATCATAGCTCGAGGACTCCAAGGATATATTGTCGGGCGTATCGCCTGGTCTTCGCGATACAAAGGAGACAACCCTGGCTTAAATATTTTTGCAATGATTGTTTCTGCTCCTGTCATGCTTGCTGTTTACTATGTTTGTGAAGGTATTCTTTACAGCAACTGGGTCGCACCAGTCGCTTCAATTCCAGGAAACATCACACAAAACGTCGTCGGAATCCTCGTTGCGATTCCAGTCGGGATTGCACTGAAGAAAACGCGTTTCTTCCGTAACTTCCGCTAAATCCAAAAAACCGTCCGGCTCCTCGTAGAGTCGGACGGTTTTCGTTTAGCGAATCGGTTGACCTTGTTCGAGTTCGAGCGTTTTTGCTGTTTCGGCATGAATCTGTTCGAACAGCTCCGGATGTTCAACGAGTGAGATCCCGTAAGACGGAATCATCTCCTTGATTTTTGCTTCCCACGCTGGTAATTCGGATGGGAAACATTTCGCGAGCACTTCGAGCATGACCGGTACCGCTGTTGAGGCACCTGGAGACGCCCCGAGTAAGGCAGCGACAGATCCGTCGGCTGCACTGACGACTTCTGTTCCGAACTGGAGTGTCCCTTTTCCTTGTGGTGTATCCTTGATGACTTGGACACGTTGACCAGCGACGACGACATCCCAGTCTTCTGTCTTCGCATTCGGGATGAACTCTCGTAATTCGTTCATCCGTTGTTCCGTCGACAAGAGGACTTGTTCGATCAGATACTTCGTCAATCCCATCTCTTTAGCTCCCGCAGCAAGCATCGTCAAGACGTTGTTCGGTTTGACAGACGCGATCAAATCAAGATTTGATCCTGTCTTTAGGAACTTCGGTGAGAAGCCAGCAAACGGTCCGAAGAGGAGTGATTTCTTCCCATTGATGTATCGTGTATCTAAGTGCGGTACTGACATCGGCGGTGCTCCGACTTTCGCTTTTCCGTAGACTTTCGCATGGTGCTGTTCGATGATCTCAGGATTTTTACAAACGAGGAATAAACCACTGACCGGGAAACCACCGATTTGCTTCGATTCCTCGATGCCTGTTTTTTGGAGCAACGGTAGACTACCGCCGCCACCTCCTATGAAGACGAACTGCGCCGTATGATGCTCGATCCGGTGATCGCGCTCATTCTTCACTTTGACTTCCCAACCCCCGTCAACACGCTTCAAATCCTCGACACCATGCTGATAGTTGATCGCTACATCGTGTTGTGCGAGATATTCAAACAGGATTCGTGTCAACGCACCAAAGTTGACGTCCGTTCCTGAATCGATTTTTGTCGCAGCGATCGGCTCTGGTGACGTCCGACCGTTCATGATGAGTGGAATCCACTCGGCTAATTTCGCTGGATCCTCTGAATATTCCATTCCCGCAAACAACGGATTCGCTGATAGCGCTTCCAATCGTTTTTTCAGGAATTCGACGTTTTCCGTTCCTTCAACCATGCTCATATGTGGAATCGGCATGATGAATTCTTTCGGATTCGGCAAGACACCTTCCTTGACGAGATGCGACCAGAATTGACGTGACAGTTGGAACTGTTCGTTTACTTTGACCGCTTTACTGATATCGATCGAACCATCGGCATTTTCCGTCGTATAGTTCAGTTCGCATAGTGCGGCGTGACCTGTTCCTGCATTGTTCCACTCGTTCGAGCTCTCTTCCCCGGCACTCGCGAGTTTCTCGAATACCTTGATGTTGATCTCAGGCGCGAGTTCTTTTAACAAGACCCCTAACGTCGCGCTCATGACTCCGGCACCAATTAAAATAACGTCTGTTTTTTTAGGCATACTGCTCATGATATCCTTCCTATCCCCGTTGATATTATGGACTACCTGTCATGAAAAACTTCCCCCTCATGACGACAACTTACCTTTCCATTATAACCCTATCATAGCTTGCACAGAAAGGAACTTCTTTTACATTCAGAAATGTGTAAAAGCGACGATTCAGGTAAGAAGATTTTCGTCAGCCGGCACACAACCAGGCATGACTTTGACGAAAAACGGTAATCATATAACGAAAGTAAAAGGAGGAACGCTCATGGCGACACGCTGGATATTCGGCAATCAATTGAATCACGATCTCCCTTTATTGAAGGAAGCAAACAAACAAGACGACGTCATCCTGATGGTCGAAGCGACCTCGCGCTCCAAGTGGAAGACGTACCATAAACAAAAACTTGTCCTCGTCTTCTCAGCGATGCGACATTTTGCGGAAGAACTGCGCGAAAAAGGCTTCACCGTCGATTACCGGGAAGCCGATTCGTTTGATCAGGCATTTAAGGCACACCGGAAAGATCATGATCCGGATCATGTATTCTATACGGCGATCACGGACGAACCGATGCGAAAGGCGATGCACAAGTGGCAAGACGCTTTACCAAAGAAAATCAAGGTCGAGGTCTGTTCCGACGTGCCGTTGTTTTTACTGACACAGGAAGAAGCGGTCGAAGCAATCGGCGACAAGCCCTACAAGATGGACCGTTTTTATCGCAAACTGCGCAAGGAACGAAACGTTCTCATGAACGGCTCCAAACCGATTGGTGGAAAGTGGTCGTTTGACGCCGAGAACCGGAAACCGGCGAAGTCGGGGACGACGTTTCCGGATCCAATTCAGTTTCGTCCCGATCGCATCACAAAGGACGTCATCGACAAGGTCGAGCGTGATTTCTCTGATCATCCGGGAGCACTTGATTCCTTCCATTGGCCGGTCACGCGCAAGGAAGCGACGCGGGCTCTTCATCGTTTCATCGAAGAACGACTCGAGACGTTCGGAACGTATCAAGACGCCATGCTGACCGGCGAAGATACGTTATCGCATTCGCTCTTATCAGCAGCAATCAATCTCGGCTTGCTGACACCGGAAGAGGTCATTCGTCAAGTTGAAGCCGCCCTCGAAGATCAAGATGCTCCGCTCAATGCGGTCGAAGGTTTTATTCGACAAATCCTCGGCTGGCGCGAGTACATGCGTGCCGTCTACCTAGCCGAGATGCCAGACTATGCTTCCGTCAATGCGCTGCGTCATGAAGCGGATTTACCGGACTTTTTCTGGACCGGGAAGACGAACATGCACTGTGTCGCTGAATCGTTACGTCCTGTCGTCGAGCATGCCCATAATCACCATATCCAGCGCTTGATGGTGCTCGGGAACTTCGCTAATCTGTTTGCAATTTCGCCGCAACAGACGGCAGATTGGTTCAACGAGATGTACATCGATGCCTATGACTGGGTCGTCTTACCGAACGTCCTCGGGATGGCGCTTCATGCCGATGGCGGAATATTATCGACGAAACCGTACATCGCTTCGGCGAATTACATCCATAAGATGAGTGATTATTGCAAGGGATGTCCGTTTCATCAAAAGGATATGCTCGGAGAGGATGCCTGTCCGTTTAACGCCTTGTACTGGGACTTCATCGACCGGCATGAAAAACGCTTCGCTGATAATCAGCGGATGTCGATGATGTATCGGCAATGGGGAAAGCGCGATGCGGACAGCAAACGCGATATTCGCAAGAAAGCGAAAGCACTTCGGAAACAATTACAGGATGGTGCTTTCGATACACCATAAAACAAGCCGGTCGGATTAGATCCGACCGGCTTGTTTTGAATTACGCACTTTTTTGATTAGCTGCTTGTTGTTTCTTTTTTCGGAGGTGATACAGTCCGAATAGTCCGAGGAACCAGACCGGTGTCAACAACAAGGCTGGACGTGTATCGTCAGCAAACAGCATGACGACGAGAATGACTGCAAACAATCCGAGCACGAGGTAATTGACGAGTGGTGTCAATGGCGCTTTGAATGTCGATGCCGCATGTAATTCCGGATTTTGTTTTTTGTACCGGAGATGACAGACGAGGATGACACCCCAGACCCAGATGAAGCAAATCGCACTGATCGTCGTGACGATACTGAACGCTTGTCCTGGTAACAGTTTACTGAGCAAGGCACCGACTGAGACGACAATCGTCGAGACGAACAAGGCGTTTGCCGGAACATGGTTTTTGTTCAATTTCGAGAACTTTTTCGATGCTTGCTGTTGATTTCCTAGGTTATACAGAATCCGGCTCGTCGAGAACATTCCGCTGTTACATGCAGAAGCAGCAGACGTCAGTACGACGAAGTTGATGATTCCTGCTGCGAGCGGAATCCCGATCAGACTGAACGTCTTGACGAACGGACTTTCTGTCGCACTTAATCCTGTCCATGGGTTGATCATCAAGAGGACGAGTAAGGCACCGACATAGAAGAATAAGATCCGAAGCGGAATCTTATTGATCGCGGACGGAATGTTCTTCTTCGGATCCGCTGTTTCTGCTGCGGACACCCCAACGAGCTCGACGCCGACATAGGCAAAGACGACCATTTGGAACGATAGCAGGAATCCAGAAATCCCGTTTGGCATCCATCCGCCATGTGACCAGAGGTTCGACACGGTCACGGGACCGGCGTCCGTTTTAAAACCGATTGCGAGCAGGACGATTCCGACACCAATCAAGGCAAGGATCGTCACGACCTTGATCAAGGCAAACCAAAACTCGAGTTCACCGAACAATTTAACCGTTAATAAGTTAAAACCAAGTAAAATCAAGAGAGCAAGAACGGCTGGAATCCATTGCGGGATATCAAACCAATACTTGACGTACACACCGACGGCGATGATGTCCGCCATCGCTGTCATGATCCAACAGAACCAGTACGTCCAACCGGTCACGAATGCGGCACGTGGTCCGAGATAATCTTCTGCGATATCCGTGAGTGACTGATAACCTGCTTTTGACAATAACAATTCCCCAAGTGCACGCATGACGAAGAAGATCGCGATCCCGACGAGTAAGTAGGCAAAAATGATCGATGGTCCGGCGAGTTGGATCGCTTTTCCTGATCCTAAAAATAACCCTGTTCCGATCGTTCCACCAATGGCAATCAACTGTACATGACGATTCGATAAATCCCGCTTTAATCCTTGCTGTTCCAAACCTGAACTCCTCCTTGTGATGGTTTCTCTACGCTTCAGACCGTTCTGTCGGTCCTGAAAAAGAAAAAAAGAGACTGGACGAATGTCCAATCTCAACAAAATCAAAGGAATAACCCATACACGCCACTACGACATTCGATGAATGCCCGTCGCTGCATCTGATTACTCTTCTGTCCGTTTGCCTGAGATTGTGAACCCTTCGGCGCCGTGTCGACACGGTCTCTCCAGAAGCTGCTCCTGCCATAGTGTGACCCATGACAATCATAGCTTTCTCTTTATTTGATTATCCGATGCGTCGCTGCATCGATGAATTGTTTCTAATTCTAGTAATCTCTAAAGCGTTTGTCAAATTAATTTTGAAATTAATTTTAAAGTATTAATATCAAAATTAATTGTATCCGCTTACTTCTTTTTAAATAATCATTGTATGACTAGATCAACTTTTTTAGACCATTTACCTTCAAATTCTCTAGAGATTTTCATTCCATAAATTTTTCCGATTAGTCTAATATCGTAGTCGTCGCCCTCTAATACTTTTACTTTTTGGTCTTGATTTGCCTGTGTTGTGAATGGTGGAATCATGACAGAAAAACTACTGTTCTCATCCCAAGAAGAAGATATTTGACGAGAATTACTATAAACATAGCTTGAAGTCAGCCCAGCTATTCGTTTTCCAGAAGTATTTTTTACACTAATTGTCGATTCAATAAGATCAGGTAGTTTTACCGAAAATTCAGGCATATTTTTAATAATTTCAAGATTATACATGTTTCCACTAAGTCTGATGTTTGATGTGCACTCTGGATTTTTTCCAGGGTAATCCGTGTAGCCACTATCAAATAGTTTGCCAACCTGCCAGTTAAGATACTTTCCTGTAAAGGCGTCGAATTCAAAATGACCATTTTTATCAATTAAACCGGAAGCAGCAGGTTCTTCCCCAATCGGACTATTCATGAAAAAATAGCAACCTTTCAAATCACTGTTATGAATGGTTCCTTTTACGTGGACCACTAAATCACCTAGGTCTTTTAACAGCTGGCAACTCGAACTCTCACTATCTTCTTGATCTAAATAGCATGTATTACTACCTTGTCCTCCATCAATGTGATCGTCGCCTTGATTACCTTTTAAAGTATCACTGCCTTCTTTTCCAACGATTTCGTCATTCCCTTTATTACCTTCGATTTTATCGTTTCCAGCGAGTCCAATGAGTGTATTTTTACGATCGTTCCCTTGGATTTTATCGTTTCCTGTTCCGCCAGTTAAGTTTTCAACATCACTACTAATTAAATCCTTTTCGTTTTTTTCTCCATCATCTTTTTTATTATTTAAGCTGATATTCAAATCTTTTTTCTTATCGCTATATGAAACGGTATCGATTCCTTCGTTCCCTTTAAAATAATCTGATCCACTTTCCCCTTTGAGTTTATCGTTTCCTGTTCCTCCATATAGTTTATCGTCTCCTGAACCCGCAACAATTGAATCATCACCACTTCCACCATCAATTGTATCGTTTCCTCCAAGACCCTGAATTTTATCATTTCCGCCTAAACCACAAATTACATCAGATTTGCTAGTACCTTTTAAGGTATCGTTTCCTTTTGTACCAATGATCGTACATTTTTTCCCATCGCTTGCTTTTAAATTTTTTGTACTTGCTGTTACTAAATTTTCATTTGCAACAAGTACTAAAATTGCAAGTAATAATACCGTTATAATCGTTTTAGCTAATCTCATTCTTACTTCCCCTATCCAACAAAATTATTTGTGCATATCTTTATCGGTAAATTATTCAAAACTATTAACTAATTATGTAATTTATTAGTTTTTGTATATTCTCTTTTATTCTATTTTCTTATACTCAGCATAAGAACTATCTATTTTACTTCCCTTCGGAACGGCTTTATATTGAATGAATTGATAATAAAGTTAAGTAGTTTTCGATTCAGGTATGAAGCGGAACTTCAGAAAAGAAGGGATTTTTATGTCTACCACAAAAAAAGGCTATTTCATGATGATCGTCCTCTGGTTCGCCTATGCGACCTTCGCCATGAACTGGGTCGCGGGTTCATCATTGACGCCACAAATCACGGCGCATTTCTTCGGTAATCAGACCGTTGACCCGCTCATCTCACAACTCGTCAACTATTCGATCACGACGGCGCGTGTCTTCGCGAATATTCTTGCCGCGCTCATCTTGATGAAGCTCGGTCCGAAAAAAGCACCGTTGCTCGCACTCTTGTTCCTGATGATGTCGATCGTCGCCATCTACCTGCCGAACTACTGGGCGTATACGGTCGCTCGCATGGTCATGGGACTCGGTGGTTCAATGGTCATCGTCTACATGAACCCGGTCGTGACACGTTACGTTCAAGACCCCGCTGAAAAATTACGGATCAACGCCTTCAATACCGTCTCCTATAACGTCGGTGCATTCGTCGTGTCACTCTTGTTCACCTTGTTCGCTGATCAATTCGTCAGTGATTGGAAATTGACGTTGACGATCTTCGCGAGTCTGACAGCGATTCTCTTCTTCGCATGGTGGATCGGTAGTGAGTCGTTCGAGTTGAACGATGCTACGGACGTGGACGAAGCGCCTTACGGTTACGGAGATGCTGTCCGCGATCCATTCCTCTGGAAATATGCGGTTGCCTTCGGCGGTTTCTTGACGCTCTATATCTTATCGCTCGTTGGCTTGAAACCCGTGTTCGATACGTACACGCAGTTGAACGGTTCGCTCGTCAACCTGTTGGTCTCAGGTGCCGGAATCGTCGGTACGTTCGTCGGTCTACGGATCGGTAACAAAGGAACACCTCGTAAACCGATTTTGTTGATCAGCGGGACAGTCATGATCGCGAGTTTCCTCGTCACGGTCTTGTTCGGAAACATCTCGCCGCTCGTTTCATATGTCTTTGCGTTCATTTCCGGATTTGCGATGTACATCCAGTATCCGATCTTCATGAACTTGGCACACGAACGAAAAGGGATGACACCGCAAAAGATCACTGTCTTGTTTGGTCTCTTCTGGGCGATCGCTTATGCGACGCAGACGATCTTTACGATCATTTGGAGTTACGCACTCGGACATGCGGGATATACGGTCTCAATGATCGTCTTCTTCCTCTGCTGTTCCGTGTATCTGTTCTTCACGTTCTTCTTACCAGAAACAAAACCAAAACGGACGAATGCACTTCGCAAATCCGCTTAATCAAGCAACAAGCCCTTCCGAATCACCGGAAGGGCTTATTCTTATGCTTCGTTATGCGCGCCATAACTATGACGAAGAGCAAATAACAGTCGAATCAATGATTCATGATAACCGATGAACCATCCTTCTTCGATCCCGTTGACGATCGCTTCTTCTGTCATCCAAGCGACGCGTTGGACTTCTTCTTCCTGCAGCGTCAGCGTCGTCAAATCCACTTCCTGCTCGACGAGATAATAATCATCAAAACCGATCTCAAACGGAATCGTCAGATGGGGACGGATGCCTGTGAAATCGATATCGAGTCCAAGCTCTTCCGACAGTTCACGTTGCGCTGCCATCTGACTCGTATCCCCGCTGACTGCACTGCCTCCGACCGTCAGATCCCACATGTTCGGCCAACCAGATTTGAACGGTTGCCGTTGTTGGACGAGCATCTCTCCTTTGGCGTTAAAGACACAGACGTGAATCGTCATGTGATAATCGCCGGCTGTATGTGGCGTCCCCCGTGTCCAGAGCCGTCCTGTTTTCTTACGATCTGCTGTGTATACGTCCCACTGTTCCATCCTAAATCATTCCCCTTTTTAATCAATGAAAGACGTAGAGTTCGAACTTTCCTCCGCCTTGACGCAATCAATCGCGACGACGAGGGCGATCAACAATTCTTCCATCGCTTCATCGTCGACTTCAATCATGTACTGATCGGTCCAAGAAATCCACTTCTTCTGCACGCGACCTATCCGTTGCCCTTGTTGTAAGACCTCAAAATCAACATCCCACCAGTCGCCCGTCACTTCGAATTGATCCGAGTTGATCGTATAGCGGTCCTTGAAGAACGTGAACTCTTTAATAATTTCAAACGATTGCCCTGCTGCTTCGACATAAAAGACCGGTCGGAAACTGAACGTCTTCTTCGTGATTTCCGCGACTTCCTCTCCATCTCGGTTCGTCACGCTGAATGACTTCGGAAGTTTCATAAAACTTCCCTCGATGTGATAGGCGTCGTGCCCTGCCTCGTCTTGAATCGAGAATCGTCCACGTAAACTGAACGCTTTTTCTTTCATATAGAGTGTATGCATACCGGTCTCCTCCTTTAGTGTATAGTCTCATTTACGCGATCACCGACGGAAAAGATTCAATATCTGGAAATTCTCGTTTGTGTCCGAACTTTCAGTGGTATCAACTTACATACCACGAATCTACGGGAAAGAAGGAATTTTGATGTCTATCAATACGATTGTTCTCTTCATTTTACTCGCCATCGCCCTGTTGATCATCCTTGTCCCACCGCTTCTCTTTTGGCACGTCTGGCGCGCTGATCGTCGTCAGCAAGAACACGCGGTCCTGCGAAACTTCCCTGTCCTTGGAAAAATGCGCTATATCCTCGAGAACATGGGACCGGAACTCCGCCAATACTTATTTCTCAACAATAACGAAGGGAAACCCTTCTCCCGTAATGAATACAAGACGGCTGTCCTTTCCGGCAAATACCAAAGTCGGATTCTCAGTTTTGGATCGGAACGTGATTTTGAAGAAGCTGGTTTTTATGTACAAAACGCCCTCTTTCCAACGAATCGTCAGGAATTACGGATCGATCAATCCGAACGTGTTGATACGCACATCTATCAGATTGACCGTGATGAACTATTTACACGTAAAGAACATCTCGTTGCGAAGCAAATTTCACCGTATCTCTTGAAAATGGAGGATGCACCGGTCATTGGCGCGACGACGTGCCGACACCCTTATCAAATCCAAGGACTGATCGGTCAATCAGCGATGAGTTTTGGCGCACTCGGTGACCGGGCGATCACTGCGCTCTCGATTGGACTCGGTCGCGCTAAAGGGAGCTGGATGAATACCGGGGAAGGCGGGCTATCCGATTTTCATCTAAAAGGTGACGTCGACATCATCTGTCAGATTGGTCCCGGTCTGTTCGGTGTCCGAACGGAAGACGGTGACTTTTCGTTCGATGAGTTCCAGAAAAAAAGTGAGTTACCGCAAGTCAAAGCCTTCGAACTCAAGCTCGCCCAAGGGGCTAAGACACGCGGTGGTCACCTCGAAGGATCAAAGGTTACAGAAGAGATTGCCGCTGTCCGGAAGGTCAAAGTCGGTGTCGGCATCGATAGTCCGAACCGCTTCAACGAATTCACGACACCAGAGACGATGCTCGACTGGGTCGAACGTCTTCGCGAAGTTGGCGGCAAACCGGTCGGAATCAAAGTCGTCGTCGGTAATCTTGAAGACATGCGGCAGTTGATTGCTTATATGAAAGAATCCGGACGTCATCCGGACTTCATGACGGTCGACGGAGGTGAAGGAGGAACAGGCGCGACGTTCCAAGAACTCGCGGATGCTGCTGGTCTACCACTCTTTTCCGCCTTACCGTTCGTTCACCAACTCCTGACGGAAGCTGGTTTACGCGACAAGGTCAAAGTGTTTGCGTCCGGTAAGCTGATCAGTGCCGATAAGATTGCGATCGCTCTCGCCCTCGGTGCCGACTTCGTCAATATCGCACGTGGTCTGATGTTTAATGTCGGCTGTATCCAAGCGCAAGTTTGTCATACGAATCACTGTCCGGTCGGTGTCGCGACGACCGATCCGAAGCTGCAAAAGGCGCTGATCGTCGACGAAAAAAGTTTCCGCGTGACGAACTACATCATCTCGTTACGAGAAGGTCTTTATAACCTGACGGCGGCAGCAGGACTCGTCTCGCCGACGGAACTTCGACCCGAACACGTCATCTATAAGGACGAAGCCGGACACCTGATTCCGGGACCGGACTGGATGACACGGCATATGATGGATCGCTCTCTTTCCTCACGGTAACGAATAGCACTCACTTGCACTTTTTAGCTAGAGCGCTTAAAGTGTATAGTTGATGAAATTCTTTAACCACACATGTGCATTACCTTAAGGAAAGGGTTTAATATACTATGAAAAAGAACTTTTGGCAGGACTTACCACGACCATTTTTCGTCTTAGCACCGATGGAAGACGTCACCGATGTCGTCTTCCGCCACGTCGTCGCGAAAGCGGCGCGTCCGGACGTCTTCTTCACGGAATTCACGAATACAGAAAGCTATTGTCACCCGAAAGGCAAACAGAGCGTCCGCGGACGTCTCGAGTTCACGGAAGATGAACAACCAATGGTCGCTCACATTTGGGGCGATAAACCGGAATATTTCCGCGAGATGAGCATCGGCATGGCAGAGATGGGCTTTAGCGGAATCGACATCAACATGGGCTGTCCCGTCCATAACGTTGCTGTTAACGGTAAAGGCTCCGGTTTGATCAATCGTCCGGAAGTCGCAGCTGAACTGATCCAAGCTGCAAAAGCGGGCGGTCTCCCAGTCAGCGTCAAAACGCGTCTTGGCTACACGAAGGTCGAAGAGTGGCACGATTGGTTGCGTCACATCCTCGAACAAGATATCGCGAACCTCTCGATTCACCTTCGGACACGTAAAGAGATGAGCGCCGTTCCAGCGCACTTCGAATTGATTCCGGAAATCAAGAAGTTACGCGATGAGATCGCACCGCAGACGTTACTGACGATCAACGGGGATATCAACGATCGCCAACACGGGCTTGAACTCGTCGAGAAATACGGTGTCGACGGTGTCATGATCGGTCGCGGGATCTTCCACAACCCGTTTGCGTTCGAAGTCGAGAAAAAAGAACATTCGAGCCAAGAACTCCTCGATTTGTTACGTCTGCAGCTTGATCTGCACGATCATTACTCGGCTCAATTCGAGCCCCGTCTCTTCAAACCATTACGCCGGTTCTTCAAGATTTACGTCCGCGGATTCCGCGGTGCGAGTGAACTGCGGGTCAAATTGATGGAGACGAACTCAACGGACGAAGTGCGTGCTTTACTCGACGCTTTCGTTGAAGAAGAAGGCATTCACGAGGTCAACTCGTTTTCAATTTCATGATACGTAAAAGAGAAGTCGAATACGACTTCTCTTTTTTGAACAGGAGGACTTACGAATGAGTATGCGCATTGGTGAAGTAGCAGAACGGATGGGAATTTCAACTTCCGCGATTCGGTTTTATGATCGCAAAGGGTTACTTCCATTCGTCGATCGTGATGAGCACGGGCGACGGCAGTTCAAGGAAAATGATTTCAATTATATCGAAACAATCGATTGTCTGAAACGGAGCGGTGTGCCGATTAAAACGATTGCGACGTTTATTGAATTATGTATGCAAGGCGATGCCTCTCTCCGTCAGCGATACGACTATTTGGATGAAGAAGAACGACATCTACAAGCAAAAATCGAGGAATTACAAGCGCAACAAGCGTTTCTTCGCTTCAAGAAGTGGTACTACAAAACAGCCATCGAAGCTGGAACTGAATCACTTCACTTCATACCTGGCACCACTCTGTTCCAACCGGATCTTCAAGAACAATTCGAGCGTCTTTTGGCAGCAGGACAGTCCATCGATGCTCTGACTCACCTTGATGAGCAAAGGGGTTGACTTAAACTAAGGTTTAACCGATAAGGTCGAGATAATCATACAGAAAGAAGGGATTATCTCATGAATAAATCATTAGTCGTCATTACAGGTGCAAGCTCGGGATTCGGTGCTGAAATTGCCAAACGTTTTAACAAGGAAGGGTTTCCGCTCTTATTACTTGGAAGACGTCTTGAGAAAATGGAGCAACTTCCACTCAATTTTGAGCATGTCCTTCTTAAACAAGTCGACGTGACAGATCTTACTGCTTTTAAATCTGCTGTTCGGGAAGCAGAAGAACGTTATGGAAAAACCGATCTTCTCATCAATAATGCCGGTGTCATGTTGCTTGGTAACATCGAGACGCAACAACCTGAGGAATGGCAGACGATGCTCGACACGAATGTCCGAGGTGTGTTGAACGGGATGCAAATCGTGCTTGAGGATATGAAAAATCGTCAGCATGGGACGATCCTCAACATGTCTTCCATTGCCGGCTTCAAAGCGTTTGTGAATCATGCTGCTTACGTTGCAAGTAAGTTTGGTGTCCATGGAGCAACGGAAACGATTCGCCAAGAAGTCGCCGAACACAATGTTCGGGTTTCTCTCGTTTCTCCTGGATATGCAGAAACAGAATTACTGCACCACGTCACGAACGAAGCACTTGTCTCAGGAATTGAAGATTGGAAGTCAACGATTGGTGGGACCACGCTCGATCCACGTCATGTGGCGGATACGGTTTTCTTCATCTACTCTATGCCGCAAGACGTCACTGTACGCGAAGTCGCGTTAGCGATCACGAAACAAACACCATGATCCTAGAACAAAGCACGCCTCCTCGTCTTGAGGAAGCGTGCTTTTTCGTGTCACCAGCGTTCGACGGTTTGCCGCGTATCCGCACACCATTGTTCAAAATCAGACTGATGCGTCAGCGATAGGAAACGTCGTTTGCCGAGTCGCCGATCGAGCCGTGCGATGCCACGGATGAAAGGATGTGGATGAACAAGCGCTTGTTCGAACGCGAGGTTCGGGTACTGCAACAAGTCCTGTTGGATTTCGTAGTTCGCTACGTATCCGTCCTGTTTGACCTGTCGTTCGATCTCCGCCGATAACGCATGCGACTGTTTCAACCAGTCGGACTGCCATAATTCTCGGAAGGATGCTTCTGGTTTATCCGGTAACTGTGTAGCTTGTAACGCATAACGCCGCTCCACTTCCCGTTCGAATCGAAAGTCGTCTGCTCCGAGAATCTCTTCACCGTCAAACGTCACCCAGACGCGACTAGGACTATCTTGAATCCGGTAGACGGCTGCATGAAAAGCAATCCGTCCCTGTAACGACGGGGCAAGCAGTTGCTCGACCCGTTTTTTGATGATGGAAAACTGCACGCAATCCGTCCTTTCCGTCCGGCTAATCTAATCAGCCGTTCTTCATATGAAACGATTCCGCAAGCGTAAACGTCAACTCTTTTAACTCGAGACCACCGAGTGCAAAGTAGAGCTTTAAATAGTTGTGCGGATTAAAGACGAAGACGTCCTTCGTCTGACTGACCCACTCGCCGTTCGTTCCGTTGAAGGTAAAGGTTGCAACTGGCATGTTGTTCGCAAATAGTGTCACCGGCATTTGCGCCAGTTCGCCGGCATTCGAACGTGCCGTCAACGTGACCTGATACATCCCTGTCTCTTCCGCCGTGACAGCGAAGACATGACTGCTTCCTGTCGTCGTCGTGACGTCCGTTAACGGGAAGGCATCTCCACTGATGAGGCGTTGGTGCGAGACCGCTTGCTCTTCAAGTGCTTCTTCTTCGACTGGTGCCCCGAGGACCTCGACGGGTGACGCCGTTCCCATCACACGGTCCATGACCGGTGACCGAAGTAAGAACTGACAGATGTTCGCGACACTCCGCAGTAACTCGGAACGTCGAAGTGTTCCATCAGCGAGAGCCGTCAACGTATCATCCTCGAACGGATTCGTTCCTGGTTCACCGACGACCATGTAGAGATCGTTTTGCGAACGGACCATCGTCGCCGTTTGCTGACGATTTGCTTCTGTTCCTTCCGCATTGATCTTCGCCCACCAGTCGGTCATGACGATTCCGTCAAAGCCCCACTCATCGCGCAAAATACGTGTGTTCTGATCATATAAGCCGGCAGTCCAGATGCCATTGACGGCACCATACGTCGTCATGATCGAGTAGGCTTTCCCGTCCTTGACGGCCATCTCGAACCCTTTCAAGTACAACTCACGTAACGCCCGTTCTGATACGATCGAATCCAGATCGTGTCGGTGGAATTCTTGGTTGTTGGCACTGAAGTGTTTCAACGTTCCCGTCACACCAACCCGGTGCATCCCGTCGAGCTGTGCCACGGCCATTTTTCCAGTCAGATACGAATCTTCCGAGAAATACTCGAAGTTCCGTCCGTTGAGTGGATGACGATGGAGGTTCATCCCGGGTCCAAGCAACGTATCAATCTCGTTCTTCCGTAACTCGAGACCTGTCATCTCAAATAGATCGGCAATCAATGTTGTGTTGAACGTCGAAGCAAGCAATGTTCCGTTCGGTAACGAGAAGGCTTTCGTCCCGATGTCCATCCGGATTCCGGACGGACCATCCGCGCAGCAGCCTGCTGGAATACCGAGTGCTTCGAGTTCTGTCGTCACGCCACCAAAGGCGCCCGCCGTTCCCGGTGTGACACGCGGTGAGTTCATCCCTTCCCCCCGAACGATCGCCGCGAGATCCGCATCCGTCAATTGATCGAGGAACGTCTCGAGCGTGACCCGTTCTTCTTTGACATCGCGTAACTTCCAACCGGCGTCTTCCGTCCGCGTCCGTTCAACGGGACGCTCCTGTTGACGACGCTGTTCCGAATCGATCGTCCGCAGTGGTGTTGCTTCATACGTCACCGTATATCCCGTTTCGGTCGCTTGCGGTTTGATGCGTTCAAACGCTGTCACCGGTGCCATGTTCTCCGTTAAGACGTCCGTGACGTCAAGCGTCTCGACAGAATGGCTTGCGACTGGAATCGCCGACCGGACGTCCGTTCCGAGATAGAGCTGATACGTGCCAGGTTCGACAACATAAGACGACTTATTCCCGGTAACGCCACTATCGTCATAACTCGCAAACGAGGCGAATGGTACGACGAGTCTGAGAGATTCTTGCTCGCCTGGTGCGAGTTCTTTTGTCTTGCCGAACGTAACGAGTTGACGCGTCGGATTCCCGAGTTGTCCTTGTGGTTTCTCAAGGTATCCTTGTACGACTTCCTTCCCGCTCGTCTGCCCGGTATTCGTCACCGTCGCCGTAACCGTCCAAGCATCAGCCGACGTCGTCACGTCTGTCGTCAGGTCAAACGACGTATACGATAATCCGTACCCGAACGGATACAAGACCACTTCCGGTGCGAACGTCTCGAAGTAACGGTACCCGACATAGATGTCTTCTTGATACAACGCGCGATCGGCATGACCGAAGTGTGGTGTCGACGGATAATCATCGAGCGAACGAACGATCGTATCCGGTAGTTTCCCAGACGGCGAGACGCGGCCGAGCAAGAGATCACTCAGTCCAGTTCCGCCTTCCATTCCTCCTTGCCACGCGTAGAGGACAGCACTTGGCGTCGTCTCTTCGACCCAGCGCATATCGATGATGTTCCCGACGTTTAAGACGACCACAGTTTGTTTGAAGTGTGTCGTCACGAGTCGGAGCATCTCCTGTTCCGTCTCCGTTAAAAAATAACTCCCTGGATCCGCTGTATTATCGCGATCTTCCCCAGCCGTGCGACCAATCATGATCAAGGCAACATCGGAGTCAAGTGCTGCTTGCTGAACGAGTGTCGCGTCAAGCGGCATCTCTTCTTGCGACCACGGCTCGGCTGCCCAGCCTTCCCCTTGGTCAAACGGATGGTCTTCAATCCAGTTCTCGTACGCCTTGAGGACGTCTGCGTTCAGCGTCACGTCTTCGCGTAGCATATCGAGCGGACTGACGACGTTCGTGACGTTGACCATCCCGCCTGATCCTGTTCCACTTTTATAGTAGTTGAACTGATTACGTCCGAAAACAGCGACCGTCGATGCAGGTTGCAACGGGAGTACACCATCATTTTGTAAGAGGACCGCCCCTTCCGCGACGGTTTGTCGTGCGAGTTTTGTATAGGCTTGCCAATCGAGTGTGTATGTCATACGTCATCCACCTTTGTTAGTTAGTTTGAGAAAAGAGTCGTTTTAAGTCCTTCGCGATTTCGTCTAAGCTGTCTTCGGCTTGCGGATACAGACCGAGTTTATCAAGAAAGGCATGTTCCATCCCGCGGTAGTGGAGATAACGAGTCTTGACGCCGGCGCGCGCCAGTTTTTTCGCATACGCTTCCCCTTCAAGACGTAAGTAATCAAACTCTCCTGTAATGACGAGTGCCTCTGGTAGATCATCGAGCGTCGCGAACAACGGTGAGATCCGTCGATCCTTCGAATCACTTGCTTGAACGTACCATTGCTCGAGGACACCTTCTTCATCTTGCAGCGACAAAATGATCCGTTCGAGTAGCTCCGGTTCCGTTTGTCGGTCATACGCTTCAAGCGTCCAGTCATATTCCGAATTCGGATGTTCACCGACATTGACGACCGGATAATACAAGACTTGATAGCGGATATACGGTGTCGGACGCTCGCGGTCGAGCAAACAACAGACCGTCGCTAAGTTCCCACCGGCACTATCACCGGCGACAGCGATTGCACCCGGATCAATCCCAAGTCGATCAGCGTGTTCGACTGCCCAATCGATCGCTGCATGACAATCCTCAAGTCCTGTTGGAAACGGATGCTCGGGTGCCAATCGGTAACCAACCGACAAGACGGCGACATTCCCCTTATCGGCTAATGCCTTACACGGATTCTCGACCGTCTCGAGTGTGCCACCGAAAAAACCACCGCCATGGAAATAGACGACGAGCGGGAGCGGACGCGCCGCTTCCGGACGATACAGCCGTGCTTCGATCGTGGTACCGGGTCTTGGGATCTTGAGGACATCCGTTGAGATTTGCCGAGTCGTCACGTCTTCGTTGTCCCAGCCCATGCCGGCACGCGCCAGTTCGACTGGCGACGCCCCTTCTGGAATCGAGACCGATGGACGCTGCGTGAGGACGACCTCACGGACACGCGGATCGAGTGTTCCTGGAGTCGAGACGTCAGGAATCGGCTTATCGACGATTTCAAGTCCGTCTTGATGGATGGATGAACGATTTCGTAACGTTCGCAGTAAATCTTGCATCGATGCGGTAGACAAGTGGATCGCTTCCTTTCTAGTCAAACTGTTATCGAAAGCGCTTTCGATAGCGGTTAAAAAAATTTCGAATGCCTCTTTTTAAAAAAAGAGACCGCTTACATCACAATATACCTGTCTTTAACAGCAGAAGCAAATGTTTCACCTAAAAAAATCAGCGCAGTCGCCTGCGCTGATCCTCATCGTAATTGTTCTTGGGAAACGATCGTAAAGCCATCGATGACCGTGTCTTCCTCGACCTCGATCAATAGGCATCGTTTCCCTTGATAGTTGACTTGTTTGACGTACTTCAAGTCTTGCGGACTGATCGCGATGTTCGCGACCTTCGTATTGATTTTAATCGATTTCGCTTCATAGTTCGGGACGATGTTACTTGCCTTCATCTCGTATGTTGGATCGTCAACGACCGTCTTGAATGCCCGTTCGACTTGTTCCGTGCTGACATCTTCGACACCACTTGCCTTGAGCACACGCTCGACCTCCTGAACGTCGAGCATTGGCACTTCTTCCTCATCCTGATCCTCTTCGACGACGATCAACTGATTGATGTTTTCATAGACACCGGCTAACGTCTTCGTATCCATTGATTCACCGACGACCGATTTGACGATTTCCTCGAAGATCGCTTTATCCTCATCTGCCGTGACGATCGGTTGACCGTTCAAGACATTTTCAAGGAACCCGAAATCCGGTTTATTCGGCTTACCTGCCGCATACAAGACATGATTGACGTCTGCTGCATTGTCGGTGAAGGTCGGGAAGAGGAATCCACCGATCGGCGACGCTAGTTTGATGACCGGATTGATGAATAAGTTCGACTTGAATTCGCGTTCGACGAAATCAAAGACGAGTGATTGTTTCGGTAACTCCGTCAAGTTAAGGCTACCGAGAATGAACGGTGTCGTATAGACGTCGTCATTCGGATCGATCTCTGTCTCATCTGCTTGGCGCTTCGTCGTTTTATAGTATTGTCCGCGAATGAACGTGACGACGAGGTCGTTCTCGTACTGGACGTCCTGAACCATCTTCAGCGCCATCGTCTGCATCTGTTCAACCCAGTCCTCCGGCTCTTCCGCATACAGTCCTTCATAAAGGAGCTGTTGCGTATGACCCGTCTCTCCTTCTTCCGGATGGGTGAACTTGACCTCGAACAGCTTGACGTCGAGTTTTCCACCTAGTACTTTCTTGAAGTTCGCAAGAAACAGCTCCTGTTGTTCCGGATCAAGCAATGGAAACGGTCGGGCTTCCTCATGATAGATTTCGCTCGTCTCTTTTCGGATATAGACGTTGTAGATTTCATGGATTTTTAGTAAATCGGCATCCATCTTGAAGTGACGACGGATGTCGGCGATGTCTTTTTTATTCATGCATACCAGCTCCTCAAATCATTAAAATCCTGCTTCCTGAAAAGCGTACCATATGCGAGATGACCCGACATCTTTTAGAAAATCAATGCGCACGGAACGAATACGCGCGTGTGACAGGATTAACGATCTCATATTCATATTCTTGGTGGGCAGCGCGAGCTTGCGCGATACAATTTTCTAGTTCTTTTGTGTTGAAATAACGTTGTGCTTCCGTCAACATGCCACTTACGACTAAAAAGATACCGAACACGATCAACCATCCTCTGATTCGTTCGTTCATGATGTAGTCCCCTTTCTTCTCCACCTAAATCCTAACATCAGACCCTTCTATATAATGACAAAAGTTTAATTTTAATAACATTTACACGATATTTATTTTTTCCTAAATAAGTGATGCCATACTAAAAATTGTGAAGGGTGTCTTCACATCATCTCGTCTCATACATAGGAGGAATGACACGTGTTCAAAGCCATCAAGTCCATCGTCATCACTACGCTCGTCTGCCTGACCGCTTTCCAATTCGATACGACGTCTGTTTCCGCGTTACCATCGGGCATCTCATCGAAAGCGACGGCCCAGTCTCAACTCGATGCCTTAACGGTTAAAACAGAAGGCAGCATGACCGGTTATTCGCGTGATTTGTTCCCGCACTGGAGCAGTCAAGGAAGCGGCTGTGATACACGACAAGTCGTCTTAAAACGTGACGCGGATTCATATGTCGGATCGTGCCCCGTTACATCCGGTTCTTGGTATAGTTACTATGACGGACTGACATTCACGAATCCGTCTGACCTCGACATCGATCACGTCGTACCGCTTGCCGAAGCATGGCGTTCAGGAGCAAGCAGCTGGACGACGACGACACGTCAAGCATTCGCAAACGATTTGACAGGTCCGCAATTGATCGCTGTCTCCGCAAGCTCGAACCGTTCAAAAGGGGACCAGGATCCGTCGACATGGAAGCCGACACGAGCAGGTGCGAGCTGTGCCTACTCGAAGATGTGGATCAATACGAAGAGTCGTTGGAACCTCAGCTTACAATCAAGTGAAAAAACTGCCTTACAGACGATGTTGAACACATGTACATACTAAAAAGGAGTCGATTCGATGGAAACGAAAACCTCTACCTTTACCGCCACACATGGTGTCATGACGCAAGAAGTCGGTGTCATCAGCGGTGAACTCGAGCTCCGGACGACCTGTCAGGAGGATGGAACGTTGGAACTGAAGATTGCTTACGTCGGAGCGATAGACGTCTATACGTTACCCGGAACTTATCGTGTCCATGACGTTCGGGATCATGACGTCATCCATCAGATGCTCGTCAATGTACTAGAGCGAACATAATGAAAAACAGACGCTGTCCAAGTTAATGGACGGCGTCTATTTTCGTTCTGTATATTCAAAATCAGATTGTCATTATTTACTAACGTATGTGTTTTATCTGACGTTCTATCCGGTATAGTGAAAACAACGTCATTATTCTTTCGGGAGGAATACTTCATGCGAAACGTTTTGATTCCAACCGGCGTCATCTTAAGTGGTGCAGGTCTCTATATGGCACTAGAAAGTCATGTTTCTGCGTTACTCGTTACCGGCATCATCATGCTGTTTGGTTGTGGTATCGGTATCATCACGAAAGAAAAGTCGGAGTAATCTATAGGTACAGTCAGGGGGATAACTATGATTCAACAATTCATCAAGGAACAGCAGTCACACGCTACTATTGGCGGGTTTATCGCTAAGTCTGTCGATCCGATCCTCGCCCACGTCAATCCATCGCGTTTACAAGACAACAATCTTGTACTATTGATTCAAGCTGATCAATCGATTGTTGTCTCTTTCGCTAATTCACAAAATCAATCAGGTTGGACGCCACTATTACGAGAGCAGATTCATCAATCGAAAAGTCTACTCGCACCTAAGACATGCTATTTCAAAATTAAGTACGGTGAATATGCCGGAACCTATTTGATTTCACCAGATTTGATTGTGAATGATCAATTCAAGAGTGAGAAAGATTATTTAGAAGTTCTAACATCAACAACGAATAAGTAACTCATAAATGTTTTATCAAGACAATTTCGTCTTTAATCGGAACTCCCTTTTCATTGTATAACGGGATTTCCGGTTTTATTTTGCGTGCAAGGTCCACGGCATTCGGAATCACCTGCGATACTGTATATCCCCGATGTTGATAGAAACGTATCGCATGCTCATTATCATTCGTTGTAACGAGTGTCAGCAAGTCGCATTGTTGCTGTGCTGCCCTTTCTTCTACCACTTGCATCAATCGTGAGCCGATTCCTTTTCCTTCCTCAAGACTATCCAGCGAAATGATTTCGCACGTCTGCGAAGTCATATGATAGGTAATCAGTCCAATGATTTCATGATCATCGTTTATGGCATAAAATCCATCTAAGAGACTACAATCATGAACACCTGTCGATGTTACCATTTGTGAACTGCCCCAGTGCTTGGTAAAAAAGACTTTAACCTGACTACGTGTTTTTTCTTCGATGATCTGAATAACCATTATGTCCTCCTTTCATTTATATACATTTCGTCGTCTTTGTTAATTATGATATAAGAGTTAATCTTACTAACTAAAAAAGACCACCTAGAGTATCAGTTAATACACTTAAGGCGGTCATCTAAATAGTGCTTATTTGTGATAAGGCTCATTTCGATTAATCCGGTACGCCCGATAAATCTGTTCACAGAGGATCATCTTCATCAATTGATGCGGAAATGTCATCTTTGAAAACGAGATTGTATCATTCGCCCGCTGCATCACTTCTGGTGCAAGACCAAGTGATCCACCGATGACGAAAGCAATTTTACTCTTGCCGTATGTCGCGAGTTGATCGAGTTCTTTTGCAAACTGTTCGCTCGTCCGTTGTTTTCCTTCGATAGCAAGTGCAAGGACATGAACGTCCGGTCCAATCTTCGCTAAAATCCGTTCGCCCTCTTTTTTCTTCACTTGCGCCATCTCCGCTTCACTCAATTGCTCCGGTGCCTTTTCGTCCGGGACCTCGATTTCTTGGATTGAACAGTAGGCGCCGAGACGCTTCGTATACTCGGCGATGCCTTGCTTCAAATACTTCTCTTTTAGCTTTCCGACCGTAATGATGGTAATTTGCATCTTTTTTCTCGCTTTCTGACAGAAAATTCAGGAGTTATCCACAGAGTTATCCACAAATCCACATGTTGATATTTATTTTTTGCTTGACACAAGATATGTTGCCGGTGCGTCACAGTATTCACAGGTGATGTTTTTTTCTGGATTTAGCTGATCGAGAATCGGGTATTGTTCTGTTTCATCTACGATTTCGTCAAGTGCGAGCTCGACATGTTCTAAACAAACGTACTTATCCACAGGTGGTCTCCTCCTTTCACTTATCCACATTTATCCGCTTCCAGTATAACAAATATCGACCTTTCTGACCGGAAAAGCGACAGGTTTCCTCACTCAAAAAAAACCATCCACAGGTCGGACCTGTGGATGGTTTTTCACGTGATGCCTTACTGAACGGTTGGGGACTGAGCCGACAACTTCACATCTGCTGTCTGTTTTTCACCGCCCCGATAAAACGTGACTTTGACCGTTTCGCCAACTTTTGCATCCCGGTAGAGAACACTTTTTAGATCAGCGAACGATGCGATCGCTTTTCCGTTGATCTCAACGATGACATCGTTTGCCTTCATTCCCGCTTTTTCGGCTCCACTATTACGGGTTAGACCAACGACGACGATTCCTTTCGTGACATCATTCGGTAATTTCAGACGATCTTCGCGATATCCGCTTGGGAATTCCTGCACGTCACGAATCTGAATCCCGAGCTGTGGACGAACGACTTCACCATTTTGCTCAAGGTCACGCATGATTGGTAACGCTTCGTTGATCGGAATCGCAAATCCGACGCCTTCAACACTTGCTTCCGCAATCTTCATCGAGTTGATCCCGATCAATTGACCGGCTGTATTGATGAGCGCTCCACCCGAGTTCCCCGGGTTGATCGCTGCATCGGTTTGGATGACTTCCGTATTGAAGTCTTGCTGTCCATCCTTGTTCGTATCGACGGGAACCGTCCGTTCCTGCGCACTGATGACACCGCGTGTGACAGAGTTCGCGAAGATTCCGAGTGGGTTTCCGATCGCAAGCACCGTTTCACCGGCGCGTAACGTATCCGAATCCCCCAGTTTTGCGACTTGTGTCACTTTCGATGAATCAATCGACAGGACCGCTAAATCGTACGTCGGATCTTCCCCGAGGACTTTTGCCTCGAGTGCTGTTCCGTCGGATAACGTGACAGACAAGCGGTTCGCCCCTTCAACGACGTGGTAGTTCGTAACGACGTAGGCTTTATTGCCGTCTTTTTTATAGATGACGCCGGACCCTGCACCCGTTTCCTGATCGGTTCCTTGGAACGAGCTCTGAAGGTTCGTCACGCTCACGACGGCTTCCTTCGTCTTACCGACTGCACCAACGATGTCGGCTTCATCCTCTGTCGTCTGTGTCGCAGTCTGTTCCGCTGTCGTCGACGAAACCGGAGTCGGACTCGTCATCTCATCGCGGACGAACGGCCACGCGACGAGAGCAATCAACAAGGCTCCGACGATTCCGCCGATCAGACCGACGAAAAAGGCTTTTCCGGCACCGCGACGACGCGGTGGTTCTGGTTGTTCTTCATATGGTTCACGATAAGGGCTGACCGGTTCGCTCGTTGCCGGCTGACGGGGCGGGAAGCCGCTCTCATCGGATGACTGTTCGTATCGTTCGGATTCGTTCCGTGGTTCTTCGGGTCGATCCATCGACATACGCCTCCTTTATGACTCTCTTTACACAAGTATACCCCCATCACGTGGCAAGTGAGCCAAATGTGGGGGTCTTTTGAGCATATTCAGTAATTTCCCATAATCAAAGCTTTAGGAGCGGTGTCGGAATGACCGGATCCGTGTCGAGAAGCTGAATCTTACTCAGATCGACGTCACGGCTCGCGAGCGTCTGGGAGACACTCATCCGGGCGAGTTCCTTCATGTTGTTGTCCTTGCTCAAGTGGGCCATGTGGATCCGTTTCGTCCGGTCATCGAGGACCTCACTCATCGCGATTGCGGCATCTTCGTTCGAGACGTGTCCGTAATCGCCAAGAATCCGTCGTTTGACGCTCCACGGGTAATGTCCCATCTGGAGCATGCCGATATCATGGTTCGCTTCAAAGATATAGGCATCAGCGCCCCGAATGACACCTTTCATCCGGTCCGAGACGTATCCGGTATCCGTGATGTGTGCCAACCGTTTTCCTTCATGAGCGAACTGAAAGAACATCGGATCTGCTGCATCATGACTGACGTTGAACGATTCGACTTCGATGTCACCGAACTGCTTGACCTCTCCGACTTCCCAGAGGAACTTCAGTGCCGGATCAATCTTGCCGATCTTCGCTTCCATCGCTGCCCACGTCTTTTCATTCGCATAGAGCGGGATATTGTACTTCCGTGCCATGATGCCGACGCCTTTGATATGGTCGGAGTGTTCATGGGTGACGAACAGACCATCGATGCCATGCGGCGACCGATCGATCTGGTCGAACAAGGCGAGCATCGCCTTGCCGGTCAGTCCCGCGTCGACGAGCAAGCGGGTCTGTTCACTTTCGATATAGAGGGCGTTCCCCGTCGAGCCACTGGCCATGACGCTGTAGTGTAGGCTCATCGTGCATTCCTCATTTCTCTGAGACTGTATCCAATCGTTCGACGGTCTGGACACCGCCGTCAATCGCATTGACGAAGTAGACTTCCTCGTTGTCGAGCTCGATTTGCCACGTCGGCGGCAGAATTTGGACGGATTCCGTGCCTTCCGTGACGAGACAGAAATAACCGAGCTTGTGACTCGTCAACCGCTTCGATGCCGGGAACAAGCCTTGCTCCGACAACTGGACGATTGCTTCACTTGCCGATAACAACGTCACGTCCTGTGCTTGCCGGACGACCTTGTTCAAGTGGCGTTGTTTGTAGCTGACGATTTCCTTCGCATCGTTGAGCTGCAAGACGAGCAGGGACGGTCCGATCATCGCATCGTCCTCACGCGACTGCTGTGGTGTCGAATAGAGCGGCTGTCCCTTATACGTCTGAACGAATGTCATCTCCTGATACTTACTATCATACTTCCAAAATGTATATTCGGCACCATACCGAACGGACGCTTGAACAAACGATGAAGCGGAATCCCGCATCGTCTTCGCATCGAGTCGATACGGTTTCGTCAACCGGACCGACCACTCGACATCGTTCTTGACGGAAGCGACCGCGTCACGAATCGGTGAACTAGCAAGTGGCGCCAGTGTTCGCGCATCGACTTCGGCTGTTAAATAGCCGATGTCTCGCGTAACCGGTTGTAGTTTTTTCTCATCGATTTGACGATCCTTCAAGATCGATTTACCGGTCGCACTCGTCGCGACGATCCGCGGCTCGACCATCCGGTCCATCAATTGAATGGCAAGGTAGACGTTCAGGATCAAAAAGGTCAGCATCAATAAGGTCTTCGCTTTACTCCAGTCCATTCATCCTCACCCCTCATTCCCGACAGCTTGATTGATCGATTGCCAGACACCGTCAATTTTGATGAACCACGTTGGCTCAAAGACGGCATAGCGGCTCGTTGAAATCTTATACGTCATCTCATATCCAATCCGGATTCCACTGATCTCTTTTAAGAGGTCAGCACGGCTCAGACGTTCGAGAACCGTTTCAACGGCTGGCACTGTTTCTTCCCGAAGGATGAGCTTCCGCTTCGCTCGGAGCATGCTACGGCTGAGCGACCGGACTTGATTTTCCTCGTACATAATCTTCAGTGTCGCGAGATCGAACTTCGTCTGTTCGAGCAGCGGACCACTCTCCCCAAATACCGGATACCGGTTCAAGTACAACCGGAACGTCGCCGTCTGTTCCTCACTCTTTTTACTCATCTGATCAAAGTAATACCGGAAACCACTGCGTTGGGTATCTTGATCGAGCCAGCCCCCATGAATGTTGACATAACTGACGAGCGTGCTGTAATCGACCGTCGAGCTTTGAGTATTCGGTGATAATGTATTGAAACGATAGACATTGTAGTTTCGGTCATACGTCGAAACACTGACACCGTCCGTCAAGACGTCGAGATCATCCCGACTCTTGATTTGCTGGACGTTCGAGTTCTCGGCAAAAAAGGCACTCCGGATGCGGTCGAGTGGTTTCGGCGATTGTCCGACCTCGTCATAGACGAAGACTTGCTCTAGTCGCGTCGTACCGCTCGCGACATACGTATAATCGCCACCTTTGAGTTCGACGCGTGTCATCGGTTTTTTCTTATCATGCGCGAACAGTCGCTTCAGAACCGTCTCATCGCCGACGAGCTTGAAGTCCTTCAGGCGACCGGTCGCTGACTCGAGACGGAGGATTGGTCCATCATAATCGAGTAAATAGAGTCGTTTGATCGGTTCCGAGAAAGCGATCTGTTTTTCTCCGAGTAACTCTTCAAGAATCGTCGCACTGATCGGTGTCGGGAAGATCATCTCGACACTCCGGTCACCGACCGGGATGTTGTTCGCTTTATCCGTCAAGACGAGGACACCGATGTTAAACGACGCACCGATTCGGTTAAGGAAGGTCCGACCGATGATTTGTGTCTGATAGATCCCTTCCTGATCCGAATAGACGAGTAGTTCCGGGTTGATCAGTTGGTTGCTTTCAATCGTCTTTGAGGCATCGATCTCGTTGAACGAGACCTGTTCCCGCTCGATTGATTCACTGCTTGGATGATAGGTCCAGAGCATCGCTGTCTGAGCGATCGAACCGGCGACAAGCAGGACGAGTAACAGCGAACTCCAGTGTTGTTTCTTCATCCGGCATCCACCTCTTCGATCACCTCATACGGAAGCGTGAAGTAAATCGTCGTGCCGCGTCCCCATTCACTTTCTGCCCAGATGTCGCCACCATGTGCCGAAACGACGTCTTTTGCGATCGACAGACCAAGACCGGTGCCGCCGATTTTACGGGCACGGGCTTTATCGACACGATAGAAGCGTTCGAAGATTTTTTGGAGATTCGCTTTCGGGATTCCGACACCTTCATCCTTGATGCTGATGACGATCCGTTTTGCCCGGAGCATCGTCCGGACGGTGATCGTTCCGCCTTCCGGTGAGTACTTGATTGCGTTCGTCAGGATGTTATCTGCGACCTGAATCAATTTATCCTGATCCCCACGGATATAGACTTTCCGCTTCATGATCTTACGACGGAAACGAATCCGTTCCGGCTTCGTCATGTCATGGCGATCGAGAATCTCATTCAGGAACTGAATGTAATCAAAGCGGACCTTATTCATCTTGTATTCCTTACTGTCCATCTTCGACAGTTGTAAGAGATCGGTGACGAGGCGGATCATACGCTCCGTCTCGTTCTGTGTCGTCTCGAGGAAACGTGGTGCGAGCTCCTCGTCCTGATACGCTCCTTCTGCCAAGGCTTCAAGATAGCTGCGCATCGTCGTCAGCGGTGTTCGGAGCTCGTGACTGACGTTCGCGACGAATTCGCGACGATCCTGTTCGACCTGCTCCTGTTCCGTGACGTCATGCAGGACGACGATCATCCCGGTAATCGGACCACTGTGTTTCTTAACGGGCGAGAAGAATGCCCGGACGAGGAACAGTTCGTCCTCACTACTGAAATCAAGCAGACGCGGTGGCATCGTACCGTCTTCCGGAATCATGAAATCATCACCGAGTGCCAGTAAGTCCTTCAAGTTCGTGCCGACGACGCTCGCATCATCCGCACCGACGATATCCTTCGCTTGATCGTTCATCAAAATGACGCGCAGCGTCCGGTCCGTCGCGATGACGCCATCGGTCATGTTCTCTAGGACACTCGTCAACTTCCGTCGTTCGGCTTCCGTCGTCGCGTTTGCTTCGAGTAGCTCATCCGTCAATTCGTTGAAGGAACGGGCGAGTTGCCCGATCTCATCGTCCGAATAGACCTTAACCTTCCGCGAGAAGTTCCCGCGTCGCATCTCGATCGCTTGACGCCGCATATCGGAAATCGGGCGCGTGATCGTCCGTGACAGTAAGACACCAAGAATCGACGTGATGACGAGAGCGATGACCGTTCCGGTCGCAAGAATCCGCGTGACCTGTTGCATCTGCGAATAAATTGACTCCATCGAGGCGCGGACATAAATCATCCCGGTCGTGACACCATCTCGTTCCGAGGTGACCGGTACGGCAAAGATCCGGATCTTATCCTCTGATTCCGGATCAAGCACGGTGTCCGTCCGGGTCGAGCTCGTTGCCTGTGCTTTTTTGATCAATGAATTCGTCGCCCGTTGTCCGACCGCCGACTGGTTCTCATTATCCGATGTTGCCTGGATGATCGAGTCCTGGTCAATGATCTGAACTTCGAGGATGTCGTTCCTTGAGGTGGAGCCATTACTAAACTCAGACAGCAGTTGCCCTAGTGATTGGGACAACTGCCGCTTGGAGGCGTCATCATCGCCTGTTTTATCGAATTCCTTCCCGACGTTATAGGCGACAAGACCTGCTCGGTCCTCGACCGACTTCGAGAAGTTCGTAATGTACTGCTTTTCAAGGGAACGAACGAAATAGACGCCAATGACCTGCATCGCCACTAAAATCAATAAGGCATAGATGACGACGAGTTTCCATTGGATGGATTTAAAGAAGTTCGTTCCTTTTAACATCGTTATTCATTCTCCCCGTCTTGGAGATAATAGCCGACACCACGACGCGTCATGATATAGACCGGCGTACTTGGGTTATCTTCGACTTTCTCACGAAGACGACGTACCGTTACGTCGACTGTCCGGACGTCACCGAAGTAGTCATAGCCCCAGACCGTTTGCAACAAATGCTCACGTGTCATGACTTGACCGATGTTTTTCGCGAGGTAGTGCAACAATTCGAACTCACGCTGCGTCAGCTCGATCTTTTGATCCTTACGTGTCACCGTATGCGAATTCGTATCGATATACAGTTCTCCGACTTTGAGTGGACCTGGTCAACCGGTTGTGGTGTAGCTTCCGGACTCGTGTTGCGTAAGTGGACTTTCACGCGGGCAAGTAACTCGCGCGAGCTGAATGGCTTCGTCACGTAATCGTTCGCGCCAAGCTCAAGACCAAGTACCGTATCGATCTCGGAATCCTTCGC
Organism: Exiguobacterium sp. E17S; assembly: GCF_057772545.1. NCBI lineage: Bacteria > Bacillati > Bacillota > Bacilli > Caryophanales > Exiguobacterium > Exiguobacterium sp. E17S. Next base: position 218,626 of record NZ_JBYLRU010000004.1, read on the forward strand.
TGTCAACATGATGATCGGAATCTTCGACGTCTTCCGGACTTCCCGGCAGACCTCCATCCCGTCCATTAACGGGAGCATGATGTCGAGTAACATCAAATCCGGTTTGAACTCCTCGAATTTCTCTAATGCCTCCACGCCGTCATTTGCGATCGCGACCTGGTAGCCTTCTTTTTCTAATTTAAACTTGAGTATATCTGCAATCGGTAACTCGTCATCGACGACTAGAATTTTGCGTTCCGTCACTGGGTGTGCCCCCTTAAAAATTTCTATTCAATCTATTTTACCTGTTTTTTCGGCATATAGAAAGGTGGCGACGGAAACTCCCGGCGCCACTCTCTCTGCTGTTCGTCGTCTCACGAGAGAGGTTCCACGTGAAACACTGTATTTAGTATACCTGTTTTTGCTTCCGTTTGTGAACCATTTCGCACAAAAAACAGCCTCTTGCGGGAGGCAAGAGGCTGTTGGGACTTATGCTTCTTCGTAGAGATCACGCAAGACGACTGTCTGTTCACGACCCGGTCCGACCGAGAACGTGACGAGCGAGATACCTGTGAGATCCGCAATCCGCTTAACGTAGTTCTGTGCGTTCAACGGTAGATCTTCAAAGCGACGGACACCTGTGATGTCCTCTTTCCAGCCCGGCAGTTCTTCGTAAACTGGAACACATGCTTCGAGATCACGGAAGCTTGCTGGGTACTCATCGATCTGTTTTCCGTTGAATTCGTATGATGTACAGATCTTCAACGTGTCGAGTCCTGTCAGAACGTCGATTGAGTTGAGCGAAAGATCCGTCAACCCACTTGTACGGCGCGAGTGGCGAACAACGACCGAGTCGAACCAACCAACACGACGCGGACGTCCTGTCGTCGTTCCGTATTCACGACCGACTTCACGGATCTGATGCCCGATGTCATCAAACAATTCCGTTGGGAACGGACCGTCACCGACACGTGACGTGTACGCTTTACAGACACCAACGACGTGATCGATCCGAGCTGGACCAACACCGACACCCGATGCGACACCACCAGCTGATGCGTTCGACGATGTAACGAACGGGTACGTTCCGTGGTCAAGGTCGAGTAAGACACCTTGTGCGCCTTCGAACAACACTTTTTCACCATGGTCGAGGCTATCGTTGACGACGACGGATGTATCGCAGACGTATTTCGCGAATTCTTGTCCATACGCATAGTACTCTTCGAAGATATCGTCGAATGCGATTGGTTCAGCGTCATACATCTTCGTGAACATGCGGTTCTTTTGGTCGAGAACGATCTTCAACTTCTCAGCGAACGTTTCTTTGTCGAGTAAGTCTGCCATCCGGATACCGATTCGTGCGGCTTTATCCATGTAGCACGGTCCGATTCCTTTTAGCGTCGTTCCGACTTTAGCGTCGCCTTTCGCTTCTTCTTCTAACTGGTCCTGCAACTGATGATACGGCAAGATGACATGCGCCCGATTCGAAATTAACAAGTTATCCGTTGAAACACCACGATCGTGCAGATACTTCAATTCCTTGACGAGTGATTTCGGGTTGACGACGAGACCGTTCCCGATGACACATTTCTTATCCGAGTAAAAAATACCTGATGGGATCAAGTGCAATTTGTACGTCTCGTTATTGAATACGATCGTATGTCCTGCATTGTCTCCACCTTGATAACGTGCTACGACGTCGGCTTGTTTCGAAAGAAAATCGGTGATTTTCCCTTTTCCTTCGTCGCCCCACTGTGTTCCGACTACTACTACTGATGACATCTTATCATCCACCTCCACGTACGATTCAAAACCACGACTAAGTGTAACGCGATAAAAAAAAGAAGTCAACCAAATACCGAACAATTAATTGTTACAATTCTCTTTCGTTCGTTTAATTATCGTTTTTGATGAATAAACTGAGAATCTTTAGGTAAAAATAAAAAAAGCTACGTTTTGTCTCCGATGATCGAAGACAAGACGTAGCTTGGATTAAGCTGGTGGCGCATACGAGTTACTTGGCTCGAGATCCACGAACTTGTTGAATTCTTTTCGGAAAGCGAGTTTGACCGTTCCGGTTGGACCATTCCGCTGTTTCGCGATGATGATCTCAATCGTATTCGCATCTTCCGTTTCTTTATTGTAGTAATCGTCACGATACAAGAAGGCGACGATATCGGCATCTTGCTCGATCGCTCCCGATTCCCGGATATCCGACATCATCGGTCGCTTATCTTGACGACTCTCAACCCCACGGGAGAGCTGCGATAAGGCGATGACCGGAACTTCAAGTTCCCGCGCGAGTGATTTCAAGGAACGGGAAATTTCCGAAACCTCTTGTTGACGGTTGTCGCTGGAGCGACCGTTCCCTTGAATCAGCTGCAAGTAGTCGATCATGATCATTCCAAGCCCGTGCTCCTGCTTCAAACGACGGCACTTCGCCCGGATATCGTTGACCCGAATCCCTGGTGTATCGTCGATATAGATGCCGGCTTGAGACAGATTACTCATCGCAAGCGATAACTTGCCCCAGTCCTCTTCTTCAAGCTGACCAGTCCGCAGACGCTGCGCATCGACGTTTCCTTCAGCACAGAGCATCCGCATGACGAGCTGTTCGGCACCCATCTCAAGACTGAAGATGGCGACATTTTCGTCAGCGCGTGTCGCGACGTTTTGCGAGATGTTCAAGGCAAACGCCGTCTTCCCGACCGATGGACGTGCTGCGACGATGATTAGATCGTTACGCTGGAAGCCGGCCGTCATCTTATCGAGATCCTGGAAACCAGTCGGAATCCCCGTCGTCTCACCACTTTGCTTATGCAATTTATCAATCGTTGCATAGGCACTCGTCAAAACGTCCGAGATCGGAATGAAGCTCGCGCTCCCTTTTCCTTGTGATACTTCGAGAATCTTTCGTTCTGCCTCGTTCAGCAGGACATCGACCTCGTTTTGCCGCTCGTATCCGTCAGTGACGATTTCACCCGCCGTCCGAATGAGACGCCGAAGCGTCGACTTCTGGTCAACGACGTTGACGTAGTAATTGATGTTGGCTGCGGTTGGTACACCTTCCGCTAGTTCCGCTAGATACGGTAGACCACCGATCTCATCTAGGATGCCAAGCGTACTGAGCTCGGCTGTGACCGTGACGAGGTCGATTGCTTCGCCTCGGTCGGACAGCACGAGCATCGCTTCGAAGATCCGTTGGTGAGAGGCACGGTAAAAGTCCTGCGGTAACAGACGTTCTGATGCACTGATCAAACGATCCGCATCAATCATGATCGCCCCTAGGACGGCTTGTTCTGCCTCGATACTTTGGGGAGGCATATTTTGCATGACTTCACTCATCACCGTTCCCCTTTTCTACTCACGCCTCTTTGACCTGAACGTTCAGCGTCGCTGTCACTTCGTTGTGTAGCTTCAATGGTACCTTCGTAAAGCCGAGTGCCTTGATTGGGTGCTCGAGCTCGATTTTACGTTTGTCGATTTTGTAACCCATACTCTTGAGTGCTTCCGCGATCTGTTTGCTTGTGACAGAACCGAAGACACGACCGCCTTCACCGGCTTTCGTCGAGACGATGATCGTCTCTTTTTCGATTTTCTCTTTTAACGCTTGCGCGTCAAGCAAGTTCTGTTTCGCTTCTTCTGCTGCTTTACGTTCATGTGCTTCATGTTGCTTCAAGTTGCCAGTCGTCGCAGGACGCGCTAACTTTTTCTTGAAGAGTACGTTATTTGCATAAGCATCGGCCACGTCTTTGACGTCTCCTGCTTTACCTTGTCCTTTTACATCTTGTAAGAAAATAACCTTCATTCTGATTCCTCTCCTTTTGTCTCATCTTCTAGATATTGATCGATCGCTTTACGCAACGCATCCGCGACCGTGATGACCGATTCTGACATCTGTGTCGCCGCGTTCGTCAAGTGACCGCCGCCTCCGAGCGTCTCCATGATCAACTGGACGTTGACTTCTCCAAGCGAACGGGCACTGATCGCTGTCCGTCCGTCTTGAAGTTCCGCGATGACGAAGGCAGCACGAATGCCTTGAAGCGACAACAATTGATCAGCCGCTTGTGCGATCAAGACTTGATCGTGAATGACGCCAGGTTCCGCTGTCGCAATCGCCATCCCTTTCGTATAGACCTCGGACCGCTCGAGGATATGTGACTGCTCAACGTACGTCTCAAGATCCTGACTGAGGAACTCTTGCACGAGCACCGTGTCAGCACCTTGTGAACGCAAGTAAGATGCAGCATCGAACGTCCGCGAGCCGGTCCGAAGCGCAAAGCCTTTCGTATCGACGATGATTCCGGCAAGTAACGCCGTCGCCTCAAGCATCGATAGCTTTTGATTCGTCGGCTGGTACTCGATTAACTCGGTGACGAGTTCTGACGTCGACGATGCGTAAGGCTCGAGATAAACGAGGACCGCATCTTCGATGAAATCCTCCCCGCGCCGGTGATGATCAATCACGACCATATGCTCGAATCGATCGAGTAACGTCGGCACGACGACGAGCGACGGTTTGTGGGTATCGACGACGACGAGTAACGTCTGATCGTCAATCAACTGATCGGCTTGAAACGCATTGACGAACCGTGTCTCGAGTTGTGGTACTTCAGCGATCTCGTCCATCATCCGGCGAATCCCGCGACCGATTTCTTCTGGCGGTAAAACGATATGCGCTTCCTTATCGTTCATTTCCGCAAGCTTCAAAATGCCGATCGCTGATCCGAGTGCATCCATATCCGGATTCTTATGCCCCATGATCAGGACACGGCTTGATTCCTGCATTAAATCACGAAGCGAGTTGGCGATGACCCGCGCCCGGACACGTGTCCGTTTTTCTGTCGGATTCGTCTTGCCACCATAGAAGCGGACTTTCCCGTCGCGTTTGATGACGACTTGGTCGCCTCCCCGTCCTAGCGCGAGATCGAGACTCGATTGAGCCATCAGACCAAGCGAAGGAATCGGATCACTACCGCAACCAATTCCGATCGATAACGTCAACTGGACACCACGCTGACTCGTCTCTTCGCGTACGATATCAAGAATCGTGAACTTCGATCGTTCAAGAATCCGTAGATTCTCTTCTGTCGTGACGATGAAGTATCGATCAGATGCGGTTCGTTTGATATACGTTCCGTGTTCGGCTGCCCAGTGATTCAACAGTTGCGTAACTCGGCTGTTCAACTCACTGCGTAACTGATCTTCGATACCTTGTGTCATCTCATCGTAGTTATCGAGATAGATGACGCCGATGACCGTCTGATTGTCGACGAGTTGTTGTTCGACTTGTGCCTCTTCTGTCATATCGAACAGATAGAACGTCCGGTTCTCATGATTTGAAAAGACGCGATATACGGCATCACCGATTTCAAGCGTCGCTTGGTCCTCATTTGTCGCGACCATCTCGATGAATAAGGGATCGAGCTCATTGAGCGTCTGTCCCATCGCTACATCATCAAATATGTCCCGCATCGGATCATTGAACCAGGTGACGAGGGTTTCCTCATCGTATAACAAAATCCCGATTGGCATGTTCGTCAACGCATCTTGTCCCGTCTCCTCGACTTGCATCGAGATTCCTGCGACGTATGTCTCCCATGCCCTGCGTGCACGACGTTCTTCGAATAGGTGCAATCCGAAGAGGAGGGCAGTCACGACGGCTCCGATAGCAGAGATGATCGGTTCACGTACAGCGACGACGAGAAGCAGACCGACGATTAATAGATACGGAATGAAGCGAACGATGCGTCGTTCTCGTTCCGGTGATACTTGTTGACCTGACTCCATCGTGTCCTCCTTATATGCTCTATAGGGTTCATTTAAATTTTTAGTAACTTGTTTATTATAACCGAAAAGCAGGAGGGGATGAAAGGGAAGCGAAAAAAAGCACCATCCTCATGCTTGAGGATGGTGCTACGAAATCAGTCAGCCACGTATGGGATTAAAGCCATTTGACGTGCGCGTTTGATTGCGATTGTAAGTGGACGTTGGTATTTCGCTGAAGTACCAGTCACACGACGTGGAAGAATCTTACCGCGTTCCGAAATGAAACGTTTGAGAAGTTCTACGTCTTTATAATCGATATGAGTGATGTGGTTCGACGTGAAGTAACATACTTTACGACGACGTTTTCCACCTGGACGACGTGCCATGTGATTAACCTCCTTTTTAACTTGGATTTTTCAGGACGATTTCCTTAGAACGGGAGATCGTCGTCTGAAAGGTCGATCGAACTACCGCCGCTGAACGGATCAGCGCCGAAGCCCGAATTCGATGAAGCGGGTGCTGGCGAGGAAGAGTTGTTCTGCTGTTGCTGTGAACCCCATCCTGCAGCATTCCCGTTTCCACCAGTAGATGAAGCGTAGCCTTCGCTACCATCCGAAGAACGGCTCGCGTTACGTGACTCAAGGAAGCGGACGCTATCAGCGACGACTTCCGCACGATAACGGCGTTGCCCTTCTTTATCGTCGTAGCTGCTAATCTGGAGGCGACCCTCTACACCAGCAAGACTACCCTTCTTCAAATACTGAGCAACGTTCTCTGCTTGCTTGCGCCAAACGACGCAATCGATGAAATCAGCTTCTCGCTTCCCATCTTGCCCTGTGAAAGGACGGTCACATGCGAGTGTGAATCGCGTTACCGCAATCCCGCTCTGCGTATAACGCATTTCCGGGTCACGAGTTAACCGACCGACTAAAACGACGCGGTTAATCATCAGAATCACTCTCCTGTTTCAGCTTATTTCTCGTCTTTTGTGATCATTAAGCGAACGATATCGTCACTGATCTTCATGAGACGGTCAAGTTCTTTTGTAGCTGCTGGTTCAGCAGAAACGTTAAGAAGAACGTAGAACCCTTCACGCATATCATTGATTTCGTAAGCGAAACGACGTTTACCCATTTCAGTTGTTTTATCAACTGTACCACCGTTATCAGTGAGGACTTTGTTGAAACGCTCCACTGTTGCTTTGCGTGCTTCCTCATCAAGTTCCGGACGGATGATGTAAAGTACTTCGTATTTACGCATATCTGTCACCTCCTCTTGGACTGGCGGCTCGAATGTTCGAGCAAGGAGCAATAATTCATTACTCACATTCGTTAATACTACCAAAGTATTTTGCTTTATGCAATAACGATTCGTTTTCGATTAGACGTTGAAGCGGAATGTGACGACATCGCCGTCTTGGAAGACATATTCCTTACCTTCTGAACGGTAACGTCCTTGTTCCTTGACTGTCGCCATGTTGCCTGCAGCTGCTAAATCTTCGTACGAAACGACTTCTGCACGGATGAATCCACGTTCGAAGTCCGAGTGGATGACACCCGCACATTGTGGAGCTTTCATCCCTTTTTTGAACGTCCAAGCGCGTACTTCTTTTTCACCTGCTGTGAAGTATGTCGCAAGACCAAGCGTGCTGTATGCTGCATGAATCAATTGATCAAGACCTGATTCTTCGATTCCGAGATCGACGAGGAACTCTTGGCGTTCTTCTGGCTCAAGCTCCGCAATCTCTTCTTCGATCCGAGCACAGATGACGATGACTTCAGAACCTTCTTTTTCAGCGAATTCGCGTACGAGACGGACATTTTCGTTATTGTCCGCATCTGCGACTTCATCTTCGCCGACGTTTGCGACGTAAAGCATCGGTTTCATCGTCAACAATTGGAAGTGTTTAACGAGAGCTGCTTGATCTTCGTTCAATTCAGCGAGACGTGCTGGTTTCTCGTCTTCGAGTAATGCTTGCACGATTTCAAGTGCTTCGAGTTCAGCCGCTGCGTTTTTATCGCGTGACTTGACTTGTTTTTGAACACGCTGAATCCGTTTTTCGACTTGCTCGAGGTCTGCGAGGATCAATTCGAGGTTGATCGTCTCGATGTCATCGATCGGTGAGACTTTCCCGGCCACGTGTGTGATGTTTTCATCGACGAAACAACGCACGACCTGACAGATCGCATCTACCTCACGAATGTTCGCGAGGAATTTATTTCCGAGACCTTCCCCTTTAGACGCGCCTTTTACGATACCTGCGATATCCGTGAATTCGAATGCTGTCGGGATCGTCTTTTTCGGGTTGACGAGTTCCGTCAATTTCCGAAGACGTGCATCTGGTACTTCAACGACACCGACGTTCGGGTCGATCGTTGCGAACGGGTAGTTCGCTGCCTCTACACCTGCTTGTGTGATGGCGTTAAAAAGTGTTGATTTTCCTACGTTTGGTAAGCCAACGATTCCTGCTGTTAATCCCACTTGGAATTCCTCCTTTTCGGTATTTCCTAGGAAATCCGTGCTAGCGGCCGCAGTGGGTAGAATGATTACACCACGTCAGCACATCTTTCACAATTATAGATAGTTCAATTTTTTTAAGCAAGGAGCTCGACCGTCTTTTTTACTCACGTCCTAACCGAACGCAACCGCTCCACTTAAGCAAGACAACAAAAAAGCGAATCTAATCACGAGGATCAGATCCGCTTTTCATTACTCTGGTAAGACTTTTTTCAATCGTTTATCAAAATCACGACGTGGCATCAAAATGCTTGCCCCGCAACCTTGACATTTGATTCGGATATCCATGCCGACCCGAATGATTTGCCATCGGTTCGTACCACATGGATGCTGCTTCTTCATCTCAACATAATCATGGAGTTGATACGTTTTTGGAATCATCCGTTTGTCCACCATTCTTTTGTTCTGGATTCATCATGACCATCCGTGGATACGGGATCTTGATGTTTTCTTCTTCGAGTCCTTGCTTCAATTCTTTCCGGATCAGACGACCAGCTTGGAAATGTTGCATCGGTGGTACTTCTGCCATCAAACGATAGACGACTTCAGAAGGACCAAGCGTCTGGACGCCAAGCATCTGAATCGGTTCGACGAACATATCGACATACTTCTTCGTCGTCCGGTCTGCGATCTCATGCAAGACTTGTTCGACCCGTTCAAGATCCTCATCATAGGAGACTTGGACGTCGACGAGTGCAAAACTGTTGTCGACCGAATAGTTCGTGACTTGTAAAATCTGACCGTTCGGGATGATGTGGATCTCCCCGTTGAGTCCTTTGAGTTTCGTCGTCCGGATCCCAAGTTCCGTGACGACCCCTTCAATCACACCGACGCGTACATAATCTCCGACTTTGAACTGGCGTTCGAAGATGATGAACGCTCCGGTAATGATATCTTGCACCAAGTTTTTCGCACCGAACGAAATCGCAAGACCGGCGATTCCAGCACTGGCGACAAGACCGGTGATGTTGATTCCGAACTGACTGAGTACCGTCAACAACATGACGATTCCGAGCACGTAACGGATTGCATTTTGGAGCAATTTCAGTAATGTCTCGTTCTGTCGTTGTGCTAAGTAGTCCTGTTCATTGATTTTCCTGATCGTAAAGAGACGTGAGACTGCCCCAGTCAAAACGCGCGTTAAGATATAGAACGCCGCGATGATGATGAGCGCAATCAGTAGTTTCATCCCAAAACGAATCCACATATCCGCATCCATTACTTGATTGATTAGTTTATCGACTTGGGCGACGGATTCTTGTACATCTTGATTGGTAGCCATTCTCTCATCCTTTCTTGTTCTCTCTATTACGACAGTATACGTGATTTTAATTGAGTTTCAACCAAAGAGCCGATTTTGACGTTAGATTTTCGGAAAAACCGGGAAAGGAAAATCATCTAAGAACCCTTCACTCTTGCCAATCCACCACGACACCGACACCAAGAGAAGAAAGGATGATTTCGATGAATTTCCGCTTTCATTCGCACGAGCCCAAGCCCTATTCTTTCTTTTTAGAATATACGGAACCGTTCGCGAAAGAACGCTTAGCTGAACAACTATTCGAACAAATCTCCGCGGTCCAAGAAAAACGACCAATCGTACTCGTCTGCATTGGTTCTGATCGTTCGACGGGCGACTCACTCGGTCCACTCGTCGGAACATTCCTTGAAAAACAAGCACCTGCTCATCTCCACATTTACGGTACACTCGCTAAACCCGTCCATGCACTGAATCTCGCTGAAACGATTCACTCGATCCAAACGACCCATTACCGTCCACTTGTCATCGCAATCGATGCGTGTCTTGGTCGGCTTTCAAGCGTTGGGCATGTCTTCTTTTCGGAAGGACCACTCGCACCCGGTGCTGGCGTCCAAAAAGAATTGCCAGCGGTCGGTGACTTCAACATCAAGGCTGTCGTTAACGTCAGTGGCTTCATGGAGATGATGATTCTCCAAAATACACGGTTACACCTCGTTTATGAACTAGCAGAACTCGTCGCGAACAGTTTCCACATGCTCGATGCGAAACTATCCGCTGAGTCGACACGGACGACGATTTCCTTCACGCCACGTTCGATGTAATCAAAAAGAAGCGAACCGTTACCGGAACGCTTCTTTTTCATTGATCCGATTCAGGTAATAACAAATCGAGCAACCGATTGAGGTCGTCTTCATCTGCAAAATCAATCTCGAGTTTCCCTGCTTGTTTCCCTTGTTTGATCCGAACCGTCGCTCCGTATTTTTCGCGAAGCGACTCTTCGACGAATTGGACAGCGGTCGCTTGTTGCGGACGCGTGGATTCTTTCCGTTCCCGAAGCGCCTGCTCTAATCGACGGACGTTCCAGTTTTCCGCCATGACGCGTTCTGCCATCTGCTCGATCTTCTTTGGATGCTTCAGCGACAATAGGGCACGGGCATGTCCCATCGATAGCCGCTCATCCATGACCGCTTGTTGAACGAGTAACGGCAATTGTAGTAACCGAAGACTGTTCGTGATGTGCGAACGACTTTTGCCGACACGCTGCGCAAGCTCTGCTTGCGTGATACCGAATTCCTCGATCATCTCCGCATACGCCATCGCCTCTTCAATCGCGGATAAATCCGCCCGTTGGATGTTTTCGATCAAAGCGAGCTCCATCACGCGTGTCTCGTCTGCTTCGATCACGAGGACCGGTACACGTTCGAATCCTGCGCGACTCGCTGCTTGATACCGTCGTTCGCCGGCGATGATTTCATAATAGCCATCACGTGGTCGGACGACGATCGGTTGGATCATCCCGTGCCGAACGAGTGATTGGGCGAGTTCTTCTAATGCTTTTTCATTGAATCGTTTCCGGGGTTGAGTCGGATTCGGGCGAATCGCCCGAACAGGTAATTCGTTCACTTGCCTTCTCTCCTAAACGTAGCGGAAGGCACGACCGCTTATTCCGGACGTGCCTTCACGATGCGAATCCGCACCTCTACATATTCTTCACAATCGACTTCTTCTTTTTCAATCGTCAATCCGGTTTGCTCGATCATATCGACGGAATCGCGAAGAGTATTTAACGCAATCCGTGTATCGCGAGCAAAGCTCTTATGACGTTTTTTCTTCGGTGGCTGTGGTGTCATCAATCGTTCCACCCGGCGCTCCGTCTCCTTGACGTTCCATTCCCGTTCCAGAATTTCAGCGAGTACCGTTACTTGTAGCGCTTCATCCTTGAGCGGTAATAACGCACGGGCATGACGCTCCGTGATCGTCCGTTGCTTCAATGCTTCCCGGACATCCGTTGGCAATCGAAGCAAACGCAATTTGTTGGCAATCGTCGATTGACTACGTCCGAGCTTACGAGCTAATACTTCTTGCGTGATGTCTTGTAACGCAAGCAAGCGCTCATAGGCTTCTGCTTCTTCGATTGGTGTCAAATCTTCGCGTTGCAGATTTTCAATCAATGCCAGTGAAGCAGTCGTCTCGTCCGTCATCTCTTTGACGATGGCAGGAATCGTTTCCCAGCCAAGCGAGCGCACTGCCCGGTATCGTCGTTCTCCCGCAATGATCTCGTATCCTGTTCCTTGTTTTCGAACGACGATCGGCTGGAGTAATCCATGCTCTTCGATCGTAACGGCTAGCTCTTCAATTCGGTCCCCATCAAACACTGTCCGTGGTTGGAACTGGTTCGCGACAAGTTCTGTCAATGGTAATTCCTGAACCGTCTCTTGTGGGTCAAGCTCGATCGTAGCAGGTTGCCCTCCCTTACCGAGCAGCTTGGCAATTGCATTTCTCACGTTGGCGCACCTCACCTTTATCAGTCATCGTTTCACGTGAAACGGTGTTTAGCTTAATGGATCTTTCGCAGGCGTACCCGCTTTACGCGGATATTTCCCGGGTGTTGTTCGTTTTTTATCTACAATAACGATATTACGCTCACTTTCCTCGCCTGGCAATTGGAACTGGAAACTTTCCCGTAAATTCCCACCGAGTACTTTTAAGGCAATCGCACCATCCTCGAGCTCTTCACTGACTTTCGCTGCCTTCAAGGCAACGAATTGTCCACCGACTTTCGCAAGCGGTAAGCAATATTCCGCGAGAACGGACATCCGGGCGACCGCACGAGCTGTCACGACGTCGAACCGTTCGCGGAATTGTTTATTTTTACCGAACTCTTCGGCGCGTCCATGATGGAACGCGACACCTTCGAGTCCGAGTTCCGTCGCCAAATGATTGAGGAAGCCGATTCGTTTGTTCAGTGAATCGACAATCGTCACTTGGAGATGTGGAAACATAATCTTGATCGGCAGACTTGGGAAACCAGCGCCCGCTCCGACATCACAAACTGTCGTGACCGTCGTGAAATCGAAATAGAATGCTGCTGTGATTGAATCGTAGAAGTGTTTGAGATAGACATCTTCTTCATCCGTGATCGCTGTCAGGTTCATCTTTTCATTCCACTCGACGAGCAGTTCATAATACCGTTTGAATTGATGCAACTGATGTTCTGAGACCTCAAGTCCCTGTGCTGCCAATGCTGTTACGAATTGCTGTTGGTTCATCTCGTTCACTCCGCAGTCAATGCGTATTGGCCTTGTTCGATATAGACAAGCAGAATCGAGATATCAGACGGGTTTACCCCTGAGATCCGGGATGCTTGTCCGATCGAGAGCGGACGCACTTGGTTTAGTTTTTGTTTCGCTTCAATCGCTAATCCACTGATCGCATCGTAATCGAGACGATCCGGAATCCGTTTTTGCTCCATCCGCATCATTTTTTCGACTTGATCAAGTTGCTTATCGATGTAGCCGGAATATTTGACTTGGATTTCGACTTGTTCTGCTGCTTCTGCAGACAGTGGTGTTTCTGGTGGTGTCATCTGCGCGATCATCGCATACGTGATTTCCGGGCGTTTCAGCAACGTGATCGCATGCAGCGCTTCCTTGAGTGGTGATGCACCAATTGCTTCTAGCTGTGCATTCACGTCCGCTGTCGCTTTGATGACGACCTTCTCAAGACGTTTCATCTCAAGACGGATTTGTTCTTGTTTATCGAGCAACTTCGCTTGACGCTCTTCCGAGATCAATCCGAGTTCATGTCCGATTTCCGATAGGCGAAGGTCCGCATTATCATGACGGAGCAACAACCGGTACTCGGCGCGTGACGTCAAGAGACGGTATGGTTCGTTCGTACCTTTCGTAACGAGATCATCGATCATGACACCGATATAGCCTTGTGAACGTGACAAGATAAGTGGTTCTTTGCCTTGGACTTGTAGTCCGGCATTGATCCCTGCCATGATTCCTTGTCCCGCTGCTTCCTCATACCCACTTGTTCCGTTGATTTGACCCGCTGTGAATAAACCAGGAACACGTTTTGTCTCGAGCGTTGGCCAAAGTTGTGTCGGAACAACGGCATCGTACTCAATCGCATAACCAGGACGCATCATTTCTGAATTCTCAAGCCCTGGAATCGAGCGGAGAATATCGTGTTGGACGTCTTCCGGCAAGCTTGTTGATAATCCTTGCACGTAGACTTCTTCCGTATCGCGACCTTCTGGCTCAAGGAAGATTTGGTGACGCGGTTTATCGTTGAACCGGACGACCTTATCTTCGATCGATGGGCAATAACGTGGACCTGTTCCTTTGATCATTCCAGAGAACATCGGGGAGCGGTGCAGGTTCGCATCAATCAACTGATGCGTATACTCCGTCGTATACGTCAACCAGCATGGGATCTGTTCCGTGATCATCTGAGTCGTTTCATGACTAAATGGAAGTGCTACTTCGTCACCTGGTTGGATCTCCGTCTTCGAGTAGTCAATCGTTTTCCCGTCGATTCGCGGTGGTGTTCCTGTTTTGAAACGTGCGAGCTCAAATCCGAGTTCTTCAAGATGTTTCGATAGATTGATCGATGGCATCTGATTGTTCGGACCACTCTCGTACGACAATTCACCGATGATGATTTTTCCACGCATGAACGTTCCTGTCGTGATGACGACCGCTTTTGCCCGGTACTCCGCCCCTGTATTCGTGACGACACCGACGCAGCGTCCTTCGTCGTCAATCAATAACCGTTCGACGAGTGCTTGACGTAAGAGCAAATTCGGCTCATCCTCGAGCGCTTTTTTCATCCGGTTTTGGTATTCGAATTTATCTGCCTGTGCCCGTAATGCTCGCACGGCAGGACCTTTTGACGTGTTTAACATTTTCATTTGAATATACGTTGCATCGATCGCGCGTGCCATTTCGCCACCGAGCGCATCGATTTCCCGGACGACGATCCCTTTTGCAGGACCACCGATCGACGGGTTGCAATACATGAATCCAACCATATCGGGATTCATTGTCAGCATAACCGTTTTCGAGCCCATTCGTGCCGCAGCAAGAGAGGCTTCGATGCCGGCATGTCCGGCTCCGACGACGATAACGTCGAATTCACCTGCTTGATAAGCCATAGTACTGGTTCCTCCTTCTTATTCCACACGCAGTCGTCTCGAATTATTTCCCGAGACAGAACTGCGAAAACAACTGATCCAATAAACTATCCTGTGCTGTATCACCATTGATTTCGCCAAGCGTATCCCACGCTCGTCGTAAATCGATCTGTACCATGTCAATCGGCATCGCTGCTTCTGCTGCACCGAGTGCATCTTCAATCATTTGACTCGCTCGTTTGATGAGCTGGATGTGACGTGCATTTGAGACGTACGTCATATCCTGACTTTCGACACCCTGTTCAAAGAACAGACTCGCAATCGCTGCTTCAAGATCATTGACGCCTGCTTCTTCGAGCAAGGATGTCGTGACGATTGGTCGACCATCAGCCAGCTCCGTGACACGCGCTAAATCAATCTGTTGCGTCAAGTCACTCTTGTTGACGATGATGATCGCGTTCATTCCTTTGATCGCTTCAAACAACAAGACATCTTCATCCGTCAAAACATCGTTTCCGTTGAGGACGAGTAAGATCAAATCGGCCGTCTTTAAAGCCTGACGTGACTTTTCGACACCCATCCGTTCGACGATATCTTCCGTCTCGCGAATCCCTGCCGTATCAATCAACTTCAACGGTACACCGCGAACGTTGACGTATTCCTCGATCGTATCGCGCGTCGTTCCCGCGATATCCGTGACGATAGCCTTTGCTTCTTGCACCAATGTGTTGAGCAAAGACGACTTTCCGACGTTTGGTCGACCGATGATCGCTGTGGATAACCCTTCGCGCAAGATTTTTCCTTGGCGTGCCGTTGTTAATAACTCTGCTAAAATCGCGCGGACAGCACCCGCATCACGTTCGACGATCTGTTGCGTCATCTCTTCTGCATCGTATTCCGGGTAATCGATGTTGACTTCAATCGCAGCAATCGTCTGTAACAATTGTTGACGTAAGTCTTGGACGAGTTTTGAAAGACGTCCTTCAATCTGACTGACCGCGACATGCATCGCCCGGTCCGTCTTCGCCCGGATCAGATCCATGACAGCTTCCGCCTGTGATAAATCGATGCGTCCATTCAAGAACGCGCGTTTTGTAAATTCACCAGGTTCCGCCAACCGGACTTCCGGTTGGGCAAGGATGAGTTCGAGGACACGATTGACCGCGACGACTCCTCCATGACAATTCAATTCGATGACATCTTCACGTGTAAACGTCTTTGGTGCGCGCATGACACTCACCATTACTTCATCGACGACACGGTCCGCCTCATGGTCGACCAATTTCCCGTAATGAATCGTATGGGTTGGTACTTCCGTCAAGCGGTTGCTCCCTTTATAAACACGGTCGGCTACAGCGACTGCATCAGGACCTGATAAGCGCACGATCGCAATCGCCCCTTCTCCCATCGGCGTCGAAATCGCGGCAATCGTATCAAATTCCATCATCCGTTCTTCCACCTCGTTTTTCTTCTGTCTTTTTATGAGTATTTAATCCTTAATCGTTGCAATGGGTATAACGAAACAACTATACACGAAATGACGCAAAAGAAAAAGAGCGACACTCTGTCAAAACAAAGCGTCGCTCTTCACGTATTAGCGTTTCTTTTTCGATTTTTTAGGAGCCGGAGCTGCTTGTGCTGCTTCTTTTTCACGTTTAGCAGCCATTGTCGCTTCCGTCTGCAACTTAATCTTTTCACGCATCGGCTTCATGATGACGATCGTGACGATGATCGAGAAGATGTAACCGACGACCCAGTAAAGCGAAAGGGCAGATGGGAGTGTAACCCCCATGATGAAGATCATGATCGGGAAGACGTAGAGCATGATTTTCATTTGTGGATTGTCTTCTTGACCTGCCATCGAGATCTTTTGTTGCAGATACGTCAGTACCGCAGACATGATTGGCAAGATGAAGAATGGATCCGGTTTCCCAAGGTCGAACCAGAGGAATGTGTGTTGGAAAATAGCCGGTGTATAAATGATGGCGTTATAGAACGCGATCAAGATCGGCATTTGGATCAAAATCGGTAAACAGCCTGCGAGTGGATTGACGTTGTGCTCTTGGTAGAGCTTCATCATTTCCTGTTGCAATTTCTGTTGCGTCTCTTGGTCTTTTGAGCTGTATTTCTCACGAAGCTTCATCATTTCAGGCTGGATAACTTGCATTCCACCCATACTCTTCGTTTGTTTGATCATCAATGGAAGGATGACAAGACGAACGAGAAGTGTCGTAATGATGATTCCGATACCGTAATCACCGCTAAAGAACTGTGAAATCTCACGAATCAACCACGCCATCGGCCAAACGAAGTAATGTTTCCAAAAACCTTCTGTGTCTGCTGTGATCGGTTCACCTGTACCATACGTGCTAGGTGTACAGCCGGATAACACGATCGCGAGCACGGACATGAGTCCGAGAGTTAACCAAATCTTAGTTCTCTTGTTCATAATTCCTCCTAGAAATTGTTTACGCTTTGTCGAACGCCATCTTCTTCTATAGTAAGGCAAGGAAAGGGAGCGCCGTACAAATCAACAGGATGCATTGCTACGATTCATTTTTTTGATCGCATCCAGACACCGGAACGTTTGAGCACGTGACGGAGACTGTCAGCCACTTCTTGCGCGGTCATCTTCGCGGCCGGATTGCGCGCGATGATCACCAAATCATAATTCGGGGCAATCGAGGCTTCATGCTGCTGGCATGCTTCCCGAAGATACCGTTTCACCTGATTCCGGACGACGGCATTCCCGATTTTCTTACTGACGGATAAACCAATCCGAAAGTGAGTCTGTTGCTCCTTTTTCAAGGCATACACGACAAATTGCCGATTTGCGACAGAGGCTCCTTTAGTAAACACCGCTTGGAACTCCTTGTCTTTCTTGACGCGGTATTCCTTCTTCACCTTATTCACACTCCATCCTGACACTACGAAAATTCGTCGTCTCTCATCATATCATAGAATAAACATGCGACGCGATAGGGCGCATGTGACAAAAGCACGAACACACGAAAAAACATAAAATCACCTCGGATCATGCCCGAAGTGATGGATGCATCAATGCATTAGACAGTCAAGGCTTTGCGGCCCTTAAGACGGCGAGCAGCCAAGATACGGCGGCCACTCTTCGTAGCCATACGCGCACGGAATCCGTGAACTTTTTTACGCTTACGGTTGTTTGGGTTGAAAGTTGGTTTCATTCGTCTGCACCTCCTTTAAAAGATCTTTATAACCAATTGTTATTTTCTACTTTAAGGCAGTCTTGTACATTATATAAACTGATTGTGGCATTGTCAATGAAAGTTCAGAAGATTTCTCGTCCTGCTTAAGGGAGTTCTAGTTTGAAAACAGGCGATAGGATTCGACTGCGCAAACTCTATTACGCGATAGAATACATATGGATCATCGAGGGGATGTGTGTAGACTTATCCACCTATCCACAGACTTATCCACATTATCCACACTTTCCGTGGATAACTCTTCACTTTGTCTACGATAGTATTTTTTAAAATCGACGTCAATCCTCGATTTTGGATTTCCTTTTTCCACTTCTTTTGTATTTTGTGAATAACTCTTTTTCAACGCTTCCTCTTTCGAAAAGTTATCCACCTCTTATCCACAATTTATCCACACTATCCACAGCTTGTGGGTAACTACCTGTGGATGATTTAATTTACTTGTGGATAAATCATTCCAACCATTGCCAGGGCTCATTTCTTTTGATACACTAATTGTGCATAACATGATCCTGATCGTTCAGGACAAAACAAGTTATACACACCCTGTGGATAACTTTATACACAGATTCAACTACCTGTGGATAACGTTATCCACAGTTTTTACGTTATGGGGATAAGTCGAGTTTCTTCATTAACTTTGTCTGTGTATAAGCCTGTGTACAAAAATTTTCTATCTTGATAAAAAAAGGGGGGTATTTATGAAAAACGCTGCCGAACTTTGGCATAATGTCTTATCTGTGATCGAGGAAGAGGAACGAACACCGAAAGCTAGTTATGATATGTGGTTGAAATCCACAGAAGGCGTCACGCTAAATGGAACGACACTACTCGTTTCAGCACCAGCTGCGTTTACGGTGACATGGCTCGAGCGCCAGTACTTATCTTTACTCGAAGACACAGTTGAGGAAGTAACAGGAAGCCGACTCGATATTCAGTTCATTGAAGAGGGACAAGCGAAGAAAATGCTTGATCGACAAGAAGAGGAACGTGTTGAGGCAACACCGACTCCGAAATCGCGTCCATCGAACATGCGGAGACCAACAGAGGAACTGACGATGAGTGAACTCGGACAATTGAATGAGAAGTATACGTTCGATACATTCGTCATCGGATCGGGGAACCGTTTTGCGCATGCCGCTTCACTGGCTGTTGCGGAAGCGCCTGCTAAAGCATACAATCCGCTTTTCATCTATGGTGGCGTTGGTCTTGGCAAAACCCATCTGATGCATGCCATCGGACAGTACGTTCAAGATCAAAATCTCGGGACACGGATTGCCTATGTCTCTTCTGAACGCTTTACGAATGACTTCATTAACTCCATCCGTGATAATAAGACGGTTGAGTTTAGAAATAAATACCGTAACATCGATGTCCTCTTAATTGATGACATCCAGTTCCTTGCGGGCAAAGAACAGACGCAAGAAGAGTTTTTCCACACATTCAATGCCCTGCATAACGACCAAAAACAAATCATCATCTCAAGTGACCGACCACCAAAAGAGATTCCAACGCTTGAAGATCGGCTTCGTTCACGTTTCGAATGGGGATTAATCACCGACATCACGCCACCGGATCTCGAGACACGGATTGCGATCTTACGGAAAAAGGCGAATGCGGAGCAACTTGACGTCTCAAACGAAGTCATGCTCTACATCGCAAGTCAAATTGATACGAATATTCGGGAGCTCGAAGGAGCGTTAACCCGCGTTATCGCCTATGCGAATCTCGTCGGACGACCAATTGATCCAAATGTCGCTTCGGAAGCCTTGCATAACATCATGCCGGTCGCTGAACCGCGTAAAGTTACGATTCGTGACATCCAGGAGTCGGTCAGTAAGCACTTCAATTTGCCATTTGATGATCTGAAGGCGAAAAAACGGACGAAATCGATTGCCTTCCCACGTCAAATCGCGATGTATCTCTCACGTGAGATGACGGAGAGCTCTTTACCGAAAATCGGAGAAGAATTTGGGGGACGCGACCATACGACCGTCATCCATGCCCATGAAAAGATCAGTATGTTGATCAAATCGGACGGGGAAACGGGAAAAGTCATCGAACAAATCAAACATGAATTGAAGCATTCATAAAACTGTGGATAAACATGTGGATAAAGTAGGGTGGTTATCCACAACTTATCCACACCGTTTTTGGCTTTATATCAAGTTATCCACCGACTTATCCACACTATCCACAGCCCCTAAGACTATTATTAAAAAAATATATTATTATGTTATGATGGGCGCATGCCCATTATTTTCGAGAGGAGTCTAACGACGATATGCATATCACCATTCAACGCGAAGCTTTAATTCAAGCAGTACAAGATGTAGCCAAAGCGGTCTCATCCCGCACGACGATTCCGATTCTGACAGGGATCAAACTCGAAGCTCATGGAGATGGTATGACGCTGACAGGAAGCGATACGGAAATCTCGATTGAACGGACGATCTATGCAGAAGAGAATGGAACATCTTATGTCACGGTTCACCGTGCAGGTAGTGTCGTCTTGAATGCCCGCTTCTTCGGCGATATCGTCAAAAAGATGCCAAAAGACGAAGTCACACTTGAAGTCTCACCGAACTTCATGACACGGATCCAGTCAGGAACAGCGGAATTCCATTTGAACGGTCTTGATCCAGATGAGTTCCCACGCCTTCCACAAGTCGATGGGGGACAACGTTTCCGTTTACCGGCTGATCTCTTACGTTCGATGATTCGTCAAACAAGCTTTGCTGTCGCTGTTCAAGAAACACGTCCTGTTCTGACAGGTGTGAACTTCTCAGCCGATAAAGGCATCTTGACGTGTGTCTCAACAGATAGTCACCGTCTAGCCCTTCGTCGTGCTCAATTTGAGACAGATACAGATATCTCGTTCCAGAACGTCATCGTTCCTGGTAAGAGCTTAAATGAATTATCGAAGTTGCTTGGGGATGGTCATGTGGATATCACGATCACGAACCAACAAATCTTGTTCAAGATGAAGCACGTCCTCTTCTTCTCGCGTCTACTCGACGGAAATTATCCGGATACATCACGTTTGATTCCGGAAGAGTACCGGACAGCTGTCCGCATGAACGCGAAAGAATTGCTCCAAGCGATCGATCGCGCGTCACTGCTTGCACGTGAGGACCGTAACAACGTCATCAAGTTCGCAGCTGAAGGAACGACAGCGGTCGAGATCTCTTCACATTCACCAGAAGTCGGGAAAGTCTCGGAGCAAGTCAGCATTCTTTCGCTTGAAGGAGAAGAGCTGAAAATCTCGTTCAACTCGAAGTACATGATGGACGCCTTGAAGGCACTTGACGCGACAGATATCGAAATCCAGTTCACGGGTTCGATTCGTCCATTTATCTTGCACCCAGTCGATCAAGATAACGTCCTGCAACTGATTCTTCCAGTCCGGACGGCGTAAGCATAAACACGAAATACGTGATAAGACGGGTTCGATCGTTTCGACATCGGACCCGTCTTTTTCGTATACCGTATATACGTTCGGGGATTTTGCTAAATCGTCCAATGTTTAGTACAATAAAGAGTACGTCATTTATAATATGTAGGTAGGAGGAGTCAATCCATGCAAGAAATCAGAATTACAACGGAATACGTCACATTAGGGCAGTTCCTGAAGCTATCGGATATCATCTCAAGCGGAGGACAAGCCAAACCGTTTTTAGCAGAGGTACCGATTCTAGTCAACGGCGAGGTCGATCAGCGACGTGGTCGTAAATTACGGGATGGAGACATCATTGATGTAGAAGACTACGGTCAGTTCATCATCAAGAACGAGGGCAACTAACGTGCGGCTGGATTCAGTCCGACTCAGTCATTATCGCAACTATGACGCACTCGAACTGTCATTCTCCGAAAAAACGAATGTCCTGATTGGTGAAAATGCACAAGGGAAGACGAACTTACTGGAAGCGATCTATGTTCTTGCTCTCGCGAAGTCGCACCGGACGACGCATGACAAGGAACTGATCGGTTGGGACCAAGAAACAGCGCGCGTCGAAGGACGTGTCGTCAAGCGGACCGGCTCCCATGTCCAAGAGATCGTCATCTCGGGTCGCGGGAAAAAAGCAAAGCTGAATCATCTAGAGCAACGACGCTTGAGTGATTATGTCGGGGCACTGAACATCGTTTTATTCGCCCCGGAAGATTTGCATATCGTCAAAGGCAGTCCACAAGTCCGCCGGCGATTTCTCGATATGGAGATCGGTCAAGTCAGTCCGGTCTATCTGCATGAATTGAGCCAGTACCTGAAAGTGTTGAAGCAGCGGAACGCATTGCTGAAACAACTGTCCATGAAGGGAGGAGACGAGACCTTCCTTGATATCTTGACGGAGCAAATGATTACGCTAGCCGTTAAAATCGTTCAGCGCCGGCATCATTTCATGGCCCATCTCGAAAAATGGGCACGACCGATTCATGACGGAATCAGTCGTGGACAGGAAGAACTCGCGCTCATCTATCGTTCGGACACATTCGGCGACGAATTACTCGATGTCGAAGGAATGACTGCGTCCTACACGCGGAAGTTTGGTAAAATAAAAGAAAATGAAATCCGAAGAGGAGTTACGTTGTTTGGACCACATCGCGATGACTTCGAGATGGAAGTCAATGGACGAAACGTCCAAACGTATGGTTCACAAGGACAACAACGGACAGCAGCCCTCTCGTTAAAGCTTGCGGAGATCGAATTGATTCATGAGGAAGTAGGGGAATATCCACTTCTTCTGCTCGACGATGTCTTATCCGAACTTGATGATCATCGTCAAACACATTTGCTCGATACGATGCAACAAAAGGTCCAGACGATCCTGACGACGACAAGCGTCGACGGGATTGCGCATGAAACGATCAACCAAGCGAAGTTGTTCCACGTGAAACAAGGGACGGTCGATTTGGAAGAGACATCATATAAAGAAACAGTAGGTGAGAAAACCGATGAGTAATCATGAAGATATGGAATTGGAACAAGGGTACGGTGCCGATCAGATTCAAGTACTTGAAGGATTAGAAGCAGTTCGTAAACGTCCAGGGATGTATATCGGCTCGACGGCATCAAAGGGTCTCCATCACCTCGTATGGGAGATCGTCGATAACTCGATTGATGAGGCGCTCGCAGGATACTGTGACACGATCAAGGTGACGATCGAACCAGGGAACTCGATCTTAGTCGAGGATAATGGACGCGGTATTCCAGTCGACATTCAAGAGAAGATGGGTCGTCCTGCCGTTGAGGTCATCCTGACAGTCCTCCACGCCGGTGGTAAATTCGGCGGCGGCGGATATAAAGTATCGGGTGGACTACACGGTGTTGGGGCTTCGGTCGTTAACGCCCTGTCGACGAAACTTGAAGTATTCGTCAAACGGAACGAGAAGCTGTATTACCAAGCGTATCATCGCGGTGTACCAGCGCAAGATCTCGAAGTCATCGGAACATCAGAAGAGACAGGAACGACGATTCGTTTCTTCCCAGACGGTGAGATTTTCCAAGAGACGCTCGAGTATGACTATGATTTGCTAGCGACACGCCTGCGGGAACTTGCTTTCTTAAATAAAGGCTTGAAGATCATCATCACGGACGATCGTGCGGATGAGCCGATGACGCGTAGCTTCCACTACGAAGGTGGGATCAAATCCTACGTCGAACACTTGAATCGTTCAAAAGAAGTCGTTCATGCGGAACCTGTCTATGTACACGGAACAAAAGACGGCATCGAAGTTGAAGTCGCGCTTCAGTATAACGACGGATTTGCGTCAAACATCTACTCGTTCACGAACAACATCCCGACGCATGAAGGTGGTACGCACGAGACCGGCTTCAAGACGGCTTTGACACGGGTCATTAATGACTACGCGAAGAAGTTCGGTTTGATGAAGGATGCAGACGGTACGTTATCCGGTGAGGACGTACGTGAAGGAATGACAGCGATCGTTTCCGTCAAACACCCGAACCCACAGTTCGAAGGTCAGACGAAAACGAAACTCGGGAACTCCGACGCGCGTACGGTTACGGATTCACTCTTCTCTGGTGCATTTGAGCAGTTCATGCTCGAAAACCCGACGAACGCACGCGCAATCGTCGAAAAAGGGATGATGGCGTCACGCGCCCGGATGGCAGCGAAACGCGCCCGTGAACTGACACGCCGTAAAGGTGTTCTCGAAGTGAGCTCGCTTCCAGGTAAACTGGCCGACTGTTCGTCACGTGATGCCTCGATTTCCGAATTGTACATCGTTGAGGGTGATTCGGCGGGTGGTTCTGCGAAATCTGGACGTGATCGTCATTTCCAAGCCATCTTACCGATTCGCGGTAAAATCTTGAACGTGGAGAAAGCACGTCTCGATAAGATTCTCGGAAGCAATGAGATTCGGACGATCATCACAGCACTCGGAACAAGTATCGGTTCTGAGTTCAATATTGAAAAAGCACGCTATCACAAAGTCATCATCATGACCGATGCCGATGTCGATGGTGCCCACATCCGGACACTCTTGTTGACGTTCTTCTACCGTTACATGCGTCCGCTTGTCGAGCATGGGTATGTCTATATCGCTCAGCCACCGCTATACGGGATCAAACAAGGGAAGAACATCACGTACGTGCATAACGAACGTGAATTGACAGAGGCGCTTGCAGCGCTTCCTGAAAACGCACGGTACGACATTCAGCGCTACAAAGGTCTTGGGGAGATGGATCCAGAGCAACTTTGGGAAACGACGATGGATCCAAGTGGTCGTCAAATGTTACGTGTCGAGCTTCAAGATGCGATCGAAGCGGATGAAGTCTTTGATATCTTGATGGGAGATCAAGTCGAACCACGACGCGACTTCATTCAATCACACGCACATTACGTCAAGAACCTGGATATTTAACGCTGAACAGAGAGGGTGGCCAGAAGCATGTCCGAACAAAATCACGGAATCATCAAGGATATTAATATCAGTCAAGAGATGCGTACGTCCTTCATGGACTACGCGATGAGCGTCATCGTCGCACGTGCTCTTCCGGACGTACGGGACGGCTTAAAACCCGGACACCGCCGGATTCTCTATGCGATGAACGACCTCGGTATTCGTGCCGATAAACCACATAAAAAGTCTGCCCGTATCGTCGGGGAAGTCATCGGTAAGTATCACCCGCACGGGGATTCTGCCGTCTATGACACGATGGTCCGCATGGCGCAAGACTTCAGCTACCGTTACGAACTCGTCGATGGACACGGAAACTTCGGGTCTGTCGATGGAGACTCGGCGGCAGCGATGCGATATACGGAAGCTCGTATGTCCAAAATCGCGATGGAGATCGTTCGCGATATCAACAAAAACACAGTCGATTTCAAAGATAACTACGATGGTTCGGAACGCGAACCGGAAGTCTTACCGTCACGCTTCCCGAACTTACTCGTCAACGGTTCGAGCGGGATCGCGGTCGGGATGGCAACGAACATTCCTCCGCACCAGCTTGGCGAAGTCATCGACGGCGTCTTAGCCTTGTCGCACGATCCAGAAATCACGATCCAAGAACTGATGCAGCACATTCCGGGGCCTGATTTCCCGACAGCTGGTGAAATTCTTGGTCGGAGCGGGATTCGTCGCGCTTATGAGACAGGACGTGGCTCAATCATCGTCCGTGCGAAAGCAGAAATCGAACAGACGAAAAAAGACCGGGAACGGATCATCGTGACGGAGCTTCCTTATCAGGTCAACAAAGCCCGCCTCGTTGAAAAGATTGCCGATCTCGTTCGCGAGAAAAAGATCGAAGGCATCACCGATTTACGAGATGAATCAGATCGCCGCGGTATGCGCATCGTCATGGAAGTCCGTCGTGACGCCAATGCGAGCGTCATCTTAAACAACTTGTATAAACAGACGTCGATGCAAACGACGTTTGGTGTCAATATGCTTGCGATCGTCGGAGGACGTCCGAAAACATTGACGCTCAAGGAAATGCTTTATCATTACCTCGAGCATCAAAAAGAAATCGTGCGTCGTCGGACACAGTTCGATCTCGAAAAAGCAGAAGCGCGTGAACACTTGCTCGCTGGTCTACGGATTGCACTCGATCATTTGGATGAAGTCATTCAAATCATTCGCGGGAACCGGACAGCGGACGCAGCACGTGAACAGTTGATGGAGCGTTTTGCGTTATCCGAGAAACAATCACAAGCGATTCTCGATATGCGCTTGCAACGCCTGACAGGTCTTGAGCGGGAGAAAATTGAAGCAGAGTATGACGAAATCATGCAATTGATCGCGGAACTGAACCGCATCCTTGCGAGTGAGGAAGTCTTGCTTGATTTGATCCGGACAGAACTTGAGGAGTTGAAAGAACGTTTCAACGACGAACGTCGGACGGAAATCCGCATGGACCACATCGAATTCGAAGACGAAGATTTGATTCCGGAACAGGATATCATCATCACGTTGACAAGCAGTGGCTACATCAAACGGATGACGACGGATTCGTACCGGACACAACGTCGCGGCGGACGTGGGGTTCAGGGAATCGGAACGAACGACGAAGATTACGTCACGCGTCTCTTGTCTTGTTCGACGCATGATACGATTCTATTCTTTACGAACCGTGGGAAAGTCTACCGGATTCGTGGATATGAAGTACCGGAGATGAGCCGGACATCAAAAGGTGTACCAATCATCAACCTCATCCAAATCGAACGCGACGAAAAGGTCGAGACGATGATTCCAGTCAACTTCAAACGTTATCTCGAGGAGCAACAAGCAACTGAAGCACCTGTCGAGGTGATTGAAGGAGAGATTGAAGAGACGGAAGAAACGCTCGAAACGGAAGAAGTCGTTCAAGATGAGCAAAAATCATTGATCTTCATGACACGTAAAGGACGCGTCAAACGTTCACCGTTGTCTGCGTACGCACGGATCAACAAAAACGGTTTGATCGCGATTCGATTGTTTGAAGACGACGAGTTGACATCGGTTCGTCTCGCATCGACGGACGATGAAGTCTTTGCTGTATCAACAAGTGGGAAAGCGATTCGTTTCCCAATCACGAATGTCCGCTCGATGGGACGTGGCGCTCGTGGTGTCAAAGCGATGACGTTACGTCCAGACGATTTCGTCGTCGGGATGGAACTTGCACGTGATGCCCAAGATGTTCTTGTCATTACGGAAAAAGGATTCGGTAAACGGACACCGATGACCGAGTTCCGTAGCCAGTCTCGTGGTGGTAAAGGATTGATCGCGAGTAAGGTGACGGATCGTGTCGGTCAAATCGTTGCCATGCGAATCGTTGATGTTGATGATGACATCATGATCATGACAGAGAGTGGTATCGTCATTCGGACAGACTCGCAATACATTTCACGTGTCGGCCGGAATACCCAAGGGGTGAAGGTCATTCGAATTGAAGAAGGTGACCGTGTTGCAACGGTTGCGAAACTGAAACGCGAAGAGACTGATGAAATGGAAGAAGACACGGATATCGTGTCTGAAGAGAATGTAGTCGAATCGGATGCTTCAGAAGAAGCAGAAGAGTAAGCAAGACGTCAGCAAGGAAGCAGCAGAGTGATACTACTCTGCTGCTTTTATCTACATATATAGAAAGAAGAGAAAGGAACGAAGCGATATGCGAGTGGCAAGTGACCAATTACGCATCGGGGATCGTTTGACAGAATCCATCTATTTACATACGGATCATCCGATCGTAGAAGCAGGGAAAAAAATAGGGACCGATGAGTTACGACGAATCCAGCGTTTCTTAATCAAAGAAGTCGTCATTGAAGATCGACCTGATTTCGGTGCAGGTGAACAAGTACAGATTGAAACGGTTGAAGCCCATGTAGAACATCCTTTTGAAGAATTCATTCGCTTTTACAATAAAGTCTTCATGTCGTGGGAACAGGGAATGAAGCCGAATGTATACGAAGCATTGAGCTGGGTCAAACAGTCCGTTCCAGAACAGATTACGAGACAAGATGTCTTACCATTCTTCTTAGAGCGGGGAACGGAAGCTTATACAGTGCGACATGCCATTTATCGAGGGGCAATTGCGCAAATGCTGGCGGAAGCAGTCGGAAAAGAACGGAAAATGATTCATGAACTGTGGACGGCGTCCTATTTTGCCGACTATGGACTAGCACGAATCATGGAATGGCGTCACACGAAACGATATGAAGCAATGCAACAAGAAATTTTTCAACGTCACCCGGCTATGGCGTATCAAGCCTTGCAAAAAGAGACGATCATCTCTGATACAGTCAATCGTTTAATTGTTCAACATCATGAACGGTTAGACGGAACAGGTTACCCTTTAAAGGTAAAGGGAGATAAGATCGCAGATCACACACGGTTATTCATCGTAGCGGATGTTTTTGCTGCAATGACGAGTTGGCGTCCGTACCGAGAAGCATATACGCCGTTTGATGCCTATCGTCATTTGAAAGCAAGACCGATGCAATATTGCTCAAAGTATGTATTGTTGCTCGGACAATTACTTCTACCAATAGAAGTCGGTGATCGCGTGCTAATGAGTAACGGAAAGATTGCAACCATCACGCGAAAGAATCCAGTCTTTGATCGACCTGTCATTTCTTATGAAGAACAAGGACGGATGACGATCATTGATTTAATGGAAGATCGACAACATAGTATTATTCAGTTGATGGATTAATAGGGAATAAACAGCCTCTTGAGCCGGAATCGCAAGGTTCAAGAGGCTTGTTCATGATTTTAAAAACAATTTTAAAATAAGTGTTGCACAATAATAAAACGCATGATATATTATTACATGTCCTTAACAACGACAAGCGCTTGAAACAAACGAGAAAAACAATTTCAAAAATTTTGTTGACTTCTTGTTTCAGACTTGGTATTCTAATTGAGTCGCCAAAACAGGCGCGGACGAACTTTGAAAACTGAACGATGAGGCAAAAATCGTATTCTACGGAATACAAAAACGAATGAAGCGCAAGCTTCGTCAATCGTGACTTCGGTCACAACAACGAGCAAGTCAAACACTTC
>NZ_JBYLRU010000005.1:0-141506 GCF_057772545.1 Exiguobacterium sp. E17S
ATATATATATATATAGTCCGAGCAAGTCGGATGCCTTCCGCTTGGAGACTTTTACGCGTCTCTTCTGACCAGACAGAAGCTTGGACTTCACCGATGTGACGTTTTTTCAATAAGAACATCGCCATACGGGATTGACCGATTCCTCCACCCATCGTTAACGGTAGACGCTCTTCGAGCACACCTTGATGGAACGGGAACGCCAATTTATCCTCTTCTTGAGCAATCGCTGTCTGTTTTAAAAGTGCTTCACGATCAACGCGAATTCCCATTGAAGACAATTCGAATGCTCCGATTTCTGGGTGGTGTACTAAAATGTCACCGTTGAGTGTCCAGTCATCGTAGTCAGCCGCTCGACCATCGTGCTTCTCACCTGAAGCCAGTGCGCCACCGATTTGCATGAGGAAAACTGCGCCATATGCTTTCGTGACTTCTGTTTCACGTTCTTTCGTCGAAAGTGTCGGATACGCATCCTCTAGCTCTTGCGTCGTCATGAAATGAATCGTTTCCGGTAAGATCGCTGAAATGCCGTATTCCGCTTCCACTTCTTGCTCAACTTGACGAATCGTTGCATAGATCGCTTGTACCGTTTCTTGTAAATAAGCACTCGTCCGTTGTTCTTTCGTAATGATCCGTTCCCAATCCCACTGATCGACGTGAATGGAGTGTGTCGCATCCAGCATCTCATCGCGACGAATCGCATGCATCAACGTGTATAAGCCTTCTCCTGCTTCAAATCCATACGTATGAAGCGCTTGACGCTTCCATTTTGCAAGAGATTGTACGATTTCAAGGTCTGCTGTGTGGTCCAAGGCATCGAAGCGAATGATGCGCTCTACGCCGTTGAGATGATCGTTGACACCGAGTGTGCTTTCTACGAACAATGGTGCTTCGACACGTGTCAATCCGAGTGTCGTCGAAAAGCGTTCTTCAAAGCGTTTCTTTACGAGTGTGATAGCTTCCTGTGTGTGTTTCATCGATACGAGTGTTGTCATGGTGGTGTTCCTCCTCAATTGTGTTTTGAAAAAGAAGCCATAAAAAAGAGCCCTTCTTTCCCAAGAATATGGGACGAAAGACTCGGTTCCGCGGTACCACCCATGTTAGCAACGATGTTGCTCACTCAAAAGACGAATCACTTCATCTTCGGCCATATGATAACGGACAGGCAACTCCGGCTACGCCTACTGACATTCGGGTTCGGGTAGCGACTCCGGGAGGTTCTTCGCATCTTGCTTCCGACTGGGCTCTCACCATCCCCAGCTCGCTATACGGTCGTACAAGGTGTTACTCTTCCCTTCAACGTCGTTGTTACAATTGAATTGAGAACATCGTACAACAGGTCGCAAGTGTTTGAAAAGACTTTTTTTCAAAAAAAATAAAAGTTGTCAGATTAATCTGACGTGTGAATCATGAAAAAAGCGTTCTCGCAGAAGCGAGAACGCGCTTACAAAAATTATTTGATCGATCCACTCGTAATTCCTTGAATGATCTGTTTTTGCAAGGCAAAGAAGAACAACAATAACGGAATGATCCCGAGGACGAGTCCGGCAAGTGCTAAGTCCCACTGCTTCGTATACTGACCGAAGAAATAGAACGTCGCGAGTGGAATCGTTCGTAAATCGACGTCTCGTAACATCAGCGATGGCAGTAGGAAATCGTTCCAAATCCAAAGCGTGTTCAAGATGATGATCGTCACCGTGATGGGCTTGAGTAATGGGAACACGATGCGCCAGAACACACCCCATTGTGAACAACCATCAATGATGGCCGCCTCCTCGATTTCTTCTGGAATCGACTTCATGAATCCATGGTATAAGAAAATCGATAATCCTGACCCGAAGCCAAGATACATCAGAATCAATCCCCAATAACTGTTCTGCAATCCGAGATCACCAGACAGTTTCGATAAGGGAATCATGATCGATTGGAATGGAATGATCATCGCCGCAACGAATAAGAAAAAGATGATCGTCGACAAGCGTGTTTTCGTCCGGACGAGTTTCCAGGCCGCCATCGAACAAAAGATGATGATGACCGCGTTAGCGCCGACTGTAATGATGACGGAGTTTAAAAAGACTTTTCCGAAGTTCATGGCTTCCCATGCTTCTGAATAGTTGGACGTCATCCATTCCTTTGGTAGACCCGATGTATTCGTAAAGATATCTCCCTGCGTCTTGAATGAATTCGAGACGACGTAATAAAACGGAATCATATACAGAAGCCCCATCAATAAGGCTGCCAGTTCGACTGTTCCAAGACGGAATGAATAACGACCTCTCGTCTTTTTAGAGCGCTTCGGTTTCTCCTCTTGCGGAGTGGGTAACGGTTGTGCCGTACTCATGCTTCCACCTCCCGTTTTTTCGTCAGATAGACTTGAGTGACTGTAATCGCCGCAACGACAACGAAGAAGATGATTGCCTTCGCTGACCCGAGTCCAAGATTATTGTTCGTAAACGATTCTTTATAAATGTTTAAAGCAAGCATTTCGGTCGATTTGAATGGTCCACCATTCGTTAGGGATAAGTTCGTATCGAATAACTTGAAGGACCACGAAATCGTCAAGAACAGACAAATCGTGACCGACGGCATGATCAGCGGCAACGTAATGTTCCGTAACGTCGAGAGACGATTGGCACCATCGATTTTTGCTGCTTCGATCAGCTCTTGTGGCACGTTTTGTAGAGCCGCGATATAGATGACCATGATGTAACCGCCACCTTGCCAAATCGAAACGATGACGATACCCCAGAATCCTGTCTGGGCATCTCCTAACCATGGAAGTTCAAATATACTCCATCCTGTCAATTCACCGATCGATGCGAAGCCTTTGACATAGATGAACTGCCAAACGAACCCGAGGATCAACCCACCAATCAAGTTCGGCATGAAGAAAATCGTTCGTAAGAAATTACGCGTGCGAATATTTTGTGTCAATAAGAACGCCAAGATGAAACCGACGACATTCGTTAAGATGACGGCGACGACCGTATATTTCGTCGTCAACCAAAATGACTGCTGGAACTGCTCGTCACTCGTAAAGAGACGGACATAGTTATCAAAGCCGATCCAATTTAATTCTCCGGTCACACCGTTCCAATCCGTGAACGAATACATGACGCCATTGAAAAACGGTACAAGCACGATCACTGCGAATACAAGAAAGACCGGTCCGACGAAGAGCCAAAAATCAAGACCACGTTTCCACTTCTTTTGTCCAGATGTCATTGTTTCATCCCTCCTCCACTCTACAGTACGTCTTTCTCTAACACTTGAACACGTCACCATTTGACCCATTGGGTGGAAAATATTGAACGTTTTCCTTTGGCGCGTTCGCATCAGATAGGCTACTATTAGAAAAAAGAGAGATCCAATCAAAGAGGGAGTCGATACCATGGAAAAGACCATTCGTTCGGACTTAGAAATCGCACAACAAACCGTCTTACGCCCGATTCGAGAAATTGCGGACCGGATCGGTTTGCAAGAAGAGGATTATGATACGTACGGAAAGTATAAAGCGAAGTTGACAGACGGACTGTTGAACCGATTGGCAACGAAATCTGACGGTAAACTGATTCTTGTCACTGCCATCAATCCAACGGCTGCCGGTGAAGGGAAATCGACCGTTACCGTCGGACTCGGGCAGGCGTTACATCGAGCGAAACATAAGACGATGATCTGTTTGCGCGAACCCTCACTCGGTCCGACGATGGGTCTAAAAGGTGGCGCGTGTGGTGGTGGCTATAGCCAAGTCCTACCGATGGAAGAGATCAATCTGCATTTCACAGGCGATATGCATGCGATCACATCTGCTCATAATACAATCAGTGCCTTGCTCGACAATCACCTGCATCAAGGTAATATCCTTGGCATCGATCCGCGTCGTATCGTCTGGAAACGCGTTCTTGATTTGAATGACCGTGCCTTGCGCCAAGTCACGATTGGTCTCGGTGGTCCTGCTCATGGCGTACCGCGTCAAGATGGGTTCGATATCACGGTCGCTTCCGAGATCATGGCGGTCCTCTGTCTAGCAGACTCTATCACGGATCTCGAACGACGCTTGAGCCGCATCGTCGTCGCCTATACGTACGATCAACAGCCGGTTACGGTCAAAGATATTCAGGCGTCAGGAGCTGCGACGTTGCTTCTAAAAGATGCGTTTCGTCCGAACCTCGTTCAAACCGTCGAAGGAACACCAGCACTGATTCACGGTGGACCGTTCGCGAACATCGCACATGGTTGTAACTCTTTGATTGCAACGCAAACTGCACTGAAGCTAAGTGATTACGTTGTCACAGAAGCAGGATTCGGAGCCGATTTAGGTGCCGAAAAGTTCTTCAACATCAAATCACGGATTGGCGGACTCCACCCGGATGCCGTCGTTATCGTCGCTACGGTTCGTGCCTTGAAGATGCACGGAGGTGTAGACAAAACGCAACTCAGCGAAGAAAATCTCGCTGCCTTAACAGATGGTCTTGCGTTACTTGAAAAACACGTCGAGACGATGAGTCTATTCGGCGTTCCTGCCGTTGTTGCCTTGAACCGTTTCTTCACCGACACGGAAGCAGAACGGAACATGATCCTAGAATGGTGTCAGGATCGTAATATTCGTGTCGCGGAAAGTGAAGTCTTCAGTAAAGGGGGAGCTGGCGGTGAAGCACTCGTCACGGAAGTCATGCAAGCTCTTGAGGAACCGAGCCAGTTCCGCCCTCTGTATCCTGACGTCTTACCGCTTCGTCAAAAGATCGAGCGTATCGCAAAGCGTGTCTACGGTGCAGCCGACGTTCATTTTGAAGACAAAGCACTCCGCGAACTCGAACGGTGTACGGAGATGGGGTTGAATGAGTTACCGATTTGTATGGCAAAAACACCATTTTCTTTAACCGATGACCCTGCTCGTTATGGTCGTGTCGAAGACTTCACGATCACGGTCCGCGAAATCCGACCATCGGTTGGTGCAGGGTTCATCGTTGCATTGACTGGGAATGTATTAACGATGCCAGGATTACCCGCAGTTCCCGCCGCCTTCCACATGGGCGTTTCGGAAGACGGACAGGTATTCGGACTTTCTTGATGAGAGGATGAGTTACATGACGATTGATCATTCACATTGGATAGCCTCTGACGGCTATACTACGACATTGCATAGCCTCGAAGCCCATGACCCTAAAGGAGTCGTGATCGTCTTTCACGGGATGATGGAGCATGGCGCACGGTATGAGGAATTCGCAGAATTCCTCTATGCTCATCATTACCACACGATCATCGCAGACTTACGCTGTTTCGGAACTCGAGCAGCACAGCTCGGAACGCTCGGACACCTCGAGCCGAATCAAGGGTTTAAACAATTGATGCAGGACGCAGAAGAACTCGTCTCTGACATCAAAGAGCGTTATCCGACATTGCCGGTGTTCATTTTTGGTCATAGTTTTGGTTCGTTGATCGCTCGCCGAATTGGTCAAACACTCGGTCATACAGTAGCTGGAATCATCGCGAGTGGCCCTCCGACTAGCACAGGCTTACTCGGTGATGTCAGCCAAAAACTCGTCGAACGTCAAATCCATCAGCTGTCAGCAACACACCCTGCTGAGCGGTTCGGACAACTCGTGTTCGGGCGGTATAACTTACGCTTCTTCCCAGCACTTTCTAAAAATGCTTGGCTCTCTTCGGATCCTCAATCCGTCATGCGCTATGATGCAGATCCATTGTCCGGTCAAACGGTCACGCTTGGGTTCTTCCACGAACTCTTGCATGCAACGAAGCTCGTCAACGCACTTGCTTCCGTCTATCAGCATCCACGTCACTTACCCCTCTTATTGCTTGCTGGTGGGGATGACGCGGTCGCGTTCGATGGAAAAGGTATCCATCATCTATTTGACATGTATAATCGTGTTCGTGTCGATGCTGTACAGCTGACGATTTATCGAGGGTTACGTCATGAGCTCTTCCATGAGTTTGAACGCATCCGCGTTTTTGCCGATATCGCGAGCTGGTTGAATAAGCAAGTCAACCCTGCAGCTAAACAGTCATCTTCCCGTTCTTCTTAAGCCACACCGATCAATATAAAAAAAGGCAGCGGATCCTTGCGATCCGCTGCCTTTTGCACTTCTATCGTATCCTTCATTGAATCCAAGTCAGTGAAGAAATCATTGCTTCGATTTCCTCGATTTCAAGCGTCTCGCGTTCTGCAGAGTACGTCAATAAGACTAACCGTTCCCCGTCGGAATACGCGTAGATCCGTAAGAAGATGTCTTCTTCTTTCCCATCTACCGCAAGCAATGCTTCTTTTGTTGAATTACGACGGACTTCAAGTGCTCCTGTTAGTTCGATGCCGAACTCTTCCACCAACAGGTTGATTTCTTGTTCCGCCGCCTCATACGGTGTCAATTCTTCTGAATCGGACTCATAAATGGATAATTGGAGCGTTCCCATTGCATTTTCATCCGTCGAATAAAAACTAACATATGTCTCTTCTTCTTGATATTCGAATACCTTTGGATATTCTAGCGTGATCCAATGATCGACTGTGTACTGTTTCATTTGAATTCCTCCATTCGTTGTATCTCTTCAAAGCGGATACCCGTCACAGCCATACGCTCGAATTGGCGAGCGAGTTGAGCAGATACGAACATGCGATGCGTGCGTTCATCTCGCATAAGATGATGCGGACAAATCGAATCGCTGATTCGTCGCTCTGTCAAAAAATAGACACGTCGTCTCGGGACCAGACGGAATACATCCGTCGTATGTAGATGTTCGATCCGACTGACAGATAAGAGATTGAGAAGATAGTACGGAACCACTCCGTCCTTCGTCTCAAGATGTACCTTGAGACATTGTACAGAAAAAGGCGCGTATGCTGCAATGACGCGTTGCACACGTTCCGAGACGAGCGGCAGATCGAATGTGTTTGGAAGGACATCCGGTAGCAAATCCGCATCTTGATTGATGGAAAAAGCAAGTACACCTACGTTATGGAACCACTCTCCTATCAATAAGCGATGACGATCGAATTGGTGGTGACAAATCGCTTCCCATCCTTTTCCCATCGATTGTTCGCTCCAAACTCGCACTTCATTCACCAGACACTCTCTCCTCTACCCAACTTTACCCATATTGCAAATCAAGATTACCATTGGAAACGATTAACTAGTATTATTGTACACCGAATCTTAAAAGAAATTGCTTTTTTTCATAAAAGTTATGGAAATGCTCTCTTTGCTATGCTACTATATTTCATGTAGCCGATACGCGGGTGTAGTTTAATGGTAAAACCTCAGCCTTCCAAGCTGATGACGAGAGTTCGATTCTCTTCACCCGCTCCAATTATGACATAACATAGGTCTAGGACCATTTCCCTCTAGAGGGCAGGCGACTCGCGACGTGCGAGTCGTCTTTTTTATTGATTCTGCTGATGATTCCAACGAATTTATGGGTATACAACGATATAGATAGAGATTCGTAAAGGAGGATTCGTATGATTCAGATGAAAATGCCCGGCGTGACGATTTATCAAAGTACACTCATGAAAACGACTTCGACATTAATCGAGACGCCTGATTGTCTGATCGTCGTCGACCCTGGCTGGCTTCCCGATGAGATTGCAACGATTCGTCGAGACGTCGAAATCGTGCGTCGCGAACGACCATTATACGTCGTCTATACGCATGCCCATTTCGATCATATTTTAGGTGCCTATGCCTTTACGGATGCCATCGTCATCGCTTCGAAACCGTTCATCGATGTCGACCGACAAGAAGCGCTAAAAGCCGTCCAAGATTTTAATGATGAGTTCTATATCGATTCTCCCGTCCTTTTCCCAGACGTGACACATGTCATCCATGAGTCTGAGACGATATTGACGATCGGACAAACGAAGTTAATCTTCTTTTTGACGCCCGGTCATGAAGCGACTCACCTTTCCTTCATCGTCATGCCACTTCACTTGTTAGTCTGCGGCGACTATGCTTCAGACGTTGAAATCCCCTTGATCGAACACGATTCCTCTGAGTATTTGACGACGCTCGAGTTACTCGAGTCGTTCATTTATGAATATGAAGTCAAACTCTTGATTCCCGGACACGGTCACATTTGTGATGTCCGAACAGAGATGATCGAACGACTTCATCAGAGCTATGATTATATTCTTGCCCTCCGTGCCGGAAAAGAATCCGACTGGGCTCCGTCTTGGCAAACGACCCCTTTTATGAAACGTCTGCATGAAAAAAATAAGCGACAAGTCAAAAAAGAACAAGAAGAACGATTAGCCCGACGCCATTATGATTAACTTCGCTCAACCAAAAGACTCGGTCGCCAAATTGGCGACCGAGTCTTTTATGGTTATCCAAGTAATGTGACGAGCAACGCTTTTTGTGCGTGGAGGCGATTCTCAGCTTGATCGAAGATGACCGATTGCTTGCCATCGATGACGTCCTCCGTGACTTCCTCCCCGCGATGCGCCGGAAGGCAATGCAAGAAAATAGCTTCATCATTTGCTTGATTCATAATATTGGCATTAACCTGATATCCTTCAAATGCTTGCAGACGCATCGTCGCTTCTTCTTCTTGGCCCATACTCGCGAAGACATCCGTATACACGACGTCTGCACCACTCGCTGCTTCCTCAGGATCCGTCATGACATGATGTTTCCACCCGTTTCCTTCGCAATGACTTGTGCCTCATGAACGATTTGTGGATCAGGAGCATACGCCTCCGGCGCACAGATGCGAACTTCCATTCCACTGAGCGCTCCACCAATCATCAGCGAATGCGCCATGTTATTTCCGTCCCCGATATATGTCAAAATTTTTCCGGATCGTGTTCCAAATGTCTCTTCGATTGTCAGCAAGTCAGCAAGGACTTGGCACGGATGGTGTAGATCCGTCAATCCATTGATGATTGGAATCGTACCATGTGCCGCAAGTGTGTCGACGATCTCATGACCGAACGTCCGAATCATCAGGGCATCGACGTAACGGCTCATGACTTGAATCGTATCCGAGAGCGACTCCCCCCGCCCGATTTGCATGTCTGCTCCACTTAGCACGATCGGATGTCCACCGAGTTCGACGACACCCACCTCAAACGATAGACGTGTTCGCGTCGATGCCTTTTCAAACAATAAGGCCACTTTTTTATGGCTTAATGCGTTTTGGTAGACACTCGGCTGATGCTTGATGTCTTTCGCGAGTGCCAACAGCTCCGTCAGTGCTTCCGGCGTCAGTTCCGCCATCGTCAAGAAATGCTTTAGTTGTTGCATCGTCTTCATTTTACTTCCTCCTTGATTGGCTCTGTCCATGTATGAAGTGGCTTCACAGCATAGGGGGACTTTTCTGTCGCTTGTAGATGATAATGTGCTAGTTCAGGTTCTGTCAGAACTTGTACCCCGGCAGCAAGCGCTGCTTCGCGACTCGCTTTTTCTTCTGTCACGTGCGAATAGAAAATCGCACATTGTGCCCAGTCAATCGTTTCATCTAATGCTACACCCGTTCCGAAAGCCTCTGTATCTGCTCCAGCAACGATGATGTCTCTCGTCGTCAAATGTCGTTTTGTCGTCTCATCGAAAATGAAACGTTCCAGCGCCAGTCCGTCTGTCGTCCATTGCAGCGTTTCACCTGTCGAACGCATGACGGGACCTGTTTTCGGATCAACACCTTGTAGTTTCAACGTTGAAAAAACAGGGGTCTTGACGGCATGGAAATCAAGTTTCGTCTGTTCCGTTGGTAGTGCGACCGCTTGACCGACCGCTGCTTGGACTGCCCACTGCAAGATCTGTTGACCTGTTACTTTGGCGACGATCGGTAACGTGCGGGAGGCACGTGGATTGATTTCTAGCACGTAGACTTGATCGTCATGCAAGACGAATTGGATATTGTACGCTCCTTTATAATCCATTCGTTGCCCGATCATCTGTGCAATTCGCTCGATTTCGCTCTGAACGGTATCGCTGAGCGATACAGGTGGCAGAATCATCGTCGAATCTCCAGAGTGAACTCCTGCCCGTTCCAATTGCTCCATCAAAATCGGAACGTACGTCGTTGTGCCGTCCGTAATACAGTCGACTTCGATTTCCTTTCCTTGGAGGTAGGCATCCACGAGGACAGGGAATGATAATTCGGAAACAATCGTCTCTAATTGCTCTTGATCGTGGATGATATGCATTCCCTTACCTCCGATGACATAGGAAGGACGAATCATGACCGGGTAACCGATCGTTGTTGCGACTTCTATCATTTGTTCGTGCGTCGCCACTTCTTGTCCTGGAATACGATCGATACCAATGTCATCTAAAAATTGATAGAACCGCTCACGGTCTTCCATTTGATCGATGACATCTGCCGTCGTTCCGAGAAGATGATAACCGGCGTTCTCCAAACCAGACGCAAGCGCAATCCCCGTTTGTCCTCCGAACTGGACTAAGACGTCTTCGCAATCCTCTGCTTCTAGCACATGCATGACGTCTTCAAGTGTCAACGGCTCGACATACAGGCGATCTGCGACTTCGAAGTCGGTCGAGACGGTCTCCGGGTTATTGTTGATCATGATTGTTTCGTAACCGGATGCTTGTAATGCACGTACCGCGTGAACGGAACAATAATCAAATTCGATTCCTTGACCGATCCGAATTGGTCCCGCACCGATGACAGCGACTTTCTTTTTCGTCGATGCTGTGACTTCTGTTTGACCACTCCAGTTTCCGTAGAAATAAGGAGTCGCACTCTTGAACTCTCCCGCACACGTATCAATCATATGATAGACAGGGAGGATGCCTTTTTCTTTACGTAAGTGCTCGATCTCTACAGCACTGACACCCGTCAGAAGCGCAATCTGTTCATCCGTAAAGCCCATCATTTTGGTTTGCTTTAGAGAACTTTCATTCGATACATCGATTTTTTGTTGCTGATCAACAAGACGTTGAAGTACTTTGACGAATAAAGCTTGTACTTTCGTCTGTTCAACGAGTTCTTCGACGGTCGTCTCCTTGCGATCGAGTAGTGCGAGCATCGCAAGCAAGCGACGGTCCGTCGGAGCCTTTATTTCTTTCCACAATACGTCAGCCTCCGCTGTTTTCATCCATGTCGGATAAAGAGGTGATTGCTCAACTCCCGCACCGCGCCACGCCTTTTGTAACGCTTCTTCTAGCGTCTTCCCCATCGCCATGCTCTCACCCGTCGCCTTCATTTGTGTTCCAAGCGTCCGGTTACTGCCGGTAAATAGATCAAATGGGAAACAAGGCACTTTTGCCGTGATATAATCCATCGTCGGTTCAAAACTCGCCATCGTCTCTTTCGTGACAGGATTGATGCAATCGTCGAGTCGCTCACCGAGCGCAAGACGTGTCGCTAATTTTGCGATCGGATATCCCGTCGCCTTGGAAGCAAGTGCCGAAGAACGACTGACACGCGGATTGACTTCAATGACGAAATAACGTTCTTCCGTCGGATGGATCGCGAATTGTATGTTGCATCCACCGATGACACCGAGATGCGATACGATTTTACGCGCTTCCGTCCGCAATTGTTGATTCATTCGATCCGAAATCGACTGAATCGGTGCAAAGACGACCGAGTCCCCGGTATGGACACCGACAGGATCGATGTTTTCCATGTTACAAACGATGATCGTCGTATCTGCGCTGTCACGCATGACTTCGTATTCGACTTCTTTATAGCCAGCGATACTCACTTCAACTAAACACTGTGAAATTGGACTCGCTTGTAAGCCGTTCTGCGCTAACAGACGTGCCTCGTCCTTCGTCACTGCGATTCCGCCGCCCGTTCCACCGAGCGTAAAGGCTGGTCGGATGACGAGTGGTACCCCGTGTACTGCCATGAATTCCTCAAGCTCTGCTAACGACTCGATCGTTTGACTTTCCGGGAGCGGTTGCGCGAGTTCGATCATCTTTTGCTTGAATCGTTCACGATCTTCTCCGTCTCGGATCGTCTCAAGCGAAGTTCCTAGAAGTTCGACACCGTATTGTTCAAGTACGCCTGCTTCTTCGAGTGACATCGCAAGATTGAGTGCCGTTTGACCGCCGACCGTCGCTAGGAGATGGGATGGTCGATCTTGTTCGATGATTGCCGTTGCTTTTTCAAGGGTCATCGCCTCAATGTAGACATGATCTGCCGTGCTCGGATCCGTCATGATAGTAGCCGGATTCGAATTCATTAAGATGACCTCGCATCCCGCTTCTCGAAGCGCCTGACAGGCTTGTGTGCCGGAATAATCAAATTCTGCTGCTTGCCCGATGACGATCGGACCCGAACCGATGACGAGTACTTTCTTTTTATCCCACATATGCTACCTCCTGATGTAATACGGTATTTACGAATTGATCGAAGACGACCATCGCCTCTGTCGGTCCTGGACTCGCTTCTGGGTGAAACTGGACTGTCATGATTGGCAGAGCCGGATGAATCAATCCTTCAACGGACCCATCATTGATGTGTTCGTACGCAAGTTCCATCTCAGACGCTTCAATGCTTTTAACATCAACAGCATAGCCATGATTCTGAGACGTCATGAACACTTGCCCGGATGCTAGATGACGTACGGGATGGTTCGCTCCTCGGTGTCCATGATGTTGTTTTAATAAGGTACAACCAAACGCATGAGCGAGAACCTGATGTCCCATACAAATACCAAGTGTCGGATAGCTCGTCGCCAGTTCATGGATTCCTGAAAGGAACGGGTCTAGTTGCGTCGGATCACCAGGTCCGTTGGAAAACAGTAGACCATCTGGCGCCAGCGCTTGAATCCGTTCCGGTGTCGCATCATATGGCACGACCGTTACACGCATATGGCGTTCAAGCAAAGCATCAATCATCGATTGTTTCACGCCGTAATCGATACAGACGATGTGCCCCTGTTCGACTTCCGGTACGTATTCGACGTTTGAAGTCGTCGATACGGAAGCGATGTATGCTGTGTCGATTGACGCAGTGACAGTCATATCTACTTGCACCATGTCACCGAATTGGTCGCCCTCCGTTCGTAATAGATGCACAAGAGAACGCGTATCGACTCCCGACAAAATCGGCACATTCGCTTCGCTCAACCAGCTCGCGAGTGATGTTCCTTCCCCGTCCTCAGCCAAAGTTTGAACGATGACACCAGCGACTTGAATCTGGTTGCTTTCTGACGCTTCCGCTTGAATACCGTATTGACCGATCAACGGGTATGTGAAGACAAGAATTTGTCCTTGATAAGATGGATCCGTCAAGACTTCCTGATATCCTGTCATTCCTGTAAAAAAGACGACCTCTCCTTTGACTGGAGCTGTTCCTTGCCACGAACCGGTAAACGTCGTTCCGTTCGCAAGCGTTAGTTTTCCGGATTGTTTCATACGATGACCTCCTGTTGACAAACGAGTTGTATTTTTTCGATGGCGTCCATGAGTTCCTGTTCCGTTACGAACAATGATGGCAATAAGCGAATGACATGAGGACCAGCCGATACGACGAGAAGACCATTCTCACGTAAGGCGTCAATCAGCGGTGCAACAGGCATCACACACTCGATACCAATCATCAAGCCACGTCCACGAATAGAACTCACGATCGACTTGGGTAATTTATTTTCTAGTTGTTGACGTAAATATTCGCCTTTTCCTTGAACGTCTGCCATGACAGTGTCATTTAACAAAAGGTCAAGTGTGGCTTCCGCAGCTGTCATCGCGAGTGGATTTCCACCAAAGGTCGAACCATGCGATCCAGGTGTGAATACTTCCGCTGCCTCTGCCGTCGCGAGTAGTGCGCCGACCGCGAGTCCACTCCCAAGCCCTTTCGCGAGGGTGATGATATCCGGTACGAGTGGCGTCTGCTCAAACGCAAAACGAGAACCCGTCCGACCAATGCCGGTCTGCACTTCATCGACGATGATTTTGACATCGTATTGTTGCGCCTTCTTCATCAACGCTTCAAGCCACGCATCATCAGCGACGACGACCCCACCTTCTCCTTGAATGATTTCGAGCCATACGGCAGCAGTTTGCTCCGTAATCGCTGATAGGCTCTCCATCTCGTTAAACGGCAGATGTTTGAAGCCATTCACCATCTCACCGTATCCCGCTTTGATTTTCTCCTGTCCTGTTGCGCCCATCATCGCAAACGTTCGCCCGTGGAAAGATTGTTTAAACGTGACGACTTCCGTTTTCCCTGTCCATTTTCGAACGAGTTTGTACGCCGCCTCGTTTGCTTCCGCACCACTGTTACAAAAGAAGGCATGACTGAGATGACTGTTTTCCGTCAGTCGCTCGGCGACCCGCTCTTGTGCCGCGATTTGAAACAGATTCGACGTATGCCAAATTTGATTCAACTGTTCCTCTAGCCGTTGCTGAATATAAGGATGACGGTGTCCTGTATTGCATACAGCGATTCCCATGATGAAATCCAGATACGTCTTTCCTGTCGCATCTTCTACGATCGACCCTTTTCCTTTGACCAATTCCACATCAGTACGTTGATAAGTGGGTAGTAGTGCACTCATGTAATTCCTCCTTGATTCGTGTCCCTGCAGCTAACGCATTTTTCCCAGACCGAATGACGACCTCTGGAATACCATGCTGAGTGGCCTGCATCATCGCTTCGACCTTCGGAATCATTCCCCCGTAGATTTCTCCCGACGCTATCGCAGCTTCGATGGCTGCAGACGTGATTTCTGATTGATAGTCACCGTTTACTTTTACACCCTCGACATCCGTCAACAATTCAAATCGGTCGACAGACCAAGCCTTCGCGACAGCAATCGCACACGCGTCCCCGTTACTGTTCAATACACCTTGTTCCCCTGTGACAAGGGATGTGACGACAGGAACATAACCATTCGTACTCAACACCGTGAATAATCGTGGATGAATGTGCGTGATCTGACCGACTGCTCCGAGTCCTTTGATCGTTTTACCATGGACGCTTGCGCCGTCTAACCCGCTCATCCCGACGGCAGGAATCCCCGCTTGATTCAACTGCTGGACGATCCCGGATTGGACTTCCCCTGCTAAGATCCGTCGCGCCCCGAGTAAGACCCCATCCGTCGTTACACGGACACCGTTTCGAAACACGGGTTTGATTCCCTCTTGTTCACAGTAACTCGATAGAAGAGGACCACCTCCATGGACGATCAATAATTCGTTACCGGTTTCGACCCACGCTTTCCATTCCTCGAAATACTGCGCATCCAGTTGCTCCCACACACTACCACCTAGTTTGATGACTTTTCGTTTCGTCATGTCCGGTAACTCGCATTGATTTTGACGTAATCGTACGTCAGGTCACAGCCGTAAGCGTGTCCTTGTCCTACTCCATCATGCAAATCAATGTGAATCTGTACATCCTGCTGTGCCAGTTCCTGTGATGCAATCGTTTCATCGAATAAGACAGGCATGCTCTGTTGCAGCACCCACTGCGAACCAATTTTGATGTCAACGTTTGATACATCGAGTGGCTCCTTGATACTTCCGACAGCAGCGATGATTCGCCCCCAGTTCGCATCTTCCCCAAAGATGGCTGTTTTGACGAGAGACGATCCGACGACTTGTTTGGCGACCATTCGTGCTACTTCATCGGTTTGTGTTCCCTCTACCGTC
Organism: Exiguobacterium sp. E17S; assembly: GCF_057772545.1. Taxonomy (NCBI): domain Bacteria; kingdom Bacillati; phylum Bacillota; class Bacilli; order Caryophanales; genus Exiguobacterium; species Exiguobacterium sp. E17S. Next base: position 15,579 of record NZ_JBYLRU010000005.1, read on the forward strand.
ACCTCAATCAACTTCGTCGCGCCTTCCCCGTCCCGCGCAATCTGTTTCGCTAAATCTTGACAGACCGTTTCGATCGCCTGTTCGAATGCCAATGCTTCGTCCGTGCCTTCAACGATCGTTGCTCCTCCTGCAGCTCCGCTCGCTAAAATCATGACCATGTCATTCGTCGAACTGTCTCCATCTACGGTAATGCAGTTGAACGTCCGATGAATCGTCCGACGCAACAGTGTCTGTAAGACATCCGGTTCAATCGTTGCATCGGTCGTCAAGAAACCAAGCATCGTTGCCATGTTCGGATGAATCATCCCTGATCCTTTCGCCACGCCACAGACTGAAATTTGGACATCCCCTTGCATGTATTGTTGACCAGCTGTTTTCGTACCAGTATCGGTCGTCAGGATCGCATGAGCAAAATCATCCGCGGCATCCTTGTCATTTGTAGGCATCAGCTGTGAAATACCTGCCAGTAACGTATCAATGGCTAACGGTTGACCGATTATCCCTGTTGAAGCAATCGCGACTTGTTCTGGAGCAACATTTAAACTTTTCGCCATCGCTTGTTGCGACATATACGCATGGGATAACCCTAGTTCCCCTGTACACGCATTCGCGTTCCCGCTGTTGACGAGGACGGCATGAATACGTCCTTGTGACGCCTGAATCGCTTGTTTCGTCACAGTGATTGGTGCTGCTTGCACCTGATTCGTCGTATAGACAGCTGCAGCGCTTGCTCCTGCTTCACACCAGATCAGACCTAAATCCTTCCGCTTTCGTTTCAGACCCACATGAATTCCCGATGCTTGAAATCCCTTCGGTGTCGTGATTGTCAATGGGGTCTCTACTTGTACTTGCCACACAGGCGTTCCTCCTCTTTTTTCTCTTGATTAAATGTAGATCGGCTGTTGCGTTAAACCGGATGTCTCATCAAAACCAGCTAGAATGTTGGCATTTTGAACGGCTTGTCCGGCAGCTCCTTTTTGCATGTTATCGATGACTGAAACGATGGTCATTCGCCCTGTCCGATCATCCTTATAAACGGTCAAATCACAGTGATTACTCCCGACGACGGATTTGATTTCCGGATCAGCCTGTTGGATTCGGACGAATGGTTCCGTTGCATACTGGTCCGTCAACCAGGATCGCCACTCCGTTTCCGATAAATCAATCAACGGCTGAACCGTCATAATCGCCATGATGCCTCGATTAATCGGTAGTAGTTGAGTCGAGAACGTAATCGGATGCGATGATCCGGTCCATTCGAAAAGCGCCTGCTCAATTTCCGGGATGTGCTGATGCTGATTCACTTTATACAAGCGAACGTTTTCGCTTGAATGGACATGATGCGTTTGTGCCGTCAACGTTTTCCCTGCTCCCGTCAGACCAGAAGAAGCTTGAATGATGATTTGAGATGGATCGATTTTTTTCTCTTTTAAGAATGGTGTTAGCCCAAGCAAAACTGCTGTCGCGTAACAGCCTGGATTCGCAATCCATTTGCTCGCTGTAACAGCTTGACGATTCCATTCTGGTAATCCATAAGTTGCTCTTTGTTGTAACTGGGCATCAATGGGTTCCTTGTCATACCACGTTGCATATGCTTCAGCTGGAAGTCTCAAATCGCCACTTAAATCAATGACGTAACCGGACCAGTTTTGAAGTTGTTCTAAGTAATGCTTCGAAATCCCACTCGGTGTCGCTAAGAACACCATGTCCGTCTCGGTTTCCATCAAATGCTCCACCGAAAAGGAAGATAACGAGGAATATGTTTTTTTATTCATAAATGGGAATACGTCATGCATGGATTCCCCCGCCATCGAGTCACTCATCAAACAGATGATCTCAAATGAAGGATGTGATTCTAGTAGGCGAATCAGTTCAATCCCGGTGTATCCTGTTGCTCCGATGATGGTACATTTCATATCTGTACGCTCCCCTTCAAAGAATGTTATACCGATTTAAACATATGTATATTTATACTGTCAATTGAATTTTTATTAGTTTTTATGCAAAAAAAGAAGCGTTGAAGCGATTGTCTTCTATAAGACAGTCCCTTCAACGCTTCTTTTACACGCATCTACTTAACGCTTTTCCGCACGTTGCGCTACGACATGATCAATCCCAAATACGCCTGCACCCATGATCGCGACGACTACTACAAAAATCAATGTAAACATATGTATCCTCCTCATCGTTCACAAAAATGTCATTTGATACTTCTTATTGTGCAAGATTTGAGCTAAAAAAGAAAGCGTTTACGACAAAAAATCGTCACAACTTCGATTTTTTATATTTTTCATCGACACTCTTATGGTTGACGTCCTCCATAATATTCGTTAGTATTACGTTTGTTCAATGCTTTTGTGCATAAAAGCGTGTTAGTAACAGAGCGTTATCATACTTTCATATTCATATAAGGAGGTGGAAGCATGCGCATGTCATTCCGTGAATCCGCAGCTATCCTAGGAATCAGTATCATCATCTTATTGTCCGCGTTATTCGGTGCTAAAGCCGAACCGCATCTTGCCATCTTGTCTAGTCTTATTTTCGTCTCAGGATATGCCGTTTACCGCGGTTTTAAGTTCGAGGACGTCGAACACCATATGATTCAAGGTATTCGTGAAGCGATCAAACCGATCCTGATCATGTTGCTCGTCGGTATGACGATCGCGGTCTGGATGATGAGTGGCGCAGTGCCGACCCTTCTTCATTTTGGGTTATCTACCCTTTCAGCGACTTGGTTCGCACCGAGCGCTCTTCTGATCGCGATGGTCGTCTCGACCTTTACAGGCAGTTCGTTTACAACGATTGGTACGGTCGGTGTTGCCTTGATGGGAATCGCGATCGCACTGGGCGTCAATCCTGCGCTTGCAGCAGGTGCCATCATCAGTGGAGCTTGTTTCGGAGATAAGATGTCACCTTTATCAGATACGACGAATTTCGCGCCCGGAATCGTCAATGTGTCTGTGTTCGATCATATTCGTTTCATGATGGGAACGACGATTCCCGCTATCACGATCACATTTATCTTATTCTTCATTTTCGGACGTAGTAGTGGAAATGTCGATTCGTCTGCTGTTCAAACGACACAACAAGAGTTAGCTCGTTTGTTCGACTTGTCACCTTGGACATTGCTTTCACCGTTGCTCGTCATGGTATTAGCATTACGTAAGATGCCGGTCGTTCCAACACTTGTTGCTGGCGTTTTAAGTGGATTGTTGTTAACAGGTCTTGTACAAGGAAACTGGAATATCTCGAACTGGATGGCCGTCATTCAGAACGGATTAAAACTAGAATCTTCTAGTGAGACGGTCACATCCATCATTAGTAAAGGTGGATTGCAATCGATGATGTGGTCGGTGTCGCTCGTCATGCTCGCCCTTGCGTTCGGTGGTGTCTTACGTGGCATCGGTGTCATTGACGTGGTCATTGAACGGACCGTTTCTAAACTAAAACGTGATGGTAGCATCATTTCATCCGTCGCCTTATCGTCTATCGGTGTAAACTTGATGGCTGGAGAACAATACTTGTCCATCTTGCTTCCGGGTCAAGCATTCAAGAAAATCTTTGAAGAGCGTCAGATTGATCCGCGCTTCCTCTCTCGTTCACTCGAGGATGGAGGAACACTCGTCAATCCGCTTATTCCGTGGGGTGTTTCTGGGGCGTTCTTTGCTTCGACACTCGGTGTCCCAGTAACAGCATACGTTCCGTTCGCATTCTTTTTACTCCTTTCACCATTGTTTACGTTTTTACTCGCATTTCTTCGTCCAACGAAAATCGAAACAAAACAATCTCTCGCTTCTTGAGCCTATTTCATTTTAAAGATCCGATATGTCCTATCGGGTCTTTTTTTCTTTCCAATATCTCCTTTATTTCCTGTTAAATACGTCAGATTTAAGACGAAAACGGCTTGGAATCACGTTTTTTTAAAGAATCATGTGTAAAGATGAAATGAACTGGGAATATACCAAACATAAGATTAAAAATTACAGAGAATGATAGAGAGAGAGTACGTTCCTGATCGACCGAGGGATGACTTCGATGTAATTGTGGGAGGAGTTAATATGATCAAACGTGGTACGCTGGAGCGACTTGACGGCAAGTATGCTGTCCTACTATGGGAAAATGGTTCAAGTTTCATTCCACGACGTTATTTACCACCTGAAGCAAGGTTAGGCGATACGATTATTTTTGACGGTACAACCTATACGTTAGATGTCAGTAATTCATCACCCTCTTCCTTTCAAACATTTTCGTTTCGGCAAATGGGTTGATGATCGATAAAAAGCCATTCCGTATCATGCATTGACTATGGAGAAGGAATTTCTCTCATCAGTCTTTCATGAAATGAATGGCTTTTTCGCTTTATCTACGCACATATAGGGAGTGACCATCACACGATGGACAAGGAAAGTGATCAATATCGGATATTTCGATTCGTTCCAGTTCCGTCTGATCATGTGGGCATTCGTAAAGTGGTTGAACGACATCTAGTTGCAAAAACAGGGCACACCAAAATCGATTCGAAAATCGGTGACAAGTCGGACAGTGGTATAAATCCAATTGATACGGTACCCAACCATCCGCTAATTCCTCCTGATGGAGCTGATAGTGCTGAATTAATCGAAATCGATTCCAGTCGTCTACATACGCCCGCTGTAAAATCGGTTCATGCATCGACGGAACGAACCAAAGCGGGAGACCCGTCATGAACGCTTCGACCCCTTGCGTCAAGACAGCAGGAAATGTCGGCCAACCCTCTAGTTGACCGAGTTGGAATGTTTGTTGAAAGGAGCAGTTGCGGCATAGGAGTTCCATTGTCATCCTCCTGTCCGTTTCACCATCTCTTTTAACATCTGTTCCGTTACAGGACCGATGTGTTTCGAAAGAATCGTTCCTTTCCGGTCTAATACATAAGTTGCTGGCATTGCTACGAGACGATACGCATCTTCTGACGTTCCCTTTCGATCATATAACACAGGATATTCAACAGGTGTCTGCTTCAGAAAATCAGCAACATCCGAAACACGTCGTTCTGATGTCGTGACATTGATTCCGTAGACGGGTATATCTGTATGTCGTGCAAAGGCATTTAGTTCTGGAATCTCTTGTTTACACGGTGGACACCACGTTGCCCAAAAATTAATGACAAAGACATCATGATTGATTTCGTCTAGATCGACAGTTTTTCCTTCTTGACGCAAAGATAGATTCGGTGCTTTCATCCCGACTTCGAGACCACCTTGTGATGCTTGTTTTTGTTGTTGCTCCACTTTTTTTTGTTTTGCATCATATGTTTGATAACTTTGATAGGCAATACCGATAATAGCAATCGCTAGGATCAGATAGATCAACGGTTTTTTCACATCTAACCCCCTCCTTCTTTGTTCAGTGTAGCAGACTTCCTCTTTTCGACTATCTACTTTTATCAACAAAAAAGCGAACTCTTCCGTCTTATACGCGGAAATGAGTTCGCTTTATTTTAGAGAATTCGCGTTTTAACGAGACACACGGTTAGTTAAAACGTGGTAATTGTTTTTTGACTTGACGGTTATCTTTAACGCTACCTACAGCTTCCGCTCCCCCTAAGGCCTCATTCAAGGATGTCTTTCCTTCCTTGACTTCTAGACGTCGATTGAATACCGATCGATTATCGACAGAAGCAACGAGGATCGATGCGACATCCGTTTCCGAAATCGTCGCGTCCTTCGTGTCCTTCAAATCTTCATCGGCTTCAATCAAGCCACGCCCTTCACCTGTTGTGATAGAAACTGGACAAATGATCGTATACGTCAAACCACTATGTTCAATCTGTTCCTCTGCTGCATTCTTAGCAGCATAGAACGGATAGACATCTTTCTTGAATTGCTCAGGTCGATCTGCACCATAAGCGCTCAGTAGCACGAAATGACGTACTCGCGCTTTTTTAGCTGCATCAATTGTTTTCAAAGCGACTGTTCGATCCAGCAGTTCGATTTCAGTTGCTTCGCCGTCTACTCCTGCGGTCGCCGCACAAATGACTGCATCCTGCCCTGCGACTCCGTGCTCAATGACTTTTTCGAGTTCTGTTTCGATATCGACGTAATGCGCCTTGACACCGAGTTTTTCGAATCGTTCCACCAGATGTTCATGACGAACGATGACCGTGACCTGATGACCCTTGGCAAGCGATTTGACGACGCGCGCTCCAATCGTACCGGATGCACCTACGACTAGTACTTTCATATGGGGGGTCCCTCCTCGATAAGTTAGTCACCTTCGTGGAATGTCATGATGTCATGTCCAAAAATCGTCGATTTCAGAGATAACCTAAAACAATCCACCAAAGGAGCAACGTACATCAATTTATACCCGCAATGACCGGAAGGAAACCCCTCCCCTTTAGTTCTTCAATGTGCCATAAAACGTCGTATCGAGCTGATCACGTAGTTCTTGCAGTGCCTTCTCATTCGGTAAGTCATAGAAAATCCCGTTCAGTCGTTGGCTGACGGCTTCGATTTCATAATGTTTTCGTTCTGACATCAAGGCAATCGATAACCCTGCCGTTGCCATCTCGCGGACACTTAAATCAAGGTTCATCTCTTCTTTCATATACGTGTGCGCTGCTGGAATTTTCGACCATCCAGTCGGCTTCATCAAGTGTGTCGCGACGGCTTGGATGACTTCCGACTGACGATTCGCGCGCGCTCCGTCATTATCCGTTTTTCGATGTCTCGAATAGGCAAGTGCCATCGCACCATCCATATGATATTCCTTCCCCTTTTGGAATGAATACTGATTTGCTTTCCCACTCGCATCCTGCTCGGAGAACGTTCCTGTCGAGACAAGGTCGATTCCGCCGATTTGATCCACTAATCCGATGAAACTATCGAAGGAGATGACGATCTTTCCATCGATTTCTTCATCAAGTAGACCCGAAACAGCATCTTGCGTACATTCTTCTCCACCGAAGGCAAAGGCATGTGTGATTTTATCCTTCTTTCCATTCTCACAGGAAATCGGTGTATACGTGTCTCGAGGAATCGACGTCAACTGAATCGTTCGAGAAAGTGGAATGAATTGCATGACCGACAGGGAGTCTGAACGTGATCCACGCAACGATTCTCCAGGTCGTGCATCACTACCAATCAACAAGAACGTGAATGGTTGTGAAGCAAAAAGAACGAATGCGATGAGCAACAATAAAAATAGTCCAAGAAGCTTTCGTTTAAAACGACGTTTTTTCTTGATTTTTTTAGGATGAGCTTCGCGTGAAGAGACATCAGGAGTCTGCTGTACCGATTGCTCTGATCGCCCCGCCTTCCTCGAGCGTCTCGAGCGTTCCCGATTAGCAAACAACCGTGATCCGGCACTCCCGATCATCTGTGCGACCTGTTTAAGCATGCCGCTCCCGGAACGACGCGATGTACTTTTTCGATCTCGCGGTTGCTCTTCGACATACCGATGATACGTAGCCGGTTCTTGCTGCTTCTCAAAGGATTGTTGAGAAAATGATTCGTCCGGCGCGTACGCTTTCGAAAAAGCTTCTTCTTGTCTAGCTTGCTCTTCTAACTGCATACGTCGTCGCTCCAAGCGAGAGCGGTGTGGTTGATGTTCTGGCATTCATATACCTCCGTATCAATCTTTTGCGATCTGTTTCTCTTTCAAGAACTCGCGGAGATACGTCCGTTTCGGTTCGTGCATCGAGGCAGCCATCTGTTTGACCCACCCTTCTGTCCGTTGACCACCGGTCCGTTCTCCGTAATACGATGACGTTGACTCTTCGTATCCTGTCAGTAACTCACGCATCGTATCGTCATCAGTATACGTATTCCGGTGGAAGACCGCATCCATCGGAAGGCGGGGTTTTTTACCCGGTTGTTGATCTGGAAGACCGACCGCGACTCCAAATAATGGTACGACGTGATCTGGAAGTTGTAAGAGTTCGCTGACACGACGAGCATCATTTCGTAGTGAACCGATGTAGACCGTTCCGTAGCCGAGCGACTCGGCAGCTACGACTAAATTTTGAGCGGCAAGTCCCGCATCGACAGCCCCTACGACAAGCGCTTCCGTCGTCTCGATCGTCCGGCTCACGTCGCCTCCTGCTAGTTCTGCCGCTAACGTATGTTTGTGGTAATCCATACAAAAGACGAAGAAGTAACTGTTTTCTGCCACATATTGTTGACCACTTGCAACGTCGACTAATTGTCGTTTCAATCCTTCATCTTCGACACCGATGATTGCATAAGCTTGCTGATAAGAGGATGTCGAGGCAGCCTGTGCGGCTTTTATGAGTGTTTCAATCGTCTCTTCGTCTAATTGATGTTGTTTGAATTTCCGGATTGACCGGTGGTTGAGTAAATGTTGAATGGTTTCATTCATGTGTAATCGTCCCCTTCTGTAATGAGTCTTCTTATTTAAGATAGTCGTCTCTGACTAAAAAGCGCAAATGAAGAGGTTCGGTTTATGAAAAAAGCGGGAATTGAATAGTGTTGTACTGTGCTTTTCTTGCGAAGGAGGGCGATCATGAGAATACGGAAACTGCGACTCTTACTAGAACAATATGGCGATACGACCCTTCGCGATATCATCGTCGAAATCTATCGTCAACTCCCGAGACAAGTCATCGAAGAGAAAGAGTTTGACGCCATGTTGACACAGTTCATGAAGTATAAGGATTTGCAAAAAGAACAGGAACAACCGACCGTCGAACAGACGATTGCTCAGACGGAACGGTTTATTCAATTAGCATACGATCTCCAGTACCTTGAGCCGAATCCGATCGTACCGCTTCGCGAACAAAAGAATTGGTATATCACCGCCAAACGCCTGTTGAAGCATTTACGCCATTACGCTCATCGTAAAAACGGAACCCGGATTGCCTTTGAGGAATTTTTCTTTCTTCTTTCGTCGGCTGCCGGGGAAGAACCTTTATTTTTAAGTAATGATCCGTTTCGATTATTGAAAGTCTCGCAAGTCGATTTTTTTCAAGAATTAGTCGGCTATTATAAAAATGATAGTCATGGTGTCGAGTGGATGGAACGCGCCCTCTATACAGCGTTGAAGGTTCCGATGGACGTCGATACCGAGCGCAGTGACCTTTTGCTTGCCGTACTTGCCCATTGCGAGAAACCCGAACATCAAGAAGCATATATCCATTGCTTGAACGCGCATGCAAAAAACTACAGTCGCATGTTCGGATTGATGCAGACGCTTTATCCACCTATCAAGAAATTCGTTTCGCAGAGCTACATGCTCTCATTTCCCTACGCGCGTTAGATCGAGCGGAGACGATGCTTTTCACAGAATATATCCCATATTTTTCGCATCGCTCGACTCCATTTCGTTATTATCTCGATCTCCTCGAACGAGCCGGACTCGAACAAGAACACGAACGAATGGCACGCGTTGGTCGAAAAAAACGAATTCATTTCTAAGAGTAGATTCTTCTTGTTCACACGTAGTAGACAATAAAAGGCAAGTGACGATGGATTCGTCACTTGCCTTTTATTAGTCAGATTCATTTCAATCGGAGGCATTGACGATGCCAAGTCCGACTGTTGCGAGTAATGCAATACAAGCGAATAGGAATGCCATGTCGTTCGGTGAATCGAATCCTTCATAAATCGGTTCCTTCCGATCAACGATAATATGATCCTCCGCACCATAATTGCCATATGTCGTCGAACTGCTTACACCCGGTTCATCGTAATCACGTGCTTCGGCTACCAATGTATCCGCGCTGAGTAAAAAGCCCGATAAACCGATGACGATCCAGAGATACTTCATGATAATTTTGCCTCGATTCTTTCTTATCTTCAGGAATCCATCTACTTTTTGTTTGAAACAGAAGATATAAATACCTTTTATTTCCTGTAATATAAAAGCAAGATATTTTTAACTTCATTTTGCTAAAGGAGGAACTTAATTTGCCTATTGTGTATTACAATCAATTGTCTCATGTTCAAAGGCGACACGTCCATCAACTTCTACAGGACCATCAAAAGGCATATGATTTTTCATTTTTTCAGCCGCTTGAAGATTGTCAATGGGTCTATCTCGAATCCGGTCAGGTGAAAGCGACGCTTGGATATTATGTCGTGCATGACGTCGTTCACTTTATGAACGGCGCCTTTCATGATATCAAAGCCTTTCGTAGTCTGGCTATTTTGCTACACTTACATGCCGTTCGACAAGGATGCCGGCATATTCATGTACAAGTCTCTCCGCCGCATGATCTTTCTTTAACTTCGATTTGGAAAGAGCTTGGTTATAGTTTATATGCCGAACAGTTTCGTTTAATCGGCCTCTCAGAGGGACAGCCTGCTACGCTGCGTTTGAAAGCTGTTCATGCACAGAATCAAGATACTTACCTTGCACTTCGTAACGATGCCCTTAAAGGAACACATCACTTTTTTCCTTATCAGGTATCTGATTTAGACAAGTTGATTCAACGAAAAGCGCTTCCTTACCTCGTCTATGATAAGCAACTGGTCATCGGTACACTATTATTTCAAAAGCAGGGACAGAATATCCGTCTTCTTGAAATCACGTGCCTACCTGAGCTGAGACGTCAAGGATACGGTAGCCGCATCCTTCATACATTTCAAGAAAAATTACGACGTGCAAACATCCAAACGTTTGAAGTCTTTTTTCTCTCAACACAACAAGATGTACTACGCCTGTATCACCCCTCGATGTTTTGCGATATCCAGTTAACCTCTCATTGGCATACGTTCAGTACGAATCAACCTCCGTTAATCATTTAGCCGATTGACGATCCCCCTGTATTCAGGCAACACATACTCCTCATCCATTTCTTGAAAATCAACATGACCCGTTTTACGAAGCACTAGCCCCATCTCGTATAATTGTTCGATGTAGGCGTCCCCCCATGTCAAGGCAAGTCCAGGTTGATGGTTATGAAAAGCAAGCAAGGCATCTTCAATAATTTCAGAAGCAATAGATGCTTGCATCACACGGTTCAACAAAGATTGGAACAGTACGGTTTGTCGTCCGATCAACGCATAAAACGGGAAATAATGTTTAGCATAAACAAACGTCGGCAAATAGGCATCCGCCTCAATCGTCTTTAGCAACAATGGTGAAGCGGGACGTTGTAGTCGTTCTGCAAGTCCAACGGTCGCCTTGCATTCGCACAGCTGATCAAGCACTCGAACCGTCAACTCTTCTTCGATATCGAGCAATAAGACAAGATCCAGCAGATTCAATTCATGCGTCTCCATGAATTGATCACTGCGTTGAAGATGCATCGTATAAGTAAAGTCCAGTTTTTCAGCAACAAGTGCCCATAACTCTGAATGGCGCGCCGCATATAGACCTACCGGAAAGTGAAGGGGTTGGCGGACGATCGATCGATGCCCTTCAAGTGTATAGACTTGATTGACGTCTAGACCGTATGCTAGCAGCATTTCGAGTAACTGCTGACGATTTTGACAAGTGACGAGCGTTTGAAACAGACGATCGACTTCGACGAGTGGTTGTTTCATTTCAAGCGCTATTTTTAAATGAGCAGGTGAATCCTGCTCTAGCGCACGCTTAATGAATTGTAAGGCCTGTTGTTCCGCATCGTTCAGCTGGGCAACATGTGTCCGAAACATTTCGATGTCAAGTTCCCGGAAGGCTTGTAACGCCGGTGCAATTGATTGATTTTTTATAAAGGGTTTCCACATGATTCCCTCGACCTCCTCATTCCAGTATCTCTTCGTAGTGTACGCAATATCCTATCGTCTTGAAAGCAAAAAATGGAGAATCTTCCGTCGTTTCAGGAAGATCCTCCACTTTTTATTTTTTACCAACTTTTAAATGAGCGTTTCGAAAGACAGCATCTTGTTTTCCTGTCTTTTCAACACTTGTTCCGACAGACCCCAGGTATTCGAGTTCATCCTTTGGTTGAATGAACTCGTATGTGATGGCAGGTTCGCCCCGAAGTCGAACGTGTATGATTTGTCGATGTCGTAAAGAGAATGATGCGCGCACTTCAAGAAAGGAGGAAGCTGATAAATCATGTTGCCGCTCTAAAATCGTCATCAACTCTTTTTCAGAGTCACGATAGTTTCCCTGCAATTGAGCATACGAAATACCGACTCCTAAAGATAGGATGCCAATTAGACTAAGAGCGAAAATGACCAGCACTTTCTTCATGACTGATCCACCTCCGAAAAAAGTTCATTCTACTTATTCATCGGTTCATCCATCGTTGACGTGAAGTCTTTTTTCGAATCCTTTACGTGAAACTGCATGTCCACATGTGGAATATCATCTTCTAAATAAGGTTCGGATACGGTTTCGAAACCAAACGATCCGTAAAACCCTTCTAGGTGTGCTTGTGCCTGTAAGTAGATCGCAGCTTCTTTCTGCAAATGAACCATCGCTTTCTCCATCATTTGTCTCGCTAACCCAACCGACCGGTGTGCACGATGAACGGCTACCCGTCCAATCGCTATTCCTTTTGTCGGATGATCGTATATCCGAAGACATCCGACGATTTGACCGCTCTCACTCCGTACGACCAAGTGCGTCGCTTGTTGATCTTGATCATCTAGCTCCGGATACGCGCACTCCTGCTCGACGACGAAGATATCCGTGCGTAATTTTAAAAGTGCATATAAGGTATCAGGTGTCATGTGATGAAAAGACTCGAATTCAAATTCGTACATAAAAAGCTCTCCTCTTTAGTTACGACAAAGTCGTGATAATTGTCCTGCGTAGATCGTGACGGGAATACCTCTAAAAATCGTATCTTTTTCCCAGTTCAGCCCGTTGGCACGAGCGACATTTTGCGAAGCACGATTATCGGGATGAATGATCGAGATGATTCGATCATTCCCTCGGTTGAACGCCTCCATCATTAGTTGTTTCGCTGCTTCACGACCATAACCGACTTTCCAGTGCTTCGGTTCAAGCCAATAACCGACTTCTAATTCTTCAATTCCATCCACTTCCTGCATCAATAATCCGGCGAAACCAATCGGTTCATTCGTTTCTTTTTTGAACAACAGTAAAAAACCAGTTTGTCGTTCATCCGAGTATCGCTCCAATTGCCGTTCGAACCACTCTCGTGCTTCATCTTCACTCAGGGCAGTACCTCCATTGATATAACGCATGACTTGCTCATTTTGGACAAGCGACTTATAAAAACTGAAATCCTCTTCTTCGAACGGTCGCATCCATAAACGTTCACTTTCCATCGTCATCGCCTCCTTCTATACTTCTCTTTTCCCGAGTTCTTTTCGCTTCATTCCTCTTCCTGACTCTGCTTTCCTTGTGACATTTTTCATTACTAATCGATGACATTCACTCCCTAGTGCTTGCAATTCCCGGCATAAGTCGGTATTTTGGGAACAGTATGTTGAACAACGACCGCACGATTAATGTTAAAATATATTTTGAGCGCATGAGCGCTGAGTAGGAATTCACGAAAAGGACTGAGACCATAATGACTGAACAAGTAATGACGGGACTGTATGAAGGCATTTCAAAAGAGTCCGTACTAATCAATGAACCTTTAAAATATCATACGTATACAAAAATGGGAGGAATCGCGGATTTATTCATCATTCCAACCTCTTATGAAGAAACGGCTTTTGTCGTCCGATATGCTTACGAACAAGATATTCCCTTGACGTTGCTTGGAAACGGATCGAATCTTGTCGTTCGTGATGGTGGCATCCGTGGCATTGTCCTCTCCTTTGAGAAGTTAACCGACATCTCGGTCGAAGGACATGAACTCGTCGCTCAAAGTGGCGCAGCAATCATCGAAGCTTCTCGTGTAGCTTACGCGCATCAGCTCAGCGGTCTTGAATTCGCTTGTGGGATTCCAGGAACGATTGGTGGCGCATTGATCATGAATGCGGGAGCATACGGTGGTGAAGTCAAGGATTGCCTCCATAGCGCTACTGTATTGACACGACAAGGAGAACTGTTGAACATTTCGCATGATGAACTCGAACTGGGATACCGGACAAGTTGCTTCTCGAAGAAAGAATACATCATCCTCGAAGGTCGATTTGCGTTAACAGAGGGTGACCCAGCATTGATCAAGGAAGTCATGGATGATTTGACGCATAAGCGAGAAACGAAACAACCACTCGAGTACCCTTCTTGTGGTAGCGTCTTTAAACGTCCAGAAGGCTATTTTGCAGGTAAGCTGATTCAAGATAGTAACTTACAGGGAACACGCATCGGTGGCGCTGAAGTGTCGAAGAAACACGCTGGCTTCATCGTCAACGTCGAGAATGCGTCAGCATCCGACTATATCGCGCTCATTCGTCATGTCCAAGAAACCGTTCAAGAAAAATTCGGTATCTTACTTGAGACAGAAGTGAAAATCATCGGTGAAGAAGCATAATCAATCATTTTACGAAAAAGGTGAGCTCCGTATTCGGACTCACCTTTTTGTTCGTTTAGATTGACCAGTTTCCGTCACGCATGACTGATTCACGCGTTCCGTCTGCAAGTTCTCCTTCAATCGATAGATCCGCTGATCCAATCATGAAGTCGACATGCGTCATCGAGTCGTTCGCGCCTTGTGCTTCTAATTCTTCTGCTGAAAGGCTTGGACCATTTTCGAGACACGTCGAGTACGCACGACCAATCGCTAAGTGGCACGAAGCATTTTCATCAAACAATGTATTATAGAATAGGATACCCGAGTCAGAAATCGGCGAACGGTGCGGCACGAGCGCAACTTCTCCGAGATAACGTGCACCTTCATCAAGTGAAATCAAGTCATCTAATGCTTCTTGACCCTGTTTTGCTTCCGCTTTAACGATTTTTCCGTTCTCGAACCAGAGTGTGAACTCATCAATCAAGTTCCCACTATAGCTAAGCGGTTTTGTGCTCGAGACGTGTCCGTTGACACCTGTCTTTTTCGGTAACGTGAACACTTCTTCTGTCGGCAGATTCGCGATGAAATCAACACCATCTGCATTCGGACCACCGCCACCTAGCCAAACATGACGTTCTGGTAATTCGATTGATAATTCTGTTCCTGGAGCTGTGTAGTGCAATGTTTTGTATTTCTTCTCTGTCAGGAATTTTGCTTTTGAACGCAGATTATGATCATGATCCGCCCATGCAGCGACTGGATCTGCTTGATCGGCACGTGTTGCTTTTAAAATAGCTGACCAGAGCTCTTCAACAGCATTCTCTGAATCAGGGAATACTTTCTTCGCCCAGCTTTCAGAAGGTGCTGCTACGACACACCAACTGACATTGTCACTCATGACGAACTTCCGCCAATTAGCAAGAGCGACACCGGCTGCTTTATTCGCACGTGCGATTCGGCTCGAGTCAACGCCATTCAATAAATCCGGATCTTCACTAACGACCGATAAGAACGCAGTTTTTTCTTCTGCCAGTTGGTCGTAACGTGCTTTTAACCAATCTGGGAACGTATCAAACGACTCTTCCGGTGCATCGAAATAACGGATTTTCGTCATCTCATCATCTGACCATTGTACATATACTTGCGTAGCTCCTACTTCATAGGCGACACGCGTGATTTCACGAACGAGCGGCAAATTTTCGATTCCTGCACGCACCTCGAGTTGTTGTCCTGGTTGTAGATTAATTCCCGTACGCACGGCTAAAGACGCGTATTGTTGTAATTCTGCTTGTGTCGGCATTATGTAATCCCCTTTCTTGTATCTTTATTTTCACGAAATAGTTGCAATTTTGCAAGAAATAAGGCGAAACTAGAAAGAGAAGAGAAGGAGGCATCACCATGGAATTCACACCCGGCGATTTTAAATCGGCTTATACGTATTTTCACCGACAGGCACTCAACCTCGTTGGTGATGAAAAAGCACAGCAAGAATTGTTAGTTCGAGCAGAAATCGGACTTGCGCACTTGACGCAAGATATCGCGTCTACAGAAAGCTCGGACATCGAACGCGAGGCAGAACTCGTCCTTTATTTTCAATTAAAACAACTGCTTGAAATGCTTCGTGCTCTCTATCAGAAAAAATTCGAAATGCATGCGGAGCAGGAACAATTGTTATTGACGGCCGTTCTGTACTTTACGTCTCCTGTTGACGCCTTACCGGACGATAACGTCCTCGGGCTCTTCGATGATGCACAAATCGTCGAGACGATTTACGAAGAACTGGCTGCAGACGTCGATCGCTTTCAACATATGGAATGAATGAAAAAAGCAGCTGTCGCGACAGCTGCTTTTTGATTATGCATTTTGTTTCGAAGCAATATGAACAGGTGTCGTGGATTGACGTGATTCATCTACTTCTAATTTTTCTTTATTCAGCCACGTATAGATCATTCCCATGAAGACTGCTCCACCAATGATGTTACCGGCTAAAGCTGGCAACAGGTTATGCATCGCTCCAGCAAATGTGATCGTATCCGGATGTGGTACGACTAACGCAATGGAGAACAGTGCCATATTGGCGATGACGTGATCAAATCCAGAAGCAAAGAATACTGCGACGAGTACCATCATCATCATGATCTGCGCCAACTCATTCTTCATGTTCTTTGGAATGAAAATCGCTAAACAGACCATCCAGTTACAGAAGATAGCACGTGTGAAGATTTCCCACGTCGTATGGTGGATCTTCGTTTCTGAGACAGAAAATAACCAGTTGTTCATACCAAGCTCTTGGATGATTCCTGTTTGAGAAAAGAGTAGCGCAAACGCCAATCCGCCAAGTCCATTTCCGATTAGACAGATCAACCAGACCTTCATCGTATCCATCTTCGTCGTATAGCCGCGCATCGTCGCCGTCGTGAAATACATCGTATTCCCTGTGAACAGCTCTGCCCCACCATAAACGATTAGGACGAGTGCCACTCCGAAGGTCAGTCCACCGACAAGCGTCGCAACAGGTGACTCCGCCATATATAGACCGTTAATTGCTTTTAAAGTAAAAATGATTGCAAATCCAATGAAAATTCCCGCTAACATGGCACGAACTAAGTACTCGAGAGGACGCATTTGTAGCATGCGCGTCGACTTGATTGCTTTATTCCGTAATCCTTCTAATGCTTCTACCTCGTTCATCGTAGAAACCTCTCTTTCTTTTGTTCAACACTTCACAATGTTTGTTCATTTATTATCATACTTCCATCTTAAAAGATGTTCAAGTATTGAATAGACCTGTTTTATCGTTTTTATAAAAGAACGAGATGTAAACGATATCATTGTGTCGAGATTGTGAAAAATGCCTTTTCTTGCTTTATACAACTAATTAGTTTGGATCTGTAGTCGTGATGCGAAGCGTTCAAAGAAGGTGTTTCGTCTTGAGGCATCGAGCACATAACCATCAATGACGACACGATTAAAGCGTCTAGAAGAGGAAGTAGCTCGTTCGATATCGGTCGGAGTGTAGGCGTCGAATGTTTTCCGGTCCATCGTAAAATCTGCATCTGAATACGGATCCGTGTAGTGAATTTCGAGATCGGTCAAATCAGGAATCGTTGAAAATAAAACAAGCGTATGATGCATCAGAATTTTAGATAACCGAGCCTTTAAAAAATCCTGATTCACCTGTAGTGTCCCGGTATCGGTACCAATCCAAGCTTGTCGCTCTTTTCCTGTCACTTCATAGGCAAGACGTAACGATTCTCCTTCGACATCTACCTGTTTTAATTCTGATGAGAACGGAAGTTGTTCGGCTAATTGACGAACCGCTACCGTATTCATCATCGAGGCACCCACTTGTCTCGCTACAAGATCACCATCATGCCAAATGGATGATTGATTTTTTTCATTGGGTTGTTCGAAAAGACGAATCCCAACTAGTATTCCTAAGCAGATACAACCAAGAATCCATAACATTTTCTTCATTTTCATCACCTTCCTAAAAAAACATACCCTTTTTCATCTTTTTTCATAAGAAGGGTTGAAATTTTATGCATATGAGCGTACTCTTGCATGCAGATACTCACAGAAGGAGGAGCATGAGGTCACTCATCATATTGCCATGACTACAACACACCCACAGAAAAAGAGAGTTGAAAAAATCAGTTTCTTAATCATTGGTACGTTGCTGTATTCCCTTTACATCAGCCTACTACTATCTCCAAATGATATCGGATCAGGCGGTATCATGGGGATCACGCTCATTATTCAAGAGCTCTTCCACACGCCAATCGGATTAACGCAATTGCTCTTAAACATTCCCCTCTTCCTTTTAGGTTTCCGTTTCCTACGCAAACGATTCATGTTCTTATCTGGAATTATTGTCATTGCTTCTTCCTTTTTAATTGACTGGATCCCGACTCAAATCGTTCCGGAATCTCTAAACGATCCGCTCGTCGCTTCCATCTTTGCTGGTCTAGTCTCTGGTCTTGCAATGGCATTGATCTTCTTCGGTGGTGCTTCAACTGGAGGACTTGATATTCTTGGAAAGTTTTTCTTTGCTCGTTTTCATAACTGGCCACTTCCTCGTATATTTCTGATGCAAGATCTTGTCATTTACATCCTTGTATGGTGGGTATTCGATCTTAAACACGTTATGTATGCTCTCATCATGAGCTTTGTTCGTGCGAAAGCCCTTCAGACGGTTTACAGTTTCTATTCTGCTTCTAAGCAATGTATCATCATTTGTGAGAAAGCAGATGAAATCAATGAAGTCATTACAAAAGAACTCGGTCGTGGTGTCACGATTCTCGATGCACGTGGAGGATACTCCAACCGAACGAAAAAAATGGTCTATGTCGTCGTTCAAAATAACGAAATCGTCCGTTTGCAAGAAATCGTCTCTTCTGTCGAGCCGAATGCATTCGTTACATTTTCGGAAATCCATACTGTTTTTGGCAATTACAAAGAACATTCGTATTCGTTTTAACACCAAGCGCAGCTTAGCTGTGCTTTTTTCATCTTTTTAAAACAGCTTCTCGTATTGCATCATCTTTCCTGCTTTTTTATTAGTATTATTCAGTTTTTCAGTCATTATCCCTATTCAAAAAATAGACAGGCTTCACTTTTTTTACGATAGTAGTTAAGCTTATGACATGTCTTTTATTTAAAGGAATGATTGCATGCACTCTCTTTGGCGTCAGCGTATTCTGCTGATTTTCTTGATCAGCTTATTCGCCTCTATCCCGATCATCTATGCTTTATCCGGTTATCGGACGATTGCAACGATGACCGAGCAAATGAAGGATCATGATATACCGTTAATCAATCAGGTAGATCAGTTGGTCGAACACAATCGAGATCGTGCCAATGCGGTTCGTGGTCTCTTATTGTATGAAGATAATCGTTATATCGAACAATATTACTTTTCAACGTCTAAAATCCATGATTTGCGCAATAGTCTGAACCAATCGTCGACTACTCCAGGGACGATTAAGGATCTCCTTCGCCGCAACAATGTCTGGGAGTCTGAAATTGAACGCGTGTTTGTCGTCTATGAACGTCAAAGTCCAACAGCCGCAAAACGTCTTGCTAGACAATCGACTCAGACGACTCAAACGATTCTCGAAGACTTATCCCGTGTGAAAGATGATTTGTATAAAACGCTTCAAGGCAAATTACAACAATCAGATACTTTAATCGCTACATATAAATGGATGTGTCTCGCTCTCTCCATCCTGTCCTTTTTATTGATTAGTGCCACGGTCTTTTTCTTCCACCACTTCGCTCCAAAAGGATCAGAACAATCGTCTTTAGAATAAACGAAAAGCGCAGCTAAAGCTGCGCTTTTCGTTTATTCTAAAGACTCATTCAGGCATTGCTTTTCCCTCTTGTACATGTTCCATCGCCATATGTACAAGCGATGACACATGATGGTCATCCAGGGAATAATAGACGACTTTACCGTCTTTTCGAAACTTGACGAGTCCTTGTTTCAACAAAGATCGAAGATGATGCGACGCTGTCGCGATCGAACAGTCGACAGAGGCCGAGACATCACAAACGCATAGTTCTTCTTCGATCGTCAGCGCATAAACGATTCGCAGTCGTGTCGCATCCGAAAGAATCTTAAATAGCTTTCCGATTTCAAGCGTCGGAATCGTATCAACGATATGTCCGATTTCAGACGCACGTTGTTCATCAATCGCAATCGTTTCACAACGGGGAATGTCCATGTCCGTCACCTCGTTTCTACTTATATTGCACCATGAGAAACGGGACATTGCAAGTTCAGCGCATTCGTCTGCGAATGAGCCAAAACACGAACCATCCTCCTACGTAATCTCCGATATCCCAGACAATTCGATTTTGATCGACAGCGCGTACGCCGATGTCAATGATTTTCGTGCTTTCTAATCGGTTCGTATAACGTTGACGAAGCCGAGTCGGAATCGGTAGACGAAGAAGTGCCCGGTAATAAATATCTAAATGAGTATGTCCCCAAATTTCCGTCGCAATCGAGCTCGTTTTAATATACAACGGACGTTTGTAGCGTCTTTCATACTTTTCTTTCAATAAAAGGGCCATCTCATAAGATATACGATTAGGATGTGGAAATAAGACTTTTCCTAGATGGTAGATCCCCTGATTATCGACTCGAATGATTTGTGGTTCTAACCGATATCGAATCCAATAGCCGCGAAAACGGATCGTCTGCCATTTCAATACAATCACCTCTGAACGGATTATACCCTGTTCTGAAGTGATTGATGCCATTCACGCACAGCATCTGTCATTTGCTGCGCAGCGAGTTGCCGATCTTCTTTAGCGAAAATTTCTGAGATGACGGCATACCCTTCCAACGGGATGGGCAGAGAGGAGACATTCGTTGCTGTGATTCCACCAATACCGATTAGAGGTAATCGTACAGCTTCCCGAATCGCCTGAAGCATCGTATGCGACATGGAATCAGCGTCCGCTTTGGATGACGTCGCAAATAGAGACCCCACGCCTAAATAAGATGCTCCGTCTCGTTCTGCTTCAATCGCTTGTGCAACGGTTGCTACCGACACACCAATCACGGCATCTGGTAAAAGGCGACGTGCTGCGGTTAAAGGAATGTCTTCTTGTCCGATATGCAAACCTGCTCCGACGAGTAACGCGATATCAATCCGATCATTGATGATCAAAGGAATGTCGTGTCGATCCGTGAGTGCTTTCAACCGAACTGCCTGATCGAAGAATTCCTTTCCTTGCGCTGTTTTTTCCCGTAATTGCACGATCGTTGCACCACCTAAAATGGCTTCCTCAACGACCGTCTCGATCGCGACTCCAGGATGGTACCGACGATCCGTCACTGCATAGATGGAGTAATCAATTGACACGTTCTGTCACCTCCACCAGATCTTGCACCGTCATGAGGCTGATGGCATTGAACAACTCTCGTTTAAAATCACCAAGACCTTGCGCGGAGGCTGCTTGTTCTCCTGCTTTTCCCATGACGAATGTCCCGTGGACAGCCGCCTCAAATGTCGTATATCCTGCACCGAGGAAGCTCGCAATCAAGGAGGCCGTCATGCAGCCCGTACCCGTGATGTCTCCCAAACGTGGTGTTCCTACATGTAATTCCATTTCACGCGTTCCATCCGTGATGTAGTCGTTCGGACCTGTCACGACGAGGACAGATTGGTGTTTGCGAGCAAATGCACGAATGCTTTCTCGATCCATCATTGCATCTCCCGCAGCATCGACTCCCTTAGTTCGCCCATCTTCCCCAAGTAACGTCTTGATTTCAGAAGCATTTCCTTTAATGACCGTACACCCGAGATCAATGAGTTCTTTAGAAAAGGCAGTACGTAATGTCGTTGCCCCTGCTCCAACTGGATCAAGAACGATCGGGACATTCAAACGTCCCGCTTCACGTGCTGCGAGTCGTTGAGCTGCTTGCATGTCTGCATCGATCGTACCAATGTTTAAGACAAGAGCTTGCGCGAGTCTAACCATCTCTTCTACTTCACGAATGTCTTCCGCCATGACGGGTGATGCTCCAACAGCGAGTGTGACGTTCGCGCAGTCGTTGATCGTAACTGTGTTCGTCAGATGGTGAATGAGTGGTTTGTGTTCAAGAATAGTCGTAAACATGTGTATCCCTCCAAAGTGAGTGAAAATGATGTGTCGGTCCAATACCTTGTCCGAGAGCAAATCCATGACGAATTGCCTCCGTGACATAGCTCTTTGCCTGTCTTACGCTATCTGTTAAATCTTCTCCAAGCGCCATCCGTGCTGCAATCGCTGCAGATAAGGTACAACCAGTTCCATGAGTATGTTGATTGTCTAACCGTTCCGATGTGAAACGATGTTCCACTTCCCCATCAAACAACAAATCCGTTGCAGCTCCTGAGAGATGTCCACCTTTTAGTAATACTGCCCCTGTCTGTGTAGCCAATTGATGCATCGCCAGTCGCATTTCCTCTAGATTGGTCACTGATCGTCCTGTTAACCGCTCCGCTTCCGGTAAATTCGGTGTAACGAGTGTCGCAAGCGGCAGAAGTTCTGAAATCAATGCTTGTTCAGCTTCCGTCCGCAATAGGGCATGACCACCTTTAGCGACCATGACGGGATCTAATATGATCGGAACTGTCTGTTTGCGGAGATGTGTAGCAATGACACGAATCGTCTGCGCATTCGAGACCATTCCGATTTTGATCGCATCGACACGAATGTCTGAAAAAATCGACGTTAACTGGGCATCTACGATTTCTGGGGATAACTCTTCCACCGCTTGAACACCCAACGTATTTTGCGCCGTGACGGCTGTCAGGACGCTCATTCCATAAACGCCTAAAGCTGAAAATGTTTTTAAATCTGCTTGAATCCCAGCTCCACCACCGGAGTCGGATCCTGCAATCGTCAGTACGTGTTTCATGTTCTTTTCACCTTCCCATCGAGCAATGTAAGGGAGTCGTGACCGACAAAAAAAGCGTCGACCGCTGTAAAAAAGCAGTCGACGCTATACGAAAGCGTTATACACGCATTCCGGTATCCGTTCGGCTCAACTTTCCTACGCTGGTATTATCCAGTTCAGGTAATAGGGTCGAAAACAGATTGGTTTTCCTCTCAGCCGGATTCCTCCAGCTCCCCTAGTTGCTCAAGTATTCGTTTCGCCTTAACTGTAGCATAGAGAAGAAAAAAAAACGAGCCGAAGCCCGTTTTGATTACAGATATGCCAATGGATTGACTGCATTCAGAGGAGAAGAAGCACTGTATTGATAGCCTCCGACATGTAGTTCGAAATGTAAGTGTGGTCCTGTTGAATTCCCTGTACTACCAAGTGTCCCGACTTGTTGACCTTGAGAGACCGTTTGTCCTGCACGAACCGATAATGAACTCATATGTGCGTAGACAGTCGTGTACACTTGTCCATCGAGGAAGTGAGAAATCATGACATGATTGCCGTAAGGTCCACCACCTGATGCTGTAATGACCGTTCCAGCTGCTGCAGCGACGATTGGAGACCCGACCGAACCACTGAAATCAACACCGTTGTGGAACGTATAACCGTTCGCGCCGCTTGCTGGTCCGAATCCTTGCGACACTCCACCAGAAGATGGTCGAACGAATTTCCCTCCACTCGAAACAACGGGCGGGGCAACAGAATCAGTTGACTCCGAACTCTTACCTACTTGTTTTGCTGTTTGAGCATTCGCTTTAGCGGCTTTTTCGGCTGCCGCTTTCTCCGCTGCTGCTTTTTCAGCCGCTGCTTTAGCGGCTGCCTTCGCTGCCGCAATTGCACGTTCTTGCGCTTCGAGAGTCGCTTGAAGTTCTTTTGCGTCTAACAGTTCTGTCGTGAACTTCGTCTTCCCTTTTCGTAATTTCTTCAGCGTGGCACTACGTTCTTTCATTTGAAGCTTTAACGCTTTCTTTTGTTCAAGCAATACTTTCTTTTCTTGCATTTGCTCCGCTTTTTTCTCAACGAGCGCTTGTTTTGCTTCTGCTAATTTTTGTTGCGTTGCGATGTAATCCGAAATCATTTTATCGTCTTGCTCAGCGATTTTTTTCCCCGCCATGACACGGCTGAATAAATCACCTAAATCCTTCGATCCAAAAATGACTTCTTCCCATTTAATCGAGTTTCCATCGTTCTCTTGGAAAACACGCAAACGATCACCGAGTAGTTCTTCCTGTTTCTGTAACATTTCTTCGTAACGGACGATGTCTGCCTTTAACTCATCGATTCGAACGTTCAACTGTTCGATTTGTTTATTTTTTTCAGAGACTTGGAAAATCTTTTCGTTGATTGCTGCGTCAATTTGATTGATTTGACGTTGCTCTTTTGAGATTTTAGCTTCTTGTTTTTTGATCGCTTTTTCAAGTTTACGTTGTTCAGCGGCATTTTCAGCCTTTTTTTCTTTAATGGTCGCTGCTGCGATCGGTTGCGTTCCTGTTATAAGTAATGCTCCTAAAACAATGGTAGAAATTAGTTTTTTTAGCATATATCGTTTTCCTCACTTATGTTTTTTTCATATTTTATTATAGTATTCAAGTTTCTCTCATATCTGAAATAGATTATAGCACCGTAATCGTTTCAAAAAAATTTCATTTACATTTCAAATGAAAACGGTTTTTTGTAATATATGATTTGTTTTTTGAAAATGACAAAAAAAAAAGAACCGTTGCATATGCAACGATTCTTTACGATTAAAACATCGACATTGGATTGACTGAGTTAGCTGGACCTGTTGCACTGTAGCTGTATCCACCAACGTGAATTTCGAAGTGTAAGTGTGGACCTGTTGAGTTTCCTGTGCTACCACGTGTACCGATTTGTTGACCTTGGCTGACACGTTGACCTGCACTAGCGTTCAATGAACTCATATGTGCATAGACTGTCGTATATGTCTTCCCGTTCAATTGGTGAGCGATCATGATGTGATTTCCGTAAGGTCCGCCACCTGATGCTGTAATGACTGTACCAGTTGCAGCTGCCACGATTGGCGTGCCAACTGGACCACCGAAGTCAATCCCGTTATGGAACGTATAACCGTTCTCTCCGCCTGCAGAACCATACCCTTGTGTCACAGCACCAGCAGTTGGATGAATGAAGAGTCCGCCTGATGATGGTGACGGTTTAGGTGTCGCAGGAGCTGACGGCGCTGGAGCAGGCGCAGCTGGTGCTGGTGTAGATGGTTTTGGTGCCGATTGTTTCGTCGAACCAGAAGGTTTTGCCGATTGTGCCGCTTTCTCTTGTGCTGCTTGCTGAGCTGCTGCTTCTTTAGCGGCTTGCTCTTCTGCTGCTTTTTGTGCTGCTGCTTGCGCTGCTTCAGCCTCTGCTCTTGCTTTCGCTTCACGTGCCGCCTGAGCTTGACGTTCTTTTTCGATTCGAGCTTCACGTTCACGCGCTGCTTTTTCAGCTGCAATCGCTTTTTCTTGCGCAATCAAAATTTGTTGGACTTCTTTTGCATCCATCAATTGTGTTTCGAACTTTTCTTTTTTCTTACGTAGTTCTTTTAAGCGTTTGTTCCGCTCTTTTAATTGTGATTCAAGGTCCGCTTGTTGACGTTTTAATTCTTGTTTCTCAACGACCAACTGCGCTTTCTTTTCTTTTACTTCTTGTTGCGCATCCGCTAATTGCTTTTGCGTATTTTGGTAATCCGTGATCATTTTATCATCTTGTTTTGAAATGGATTTCCCTGCCATGACACGGCTTACGAGGTCACCAACGTTTTTAGCGCCAAAGATGACTTCCTCCCATTTAATCGAGTTTCCATCATTCTCTTGCATGACACGAAGACGATCACCAAGTAGTTTTTCTTGGCGTTTTAGTTTCGCTTTATATTTCTCGATTTCTTTTCCAAGTTCAACGATTTCACGTTCTGTCGCTTTGATTTGACGATCTTTTGCTTCGACAGCAAAGATTTTTTCGTTCAAAGCTTCGTCTAGTCGATTGACTTCTTGTTGTGTTTTAGAGATTTTTTGACCTTCTTGATTAACAGAAGACTCTAAGTTTTTTGCTTTTTAGCATTGTCTTGTTGCTGTTGTTCGTTTTTGGCTTTCTGTTCACTTAAATCGTCAGCTGCTGCAAAATGAGGTGCTGATGAAAGAACCAGTGCGGAAACGATGAGCGACGCGAACGTTTTTTTCATGTAGTATTCCCTCTTTTTCTGTAGTGTATGTTTTATGATTTATCGTAGAGTATTTGAGTTAAATTTAAATTCTGTAATAGTTTTTCTTTTTTATAAGAACGTTTTTGATTATAGCATTCATTCCTCTTCCATAATATTTCAGTGATATTTCATTTTAAATAAATCTTTCCTCTTCTATGTAATAGAAACATTTGGAAGGTAACTCATCGTTGCAACTTTGAAGTGTTTTTGGGAAACTGAAGCGAATAGAAGGAGGATATCATATGAAATTAGACCACACTGGAATTGCTGTTCGCGACATGCAGGAAGCCATTTCATTTTATACAAACGTACTTGGAGGAACTTTAACAAAAGAGTACTCGAATCCTGCGCCTGGTGTCGCTTCCAATATTGCGGTCATCGAGTTCGATGATGCGCACATCGAGTTGTTAACGCCAACAAGTCCGGATAGTCCGATCGCACGTTTTTTAAAACAACGCGGGAAAGGTGTCCATCACATTGCTTATCGTGTAGAGGATTTAGATCAAGCGATTGAAGAAGCAAAACAACAAGGATTAACATTTTTAGAAGATACGTATCGAACGACGCCGTTCGGGCGACGACTGATTTATATGAATCCCCGGCATTCACACGGCGTCATTACAGAACTCTGTGACTATCCAGAAAATCTATAAAAAATCAGCACTGCGATAGCGCAGTGCTGATTTTTCGTTTCATGGTATTAGCCGAGTTTAGCTACGATTTCCCGATTGAACGCAGGAATGTCATCTGGTTGACGACTTGAGACGAAATTATCGTCGACGACGACTTCTTCATCTGCAAAGTCCACACCAGCATTTTCTAAATCGATTCGAATCGATTTATAACCTGTCATTTTTCTTCCTTTGACGATTTTTGCATTAATCATCAATTGTGGTCCATGGCAGATCGAGAAAATCGGTTTTTTCGACATATCGAATTCTTCAACGAATGAGACGAAACGCTCGTCTTCCCGTAATAGATCCGGTGAAAATCCGCCTGGAATCAGGAGAGCATCGTAGTCTGCTGCTGAAGTCTCATCAATCGAGAGATCAACATTTACTTTTGCCTCTTCCTGCTTCCCAACGAGTTCTGCACCTTTTTTGGAACCAATGACAGTGATTTCATGCCCTGCTTCTTTTAATGCATCAACCGGTCCTGTGAATTCTACATCTTCAAAATGATCGGCGAGTACAACGGCTACTTTTTTAGACATGTGATTCATCCCCCAAGTTGTTTGATTTAGATTGGATCTTCTCCGCGATCTCGTGGAGAAACCGTATCATCTGGCATTTCGTCTTTTCCTTTTAGGATTTCCTTTTGCTGCTCCTCTGTCAGTTTCCGTTCTTTATCCGACAGACGATCCCGTTCATCTTCAAACTCTTCATTTGGACGATCGGTTTCTTTCGGTGCCATGGAAAACCCTCCTTATGATCCGTCGCTTATACTTATAATGAATCGACGACTTTAACAGAAAGATCGACATCAATGTTGCCACGTGTCGCTTTCGAGTACGGGCAGAAGTTGTGTGTCTTCTCTAGTAAGTCTTCGGCTTCTTCTTGCGATACGCCAACGACCTCGACGACGAGTTTCGCTGCAATTTTTACACCGTTATCCGCTTCGTCCTGTAAGAGGCTGACTTCTGAATTCGTCCGCGTCTCGACTCGTTTTTTTGCTTGGCGCGCCATTAAATTATAGGCACCATCAAAACAAGCGGCATATCCTGCTGCGAATAACTGTTCCGGGTTTGATGTCGGAATGTCTTCTTTGCCTTTTGTTCCTGGCATGACTAAATCGAGATTAATGACGTTATCGTCTGAAGCAACTTTCCCGTCGCGACCACCGACTGCAGATGCACGTGAAGTAAGAATGACGTTTGACATAATAAAAAACCCCTTTTCCTGTTGAATTAAAAAATGCTTTTTTGCCACATAGACAGTAATACCCGTCAGTGAGGGAGATAAACACAAGAGGTGTCTATCACCTTAGCTGATTCATTTTTTAGTAGACAAAAAAAGACGATGAACTCGAAGTCCATCGTCCTGCACATTCTATTTCTTATCCGATCTCTTCTGTTGCAGTTTCTTCTCGATCAGGCAATTGAAGATAAATTGATTTGACTTGATGATTATCGACTTCCATGACTTTGATCGTGTATTCCTGATAGCGGAATTCTTGGCCACTCGACACTTCCGTATCCTGTGCCATGACCCAGCCACCAATCGTATCGATGTCTTCTTCTTCGATTCCTAGGTTAAAGCGTTCATTTAGGTCATCAATCAAGACACGGCCTGAGATCCGGTATAATCGCTCATGAATTTGTTCGATATCTGCTTTCTCATCCTTATCGAATTCATCTCGGATTTCTCCAACGATTTCTTCCAATATGTCTTCCATCGTAATCACACCGGCTGTACCACCATACTCATCAATGACGAGTGCCATTGGCGTCCGTTCCACCTGCATTTTCAACATAGCGTCTTGAAGCGGTGAATACTCGGATACAATCGGCAAGTTGTGGATGTAATAGCTTAATGCTTTTCCTTTGTTAGCCATATGATCCGTAAATAATTGTTTTGCATTGATGAATCCAAGGATTTTATCCTTATCTCCTTCTTCCGCTACTGGGTAACGTGTGAACTGATACTCTTCAACGAGACGAATGATGTCCTCCATCGATGCATCGTTCGAGATCGTGATTAAGTCCGTCCGCGGTAACATGATATCTTTCGCGATCCGCTCATCGAACGAGAAGATGTTCTGCATGTAAGAAAGCTCAGTCTGGTTGATTTCTCCACTCTTATAACTCTGTGTCATGATGATTTTAATCTCTTCTTCAGAATGGACTTCTTCGTGTCCCGCTGGCTCGACACCAAATAACCGAAGGATGATTCGTGCTGAACCGTTCAATGTCCAGATGAAAGGTTTCATGATTTTACCGAACCAATAAAGTGGTGGCGCGAGTAGCATCGTGATGGCTTCCGTTTTTTGAATCGCCAAAGACTTTGGAGCAAGCTCTCCAAGTACGACATGAAGAAACGTTACAATCGAGAATGCAAGAACGAACGAAATGATCGTCGAGACGGAGTTCGGAATATCAATTTCTTCGAACAACATACCGAGAATCGCACCTACCGTTGATTCTCCTAACCATCCGAGACCAAGCGCTGTCACGGTAATTCCAAGTTGACAGGCCGATAAATAATAATCCAAATTCTCGAGTAGCCTCTTCGCCACTTTCGCAGTCTTGCTTCCTTCTGTAATCAACTGATCGATTCGAGACATTCGCATTTTGACGACCGAAAATTCGGCAGCTACAAAAAAAGCTGTTAAGACGATGAGTAGTGCAATGACGAGTAGTCGAATGATGATCGTCGTCGTGTCGAATGTCTCCATTGAGTGTGTACTGTCCAATCGTTTCCCCGAAAAAAGGGGATTCACCTCCATTAATATAAAGCCAGATGCCGAGGCATCTGGTGGTTTACAGCAAAAAGAAGCTTCAAACTTTCAAAGCTTCCCTACTTTTTCATATTCATACTATAACGGAACTTTCATAAAATGTGTACTTGAAGACATCATTTCAATTCATCAGACGACATAGAGAATAAAGATCACGATCATGAGTAACATCGCGACTCCCTTTAACAATGCACTTGATAAGATACCAAGGACTGTTCCGATCCCGACTGAAACCGAGGTTTGCCATGTCTTTTTACTAATGATTTTTTCCGTCAAGATGGCAAAGACGAACGGGAAAATTAATAATCCGATTCCTGGCAAAATAAATGGTCCCGCAATCAATCCGACTGTCGTCGCAATCTTAGCTGCTTGTGAGCCTCCCCGTCGATCGACGGTGTAGGCGCTAACGAGATAATCGAGTGTGAATAAGAGAATGATGAATATCGCTTGAATCACCCAAAAACTAATCGATAATTCAGAGAACCCGAATCCGAATCCATAAATCAAAAAGCCCACTACTAAAATCGGTGCACTTGGGATGATCGGATAAACGAGACCTGCAAAAGCGACTAGAAAACAGACGACGATCAGACTCCATAACAAGATTGTCACTTTCTATCCCTCCCTTCTTTTGATTCTCTTGCCCTTATTACGATGAAGGGGAGACAAAAGTTTCATTCAACGCCCGATGGATTTGATTTTTTAAAAAATCTCGATCCCAGTCGTTCATTGTTTCAAAACGCACTTCCGAACAGATATATGGAATGAACCGTTGAATCGTTTCATAGTGAGCAGGTAAGGATTGCCGCTTCATTGTTCCAAGCGATTCGAGCATCGTCGCGAGAACCGAAATATCCTCTGCTCCATAATGTCGTAGTTGATAAAACGTCGTGTACAACAATTGTTGGTAAGTTTCCCGGACGATGACGTGCTGCTTGTCCTCGCCAACAACCAGCACACCATCTGGTATTACGGCATACTGTCGCATTAAGTCACCAATGATCCGAATCGCATGTCTTGCTGTATTTGGATCATTGATCCCTGGAGAAATAGCACGTAAAGCAACTTCACTTAATTTTTCAAGAACGAATGCAAAATCCTGTTCTGAAGATTTCGTCGGCCCAATCAAGATACTTTCATTGATATCCCGGCAAGTTGCCCGTCCGATGGCTTCTCCCTCTGTTACGAATGAGCCGACCGTTCGATCAATATACACGCGGTCTTTCTGATCAAAAGCATCATAATCGACTGCTTGAATATATCCGGTTCGTGTTGCCTGAATAAGATGTGGATAATTTGTCGTCATCTTTCTTTCAGTAATCTTCTGTTCTCCTGATTCTAGATGTTCGATTTGACGTTTTAACAATTCGTTCCCTTCTTCGTGTAATCGATCCAGTAATGTCGTCACGCGAATCGATTGGCTGACGATGTGAATGAATGCGACAAATGCCACGATCGATATCAACACAACGAGAACCGCTACTGCCGAAGCAAGGACGCTCGTCTTCAAAGCCGGACGAAGGAAAAAGAGCATCGTCATCGAGTAACTGACCGCCCCAATGAATATGCCGAATATGTGTTGTACCTGCCGATTCTCGATGAAGTTAGGTAGTGTCCGTGGAGAAAATTGTGAAGAATACGTTGTTAGGACGACCAAAATGGTTGAGAAAGTGAATGTCATCATAGCGAGCAGTCCTGTGAAGACTGAGCTATGAATCGCTTGTGCTAAATCAAGTGTTGTCTTCCAAGTGACGGGAAACCACTTCGATACATAAGAATCGGTCCAAATAACGATCCCGGTCAGTCCTATACCGATGAGCCCATAAAGTAGTGGCCACCACCAATTGATTTCTCGAGACAGGACTTTCAGCTTCTTCAAAATAAAATGCCTCCTTTTTATAGCACTATATTGATTGTTTTCCTGATTCAGAGCTCTTTAAAACCAGCATTCCTTATCTGATTTTGAGCAATAAATTTGGTCGAAGTGCACGGATGTGTTTTACTTCTTTTCATAACGTGAATAACTTAATTGTTATGAAAACGAATGGGAGATGAAATGATATGGCTCAACAAAACGAAGCAACACTGCATACAGATTTCACGAAGATTTATATTGACGGTCAGTGGCGCACAGGCGCAAGTGACAGCAACATGACGAACACGAATCCTTTTACGGGTGAAGAACTCTTCACGATCTCTGCAGCGAATCAACAAGATTTAGATGACGCATATGAAGCGGCTCAAGTCGCTCAAAAAGACTGGGCAAAAGTTCCTGCCTTAAAACGTCAAGGTCTCATCGAAAACTTCTTGAAAGTCTTGTACGAGGAGAAAGAAACGATTATCGAATGGTTGATTAAAGAGTCCGGAAGTACACGCATCAAAGCGGAAGGTGAATTTCTTGCTTCTGTCTTGATCGTCAAGGAAGCTGCGACATTCCCACTTCGGATGCACGGTGAAATTCGTCCATCGGTTGTACCAGGCAAGGAAAACCGGATTTACCGTAAAGCACTTGGCGTCATCGGTGTCATCAGCCCATGGAACTTCCCGTTCCACTTAGCTGTACGGTCGATCGCTACTGCCATTGCTATCGGGAACGCAGTCGTTGTTAAACCAGCTACGGACACACCTGTTTCAGGCGGATTGATTTTTGCTAGTCTATTTGAAAAAGCTGGATTGCCAAAAGGTGTCTTGAATATCATCGTCGGTCGCGGTTCAGAAATCGGTGATGCTATCGTCGAACATCCTGTACCACGCTTGATTTCATTCACAGGATCAACTGAAGTTGGTCGTCATATCGGTGAACTTGCTGGTAAACACCTGAAGAAAACAGCGCTTGAACTTGGCGGAAACAACGTCTTCGTCGTACTTGATGATGCTGATCTCGATCGTGCGGTCGAATCTGCTGTCTATAGTAAGTTCTATCACCAAGGTCAAATTTGTATGTCGACGAACCGAATTCTCGTCGCTTCTTCGATTCATGATGAATTCGTCGAAAAATACGTCGCTCGTGTAAAAGAGCTACAATACGGTGATCCATCACATGATCGGACACAAGTCGGACCGCTCATCAACCAATCACAAGTTGAACGGATTCTTGAAGATCTCGAGAAAACAAAAGCTGCGGGTGCAACCGTTCGTGTCGGCGGCGAAGCAAAAGATAACGTCATCGCACCTACTGTCGTGACTGGTGTTACGAATGATATGCCACTCGCTAAAAATGAAATCTTCGGACCGGTCGCTGTCATCATCCCGTTCGATACGGATGAAGAGGCACTCGAAATCGCAAACTCACTTCCATACGGATTGAGTGGTGCTGTCCATGGTTCTTCTATCGAACGCGCGACTGCTTTTGCACTTGAAGTCGAGACAGGTATGATTCACATCAACGACCAATCAGTCAATGATGAGCCGCATATGCCATTTGGTGGTGAAAAAGATTCAGGGCTCGGTCGCTTTAACGGCGAGTGGGTACTTGAAGAATTCTCGACTGTCCAATGGTTGTCTGTCATGCACGATCGTCGTCAATACAAACCATTCTTTGAGTAATATATGAGTAGGGTTTTCCCCCTACTCTACATAATTTTGTTAAGGAGTGATTTCACATGCCGTTATTACGATTCGACGTCATTGAAGGACGTTCAGAAGAAGAGTTAAAAACGTTACTCGACACCGCACACGATGCGATGGTCGAAGCATTTGATGTGCCGGAGCGCGATCGTTATCAAATCGTGCACACGCATAAAGCGCATGAGATGGTCATTCAAGATACAGGACTTGGGTTTGAACGGAGTAAAGATATCGTCCTCATCAGTGTGACGAGTAAAACGCGGACGGAAGAGAAAAAACAACGTCTCTACCAATTACTCGCCGAACGCTTACAAGCAAACTGCGGACTCGCACCGACTGATTTGATGGTTTCAATCGTCGAAAATGATGCGGCCGACTGGAGCTTCGGTCTTGGCGAAGCACAGTTTTTAACGGGCAAACTTTGATGGTCTGTAAGTAGAATAAAAAGGGAAGTATGTTATCGGTAATGTCCGGTAACATACTTCCCTTTTTTGTTCTTACTTCATTAAACAAGAGAGAACCTTCATATGACTTACTCCTTCGTTTCTTCCGCCTTCTCCCGTGGATTTTCCCGTTGCAGCGGTGCTTTCCAACTAAATTGATCGGGTTCTGGAACGAAGTCAAGACCACCTGGGTGGAACGGTTGGCACCGTAACAATCGACGCGTCGTCAAATAACTACCTTTTACCGCACCATGACGTTCTATCGCCTCCATACCGTAATGGGAGCACGTTGGATAGAATCGACATGTAGCTGGTTTCATGGGAGAGATGACTTTTTGATAAAAACGAATTCCTCCCATTAAGACACGCTTCATACTGTCCCTTCTTTCATCTTTTTTTCTAGTGTAACGCATCTGGTCATCATTTTCAGATGTTCTGCCTTATACTAAAAGCAGATTTAAAAGAAGGATGTGTTGAGATGAAGGCATTAACTTTCCACGAATTCGGAGGTTCTGATGTATTACGCTTCGAAGACGTACCAACGCCAACAATTACTGAACAGGAAGTTCTGATTGAAATGAAAGCGATCGGTCTGAATTTTGCAGACATCTATCGCCGAAAAGGAAACTATCATTTAGAAGGTGAGCCTCCCTATATTTTAGGTTACGAAGGTTCAGGCATCATCACTGCGGTCGGTACAGCTGTTTCAACGTTCCACGTAGGTCAACGAGTTGCTTTTGCGGACGTTCCGCTTGCGAATGCTGAGTACGTCGCAGCACCCGTCGATAAATTGATTCCGCTTCCTGACGATATCTCATACGAAACAGCAGCTTCTGTCTTATTACAAGGGTTAACAGCGCATTATTTAACTCGAGATAGCTATCTTGTCCAACCGGGAGATGTCGTCTTAGTGCATGCAGC
Organism: Exiguobacterium sp. E17S; assembly: GCF_057772545.1. Taxonomy (NCBI): domain Bacteria; kingdom Bacillati; phylum Bacillota; class Bacilli; order Caryophanales; genus Exiguobacterium; species Exiguobacterium sp. E17S. The sequence goes on from NZ_JBYLRU010000005.1 coordinate 49,946, forward strand.
TGCCGGTGGCGTTGGTCAGTTGTTGACACAGCTCATTCGTTTACTTGGAGCAACTCCGATTGGATTGACGTCTTCTCCTGAGAAAGCACAGATCGCTAAAACTGCGGGCTGTGAATCTGTCTATTTATATTCTGAGAACTGGGTCGAGCATGTGCTCGCGCAAACTTCTGGTAAAGGGGTTGATGTGGTCTACGAATCCATTGGTTCTACCTTAATGGATAGTTTCCATGTGACAAAAGTCCATGGAACGGTTGTCTTCTATGGTATGGCAGGCGGCGATCCCGTATCTGTCGACCCTCGCTTCTTGATGGATACATCCAAAACATTGACGGGTGGTGACCTTTGGAACGTATTAACATCTTCTGAAGAACGAATCCGTAGATCCGGTGAATTATTTGATTGGATTCTATCCAATCATCTCACCCTGTCTTCTCCTACAACATTCAGATTATCTGATGGCAAAGCAGCACATGACTTTTTAGAAAGTCGACGCAGTACAGGAAAACTACTTTTGCTTCCTTAACTCGTTTTTTCCAAGACGGCTCCCTGCGAGTCGTCTTTTTTATGTGAAATTAGAATTATCGATTGATTTTTTTTAATGAAGAGAGTAAAGTAAATCTCATCAAAACCTAAAACTCAAATAAGTTTTGAGTTTTAGAAAGGGGATTTGTATTTATGTTTCGCTCAGAATGGAAGAAATTGAAGAGTCCGATGATGATTGTCGTCATTCTCGCCCTCATCCTCGTACCATTTCTCTACAACTCCATCTTCTTATCTGCATTCTGGGACCCATACGGTCAAACAGAAGATATTAAGGTCGCTATCGTCAACGAAGACAAGGCGACGAAGTTTAAAGGAGAGAAAGTCGACATCGGGGATCAATTCGTCGACAAACTCAAAAAAAATGATGATTTTGATTGGCAGTTCTTATCTAAGGACAAAGCCGAAAAAGAACTACGTGACGGCAAAATCTATATGACGGTCGTCATCCCGAAGAACTTCTCTAAAAATGCAACGACACTACTCGATGATCATCCGAAGAAGATTGAGTTGGAGTATTACTTGAATCCAGCCAAAAACTACTCGGGGACACAAATTTCGAGTACGGCTGCAAAACAATTAAACGAAAAGATCCGAAAATCCGTGACGAAACAATATAGTAGTGCGATCTTCGGTGCGTTAAAGAAAATCGCAAACGGTATGGAAAAGGCATCGGACGGTTCTTCTAAACTAGAAGATGGCAACCACAAAACAGCGGATGGTGCGAAAACACTGGCAACGAACCTTGGAAAACTTGCGGATGGCAGTCTGACACTGTCCGAAAAACTCGGGGAAGCAAATCAAGGTTCTAAAAAACTCAGTGATGGCGTCACGACACTTGACGAAAAGACTGCCCTCTTCGCCCAAAAAACGGGTGAGTTGTCTTCTGGGTTGAACACGCTAGACGAAAATGGTGGCAAATTACAAGCCGGTGCTGCACAACTCGAAGACGGAGCAACGAAACTCAGTGGTGGCTCGACACAAGTCCGTCAAGGAGCAGAGCAATTGGCTGCAGGTACGGCCCAGCTTAATGAAAAAATCCCTCAATTGACGGATGGATTAAATCAATTGGATGAAAAAGCACAAGCTGCCAACGCCTTTTTAACACAACTCAATCAAGATGCTGAAAAAGCGAAACAAGATTTACGAGCGCGTCGTGAAGCACTTGAAGCAAACGTCGCACAACTAAAAGAAGTCATTTCTGCTTCTGAACAGTTATCGGATGAAGAAAAACAAACATTGCTCGGTTCTATTGGTTCATTAGAAGAAAATATTCAAAACCTTGCTGCCCAAGAAGGTGCAATTGATCAGAGTCTTGCTCAAGCAACAGAAGCAACGAAGAAAATCGGTCAACTCGCTGCAGGTGGTCAACAAGTCGAATCAGCTGTATCACAACTGAACGCCGGTCAATTGAAACTCGTTGACGGTGCGAAACAAGTCGAATCTGGCGCACAACAATTAGCAAGCGGTCAACAAACATTCAATGAAAAACTTGGTCAATACACTGCTGGTGTGCATAAAGCCGCAACAGGTGGTGCACAACTGGCTGATGGGGCTAATCAGCTTTCAGATGGCACACACCAACTCCAAACAGGAGCTAGCGCGTTAAATAACGGGTTAGGTCAATTGGCATCTGGTTCAACTACGATTACAGACGGAATCGGCAAAACGACCGATGGGGCTTCAAAAATCGCGGATGCCAATACTAAACTTGAAGATGGGGCTAAAACATTGAAGGACGAGCTCAGCAAAGGAGCTAAAGACGCAACCGTCAAGCCGACTAAAGAGCGGGATAATATGCTGGCAGAACCTGTCGTCTTAAAAGAACATGACTATTCGACGGTCAACAACTACGGTTCTGGTTTATCAGCTTACATCCTTAGTATCGCCTTATTCGCAGGCGCCTTGATGTTCTCGTCTGTCTACCAGATTCGTCCAGAACATGGTGAAAGTCTGACATGGCGCTTCCTTGTCGGTAAATTATCACTCATCTTACCGATTGGAGCCTTACAAGGTGTCGCAGCGGCTACAGCCATCGTCTATGTCCTCGATGCTGATGTCGCGAGTGTTCCTGCGCTTTATGGATTTGCTGCCTTAACAGGGATGACGTTCATTACGATTCTGTTCACGCTCGCGATGCTACTCGGTCGCGTCGGACAGTTCCTTGCCTTCCTACTACTCCTATTACAAATCGGTGGTAGTGGTGGTACATTCCCAGTCGAGATGACGCCAAGCTTCTTCCAAGCCATCCATACGTTCTTACCAATGACGTATTCAGTCGGCGGATTCCGCGAAGCGCTTGGACTTGGTGTGACAGACGCCCTCATCTCAAACAGTCAAGTCCTTGCGACTATCTTAGTCGTCGCATTGATTATCAGCTTCGTTGGAGGGCTCGGAGCCAAGCGGATTTTACTCTCAACGAAAGTGAGACGAAAACAACATGACACAGTCTGATAAAGAAACACTGATACTAGACTCAGCGATGGCTTGCTTTTCTGAACTTGGTTATAAAGGTACGACGATCGAGCGTGTCGCCCGACGCGCTCACGTCGGAAAACCGACTGTCTATCAACTGTTTGAAAGTAAACTCAACCTGTTCGAATCGCTCGTAACACGTGTGCTGCAAGAAATGAAAGAAGAAGCAGAACGCGCTTACGTCGAACATGCGACGGTAGAAGAAAATAAACAAGCAATGATCGACGCTATCGTCTGTCATCAGCAACAACATTTGTTCATTCTTCAAATCATCGAAGAAACACGTAATCTTAAATTACAAGAAATGCAAGAACTACGGACACGGATCGAACGGCATGTCGTCGAATATCTTAAAACGCTACTCGAGACTCGCCTTGGACAAGATGATCGTGACGTACCAGTCGATGTCACCGCCTTTCTGATTTTCCGGACGTACATTGCGTTAATTGCCGAATGGCCATTGATTGCTCGACCGTTGGAATTAGATACGATTCGTCGTGCCATGCTACGCATTTTATGAATCAAAAAACCGCCGATCAGCTGATTGGCGGTTTTTCATATTCTCAATTTTTTTCTAAATTCCGTGCCGTTTGACTAGAAGTAACTGTTTTCTCATCTTTCAAAGTGCCAAACAACCAGTCCCCCATCGGATTTGATACACCAAACCAATAGTGTTCATTTTTGAAATGATGTAATAGATGCGTCTTTTTCATCCATTTTCCAAAGCGTGTTCTCGGTTTCAGCGGAACGTGTGCCACGTAATGTTTCCATTCATACACAAGCAACATGACGATCAATCCACTCGCGGCTGCAGCTGTCGAAACGATAGATTGCGTCAGAAGATAGGTCAGAGCCGCAAAGAAACCAAGATTCGGCAAGGAATACCAGACCGGTAAAAACAACAGATGCAGTTCATTCGGATGCGCATGATGATCGTAATGAAGTCGCTTCAACAACTTTCGTCCAAGCATATTTTTAGGCGGTGGTAAATGGAACAAAAAACGATGCGTCAGGTATTCACTGAAACTAAAGACGATCAGTCCAAGACAAAAGAACAGTAAAATCGACCAATGAAACGGCTGAGCAATGGTATAACTACTTATTCCAATCAGTAGTACGAGCATGATCAAAATATCCGGAAATAGAAAAAAACGGCGATAGATGTCTGACATAGATGCCCTCTCCTTTCTTTTTTCGTTACAGCGTCTAATCGTACGTTCATCGATTCGTCATGTTTTTTACTTCAAGTCGTGTAATCATTCTCACTCTTTCCCTTATACTAAATAGGGAATGGAGTGATGATCGCTTTGAGTTTATCGACCGGAATCATCTTCGTGTTACTCGCCTATACACTCATGTCGCTCTACGACATGTGGCAGGTATATCGGACTACTAGCAAGCTTTGGATGTTTGTATTATTTCTTGCAACATTGATCAGTCTCATCGTTGCCTTTTTTGTGGCCCCTGTCCTTGCGCTATTCTTTTACTGGTCACGCCATCCATTGAAACGAAACATCGGTATCGTGTTATTGATTGTCGTGTGCCTCATCTCAATTACGACGAAGCTATCTGCTTAATCGACTTCCTTCATGAACTACTCATGAAGGTTTTTTCATGTCCTACTACCGAAGAAGAGACGGCGCATCAACTCACGTTCCGGCATCTCCGTCGTATTGAGGACGTCTAAAAATGGTCGATCATCATATGGAAGCTTCAGGATTTCTGAACGGACTTGATCCTTCTCCCAATCGATAATTGCTACTGGAGCAATAGCTGTTTCCTGACATCCAAGTGCACCTGGATTAATAAAGAGCGTTTGCTCTGTCTCGACTTGTTGCGCTGGATGATGATGACCGAATCCAATGATCCGCGCCTCACTTCCAGCAAACAGGACGGATAAGTTTTCTTTCGTTCCATCCACCGCTTGCTTTAACGGCTCTTCACCAATCTTCTTCGTCTGGTCGGCATAAGCATAGTGCGTCAGGTGCATCGTTTGTTCCTGATGCATGATATTTAAGACACGCGGTAATCGTTCCAAATACTTTTGATTTTCTTGCGTCAACGTATCCGCAATCCATTGGTGGTGCTCTTTAGCATGGCGGTAACTATCGGGATAGTTCTCCCCATGGATTAAAGCAAGGACACATTCATCATGATTCCCAGAAATCGTTTGAATATCAAGTCGTTGCTTCAATAGATCAATGACTTCATTATGCTCTGGTCCAATGCCGACAAGATCACCGAGACAATAGACGGCATCGATATCTGGTTGTTGATCAAGATAGGACAATACCGCACGTAATGCTGATGCATTGCCATGAATATCTGTAAAAAGCATCACTTTCATGTAAACGCCTCCATTGTTGTTAAATTAGGATTTCCCGATGATACCGTGAATTCCTGTCAGATTTCAGGAAAAAATAAATTGTCAGAAAATATTGATTATTATTCAAGAGCGTGTTAGGCTTAGAAAAATTCACAGAGAGGGGCACGATCGAATGATTCCGACGCAACAGCCATTTAACCAAGTTGGACGACTGATTATTCTATGCATGAGGGACTGAAAACTTTTCCGATGATGAAACGGAAATGATTTTTGGGCCCTTCTTTCGATGCATCGAATGAGGCGCCCGCACAGAATGAGTGGCGCCTATCCCAAAAACGGATAGGCTTTTTTCATGGCAAAAAATAGAGATAGATAGAGAGGATGACAACGTTGAAAGAATATGCGATGGATCGAATGGTAAAAGTATCAGCTGGAATGGCAAATGCCGTTCTTGTAACACTCGGTGTCGGACTCCTGATTGAGACGCTCGGAAATCTTCTACATATCCAAATGCTACTGACGATTGGTGGTGTCGCAAAAGTACTACTCGCCCCTGCGCTTGGTGCCGGTATTGCCTTTCAGCTCGGAGGAAACACACTTGTCCTGTTCAGCGCAATGATCGCAGCGACGATTGGTGGTGCCGCTCTTCAATCGACTGCTTCTGGACTCGTTCTTGTACCCGGTCAACCAATCAGTGCGTTACTCGCAGCTGCTGTCGCTGTATACGTCGGAAAACGCATGACTGGAAAAACGAAATTTGACATGATGGTGATCCCGATGAGTGCTGTCCTTGCTGGTGGCGTGACTGGAATTGGTGCTGCTGCCGTCACGACACCACTCCTTACAAAATTCAGTGCCATGATCACGGCTTCAGTCGAGTCTTCTCCTATTGCTACATCTCTTGTCATTGCACTCATCTTTAGTGTCTTATTGATGTCTCCTGCTTCGTCCGCTGCACTGGCTATCGCTTTGCAACTTGATCCTGTAGCAAGTGCCGCTGCGCTCATTGGCTGTTCCGCTCAATTCGTCGGCTTTACGTTGATGGCATATCGTCAGACGGATCCAGGTGGTTTGATTGCTTCATTCTTTGTAACACCTAAAGTACAATTCCCGAATATCGTTAAAAATCCACGTCTTGTCGTTGCACCGTTTCTCGCAGCGATGATTTCAGCTCCTGTCGCGACGCTCCTTCTCTCTTTGAAAGTACCGTATGAACTCGCAGGACTTGGATTAAATTCGATGATTGCCCCACTCAATATCTTCGTCAACCAAGGTCCTCAGGCGTTCCTCGTCTTCTTCTTGACTGGTGTCGTTCTACCTGGCGTCTTGACGCTTGTCTTCTATCGATTGACGACCGTCGCAGGGTGGACGAAGCGTGGCGATCTTCATCTCGAAATTCAATAAAACAGTTTACCTGCCTACCAACTATTCCTGATTGATTTCGGGAATAGTTTTTTTAACGCAAAAAAAATCGCTCCTTCAAAAAGGAGCGATTTCGGTATGATTCTGACTGGGCTCGAACCAGCGACCTCTACCCTGTCAAGGTAGCGCTCTCCCAGCTGAGCTACAGAATCATGCTGTGTTGTTACTGGGTATGTTTTTATTATAGCAGCATATCGAAAAGTGTAAAGCCTTTTTAACAAAAAAAATTTATCTTTTTTCAAAAAGATCTTTTTAAATAAAAACAGTTTTAAAGTTGCGGGTTCTATGAGTGTCCTCTACTATGTAAATAAGCACATATAAAAAGAAAGGAGCGTTCATATGAACTTTTTAACCCGATTTAGTTTGAAGAACTCGGTTGCTGTCTTCATCATTGCAATCCTATTGATTTTAGGAGGCGTGTATTCCTTCTCACAATTAAAAGTCGATCAGTTCCCAGAAATCGAGTTTCCTCAGATTTCAATCGAAGCGGTTTACCCTGGTGCATCTCCTGACGATGTCGATAAACAAGTTGTCTCAAAGCTTGAAACTTCCCTTAAAGGAATTGAAGGGGCTACCAAGCTAACGAGTTCTTCTTATGAAAGTATCGGTATCTTAAACATCGAATTCCCGTTCGATACCGATATGGATAAGGTCGAACAACAAATCGATGCTGCAATCCAAGATGCGAATCTACCGGAGGAAGCAACGACGAAATTGAATCGTTTGTCCTTTGGATCGTTCCCGATCTATAACATCTCTTTCTTTAGTAAGGATGGTAAAGACATCGAAAAAATCCTAAAGGAAGATATCGAACCTGAACTTAGTAAGATTCCAGGAATCAACAGCGTCTCCGTTGGTGGCTATAAGGATGATCTCGTTCAAATCACCGTCGATAAGGAGAAAGCGACGGAAGCGGGTCTCTCGCTCTCGAGCATCAAGGAACAAATCAATGGAAAGTATGTCTCGTTCCCATCTGGTCAGCTATCAGAAAACGATTCGAAAATTCCGATTCGCGTTGAGGAAAAACTAGAAAATCTAGATAAACTAAAAAATCTACAATTGACACCTGCTGCAGGTGCGACTAGTTCATCAAGTAACGGTCAAACAGGTGGTTCATCTGCTGGCGGTCCACCACAAGGTGCAACGCAAGGTCCACCAAGTACAACAGGTGGAGCAGCTGCAGATCAGGCGTCTGAACCTGCAGAACCGATTCGCCTAGAGGATATCGCAAAAATCGAAGCAGTCTCGCAACAAAGTGAAAAAACACGTTACGACTTAAAAGATTCCTTATCGATGGCAATCACGAAAAAACAAGATGCCAATACAGTCGAAATCGCAGATGAAGTCACGAAGATCCTCAATAAATATGACGATCAAGTCGACTATACGATTGGAATCGATTCAGCGAAGGATATCGAGGAGTCCGTTGCGACACTCGTCAAAGAAGGATTACTTGGTGCACTCTTCGCATCACTCGCTGTACTCTTGTTCTTACGGAACCTTCGCGCGACGATCATCGCCATCGTCTCGATTCCATTATCATTACTCATCGCTGCTATCTTCTTGAACTGGCAAGATATCTCCCTGAACATCATGACACTTGGTGGGATGGCTGTTGCAGTCGGTCGTGTCTCGATGATAGTATCGTTGTCATCGAGAACATCTTCCGGCGCGTCCGAAAATCCGAATCCGGTATGACGGATGAGATCATCGAACAATCGACAAAAGAAATTCTAAAAGCAATCACGTCATCGACGCTGACGACCGTCGTCGTCTTCCTGCCGATTGGATTTGTCGGTGGCATTACTGGTAAGTTCTTCTTACCGTTCGCTTTGACGATTATTTTCTCACTACTTGCTTCACTACTTGTGGCAATCACGATCGTACCGATTCTCGCGAAGTTTGCATTCAAGAAGGTACCAGCGGAAGAAAAAGAAGGAGTTCTTCAACGGTGGTACGGCAAGCTGATTGAAAAATCACTCTCGCACAAGGCGATCATCTTGGTCGTATCGTTTGTCCTTCTCGGTGGTTCCCTGGCGATCGTACCGCGTCTCGGCTTTACGTTCATTCCGAACGAAGCATCGAAGACCTTGACGGCATCGCTTGAACTTCCGGCTGCCACATCACTTGAAAAAACAAGTGACGTCTCGTTTGAGATGGAAAAAATGTTTGATAAAGAAAAAGCCATTGCTGACGTGACGACTTCTGTCGGAGCGCGTGACTTCACGACAGGCTTACGTCTCGATAATAAAGCAAGTTACTTCTTGAATCTAAAAGACGGTGTAAACGTCGAGAAAACGATCAAGTCACTTGAAACACAGATGGAAGACATCGCTCAAGATGAAAACGTCGATGTCAAAATCAGTGTGGCTGAACTATCGACAGGTGGTCCTCCGTCGAATAACAATGTCGATGTCGACTTGTTCTCGAACGACCTCGAAGCCCTTCAAGAGGCGGCAAAACTCGTCGAGGATAACATGTCGAAAAATAATGATTTGAAATATATCACGAACAACTTCAGCGAAAAACAAAAGCAGTATCTCGTAGAAATCGATCCTGAGAAAGCAAGTGATCGCGGACTATCTGGTTTCCAGATTCTCGGTACCGTTAACGATCAAACGAAGCCAGTTACGGTCGGAACGCTCAATCTCGACAATAAGGATCAAGACATACAATTATCTTATGAAGAAGGACTCGTCTCGAAAGAAGATCTCGAAGACGTCCAACTCTTCTCAGCAAACGGACCTGTCGCTTTGAGAGATGTCGCGAACGTCAATGAAGTCGAGACCTTCACATCGATTCAGAAGCTCGACGGAAAAGTATATGCTCGCGTATCTGGACAAGTTAAAGGAGACGACGTTCAAAACGTATCGAACGCTGTAAAAGCTGACGTCGAAAAAATCGATTTACCAGACGGTGTCTCACTGACAAGTGGTGGTGGAAATGATGATACGGTCGAAATCTTCCAATCACTCGGAATTGCGATTGTCGTTGCCATCGGACTCGTGTACCTGACAATGTTGATCACATTCGGAAAAGCTCGGATTCCGTTCATCATCTTGTCCTCTCTGATCTTTGTTCCGATTGGTTCACTCGTCACGCTCTTCCTTGCAAATGAACCATTGTCTGTCAGTGTCATGATCGGCTTCCTGATGTTGATCGGAATCGTCACCACGAACGCAATCGTTCTCGTCGACCGCATCGGTCAAAACGTCGGACGTGGTATGCCGATTCGCGAATCATTGATTGAAGCTGGTAAAACGCGATTACGCCCAATCCTGATGACCGCATTTGCAACAATCATGGCATTGGTGCCTCTCGCATTAACCACTTCTTCAGGAACATTGATCTCAAAAGGTCTTGCCTTGACGGTCATCGGTGGATTAACGACCTCTACGTTGTTGACACTTATCATCGTTCCTGTCGTCTATGAATTGTTCTTCTTCAAAAAAGCAAAAAAAGAACGTACGACTAAGTAAATGCACATGAAAGAAGCCTATCGCTTGGATCGCGATAGGCTTCTTTTCATTCTATCAGGCTTACGACTCTAACTGTTCATCCGTTCGTTCCAACGTACCATCATGTTGCGCCACTAATCCGTCGAGGACGGATGGTTCAAACTCTTCACCGATCGCGATGATTCCTGTTTGCCCAGGCGGAATGACGCCGAGTGTTCGTTTGAATGTTTCTTGGATTTCTTGATTTTCCTTCATGTCTTTCGATCCACCAATCAGCATACCCGTCATCGAACCAAGTAAGATGCCGAATGGGCCTCCTAGAATACCAACCGCCATTCCAATTAACGACCCTTTGACGGCGCGATTCGATCCACTTAGGTCTACAGCATCTTCAAACGAAAAAGCACCATTCTCATTTCGCTTGATGACGGCAATCTGTTCGAAATCGACTTGACCTCGCGCATGATATTTCTTCAATTCACTGAAGACTTGATAGGATGTCGCTTCTTCTTTGAACGTAAACGTCATGATGTGATGTTTCGCATCTTTTTTTGCCATTCGTTCCACCTCTTTCACCTGAGACGAATAACCGACTAAGCCAACATCCTCTATTTACCATGTTTTTAAGGAGTCGAAACCTTTACCGGTTTCCATGGTGCGAGGTGGAAGTACTCTTCCATTGTTAGTCCACTGACTTTTAGACGAGCGGCAAGCGTTGCTCCGACATACCGATAGTGCCAGCTCTCATACGTATACCCCGTCCAAGATTCTTTACCAGATGGATAGCGGAGATGGAAGCCGTAGCGGTGAGCATTCGCAAACAACCATTTTGCCTCTTTTGTTTTTGAAAAGCTAAACGTGGCGTATTTTGTTGAATCAGCGCCTCCGATATCAAACGCAAGACCTGTTTGATGTTCACTTTTCCCAGGTTCCGCACTGTACGTACTCGCCTTCTCATATCCATCCCGCGCAACATATTTATCAAACAACGTTTTTTGATAGGCGTAGGAGCGATATGTACTAAACGCAACGAGCGTAATTCCCTCTTTTTTAGCCGCTACACGCATTTTCTCAAACGCAGCTCTTGCTTGTTGATTCTCACCAGGAGCGTACGTCGAGCGGAGCGCTAAGTTCTTATTCGCGATGAGTGTCTTACCGATCCGCTTTCCACCGATTTGTTCATCCGTCAGTAGATACTTCGTACTCGCATAACCAATCTTCGTACCATATTGTACTTTTGACCATGTACCGACTTTCGAAAGTTCCGTCACATAGATCCCTGTCGGAATAACCGCAAGACTCGGTTGATCAATCGATGCTCCTTTACGCAAATGAAGGGATGTCTTTGCTTGCCGATAAATAGAAGTCGATGCTTCGACCGTTGGTATATACACTGATGTACAGGCCGCTGTTAATGTCAACGTCGTGATGAGTGTCGTGATGTATTTCATGAATCGTATATCTCCTTTATGCATGTTCTAATCTGCATCCATATTTTAGATTAGAATACCATTCTTTTTTTCAAACAGGGTTCTTTCGGAATGCTTGTCATGAAAATGAAGTATTTCTGAAGTTTTCTAAATGTAGCTTAAGGACGAATTACAATGGGTAAATAACGATGTATGCGTTTTCGAAACATGATTCTGATGCAGAAAGGAGTAGCGTACGTGTCACTTTGGGAATGGATCTTCAGTATCGGTAGCATCTGTTGGATCGGTGAGATGATTCGTTTCCGGAATCGCTCTGAGTCCAAGTCAGGCGCAGCAGAACAAGTTAGTTTTTATTTGATTTTCCTTGTCCTAAGCGGAACGATCGTCTGCGCTTTCCTCTTTGCGAATGAGAGAGTTTCTACATTCATGCGCATCTCTTCATGCATTCTGTTGTGGTGTGGCGTTTCCTTACGTCTGTGGGGAATTCTTCACTTAAAACAACAATTCACACGTCATGTCGTCGTGGCATCTGGTGATCAGCTCGTCAGCAGTGGTCCTTACCGCTTTTTACGTCACCCATTATATAGTGGATTGTTATTGATTACGATGAGCTTCCCCCTCTTCACCGGTCAGTCCGGACTTTTTGTTCTCTCTGGACTTCTGATGTTCTTTTTCTTGCTTTACCGAATTCGAATCGAGGAAGCGATGTTAACGAAAGGTTTTGGACCTGCCTATACAGTATGGGCTGCGAAACGAAAGCGATTGATTCCATTCATCTACTAAAAGGAGAAGTGATTCATTTGAAGAAACGCGCAATTGTCATTGGAGCAGGTCTTGCTGGTATGTCTGCCGCCATTCGTTTGGCTGGAGATGGTTATGCAGTCACGATGCTTGAAAAGAATGCAAACGTCGGAGGGAAACTGAATCAACGTAGTGGAAAGGGATTTACTTTCGATACCGGTCCTTCCATCTTAACGATGCCTTGGGTACTCGAACAACTCTTCTCAAGCGTTCATCGTAACTTGGATGATTACTTAGAAATCGAGCGCATTGAACCGCAATGGCGTACATTCTTTGAAGATGGAACAAAAATCGATGTCAAAGGTGACTTACCTGGAATGCTTGAAGAAGTCGAACAAGTCTCGTCACGAGCTGATTTTGTCGAATTGTTCCGGTACTCCAAACAAATGTACGACTTGTGCCTCGACAGTTTTTATAAATACAGTCTCGAAGATTTAAAGGACTTAAAAAAATACCATACGATGTCTGATTTATTAAAGATGGATCCTATGAATACCGTCGCGACCGGAACAAAGAAACATCTCAATGATCCATATCTCGAACAGCTATTCAACTATATGGTCATGTATGTTGGTTCCAACCCTTATCAAGCACCTGCTGTCTTCAATCAGATGATTTACGTTCAAATGGGACTCGGCATCTATTATGTCAAAGGTGGCATGTACCAAATCGCGCGTGCCATGAAACGGTTGCTTGATGAGCTCCGTGTCACGGTTCATCTCAACTCACCCGTTGAACAAATCGTCCTTGAAAATAAAAAAGCGGTTGGCGTCTTATCAAACGGAACGTTTCATGCAGCCGATATCGTCGTCTCAAATCTCGAGGTCATTCCGACTTATGAACGGATCGTACCGGAGAAAAAAGCCCGGAAGCAGGCCAAAAAATTACAGGCGTCGTTCGCTCCTTCCGTTTCAGGTCTTGTCCTGCTGCTCGGTGTAAATCGCGAGTATCGCGGGCTAGCGCATCATAATTTCTTTTTCTCGGAAAATCCAGAGCGTGAATTCGCCCAAATGTTCAAAGAAGGTATCCCTCCTGAGGATCCGACGATTTACGTTGGTGTCTCGTCAAAATCCGACGCTTCCCAAGCTCCTGAAGGGAAGGATAACTTATTCGTCTTAACGCATGTTCCACCGCTAACACTTCAAAAAGGTGAGGTCGACTGGAATGCGTACCGCGAAGTCGTTCTCGATAAACTAGAGCGGATGGGACTTCACGGACTTCGTGAATCAATCGAGTTTGAATATCGCTTCACCCCAGAAGATTTGAAGGAATTATACGGTCCAAACGGTGGATCGATTTATGGTGTCGCAGCCGATCGGAAGAAAAATGGTGGATTCAAGATTCCATCGAAGAGTGACTTGTACGAAGGACTTTATTTCGTCGGTGGTTCGACACACCCAGGCGGCGGTGTACCAATGGTCACCTTGTCCGGTCAATTAACAGCTGATTTGATCCGAAAACATGAAGGTGCTGTTCCTACGCCTTAAGATTTCTCCAATTACAAAAGAGACGGAAACTGATTCACTCATCAGTTCCGTCTCTTTTTTTACTTTGTATTCGTCAAAAGTGGTACGACATGAATGTCCGCCTTTTCTCCTAATCTCACATCCATTCGACATACGGCTGGCATCGATAAGGATTTCCAAAATGCGTAATCAAACGTCGAATCAAATGTTTCTAAGAGTAACACCATGATGTTTCCGTGTGTTCCAAGAACGACTATTTCGTCAGGATGCTTCTCCACTAGTTCGTCGATGAATGGCCGAATGCGTTGCGACGCTTCGTTGTTCGTTTCGCCTCCATACGGATTTTCATTCGGATGTTGCCATACATATGTGACCGCTGCTTGAAAATCGTCAAGCTCTCCCGGTGCTAACAATCGCTCTCGTAGTTCCTCTACCTCAATGATTGGTTGTTGACGTGCCTCCGCAAGCGGTGCAATCGTCTCGATCGCCCGTTGATATGGGCTGCTGTAGAACCTGTCGATTGGAATTTCTTGAAACGTTTCAAGTAAACGTATCGCATCTGCTCGTCCTTTATCGGAAAGTGGCCGTTTCCGTTCATCTAGTGAATATGTCGAGTGTGCGTGCCGTACGAAATAGAGTGTCGTCATGTTTTGATTTTCCCCTTTATTGGTGTGTCCATCGGTATCCGATTCCGCGAACTGTTTCGAGATGCTGTTCAATCGGAAAACCGCAAACACGTAGTTTTTCTCTTAAATGTCTGATATGCGAGTCGATCGTCCGCTCGTCTACAGACGCTTCCGCTCCCCATAACATCGTCGTTAGTTGATCGCGTGTCCAAACACGTCGTGGAGAATCTAAAAATACACCTAACAACTCAAACTCCGTCTTCGTTAACGAAATCTTTTGTTGGAGGTAACTACAACGATAGCTTTCCCGGTCATAGGATAGACCATCATACTGTTGCTGTAATAAAACTTCCATTCGCCCGATCAGTTCCCCTTCTTGAATCGGTTTTGATATGTAATCATTCGCTCCTACTTCTCGTGTCCTAATGATGTCTTCCCGCTGATTCCGAGCCGTAACCATCAAGATTGGGATGTTAGAGTGTTCTCGAATGAGACGACAACATGTCCAGCCATCCATATCCGGCATCATGACATCTAGTAAAATCAGGTCGAATACGTGCTGACGGCAGAGATCAAGAGCTTGTTGCGCAGAATCCACAAGCTGACACGTGTACCCATACGGCTGAATATACAGTTTGAGCAGTTCAAGCATTCTTGGTTCATCATCTACGATCAATACATGCGGCATTTTATTTCTCCTTCCACTGCAGTGTCACTTGTGTTCCATGTCCAAGTTGACTCTTGATGTTCAATTCTGCACCATGTGTCTGAGCAATTGCTTCAACGATGGAGAGTCCGATTCCAGTTCCTCCATGTTTTCGAGAACGAGATGCTTCCGTTCGGTAGAGCCGTTTCGTTACATGAGGTAAAGATTCTGCAGCGATCCCTTCTCCTGTATCTTCGATTTGAATGAAAGCCCCTACTGCGTTGACACCATAACGAACGATAATTTTTCCCGACGTCGTATGTCGCCGTGCATTTTCAATGATATTCACGATCATCTGACGGAGCTGCTGAGCGTCACCCATCACTTCTAATCGCTCACCTTCTATCTCGAACGAAACATTTTCTTGTTCGATGTCTGGACGCATCAATCGTATCACTTGATGAATCAAGTCTTCGACATCGACAGGTTTTTGCTCCATCATAAAAGCATTGGCGTCAATTCGTGCTAGCCAAAACAATTGCTCAATCCATTCATTCATTTGCTGACTTTCTTCTCGAATGATCGTAATGTAGCGTTGTTGCTCATCCGGCGTCAACGTTTGGCGTTCGAGAATATCCGCGTATCCCTTTATATATGTCAATGGTGTTCGTAGTTCATGAGATACGGTTGCTAAAAATTCGGATCGTTCCCGATTCAAAAAATCGAGATCTTGTTTTAATTGCTGAATCGAACGCGCCAATTGTCCCAGTTCATCTTTTCGATCAATCGGCAACTCTCCACCTTCCCCATCCAATAGACGCGCTGTCGCTTTTTCCATCTGAATCAACGGACGAGAAATGAGTCGGGTCGTCCAAATGCTTGCCGCACCCGCTAATAAAAGCGCTAGCAGCCCCACTTGGAGAAACTGCTGTTTCAACGGATCAAGTACGTGATCTACGATTTCTTTAGAAGCGAACATGAATACATGACCACGATGTTCCCCGTCAATGGTGATGGGACTGTCCGTCATTAAAAAGTCACGCATCGTCACGATTTTTCCTTGTTGACGGTAATCAAAATCCGTATGCTCTAACATGCTCTTCATCTCATTCGACAAATGTCGTGACGCTTCGAGTTGTTTTCCATCTGCATCAGTGATCACCACAGTAAACGATGAATCTGCTTCCATCATGCTGACATGGCGCATCGTCGTTTGGTCATAGGAATCGACAAGGACATCACGGTGTGTATTTCCTCGGTTCAGTAAACCGTCTACTACTTCCTGCGTTCGTGTTTGAGACAACTGATAATACAATGTCCCAAACAACACACTGCCACAAATTAAAAATGCCGCAAGCACGATTCCTCCGACTGAGTATGAAATACGACGCATGACGATTCCTCCTTTTTCTCTCCATTTTTAGTATAGCTAAAAAAAACGCGATCGACGCAGGCAAACGAAACTGTCACCTCATCTGCACACGATTTGCATATACGCTGGGTATAGTAAAGAAGACTAGTGACTTCAGGAGGGTTTTATATGAAAAAATCATTGACATTAACCGCACTTGCTCTTAGTTCTACGCTTTGGCTCGGTGCATGTGGATCCGCCAATAACGATGGAAGTAATAGTGACTCACACGATATGTCTCATGGAGATATGATGCATTCGAGCGACGGAAAGCTACCATCCGGTTTAAAGGAAGCCAGTGATCCGACTTATCCGAAAGGAAGCAACGTCACGTTGACGACGGATCATATGGACGGTATGGACGGAGCTAAAGCAACGATTGCGGGAGCTTACGACACCGTCGTCTATGCGATCAGTTACAAACCGACTACTGGTGGAAAGATGGTGAAAAATCATAAATGGGTCATTCAGGAAGAACTCGATCCCGTTCCAACTAAGCCACTGCAAGTTGGTGATGAAACAACTGTCAAAGCGGATCATATGAAAGGTATGGATGGAGCAAAAGCGACGATTGATGAAGTAAAGGAAACGACGGTCTACATGGTGAACTATGAACCGACGGACGGTGGAGAGATGGTGAAAAACCATAAATGGGTCACAGAGGATGAGATAAAGAAATAATAAAAAAAGCCCGCTTTTCCTATAAAGGAAAAGCGGGCTTTCGGTATGATTCTGACTGGGCTCGAACCAGCGACCTCTACCCTGTCAAGGTAGCGCTCTCCCAGCTGAGCTACAGAATCATGTTTGCAGTACATTATGTACTTGCTAGGACATGTATTAATATATCAAGAAACTAAAAGGCTGACAAGTCTTTTTCTGAAAAAAAAATAAAAATTAAAATGGAGGAATTGAACCCCGCTTCCTCCATTTTGAATGACTTACAGGAAGGTCGATACTTGATCAATCGGTAAACGTAGTGCCGGACGCTTTTTCGCATCTTCAACCGCTTTTCCGACAGCAATCAACATGACCGGTACATACCGTGACTCGGTGATGAACGTTTCCGCAAAACGTTGATGATCGAATCCACCCATTGCGAGTGTTGATAATCCACGCGCTTCTGCCGCAAGCATCAATTGCATCGCAGCAAGGCTCGCATTCGACATTGCCGCATCGCGCCCATAGGCTTCACTTTGATAAGCGCCTTCTACCTGTGCCTTGATCGAATCAAATAAATCCTCTGTCATGCCACCTGCTTCTACTGCTGGACCGTACACCGGATTGTAGTTTCGATTAGCTTGAACATCACCTAAGATCGCAATGACTGCTGAAGCCGAAGTGATAGCCGGCTGATTGTATGCGATCGGTGCAAGCTGTTGCTTCGCTTCTTCTGAATGGAAGACCGTGAAATGCCAGTGTTGCAAATTCCAAGCACTCGGCGCCGCTGTCGTCCATTCTAATAGTTCTTCCACTTCCTGTTTTGAAAGTTTGAACATTTCGTCGTAATGACGAACCGAACGTCTTTCTGTTAAGACACGCATTGTATCAAGTGTTGCATGTGTCATGTGTAAATCCCCCTTATTATTATCAGATTACTTAGATATCGTAGCATGTCTCTTTTTTATTGTCCTCTATCAATACTTCAAACGAATTTACTGTTATAAAACAATAGTTGACATTAAACTTCTGTACTAATACAATAAAAACAAGAAAAAAGACCATTGCGTTTATTTTGAAGGAGGAAAAACACATGGAACAACCCCTTTACCAAGAAGCATCTGCTGCATTCTATCGTGAGCTTCCCGTCAAGACGTGTGCCCATTGCGGAAAAGAGATGGATGAACAATGTGAATCCTATCAAACAGAATGCGATGAGTGTGCTGTAACAGAACACTAATAACACATGAAACAATCACTTATTCAGTGGTTGTTTTTTTATTTCTTACAAACTTCTTCTAAATAAATCGATATTTTTTAGAAAAATCGATTTTTCGTCATCTTTTTGTCATCTGTTTGTTACAAAAGAAACAGTCAGAATGTTACATTATCTGTATATGATATTTTTGACAAAAGGAGCGACAGACAACGATGGATCCATTTACCTCAAGCCACGCTAGCGAACTCGGTCCACGACCGCGTACAAAAAAAAGAAAGTTTTTCCCTCGATTTTTCTTACTTCTCACACTTGTTTTTCTCGGAGTTGGGGGATATGTCGCTTATCGATACGTTTTTACTCCTGAACAGCAATCCATTACGACAGGTAAATCCATTACTGAAGTACCTGTCGTCAATATGGAAAAAGCACGCGTGGAAAAATGGAATGGTGTGACGAAAAAAGTCGCTTATTTAACATTCGAGGATGGTCCATCCGCATTAACACCGGACTTACTTCGAACATTGGATCAACTTCAGACTCGTGCCACTTTCTTTTATCTCGGATCACAAGTAGATGCTTTTCCGCAAGAAGTCAAAGCTACTGCTAAAGCTGGACACTATATCGGATTACACGGGGAAACACACGATTACGATACATTGTACGAAAAAGGAAAGTATGTCTCAGAGATGCAAAGTGTTCAGAAGAAAATCCATGAGTTGACGAAGCTAACACCACATTTGACACGACCACCTTATGGCTCTGATCCCGGCATCACGAAAAAAATGGCATCTGCCATTCATTCAGCAGACTTCCGTGTGTGGGACTGGTCAATCGATTCAATGGACTGGTATTACAAAGATAGTGCAAAAGAAGTAGCGAATACGGTCATTCGGCGAGCAGAGCGTCCGTTTGAAATCATACTCTTACATGAACAACCACAAGCCATCAAGGCACTTCCAGCCATTGTTGCCGGACTTCAGAAAAAAGGCTATCAATTCGCGATTTATGATGAAGATTTCCATATTCCGTACAACTTCGCGCAACACTCGAATTTATAAGGAGTTACTATCCAGATGAAAAAAACATTCGTAGCAATACTGTTCCTGTCGAACTTCGGACTCGCTGCCTGCTCCAACGATTCACCAGCCTCTCTTCATGAACAGCTAGAGCAACAAGTGAAAGGTGAAGAGAAGGCATTTACGCTAGCTGATCAACGTGCTCGTAAGGATGAAATTTCAGTTAATACGTACCAAGCTGTTCTTGATGCAGGTGCTGAAGAAATCAAACGCTCTCAAAATGAACGAGAGGAATTAGAAGCCTTAAATGACGAACGGCTTGCTTTATTGAAACAAGAAGAAACGTTACGTAAGGAAACGTACGCTGCACTCGATCTTGAAGAATTGAAGGATGCTGTCAACAAACTTGATGGTAAAGCAAAAACAGAAGGAACTGCCTTAGTGACAATCATCAAGGAACGCGAGCAGACATTTCAAACGTTCTCGAAAACGTATCGACAAGCGATGGACGCTGAAAAGAAAGTGCTTTCACGCTTGACGAAAAAACCGGATTTCGTTAAGATTGATGAGTCAACAGCGGATTTAAATCGTTTAACACGGAAAGCTACCGCGTCATTAAAGAAGTGGAATGCGCTGACCGTTCAGTATAATCAAACGAAAACCCGGCTGTATCGTTTGCTCGACACATCAACTCAATAAATCACACAGGTTGCAACCAAACCCTGTCCAAAAAACCTGGACAAGGCCCCGTTGCAACCTTTTTTGTGTGGTTTTTACTAAAAATGGAGGGAAATTATTCATGCATCGCTCAAAAGCCACTTTATTCGTTCTGATTGGCGCTATCAGTTATGGTGTCCTCTCAACGATCGTCAAACTCGCTTATGCTGCTGGATTCAACTCAGCAGCCGTTTCAGGTAGTCAATTTTTCTTCGGCTGGCTGATGATTTTCGGACTTGCCTTATTTACGAAAAACCTTCGTCTCGATCTCAAAACAGCTGGTCTTCTCATGCTGATTGGTATTTCAAGCGGTACAACCGGTTATCTCTATTACCAAAGTCTTCAGACCGTATCGGCATCCGTTGCGATCATTCTCTTATTCCAATTCACTTGGATCGGTGTCATCATTGATGCGCTCGCATTCAGACGTTTACCTACTCGCGCGCATTTCCTGTCCGCGATTCTACTGATTGGCGGAGCCATTCTTGCGAGTGCTGCTTACTCGAGCCCACTCGACCTGCGTGGAACATTATTCGGTCTTGGAGCTGCTGTTAGTTTTTCGATTTTCCTACTCGCTAGTGGACGCATCGCCAATCATTTACCCGTCATTAAGAAAAGTTTTTACATGATGACAGGTGGTCTTGCTTTCGTCATGATCATGTATCCACCAACGACGTTCTTGTCGTCTGCGAACTTCGAAAATGGACTTCTGTTATACGCGATTCCGCTCGGTCTATTCGCGTTGATTTTGCCACCACTCTTATTTGCTGCAGGCGCCCCTCATCTGTCTCCAGCAAGCGTTTCTTTGCTCGGAGCGGCTGAACTACCGACAGCAGTCATCTGTTCCGTCTTAATTTTAGGAGAACATCTGATGAGTTCCCAATGGATTGGGATCGTCATCATCTTGATCGGAATCTTTTATCCAATCTATCGCTCAAGCAAAACAGCACCTGTTGCGAACGTACAACAAAACGACCTTTCCTGAGTTCAGGAAAGGTCGTTTTGTTTACTTCTGTCGCTTCATCGCATCCGCAACGAATTCGACGTCTGTTCCAATGATGATTTGCACGCTGGTCGCGCCCATCTTCATGACACCTTTTGCTCCAGCCGCTTTAATCGCTGCTTCGTCAATGATGTTTGGATCTTTGACTTGAAGACGTAAACGTGTCGCACAATTGTCAATCGACGTGACATTTTCTGTTCCTTTCAATCCGGCAAAAATTTGAGCTGCTTGTTGCTCATATTTATCGTCTGAATCTGTCAAAACGACTCCCGTGTCTGTGACGAGCGATTCATCTTCACGACCTGGTGTCTTCAGATCAAATTTCGTGATCATGAAGTAGAACAGGAAGTAGTAGACGACCGCGAACGCGAGACCAACCGGGATGAGAAGTAATGGTTTTGTGGCAATACCGAAGTTCAAGGCATAATCAATGAAACCAGCCGAGAAGGAGAAGCCATGTAAAATACCGAGTAAGTTAACGATGGCCATCGATAGACCTGTTAAAACTGCATGAATGACATATAAAACAGGTGATAAGAACATGAACGAGAACTCGATTGGTTCCGTGATCCCTGTCAAGAAGGACGTCAGTCCAAGACCAATCATCGCTCCAGCAACTGCTTTTCGATTTTCCTTACGCGCAGCCATGACAATCGCAAAAGCTGCAGCCGGTAAGGCGAACATCATGATTGGGAAGAAGCCCGCTTGATAAATCCCAGCTGTCGGATCTCCAGCGAAGAAGCGCGCGATGTCACCGTTCGCGACCGTACCATCTGCTTTTTCATATGAACCGAAGACGAACCAGAAAATATTATTTAAGACGTGGTGTAAGCCGACAGGAATCAAGAGACGGTTAAAGAATCCAAACAGAGCAGCGCCTCCTGCACCAAGACCAACCATCCATTCACCAGCACCGTTGATGCCTTGCTCGATGAACGGCCAGACATAACCAAAGATGAAAGCAAGTACAAGCATGACCGCTGATGTAATGATTGGAACGAAACGACGACCACCAAAGAATGCTAACCAATCCGGTAACTTAATGTTATAGAACCGATTGTATAGAAGTCCTGCGACGATACCCGCGATGATTCCACCGAATACCGCCATATTAACGGTCGAACCGAGTGTCGCCTGATTCGCGATCGAACCAAGTGTCGCTCCGTCGACCTTGGTCGAGGAATCATTGACGATCGCAGCGATCGCATCATACTTCGCCTGAATCTGTGCACTGGAATAATCCTTGTTCATCGAGTCGACGCCATTCTTTAAGACGAGATACCCGATGGCCCCGGCAAGACCCGCTGCCCCACTCGCATCGATCGATAGACCAATCGCGACACCAATGGCAAAAATCAGTGGAAGGTTATCAAAAATAGCCCCTCCTGCTGCTACCATCAACGGAATATCAAGCATATCCGCCGAACCTAACCGGAGCACGATCCCCGCAGCCGGTAATACTGCGATTGGTAGCATCAAGGCTTTACCAATTCGTTGTAGAAACTGCAACATACCTTTCACCCTTTCCTGAATAAAACGATAATGACAGAACAATGTAAACGCTTTTACGTTTTTTATTATTCCACATAAATATCTAAATGACTAGACCTTTATACAAATTATTCATTATCTTTTTTTATTGATATAAAAATTCATTATAGCAGACGCTAAAAACCGGACTAGAGTCATTCTCCAGTCCGGTTTTTCTATTTAATTTCAACGGTCTTAGCGGCGATTCGTATCTTCGAAATTTTGTTGGACGTTTCCGACTGTTTTCTTCGCCTCGCCTTTTACTTGATCTTTTTTACCTTCACGTTCTGTTGATTTATCACCTGTTGCTTTCCCGAGCGCTTCTTTCGCTTTCCCTGCTACTTTATCGACGAGACCATCTACTTTTTTATTGAGACCACTGTTGTTTGACATAACCATTACCCCCATTTAAAAGTTTTTTTTGCGATAGTTGTCTGTTCCCTTGTCACTGATTTTCAAACGTTTCCTGTATCAAAACCGACACTTACCTAAACAAAAACAACAGTGAACGGTCTGTTCACTGTTGTCCAACCTGATTCTATTCTTTTATTTATTGCGCGACGGAGACACCTAATACTTGTTCGATCCGTTCGAATGCCCAGTCCAACTCTTCTTTTGTAATGACGAGCGGTGGTGCAAAGCGAATGACTGTCTCATGCGTTTCTTTACAGAGTAAGCCTTTTTCTTTCAACGCTTCGCAATATGGTCGCGCTGCTTCTGTCAACTCAACACCAATGAATAATCCACGACCACGTACTTCTTTGATCATCGGGTTGTTGATTTGTTTTAATTTCTCCATGAAGTACGTACCGAGTTCAAGTGAACGTTCCGGTAACTTTTCGTCTTCTAATACTTCAAGTGAAGCAATCGAGACGGCACACGCAAGTGGATTGCCACCAAACGTCGAGCCGTGTGAACCTGGATTGAAGACAGAAAGGACATCTTTATTCGCGGCAACACATGAGATTGGGAATACACCACCACCCAGTGCTTTACCAAGAATGTACATGTCTGGTGTTACCTCGTCCCAATCAGAAGCAAACCATTTACCGGAACGACCGAGTCCAGATTGAATCTCATCCGATACGAGCAACACGTTTTGCGCACGACAGACTTCTTGTGCGTCCTTCAAGAAACCATCATAAGGAATTAAGATGCCCGCTTCGCCTTGAATCGGTTCCAAGATGAATGCCGCTGTATTTTCAGTGATTGCCTGTTTTAATGCCTCAAGATCGCCATATGGAATCGTCTTGATTCCAGGAAGAAGCGGTCCAAATCCACGTTGGTATTCTGCTTCCGTCGACATCGAGACGGCTGTCATTGTCCGACCGTGGAAGTTTCCTTCGCAAACGATGATTTCAGCATCACCTGGGATTTGTTTGACTTCATATGCCCAGCGTCGTGCTGCTTTCACTGCTGTCTCGACAGCTTCCGCACCCGTGTTCATCGGTAACACCATGTCTTTACCCGTCAATTGTGCTACTTTTTCATAGAAAAAGCCCAGTTGATCATTGTGAAAGGCACGTGACGTCAATGTAATCTTGTCTGCCTGACGTTTTAGAGCCTCGATGATTTTTGGATGACGATGTCCCTGGTTAACGGCTGAATAGGCACTCAGCATATCCATATAACGACGTCCTTCAGGATCCGTAACGAAGACACCCTCCGCCTCTGAGATGACGATCGGGAGCGGATGGTAGTTATGTGCTCCGAACTGTTCTGTCTGTTGAATGATTTTCTCTGTTTGATTCATCGAGATTCCCCCTCATAACTCTTTAGAAAACGCTTTCAATATTATTATAGCAGATTCTTTCACAGAATCTTCATCTAAAAAGTATCCGAGCGAAAGGATTATAGTGCGTAAGAATTGAATATATTGGGAAAAGACAAGACAAGTGAACCGTCATCTCTTTTCATTATAAAGGAGCGTGCGCACGTAATGGACCGTTCGACCATTGATTCCTATGAAGTCGTCATTCAAGAATTCCCTTTACCCGCTTTCATATTGAATACTGACTTGACCATCCGCTCTTGGAATGAGCTAGCCGCACAGCAATGGGGCTGGACACAACAGGAAATCGTTGGCCAGATCGTCCCACTTCTCGAACGGGAAGACATAGCATTCAGCCAACAGATTTGGCATGCCTTCTTGGAGCGCCGTCAATCTGTCCAATTACCGAATGCCTCCTTGTTGCATAAGACGGGCACTTCTGTAACGTCAACACTTCTTTTATCTCCTTTACTTGATGATACAGGAACCGTTATTGCCGCCTTTGTTTGCTGTTTACCTTCAGCTGAGCAACAAACGAACATGAAACCACTCTTCCAAGGGTTGATGGATTTACGTCATGCATTCGATCAGATTGCTTCTGTCGCCGTCTTCGATGCACGAGGAACGATCACGTACGTGAATGATCAACTCATCGATGTGACAGGATATTGCTCTGAGATGCTTCTCAACCAGCCTTGGTCACTCATCTTAGATCCATCCAGTTCTGTCGTTTCGGAGATTCGTGCACAACTTCGTGAACGAAAAGCCTGGTCTGGTCGTCTTAGCCTTACTTCGCAAACGGGCGAACGAATACATCTCCAAGCGACGCTCATTCCGATCTATGATGCGAACGGCGTTCGCTTCCAACATTTGTTCATCGGGAACGACATCACGGAAACAACAGCACTTGAAGAAGAACTCGATTTTTTAGTGCATCATCATGAGATGACGCATTTATTAAATAAACGAGGATTTTTACGCGAAGGCGAAGCATTATTCCGTTCTGCCGCGTCGCATGATCCGATTGCGCTCATCTTGTTCGATATCGATCGTTTCAAAGTCATCAACGATTCGTTTGGAACACATGTCGGCGATCAACTACTTCAAGCGATGGCAACACGCCTTTTGCAACATACGACAGGTGTACTCGCCTTTCATCCGACGAGTGATCTATTTGGTGTCTTGTTACCTGCACCGTCGAGCAATCTGCTTTTCCAATATGCTCGAAAATTACAACAAGCACTGCAGCGCCCTTATTATATTAACGGTCATTCATTGATCGTTTCTTGTACGTTCGGGATCACGGTCTATCCGTCCGAAGCCAAAACATTGGAAGATTTATATCGCCGGTCGGAAACAGCTCTATACGCAGGAAAATCGATTGGTACTGGAACGATCCAGTATTTAACGCACGAGATGGATACACAGTTCACACGGAAAATCCAACTCGAGCGCTCCCTTTTCACAGCACTCGAAGATCAATCCCTTTATCTTGCTTATCAACCAATCATTGAACTTCAGACACAAGCCGTCAAAGGCTTCGAAGCGTTATTACGCTGGAATCACACGGCACTCGGGAGCATTCCACCAGATGAATTCATTCCACTCGCTGAAGAAGCTTCACTGATCACACCAATCAACAACTGGGTCATCATCGAAGCATGTGAACAGCTCGCAAAATGGCAACAGACGATTGATCCTAAACTGACGATGGCAATCAATATCTCACCACATCAGTTCCAAAGCGACTCCTTCATTCGTACATTACAACACATCGTAACAGA
This sequence comes from Exiguobacterium sp. E17S, assembly GCF_057772545.1. NCBI lineage: Bacteria > Bacillati > Bacillota > Bacilli > Caryophanales > Exiguobacterium > Exiguobacterium sp. E17S. Next base: position 76,244 of record NZ_JBYLRU010000005.1, read on the forward strand.
ACGACTGGTATCTCCATCTTCGATTACTTTGGAGATGACGGAAAACATCGCGATTCTCCAGACGCAACGAACGGTCGAACGCATGCACCTCATCAAGTCGCTCGGCTTCCGTTTATCGATCGATGATTTCGGTACCGGTTATTCTTCTTTACAGTATCTCAGTGCTTTTCCAATCGATGAATTAAAAATCGATAAAGTATTCATTGATGGTCTGGCGACAAATGACCATGCTTTGCTCGATTCCATCATTCAACTCGGTCGCAATCTAGAGTTGAATCTTGTCGCTGAAGGTGTTGAGACTGAACACGCGTTAGATTATCTAAAAACGACATCGTGTCAGCACATGCAAGGATTCATCTTCTCTGAACCTCTATCCGTACAGGATGTCGAAAAAAGATTTTTAACACCTTAATCAAAAAAGAAGTCACGGTGGATGAAAACCACCGTGACTTCTTTTTGATAGCGTTTCTTACAATTGAATTTCCCCGACGACCATTCCGTAAACGGCTACTCCTGCTAATACAACAAGGACCATGCTGGCAATCCACTCATAACGTGACATGCCCGTCCGTTGCTGTTCTCGCTCTGCTAACGCATACGCGAGAATCCCTGGAGCATAGACTAATGCCGCGATGACGATGTACCAGATACCCGACGCATAGACGAGCCAAATCGAATACGCAGATGCGATGATGGAGAAAAGCAACATTTTCTGATTGCGCTCTTCGCGCGATATCCGAATGCTATACAACGCTGATAATAAATATGGTAATAACGCACAAATCCCAGCGATACTCGACAGGACAAGATAGGTTTGCGCTGAGAAAAGCGCGATTCCTGCGACGACCTGTGTCGCGATTTGTGTAATCAATAGCGCGCCGACTGGAGCACCTTTCCGGTTCGTTTTTGCGAATGCTTTCGGAAATGCACCGTCTTTCGCCACAAGATACGAAATTTCTGATGCGAGAATCGTCCATCCGAGAAGTGCGCCAGATAGTGAGATAATCAAACCGATCATGATGATCGTCGCACCGACCGGTCCAATCGCCGCCTCTAGTACATACGCCATCGTTGGTTCTTTTAATCCAGCTAGTTTTTCTTGACTGAGCACTCCGAGTGATAGGACGGAAATCAAAATGTAGATGACTAATACTCCAACGAGTCCTGTTACCGTCGCTTTCCCGACATCACTTCGATTTTTAGCACGACTTGATAAGACGACCGCTCCTTCAATTCCAACGAACGCCCAAAGTGTGACGAGCATCGTTCCTTTTACTTGATCGAAGATCGAACCGAGTTCTGTTCCCTCTCCCCAAATATCCAAATTAAACGTTTTGATATTAAAGGCAATTCCTACTAGAAGAATGAAAATCAAGATCGGGACGAGCTTTGCAATCGTTGTAATCAAATTGACGAGTGTCGCTTCCTTGATACCGCTCGAAACGAGCCAGAACAATCCCCAAATGACGACTACACTCATGAAGAGAAGGAATATTCGATTTTCTGCTGCGAAAATCGGGAAGAAATAACTAATCGCATTAAACACGAGCGTGATATTCGCAACCGTTCCAATCCACGCCGATACCCAGTATCCCCAAGCACTGTTAAAACCGACGAAACGTCCGAACCCTTCACGCGCATAGGCATAGATACCGCCTTCGAGCTCTGGTTTACTATTTGCGAGATGTTGGAATACTAACGCGAGCATGATCATCCCAATCCCCGTGATACTCCATCCGATGAGGATAGGTCCTGCACTTGCACTTTGGGCCATTGCACCAGGAAGGTTAAAAGCTCCTCCACCGACCATGGAACCGATGACCATTGCAGCGAGCGCAAAGAACCCGATTTTTTGTTGATTCATGATGAGACACTTCCTTTTTCGTATATCTATTACATCTTACGTATATTCATTCGAAAGACACAAAAGTCATTATAACAAATCACCTTTTAAAGTAAAGAAAGGATTTGAGACGAATGAACTGGATCCATGTATTTCAGCTTGAAGACCTTCTAAAACTCCTATTAGCCGCTACACTTGGAATTTTCATCGGATTCGAGCGTGAAATCAAAAATAAACCGGTTGGGATACGCACTAGCCTCGTAATTACCCTGATCAGTTGTCTGTTAACCATCGTTTCCATCAAATCGGTCTTACTCTACCATGACATGGCGACGAATGTTCAGATGGATCCGATGCGTCTCGTCGCCCAAATCATTACTGGAATTGGTTTTATCGGCGCTGGTGTCATCTTACGTCGACCGCATGATATCGTCAGCGGGCTGACGACTGCCGCGATTATCTGGAGTGCGAGCGGGATTGGGATCGCTATCGGTGCAGGTTTCATCTGGGAATCGATTTTTCTCGTTCTCTTTCTCTTTTTCTTACTGGAAGGCTTAACTCGGATAATGAGTCGTATCAACAATAGTCGGTTTGAAGCAAATGTCCTCGTCGCGCATCTGTTACTTCCTTCTGGACTTGATCCAACAGACATCGTTCTTGCTCTTGAGCGTAAAGGTGTACGTATTACGAATATGCGTTTACGTGGTGATCCCGTTCGATTGACGTTACGAATGTATTCCCCGCATGCGTTAACCTTATTCCTACTTTATGACTATTTGAAATCGCTTGGAATTGAGGAGATAGACCTTGATAAGTGAGAATTATCTGAAAATTTATGTTGCATTTTTAATCACTTTCACTTAAATTAACAATATGTTCACATTTTTCTGAAATATTTAACACTAACTCTCGGGGGGTCATCGTTCCATGAATAAACCATCGAAAATCGCTTTTGCTGGACTTTCCAGTATCGCGCTTCTTGCTGTCGCTGCATGCGGGCAAGGAAATGACGAAAACACAAGCGGATCAGATTCGAAAAACAAAAAAAGGAAGTCACACTCGTTTCGACGACGGATGTACCTCAGCTAGATCCGACGAAAACGACGGACTCGACTTCCATCATCGTCACGAACAACGTCTTCGAAGGGCTGTATCGTCTTGATGGTGATAACAAACCAACACCTGGAATCGCAGAAAGCGTTGAAGTGTCGGACGATAAAAAAACATACACGTTCAAACTGCGTAAAGATGCGAAGTGGTCAGATGGATCGGCCGTCACAGCAGATGATTTCATCTATGCTTGGAAACGTGCACTCAATCCAGAGACAGCAGCAGAATACGCGTACATTCTACAAGATTTAAAAAATGCCAACAAAATCATGGCTGGAGACGCTGAACTTGATGAACTGGGCGTCAAGAAAGTCGACGATCAGACACTTGAAGTCCAACTTGAAGCTCCAGCACCTTACTTCCTTGGTTTGACGAGTTTCCCGACGTACTTACCATTAAAACAATCATTCGTCGAAGATAAAGGCGATAAGTTCGCGACAAGTGTTGATACAATGGTCTTCAACGGACCTTTCGTCCTCGATAAATGGCAAGCGAATGCTGGTTGGACATACAAGAAAAATCCAGATTACTGGGATAAAGCGAATGTTAAGATGGACAAAATCGATGTCAAGGTCGTCAAAGAAATCTCAACTGGCGTCAACCTTTTCGAAGCGAAAGAAGTCGATTTTGCACCAATTACGTCTGAATTCGTTTCGCAGTACGAAAAATCAGATGATTACAAGACGCGTCCAGATGCTCGGATCAACTTCCTTCGCTTTAACCAAAAGAATAAAGCATTGAAAAACAAAAACATTCGAAAAGCGCTCGCGCTTGGTTTTGAAAAACAAGGGATTACAGATGTCATCCTAAATGACGGATCAAAACCTGCAAACTTCATCGTCGCGAAAGACTTCACGTTTACACCAGATGGGGAAGACTTCCGCGCGAAGTATCCGGATCTACAAAGCTACGATGCTGACGCTGCGAAAAAAGCTTGGGATGCTGGCTTGAAAGAACTCGGTGTGAAGACAGTCGAACTCAGCATGCTCTCACGAGATGAAGATGCCTTCAAAAAGGTTTCTGAGTACTTAAAAGGAGATCTTGAGAAGCACCTGCCTGGTTTGACGATCAAAATCAAACAACAACCGTTCAAGAACTTCCTCGAACTCGAATCGAAGGGAGATTACGATATCTCTGCGGCTGGTTGGGGACCTGACTACCAGGATCCAATGACGTTCCTCGATATGTGGTTAACGGATGGAAGCTTCAACCGAATGGAATACTCGAACAAAAAATTCGATGATCTCATCAAGGGAGCAAAACAACAAGCAGATGAAGCGAAACGTTGGTCGGACATGCAAGAAGCTGAAAAAATGCTGTTGACAGAAGACTATGCCATCGCACCAATCTACCAAAAAGGGGAAGCTTACTTACAACGTACAAACATTGATAAATTATACCGTCACCCATTCGGTGCCGATATGAGCTTTAAATGGATGGAAGTAAAATAATCCTTTAAAACATTGATGAACAAGTAGTGGACCTCGTTCCCTACTTGTTTTTTTATTTCCAGACGTGATTCTCAGAAAACAACAAAGACCCCTTCTGACGGAGCCATCGGGGGTCTTTACTGTGCAATTTGTTTATAAAAAGCAATCTCTTCATCCTGTCCTTCCTCAACTGCTCGGAAGAATTCAGCGAAGTAAGCATAAAGAACGGTGCGTTCCTCATACGTCGGTCGAGCTTGACGAATGACGGAGAATGCAAGATTTCTCAACTGACGTTTCGTTCGTCGATGTGTTGGTAACGCATGGAACTGACGCGTGAATGAGCGATAGACATCGGCAATCAAAGCTTCATGCCCTTCAAAATAAGTCTTATCCATAATGATGATCTCCTTTCTAATCTTGTTGTCCTACTATTTTCTACGATCCTTCTAGATAAAAGTTTCATAGAAAGTGAGGTTTCTCACAAATGATATAGAACCTACTATAACAAGCTTTCCAAAATGATTCAATATCCAAACTATTAAGTTTCATTAAGGATTTCTAACCGTTTTGTAAAGTGGCTTTTTTTGATTTTAACGTAACTTGATTGACAGAAAAACGGTCTGAGTCCCGGAATGAGACTCAGACTCGCGACGGACATCAGTCTGCTTGTACTGAAATATGCTGAAAGTGTTTTACGTCGAATAATCCACTGTCGGTCAGCTTTAACTCCGGAATGACCGGTAAGCAAAGGAATGACATCGTCAAATAGGGATTAAAGGAACGATCCGCCTCTAACACATCGAGTGCATCATTCAATGCTTCAAGTGTATCTCCAACTTCTTGGAAGGGACGATTCGTCATCAGTCCAGCGATTTCAAGCGGTAACTCAGCAAGTACCTCTTGCCCATTGACGGCAATGACTCCCCCACCCGCTTGGACGAGACGTTCCGCAGCCAGTTGCATTTCCTCATCCGACGCACCAACGATGACGAGGTTGTGCGAATCATGGGCAACAGTCGCCGCAATCGCTCCGCGTTTCATCTTGAAACCTTTGACGATCCCGACTGCCGAGAAGGATGTGCCGTGATGCCGTTCAATGACAGCGATCTTCAAAAGATCCTGCTCCGGTACAGGCACAAAATGTCCGTCTTGAAGTGGAACATCGAGAACCAGATGTTCCGTGACGATGCTTTTTGGAATGACTCCAATGACATGCGCCCGTGATGATTCAAGTGGCAGCGCAAATACTTCCGGCGTAATCGGTTTTGTATTCAATGCACCTCGTAACGATTCTGGAACATGCGCGCGCCGTACTGTTCGGGTCGTTTTTCCTGCTCGTGCGACACACTCACCTTTAATATAAACCTCGTCAATCACGACGTTATCGGCATCGGATAACAGGACGAAGTCCGCCCGGCGTCCCGGCACGATAGCTCCACGATCGTCCAGACGATAGGCATTCGTCGCATGCAACGATGCCATCGCATATGCTGTCTCGCGTTTAATCCCATGACGAATCGCATAGCGGATATTATAGTCGATCGTACCTTCGCGTAATGTATCGTCCAAATGTTTATCATCCGTACAGAAGAGGAAACGGCTCGCATTGCTTTCCGTCACAGCATCGAGTACTTCTTTTAAGTTTCGAGCTGCCGAACCTTCCCGTACTTCGACATACAGACCACGACGTGCTCGGGCGATCGCATCTTCCTTACTGACGGATTCATGATCCGTTCGAATTCCGGCGACACCATAAATGTTAATTTCGCGTGGTCCGAGTCCCGCCGCATGACCATCGACCAGTTTTCCTGCGTCTTCGATCTGTTTAATTTTTTGGAGCATATCGTGATCGGCTCGTTCGACCGCTGGATAATCCATGACTTCTCCCAAACCATGGACACCAGGATGATCGACGAACGGTGCAAGTGCCGCCGCATCAAGAGATGCTCCCGCGTGTTCAAACGAAGTGGCCGGTACGCAGCTCGGTAGCATCATGCGGACATCAAGGGCGAGACCTTCAGCATCGTCTAGCATGAAGGATAATCCTTCCGCTCCTTTGACATTCGCGATCTCATGCGGATCGGCGATGATCGTCGTGACACCTAATGGTAGAATCGCTTGCTCATACTCACTCGGTGGCACCATCGATGATTCAATATGGACGTGGGCATCGACGAAACTTGGTGCGATGAAAAGTCCTTCTCCCGGACGATTCTCGATTCCCTCATACCCCTCTCCGACAGCAGCAATATAGCCTGAATCAATCACTACATCTGCTGTATATGTCTCACGTGTCATGACATCAATGACTGAAATATTCTGATAGACGACGGCTGCTTTCTCTTTTTTTGCAGCAATCGCGATCAATCGTTCACGCACTGTTTGTTCCATCCTGTCTCCTCCTGTTGTAAGCGTATTTTTACCATCTTACAATTAGTTTGGAAGCTGTTGCAATTTATTTTTTGTAACGTCAAGATGAAAGAGTATCGATTTAATGTCTGAGGGGGAAAAACGCATGAAATATCGTGTCGGTTCACTTGTTCCAAACATCGATCCATCCGTTTATTTAGCGGACGGATCAAAGGTCATCGGAGAGGTCACGATCGGAAAAGACTCATCTGTCTGGTTCAATACGGTCATACGCGGAGATGAAGGTCCGATTCACATCGGGGAACGCGTCAACATCCAAGATGGTTCGATGATTCATCAGTATGAAGGGTATCCGACCATCATTGAAGATGAAGTGACGATTGGTCATATGGCGATGATTCACGGCGGAATCATTCGAAAAGGAGCGTTAATCGGAATGTCGGCGACGATCCTCGATGAAGCCGAAATCGGAGAAGGGGCATTCGTTGCTGCAGGGAGTCTTGTGCCGCCAAAAATGAAGGTACCTGCCGGCGCGATGGTCATGGGGGTTCCTGCAAAACTCGTCCGGGATATCAGTGACCATGATCGATTCATCATGGAACGAACAGTCCGAAAATACGTGAAACGAGGGCAGCAGTATGCTGACAGTTGTGAAGCCATCACAGAGGATTTGACAAGTTTGTGAGAACGTTTACAAAGTTCACGGGTTCTTAACACCTCCCCTCTTCCGTCTTTACAATTCTTTCGTACACTAAAGGTGTAAGAGATGAATCAAGACACAGAGAGGGGATTTTATATGATTCCAGTATACGAAGAACGCATCATGTCTGATTTGTTTTCATCTACGAATAACCCAAGTTACGGTTTGCCGACGTTACCCGAATCGGAAACGGATTGGTTGACAGTCGAGATCCAAGCACGTATCGTTAAAGATGCCGAGCACCGCCTTGGAACATTAAACCGAGAGGAAGAACGTGTATGATTCAGCAACGCACTGTTCGCGCTTGGCTCGCTAGTCGCATCAAAAAATAATTTAATCACTTGATTACGTATTTTCCAAAACGATATAGCGCGTCAGCGCGCATACCAAAAGAGCCGAAGCGGATTCCCGCCTCGGCTCTATCTGTTTATTTTGAAATTAATCCTTCTTCGATCAAGAAATCACGCGCGACTTTTTCAGGGCGCTGTTTCTCGACATCTGCTTTGTAATTCAATTCTTGCATCTTCTCATCCGTAATCTTATCTTTTAACGTGTTGAGGACTTTTTTCAGCTCCGGATGTTCTTCAAGTGTTTCTTGACGAACAAGCGGTACCGCATAGTATGGTGGGAAGAACTTTTTATCGTCTTCTAGCACTGTTAAATCGAATTTTTGTAACAAACCATCTGTTGAGAAGCTATCGATGACGTTCGTTCGACCATTTGTCAGTGCTGTATAACGGAGTCCTCCATCGACGGGTTGTACATCTTGGAACTTCATATCTGGATACTTTTTCTTCAGACCAAGATAACCATCTTCTCGGTTCGCAAATTCGATTGTTGATCCGAGAATCAAACGATCACTGACTTTTGACATATCTGATACCGTCTTCAAGTCATATTTTTCGATATCTTCTTTCGTCATAGCAAGGGCATACGTATTGTTGAAACCGATTGGGTCCAGGACGTCGACCTGACTTTTCTCAGGAATCATCTTCCCGACTTTTGCATAGACCGTTTCCGGATCCGTCTCAACGTCTTGCTTGAGCACGTCGATCAACAAAGTACCTGTGTACTCGACATACGCGTCAATTTCCCCTTTTTCAAGCGCCCCGTAAGCGACTTTTGTTCCGCCGAGGTTCAATTGACGTTCGACTTCTAAATCCGTTTTATCTTCGATTAAATCCGCTAACATATTTCCGAGAATCAATTGTTCCGTAAAGTTCTTCGATCCGATGACGATCTTATCTTCCTTGAGGAAAGAGTAAGCGACCGTTCCACCGATTAACAAGAAGACGATACTTGCAATCGCAATCTTACGTCCAGCTGGCATCGCCTTACGACGCTTCCGTGCCTTATTCTTGATCCGACCATCTGCAAGTGGAATCCCATTTGGCGCCACGGAGTATTCAATCCGACTGACGACGAAGTCGATGACGAGTGCTAAAATACCGGCTGGAATTGCTCCGGCAAGAATCTGGTTATTATCAACTGTTTGAATACCTGAGAAGACGAGGTAACCAAGACCACCGGCACCGATGAATGCTGAGATCGTCATTAAACCAACAGCTGTAACGGCTGAAATTCGAATCCCTGCCATCATGATCGGCAAGGCAAGTGGAATCTGAACCTTACTGAGGATTTGCCGATCCGTTAAACCAATTCCTTTAGCTGCTTCGAGCGTGTCCCCTGGAATGCTCGACAGACCCGTGTACGTATTTTTAACGATTGGCAAGAGTGAATAAAGCACGACCATGATGATCGCTGGTGTCGATCCGATACCAATGAACGGAATCAAGAAACCAAGTAAGGCAAGACTCGGAACGGCTTGCACGACACTCGTCAGCGCAAGGACAGGTTTCGCGAACTTTTGGTAACGGGTGATCAGAATTCCGATCGGAATCCCGAGAACGACCGCGATGACGACGGCAAAGACCGTCAACTGTAAGTGCTCTAGCAATAAATCACCGATCTGATCGGTATTATTTTTTACATAATCAAAGAATCCGTTCATTGGACTTCCTCCTCATGAATGAATTGCTCACTCAAGACGGAAAGTAAGCTACTACGTGTAATCAACCCTCTGAGTTTTCCTGTTGCATCCGTTACTGGTAGATAACCAGTCTCTTCCTGATTCATGACTTCAAGAACATCGAGTAATGAATCGTGTTCATTGACGGCGATGATTTCGCCCTCCATCACTTCTTCGATCCGTTGGCTCTTATCCGGAATCGTCTGGATGTTCTTCAACTTAATCAGCCCTTGTAAGACGCGGTCACGATCGGTGATCAACAGGCTGTCGACTTTGCGTCCACGCATGATTTCAATTCCCTGCAACAACGTCCGTTTGCCACTGATTGAAACTGGGTCCTCGATCATGATATCTTCTGCCTTGATGAATTCTGGACTACTCCAGATTTTATTTTTTCCGATGAACGATTCGACATATTCATCTTTTGGATGACGCAAGATTTCTTCTGGAGTATCGAACTGGACGATTTCCCCATCACGCATGATACATATCCGATCCGCTAACTTGATCGCTTCATCCATATCATGGGTGACGAAAACGATCGTCTTTTTCACTTCTTCTTGCAAGTTAAAGAGCTCTTCCTGTAGATCGTTACGAGTAACGGGATCGAGTGCACTGAATGGCTCATCCATCAAGATGACATCAGGGTCATTCATCAGAGCACGCGCGAAACCGACACGCTGTTGTTGTCCACCACTGAGTTCGCTCGGATATCGATCGATGAATTGCTTTGGATCAAGCCCGACCATCGTCAACAGTTGTTCTGTCCGTTGATCCATCTCATCGTGGTTCTTCCCCTCAAGCCCAGCAATCAATTGAATGTTTTCCCGGACCGTCATGTGAGGGAACAAGCCTGTTTGCTGGATGACATATCCCATATGACGTCTTAATTCAATCGTATCCGTCTTCATGATGTCCTTTCCGTTGACTAAAATCGTACCTGAAGAAGGTTCAATCAATCGATTGATCATCTTAAGTGATGTTGTCTTCCCACAACCACTTGGTCCGATGAAGACAACGAGTTCACCCTTTTGAATCTCGAGCGATAAGCCTTTCAAGACGACATTGTCCTTAAACTGCTTACCGACGTTTTTGAATTCGATCATTCCTTCTCACTCCTTTTTACTATTTCCATATATTATGGTTTCCCAAAAAGATTACGGTTTAAACAAATTTTCTGTAATTTAGTTTTATTTCTTTGCAAAACGGGAATTTCTTAGTTCTTTTTTTAAAATAAAGGGAATACCTTAATAAAGAGTACTTGTAAAGCATGTTTTTGATGAAGGAGGTCCTAGACGATGAACATCAAGAAACCCACCATCATGATGATCGGACTGCTTCTCCTGACTCCACTTTCAATCCCCTCACAGGTCGATGCAGCGAGCTCTACTTTTGTCACAAAAGGAACGACGACACAAAAAGTCGTCGCATTGACGTTTGATGATGGTTCAGACGGAACGAACATTGCCAAAATCTTGAGTATCTTAAAAAGTAACCAAGTGAAAGCGACTTTCTTTTTGACAGGCAGTGGTGCAAACAATCATCCTCAATCGATCAAGAACATCACAACCGCCTCTCCTACACACCAAATCGGCAATCACTCGTATTCGCATCCGGATTTTACGACCTTAACAGCAAGCCAGATGACGAGTGAATTATCCCGAACAGAATCCCTCATCCGGTCCTTGACCGGAAAAACGACGAAACCAATTTTCCGGGCGCCGTTTGGTGCAAGTAACAGTAACGTGTTGAGTGCAGTTGGGGCTGCAGGTTACACGAAAACGATTCAATGGAATATTGATACGACGGATTGGAAAGGCATCTCTTCAACAGCCATCTTGGATCGTGTAATACCAAAAGTCGTTCCCGGATCGATTATTCTGATGCATACCGGTGCTGGTGCGAAAGGAACACCAACCGCCTTGCCAACGATGATTTCAAAACTCAAAGCAAAAGGCTATTCGTTCGTCACGATTTCAGAACTGTTACGGTCACCGACTTCAACCGGTACGACGTATACCGTCAAAGCTGGCGATACACTCTATTCCATCGCCCGCAAATACAACGTCTCGGTCTCTGCCCTCGCGAGTGCGAATAACATCACGAACTGGAATCTGTTGAACGTCGGTCAAGTCTTGAAAATTCCAACAACGACTTATACGGTCAAAGCCGGTGATACACTTTACTCGATTGCGACACGATATGGTGTCACCGTCACAGCATTGATGCAGGCAAACAACATTACGAATCCGAACCTTCTGCTTGTCGGACAAGTCTTAAAAATTCCAAAATGAATATGCTGATCGCAACACAAAAAAACGATCCCTCTCTATTCAAGAGAAGAATCGCTTTAGATCGTATGCATGAAACCGGCGCGATAGCGTCGGTTTTTTTGTGCTCTAGTTTGACCCCGCACCTCTTACGACTCTGATCGGACCCCATTGATCCCAAGATCACACTGAATCAAATCCGCATACGTTTGTCGACGGACGACTTCACGGGATTCCCCATCCCGGACGAAGACAAGTGCCGGACGTAAGAACTGGTTGTAGTTGCTTGCCATCGAAAAGTTATACGCTCCTGTCCCAAAGACAGCAAGGGTATCGCCACCGTTCGGTGTGACCAACTGTGCTTTTTCAGCGACGAGATCCCCTGATTCACAAGCTGCTCCGACGACCGTCACTTCAGTCGTTTCGCCACTCATCCGGTTTGCGATGACGGTTTCATACACGGCACCGTAAAGTGCTGGGCGAATGTTATCCGTCATTCCGCCATCGACCGAAAGATATGTTCTGACGCCTTCAATTTCTTTGATTGCCCCGACCGTATACAGTGTCGTTCCTGCATTCGCAACGACCCAGCGCCCTGGCTCGATCCCGATTCGTGGACGTTCGATGCCGAGTCGCTCCGTTTCCGTCTCGATCACGTCCATGACGCGTGCGATCGTCGCTTCAAAATCAAGCGGCTGATCGTCCTGTGTATAGGCAATACCGAAGCCACCGCCAACATTGACTTCGCTGACTGTGAAGCCATGGTGCGCACGAATCGTTTCGACGAAGCCCATCATCGTCCGAGCTGTCTGTTCGAACAGTGACGGATCTTGGATTTGCGAACCAACATGACAATGGATGCCGAGTAACGACAGATGTTCCGATGCTAAAATCGCTTCGATTGCGTCCAAGTAATCTGACGCATGCGTCGAGAAACCGAATTTCGTATCGACACCACCTGTCTGGATTTTTGCATGCGCTCCACCGATGACTTGTGGGACGATCCGAATCAAGACATGAACCGTTTGACCGGCTTGTGCCGCAATCGATTCCAGTTGTGCAATCTCTGCAAAGTGATCGATGACAATCCGTCCGACTCCTTCCTCAACGGCATACTGAAGATCAGCCGTTGATTTATTCGAACCATGGAAATAGATTCGTTCTGCTGGAACCCCGGATTGACGGGCGATGAAGAGTTCCCCGCCTGTGACGACATCGATTCCAAGACCATGACGAACGACTTGTTCATATACGGCACTGACAGTCAGTGCTTTTGAGGCGAAGGAAGCATACGTGTTCGGATACTTATCAAGGAAGTGTTCCCGGACGGTCGCTAATCGATCCGTCAGCTCCCGCTCTGCCATCACATACAACGGTGTTCCGTACTGTGCTGCAAGATCGGTCGCTGCGACACCATCGATGTGCAACGTATTGTTTTCTTCTGTCAGGTATTGACTTCCATACATAATAAGTTCCTCCTTATAGATACTGATGCGTCAAACGCCACGACCGGGCACACATCTGCTCTGAATTGTTCGCTGCTCCTGTCCGAGTAATATCGTCAATTTCAACGCCATCCCCGTATAGCACGACCTCGTCTCCGACCTCAACCGTCCCATCGACAGCGACGAACGTATGACTCATGAATAATTTATTGATAACCGGATAAGGTTTTTCTTTAATATGAACAGGCAGAGCGGCACGCCCACGGACGACACCGTCTCCATAGCCGACTGGTAAGATGGCAATCCGCATCGGTTCTGTACTCGTAAAGTTCGTTCCGTACCCAACGTGTTCACCCGGTCCGATTTCGCGAATTTCAACGACCTCCGTCGTCATCCGTAGCGCAGGAACGAGCCAGTCCATCTTTTCAATCGGTGAATAGCCGAATAAGAAGATTCCAGGACGGACATAATTACAAAATGCGAGACGCGGATCGTGTTTGACGATCGTCGCACTGTTTTCCGAGTGCATATACGTAAACGTATGGCGCTTTCGTAACACATCGGCAATGGCGACGAAACGTTCGACTTGTCCATCGTGATCCGCATCCGGCTCATCGGCAAGCGGAAAGTGTGTATATAAACCTGTTAAAGCGAGCGAATCTGCTTGCGCAAGCGCAAGAACAGCTTCCGCCTCTTGAAGCGAACTGACACCAAAACGATTCATCCCGACGTTGATCTTCAAATGTAACTCGATTCCCTGCAGCTGTTTACTGTTTAGGGCGAGCCATTCTAGCGATGAGACACCGAGTGCAATTCCGAAACGTCGTGCTGTTTCAAAATCCTCCGTCGGATTCATCACCAGTACATAACTGTCTGGAAAATTCGTTTTGATTTCAATAGCTTCATACAACTCGGCGACAGCAAAGTGATGCACATCAGACGCCATCAGCGTTTCGACCATCTCGAGCATGCCTAAGTTGTACGCATTGTTCTTGACCACGGCAAAAATACGTTTACGTGACCGAGCGAAGACCGATGCGACGTTCTGTCGCACCGCCTTCCGATCGATCGTGACGAGTGTACGCGTCGTCATTCTGCGACAGCTGGTGTCACATACGTCAACCAATCCGCATATTGCGGCAATTGACCTGTGACAGCTTGACGGTAAAGATCGAGCAACTCATCTGCGACGTTCCGTGTTCCGCCGTTGATGGAGATATGATCGATTTCACCGACACTCGTGATTTCAGCAGCTGTTCCTGTTAAGAAGATCTCATCTGCGACATATAACTCATCGCGTCCGATGTGACGTTCGACGACAGGATAGCCTTGATCTTGTGCCAAACGGATGATGACTTGGCGTGTGATACCGTCGAGTACTGAACAATCAAGTGACGGTGTATGAATCGTTCCGTTTTTAAGAAGGAAGAGGTTCGCAACACTCGCTTCACTGACGTTACCGTTCATGTCGAGCGCGATAGCTTCATCAAATCCATCACGGATCGCTTCACCTTTTAAGAGTTGTGAGTTCATATAGTTCGCAGCCGCTTTCGCTTGCATCGGCATCATCGTTGATGAGACGCGGCGGTAAGATGCAACTTTGGCACGAATGCCAGCGCCTTTATCGAAGTATTCCCCAAGCTCCCAGCAAGAGATGCCGACATGAACCGTCGTATCTTTCGCCATCAATGCTTGCCATGGCGTACCGAGGAACACGAATGGACGGATATAACAAGATTCGAATCCGTTTTTCGCAACTAGATCAATCGTCGCCTGAACGAGTTCATCCACCGTATACGGAATCGTGACGTGGTAATACGCACAACTGCGGAAGAGACGCTCGATATGTTCCTTCAATTGGAAAATCGCCGGTCCGTCCGGTGTCGCGTATGCACGAATTCCTTCAAAGAATCCACTACCGTAGTGAATCGCATGTGACATGACGCTCGTGTTCGCATCTTTCGGATCATGAAAGACTCCATCTAACCAAATTGCTTCTCCATACTGTGTATCCACTGCCATGTGTTTTCCTCCTCTTCGACGTCAATCAGAGTGAACGTAAATCATCCACCAATTGCGTCTTCTCTTCTGTTTTCGCATCTTTCTGTTTGATGACACGTGCAGGTGTTCCGGCAACGACGCTTCCAGCAGGTACGTCTTCTGTGACGACACTACCAGCAGCGACGACGGCATCTTTGCCGACTTTGACGCCTTCAAGAATGACTGCATTTGCACCAATCAAGACACCGTCTTCAATGATGACAGGTGTTTTTGAAGGTGGTTCGAGGACACCCGCGACCACGGCACCTGCACCGACATGAACGTTTTTCCCGATCGTCCCACGTGCACCGACGACAGCGTTCATATCAATCATTGTACCATCTCCGATTGATGCACCGATATTGATGATCGCACCCATCATGACGACTGCGTTGTCACCGATGACGACATGATCACGAATCCATGAACCTGGCTCGATGCGCGCATTTAAGTGACGTGTATCAAGCATTGGTACCGCACTGTTGCGACGGTCATACTCCACGTGAACATCAGTGATGCGATCTGAATACTTTTCTAAGAAAGTAGCCGCAAGTCCTGCATCCGCGAAGAAAATCTTTGATTCATCTGATCCGAATGCAGTAGCGCCTTCGATCGTCAAGCCCGCTAAATCGCCGTTGACGTACAGTTTTACCGGTGTTTGTTTTTTAGCATCTTTAATGAATTTAGCAATTTCGTAAGCATCAGTGAGTAACATGTGAATCCTCCTGTGTGTAGAGCGTCTCTAATGTATAGAGTCCCGCTGTTTTTTGAATGAGTGCTTCAGCTGCTTTGATCGCACCAGAAGCAAATACTTTTTTCGATAACGCCGTATGTTTGATTTCAATCAATTCGTCGACACCTGCGAATAAGACTTCGTGTTCTCCGAAGATCGTTCCACCGCGCATCGCGTGCATCCCGATCTCGTTCGTCTCTCGCTTTTGCCGCGTCTGTGACCGATCATATACCGGTGTGACGTCACGTACCGTCTGAATCGTTTGCAATAACAACTCAGCCGTTCCGCTTGGCGCATCGACTTTTTGGTTGTGATGTTTCTCAAGCAATTCGATGTCATACGCTCCTGCTAGTGGTACGAGTGTCTTCAGCAGTTGCTGCACCATCGCGATGCCGTACGACATATTGTACGACTGGAAGATCGGAATTTCTTTTGCAGCGTCCTTGATCGATGCCAGTTCCGCCTCCGAAAAACCAGTCGTCGCGATGACGAGTGGTGTTTTTGTCGCCAGCCCATATGCGAGCAGATCCGGTAGCAAACTCGGATGCGAGAAGTCGATGATCGCATCGACCGTCTCTGCCATCTCTGTTAGCTCCGCATATGAAGCGATCGTATCGGATGACTTCGTCCGGTCAACGATCGCTACGACACTTTGTGGTGCGAGTTCGACGACGTATTGTCCTGTCGCCCCGTAACCGTGTAACGCGAGTTTCATCGAACCACTCCTTTGTAAGCCCGCATCGTTTCGAGTAAATGCGCGTGTCCTGCTTCCGATTGACGGACGAGCGGCAAGCGCGGCGCACCGACAGCAAAGCCAAGTTCTTCAAGCGATGCTTTGACTGGAATCGGATTAACGTCACTGAACAAGGCACCGATGACCGGTAACAAGTCTGCCTGAATCCGGCGAGCCGTGACGAGATCTTGCCCTAGTAACGCCTTAGCAAGTGCTTGTGTCTCTGCTGGGTACGGGTTAGAGAGAACTGAAATAACACCCTGTGCGCCCCATGCCATGTACGGCAGGATTTGATCATCATTCCACAGAAGACCGCGAAGTCTTCCGGAATCGCCGCCATCAGTTCACCCATGAAGCTGACATCTCCACTCGCTTCCTTAAAGGCTTGGATGCGTGGATGACGTGCTAACGTCACTGCTGTTTCGACTGCGATCGCAACGCCTGTCCGCGACGGAACGTTGTACAGCATGATTGGTAATTCTGTTGCATCAGCGACCGCCGTGAAGTGTGCAATGAGACCGGCTTGCGATGTTTTATTGTAATACGGTGTGACGAGCATCGCTGCGTCCGCACCGAGGCGTTCTGCGAGTAATGTTTTCTCGATCGTCGCTGCCGTATTGTTCGAACCCGTTCCGGCAATGACGGGCACTCGCCCTGCCGTGACTTGAACGGCAGTCGTCAGGAGTTGTTCGAATTCCGTGTTTGTCAGTGTCGAACCTTCTCCTGTCGTCCCTCCAACGACAAGTGCCTGAATTCCTGCTGCGAGTTGTTGCTCGATTAAGCGTTCAAATACGTGTAAATCCAACTCGCCTGCTTCATTAAATGGTGTGACGAGCGCTGTACCTGCTCCTTTGAACATGAAGAACTCCTCCTTTTTTATGAATGAATCGACTGTTCGATGGCTTGGCGTGCGACTTGTACGGCATTCGAGGCGGCACCTTTTCGAATATTGTCGGCTACACACCAAAGATGGAACGTATTCGCGAGACTATCATCTTGTCGAATTCGTCCGACATAGACATCGTCCGTCCCACTCGCGTCAAGTGGCATCGGATAGCGCGTATTCGCGACATCATCGACGAGGACGACGCCAGGTGCGTTTTCAAGTGCTTCACGGATCGCTGCAACCGTCGTCGGTTGTGTAAACGTGACGTTGATTGCAACCGAGTGAGAATTCGTGACCGGAACCCGGACACATGTCGCACTGACTGGTAATGCTGGAAGATTGAAGATTTTCCGTGTTTCATCAATCATCTTCTGCTCTTCTTTCGTATAACCGTTCTCAAGGAACACATCGATATGCGGCAAGATGTTGTCGTGAATCGGATGCGGATAATTGACGGGCTCTTCTCCACGTGCTCCACGCGCTAGATCCTCGATTCCTTTTTGACCAGAACCGGATACGGCCTGATACGTCGTATAGTTGACGCGTTCGAATCCTAGTGACTGGAGCGGTGCTAAAGCGACGACGGATTGAATCGTCGAACAGTTCGGATTTGCGATCAAGCGGTCCGTTGCTTGAATCGCTTGCGGATTGACTTCTGGCACGACGAGTGGAATCGTCTCCTGCATCCGGAAGGCACTTGAATTATCAACGACGAGTGTTCCGTTTTCAGCTAGTAACGGGGCATATTGCTCACTGATCGTTCCGCCCGCTGCGAACAACGCGACATCGATCCCGTCTTCCGTGATGTTTGGCGTCAGCGCTTGGATCGTGATGGCTTCTCCCTTGAACTGTACCGTGTTCCCTGCTGAACGAGCAGAAGCGTAAGCGGACAGGCGGCTGACCGGGAAGTCCAGTTCGGCTAGTACTTGTAACATTTTTTGACCGACGGCGCCGGTTGCTCCAATGACTGCTACATGATACATCCTGTTTCCCTCCTTATAACTCGAACGCGTTTGCAATCGCTGCAACCGTCCGTTCAATATCTGCTTGTGCAATCGTGTATGAGATGCTGATTTCTGAAGTCGTAACTTGATAGAACGGAATGTTCTCTGCTCGGAAGATTGCGAACAATTTCGAAGCGACACCTGTTGCATCCCGCATCCCGATTCCGACGACAGATAATTTCGCGTGTTGATTATGGCGATCGACCTTGACTGTCGTGAAGCGATCCATGATGTCTTTCAATGCTTCATCGAGGAACTCTTCCTCATCGAGTGGACATGAGAACGATAAGAAAATGTCACTGTCGAACGTCGTTTGACTGATCATGTCGATGTTGACGTGGCGATTGGATAACAGTTCGAAGATATCGGCTACTGCTGCATTCGTTTGCGGTACGTGTTTGATTGATACCGTCAAGACGTTCTTCGTCACACTGACACTCGTCACCGCTTTTTGTTCCATTGTTTCCGTCGCTTCCATGATCCATGTTCCCCTTTTCGATTCAAGTGTTTTCCCGACGAAGATGTGTACGCCGTATTTTTTTCCTAGTTCGACACTCCGCATTTCCATGACCTTCGACCCGAGGGCGCTCATTTCCATCATCTCATCATACGAGATATGTGGAATCGGTTGAGCGGCGGCATGGATTCGCGGATCAGCTGTATAGACACCGTCGACATCGGTATAAATTTCGCACCGTTTATCAAGGACTGCCGCAAGGGCAACTGCCGTTGTATCCGACCCACCCCGTCCAAGCGTCGTGACATCACCGAGTTCATTGACACCTTGGAATCCGGCGACGATGACGACATCGTACGTTTCGAGTTTTTGTCGTAACAGATCTCCATCGATCTGTTTGATCTTACTTTTCGTATGCACGCCCATCGTGCTGATTCCTGCTTGAGCGCCTGTTTGCGATAACGCTTTGACACCGAGCGAGTTGAGGGCGATGCTGAGTAATGAAATCGTCTGTTCTTCTCCGATGGCAAGCAGTCGATCGAGTTCTCTTCGCTCGGGGCGATCCGTGATGGCTTGCGCCTGAGCGATCAAAGAATCTGTCATCTTGCCCATCGCCGAAACGACGACGACGAGTTTTTCACCTTCGGCTGCGCGACTCTTCAAATAATTCGCAATAGACTGAATCTGTTCGACAGTCGCAACCGAGCTTCCACCAAATTTAAGTACAGTTGTCACAATCCTATCTCCTTTGTCCCGATACAGAAAAAAACGACGGGCCGGTAGGAGCGTTCCTACGGCCCGTCGTTATCACGATCGGACAAACGAAGACAAAGTCATTCGTTCTTTTACGTAAGATAGCGCTCCGAAACATCGGTTTCGGCAGTACAACGGATCTTAACCGTTGTACCAGCAAACAAGAAGAAGCATCTTCTCGTTCACTTCGGCGGACTTCCCCTTTCACATCATTCAGCATGCTTGCCTTCAAGAATGATGCTACTCATGTCATCCGCGCCTCTATCTGTCGGTTGTTAGTTACAGTTATAGCAGACATCTTTTGTTAAATCCAGTCATTTGACTGTTTTTTTTCAAAATTCGTCAATTCGCAAGATGCTGTTTCGCGAGTTCGAGTTGCTCCAACACGGCAGCAAACCCTGTCCCGCCGTAGCTAGTCCGGCGTGCTACCGCTTGAACCGGATCGAGGAGCGGATAGACGTCTTCTGTGATATCAGGATGGAACGTTTGATACGTCTCGAGGTTCAAATCCTTCAGGAAACAACCGTTCTGCACACAGTAAAGGACGGCTTTGCCGACGATTTCATGCGCTTCCCGGAACGGTATGCCTTTCGTTACAAGGTAGTCAGCGAGTTCCGTTGCATTCGAGAAGTCTTGCATTGTCGCCTTCTTGAGCGCTTCGGTCTTAAACGTCGCAGATTCAATCATTCCGGTGAAGATTTGAACGGATTGGAGAACGGTATCTGCTGTATCGAAGACCCCTTCCTTATCCTCTTGCATGTCTTTGTTGTAAGCGAGTGGTAATGCCTTCATCGTCGTCAAGAAGCCCATCAGATTGCCGTAGACGCGCCCCGTTTTCCCACGAATCAATTCAGCGAAATCAGGATTTTTCTTCTGTGGCATCATGCTCGATCCTGTCGAGAAAGCATCAGACAACTCGATGAAGCCAAATTCTTGCGATGCCCAGATGATGATTTCTTCACAAAAACGCGAGAGATGCATCATGACGGTCGAGGCGATCCCGAGGTATTCGATGACGAAATCGCGGTCGGAGACAGCGTCGAGACTGTTCGGATAGATTGACTCAAAACCGAGCAACTCGGCAGAACGGAAACGATCGATTGGGAATGTCGTCCCCGCGAGCGCGCCTGCCCCGAGCGGTGATTTCCGGATCCGCTTTTGATTATCCGTCAACCGTTCGACATCACGTTCGAACATCCAGAAATAAGCGAGCAAGTGATGGGCAAGCGAGATCGGTTGTGCCCGTTGCAAATGCGTATAACCTGGCATGACCGTCTCGATATGTTGCTCAGCTTGTTCCGTGATAACCGATTGGAGCTCGCGTAATGCCGTCGTCAACGCTTCAACATGTTGTTCCATCCATAGATGTAAATCCGTTGCGACCTGATCATTTCGGCTCCGTGCCGTATGCAGTTTTCCTGCAACCGGACCAATCTGTTCCGTCAATAGACGCTCGAGATTCATGTGAATGTCTTCATCTGCTAGCGTATACACATGATCCGCTAACGTCGTTTCCAGTTGCTTCAGTCCTTGCTCGATTTGTGTCCACTCGTCTTGAGCGAGGATCCCTTGTTCAAATAGCATCTGCGCGTGTGCGAGACTGCCTTTTAAATCGACGCTCGCTAATTTTTGATCGAACGTGATCGATGCTCCGAAGGCTTCCGCTTGAGCGGAAGCACTTTCCGTAAAACGTCCACCCCAGAGTTTGGTCATTTCGTTACACCCGCCTGACGATGTACGCTCGCATGAGTCGAAACGGCAAGTCCGTGTAATTTGATGAAGCCTTTTGCTGCTTCATGATCGAACGCGTCTTCTTTCGTGTACGTCGCAAGTTTCTCATCATAGAGCGAGACAGCGGACTGACGACCTGTCACGGTTGCGTTTCCTTTGAACAGTTTAACGCGAACTTCTCCTGTGACGTCCTGTTGTGTCGCCGTCAAGAATGCTTTTAAGCCTTTCGTTAATGGTGCATGGAAGAGACCGTTATAGATCGTTTCTGCGTATTGTTTGCTGAGAATTGGTTTGAAATGTGCGACGTCCTTCGTCAATGTAATCGTCTCGAGTGCAGCGTGCGCTTTGAGTAATACCGTTGCGCCTGGACACTCATAGACTTCCCGCGATTTGATACCGACGAGACGATTCTCGACGTGGTCGATCCGTCCGACCCCATGTGCACCAGCGATGATGTTCAGTTCCGTGATCAGTTTCGCCAGTGGATACGTCGTTCCGTTGATCGAGACCGGAACACCTGCTTCAAAGCCAATGATGACTTCTTCTGCCTGATCCGGAGCGTCTTCTGGCGCTACTGTTAACGCGTAAGCGTCTTGCGGTGGCTCTGTCCAAGGGTTTTCTAGGACGCCACACTCGTTACTCCGTCCCCAGAGGTTCATGTCGATTGAGTATGGGCTGTCGAGGTTGATCGGGATCGGCACGTTGTTTTCTTTCGCATAGGCGATCTCTTCTTCCCGTGACCATTTCCATTCCCGAACCGGTGCGATGACTTCGAGTGATGGATCAAGTGCTGCGACCGAAACTTCGAACCGGACTTGGTCGTTCCCTTTTCCGGTACATCCGTGAGCGACCGCCGTTGCACCATGTTGATGCGCGACTTCGACAAGCTTTTCTGCGATCAACGGACGCGAAAGCGCTGAAATCAACGGATAGGCATTTTCGTAATGAGCGCCATATTGAAGTGCCGGTAATACGAAGTCTTGTGCGAATTCTTCTTTAACATCGAGGACGATCGATTCGATTGCACCGAC
Organism: Exiguobacterium sp. E17S; assembly: GCF_057772545.1. NCBI lineage: Bacteria > Bacillati > Bacillota > Bacilli > Caryophanales > Exiguobacterium > Exiguobacterium sp. E17S. The sequence continues at coordinate 98,809 of NZ_JBYLRU010000005.1, forward strand.
GAGGAGTGCTTTTTCTTTAATGACGGATAAATCTTTTCCTTCTCCGACATCCATGCATAAGGCAATGACGTCATAGTCCTTGCTCAACCATTTGATGGCTACCGATGTATCAAGTCCCCCAGAGTACGCTAAGATCAATTTTTGTTTCGACATGTATAATTCCCTCCTGGTTTTAAATTCATCTGTCTGTATAAAAATTCATTATGAATTATATATATACATAGAAAACAAAAAAAGAAACCCTTTTTGCAGGATTTCTTTCAAAATGACTTACATTTTTTTCTCCATCGTTCGGTGCGGGATGCCCGCATCATCGAATTCATCGGAGACGATCGTATACCCGAGTCCTTGATAAAACGGGATCGCTTGAACTTGTGCGCCGAGTGTTAGCAATTGCTTCCCTTCGCGACGTGCGACTCGTTCCATCGCCTGCATCAACTCGCCACCGTATCCTTTTCCTCGCGCTGTCGCTAGCGTCGCGACACGCTCTACCTTCATCCGTTGGTCGTCATATGGACGGGTACGCCCCGTTGCGACCGGTCGACTCTGCTCATCGAGGACAAGCAGATGAATTGCTGTTTCATCATGTGTATCGTATTCAAGATGGCGTGGTACGCCTTGTTCCTCGACGAAGACACGCTCCCGGATCATCCGGACGGCTTGATGTTGTTCTGCTGTACGTACTTGAATGACTGTCATGACTGATATTCCTCCCGTAATCGATCGACATATGCCAACGCATCATCCCGATTCGTAAATTGTGCCTGTGCCTGAACCGCACTTCCTCCGCCTCGCCCATTAAATGTTTTGACATGTGCTTTAGCGAACTTCCCGAGATGGGGTTCACCTGGACTACTCATCAGTAACTTGTTCGTCGTCGCATTCCAGACGACGCCGACGCGTCCCGCTTCTTGAATCGCTTTAGCAAGTTGCTCGGATATTTTGATTTCTTCATCCAGATGTTCGAACACAAGAATGCCTTCTTGTTGTTCTAAAGCATGAGCGAGTGTGAACGTCGCGAGTTGTTCCTGAGCGTGTTCGACCTGTTTCGTTAAGCGTTTCTGCTCTTCTTGTAACGCTTGGACGGCTTCTAGCATTTGAACCGGTTTGACTGATAAAGCTTGCGCTGCTTCCCGTAAAGCTCGTCGTTCTGCCTGTAGGAGTTGATATGCCCGTTCCTTTGCGACATAAGAAAGACGAATATTTCCACGAATTCGTTCGACTCCAGTAAAGAGAATCGACTCGAGCTGTGCCGTCGAATCGAGATGCGTTCCACCACAGGCACTATAATCGAGTGTACCGATTTGAACGACGCGAATTCGTCCTTCGACTTGTGGTGTTTTTCGTAATGGTAAGCGTAGCGCTTCCGCCTCGTCATACTCGGTCGCTGTGATCGGTAATCCTTGTTCAATCACCTGGCGTAATCGTCGATCCAGCTGTTCTTGTTGCATAGTTGTCCATTCAGGTGTCTCGATATCAAGCGTCGAGACCTCACTTCCCGTCCGAAAACTGAGTGTCTTAATATTTGATTCATCTTGTAGGATTGCAGAGATGACATGTTGTGCCGTATGCTGCGCCGCATGATCGATCCGGACTGCGTCATCTACGATACCGGTGACGTCACCTGTGAGCGGCGTCGCCAGTTGGTGCCAGACGACACCGTCTTCGATTTGAACGTCAAGGACCGGTTGGTCGTTCAATGTTCCACGGTCTGCCGGCTGTCCACCGCTCTCCGGATAGAAGTAACTTTTCTCTAGAGCAACCCAATAGCCATCTACTTGTTTTGTCGTGCGAATGGATGTCTGAAAGGTTCGGACATCGGATTCTATTTGTTCGGGGCGCATACCTCGACCACCTTTCTCTGTCAGTTTCACTCTGTATTATGCCATATTTCATCCAGAATCGTTTGTCGGCTTGCCTTTTTCCTAGTACACTAGACGAAAGACTACCGATCGCGAAGGGACGAAATGCCGTGATTCAGCATATCAATAAAAATTCACCACTCCCCATCTACTATCAAATCGAAGCTGCCTTAAAACAACAAATCGAAAGCGGTGTTCTTCAACCTGGCGATCTGATTCCGTCCGAGCGCGAATTTGCGGAAGCGCATCAAATTAGCCGAATGACGGTCCGCCAAGCCATTTCAAACTTGGTCAACGCCGGTTACTTGATTCGTCAAAAAGGACGAGGAACATTCGTCGCGAATAAAAAAATCGTCATGCAACTGTCTGGCTTGACGAGTTTCTCGGAAGAGATGGAACATCTTGGACTAGAACCGACGAGTGCGCTTCTCTCCTATCAAATCATCGACGCGTCGATGACGATCGCAAACAAGCTCCGGATTCGCGAAGGGGCATCCGTGTATGAATTGAAACGTTTACGAATCGCAGATGAGCAAGCGCTTGCTCTTGAGACCGTCTATATCCCGGAACAGCTCTTACCTGGACTTGATCAAGACGTCGCGACCGCATCGCTCTATGCATTTGCAGAAGCGAGCGGATTAAATCTTGGACGTGCGAGTCAAACGTTCGAATCACGTCTTGCAACGAAGGAAGAGGCGGGCCATCTTGGTCTATCGACCGCTTCGCCTGTCTTATCTGTCGAGCAACTAACGTACCTGACAACAGAGCAACCGTTTGAATACGTCATCTCCGCTTACCGCGGCGACCGCTATACCTTCACCGTTGAAATGGAACGCCAACGCTAAAAATCCCCTTGTATCGTCGTACAGTGACGATGATACAAGGGGATTTTTAGTGTGTCTTACTGTGCAGGAACGGCTTCCGTCTCTGTCACTGGTTCTTCTGTCGTACTTTGTGCCGGGTCTGTCTCTTCCTTGATCGGTTCGACTTCTTGACCTTGCATCGCTTTTGCTAAGTTACTTTTCACTTGCTCCAATTGATTCGGATCGAGGTGATACTCCCATTTCCCGCTGATACCAATATAACCTTCTCCAGCGAGTTGGTACTCCGTCGTGTTACGTAACGCTGCTGTGAAATCTGCTAAGCGTGTATAATCGTTCGGACCTAAGTTCGTTTCGACGTTATCACCGACAGCATCCAAAATATCACGGTATGCACTGAGGGAACGGAAACTTGCCGCTTCTTTCGCGACCGCTTGAATGACTTGCATCTGTTTTTGACCGCGTCCGATATCACCGAGCGGATCATCATGACGGTTCCGGACGTAAGCAAGTGCTTGCTCTCCTGTTAAATGTTGCATCCCTTTATCAACAGTGACAGTACCGGCTTTACGTTTTGAATCTTGCTCTTTGAACGCATATCGTACATCGATGTCTACGCCGTCCAATGCATCAATCAATTGAACGAATCCTTGGAAATTAACTTTAACGACGTGATCGATTTGAATACCGAGCAGGTTTTCTGTCGTTTCACGCGCTAATTTAATCCCATTATAGGAATTCGATTTATCCATCGAACCGAAGTAATGGGCATGGGTGATTTTATCTTGCTCAACACCTGTCTTACCATAAGGTACATCGTATTTCGAATAATCGATGTTCACGAGTGAATCACGCGGAATACTCGTCAACACTAATTGTTCCGTTTTTTTATTTAAGATTCCGACGATCATGACATCTGATCGCGCCGGTTCATTTCGTTCTTTACTTTTTTTCGTTTCATCCGTCCCAAGAATCAAGAACGATTCAGACGGAACATCATCATATTTAGAGCTCACCTTCGAGCCGGGAATGTTAATCTGCGTCTTTGCCAATGTTTCTTGCGTTTTAATAAAAACAGCTCCAGCATATCCAGAACCGATGATTGTGACAAGCAGGACGAGTGCAGCGATGACTTTCATGAACATCTTGCCAGCACTTGGCTGTCTCTTTCGTGCGGATCGCGTTTCCATCATGTAAACCCTCATTTTCATGTAAATTTTCCGTAAAGTTCGCTAATCTCCATTATCCGGACATTTAATGAAATGTCAATTTACGTTTCGATTAAAGAAATCGTATGGAATCGTTGCACTGAAAAAATCATGGATCCTTAGTGCGCTGTATCATGAGATTGAATGATCTTGGTATATGTCCCGCTGATGCCTGTCTATCAAAATAAAAAATCGCTTGAGACTAGGCTCAACAGAATCAAAAAAGGAATAGAGTCAATCCAGTGATTGTCTCTATCCCTTTTGATTCATCGTTCTTTCATCGTCATACTTTCATGAAATTCAGATATGCCGCTCGTCCTGTACGTTTAGCGTCATCTGACAATAAAGATGCGGCTTCTTCGTCCAAGATCACCATGACATCAGCATGACGCTTGAGTACAGTTGCTGGACAATCCGTTGTTGCGACACCTTCCATCATATCGCGAACCGCTTCTGCCTTTCGTGCACTAGAAGCAACGAGAAGGATCTTCTTCGCTTCCATGATCGTACCGATCCCCATCGTGATTGCCTTCGTCGGTACTTCCTCTAATCGATCAAAGAAACGTTGGTTCGCTTCTCGTGTCGACTCTGTCAATTCCGTTACGTGTGTCTTAGCGTCGAATGGTGTACCCGGTTCATTGAAGGCGATGTGTCCATTCGCTCCAATTCCGAGTAATTGAATGTCGATGCCTCGATTGCGGACGAGCGCTTCATATCGTTCACTTTCTCGCACGGGATCTTCTGTGTTCCCGATTGGAACGAATGATTCCTTAAATGCGACATCTTTGAATAGATGCTCTTGCATGAACGTATGATAACTTTGTGGATGCTCTGGGCTGAGACCGACATATTCGTCGAGGTTAACCGTTGTCACATGTCGACAATCGAGCGAATCCTTCCGCCATTCTTCATAAACGCCGACCGGTGAACTTCCCGTTGCCAGTCCTACCGTCAAACCTTCCGGGTGACGCTTAATTTCCTGTTTCAAAAATTGATAGGCCACCTGTGCTAATTCTTCTCCCTTTTCTACGATCATCCATTTCATGAGGTAGACTCCTTTCCGTTCGTGATCCGGTGTCGCGTACCACGATGAATCGTTTCTTGAATACGTAATCCCTCGTCGAGCAAGACGATATCTGCATCTTTACCGACCGCGAGGCTTCCCTTTTGAGCCAATTGAAGCTCTTTGGCCGCATTGACCGATGTCATGCGGACCGCTTCTTCGAGCGAACAGCCTGTATAGGCGATGATGTTTCGTAAAGCAGCGTCCATTGTCAGGACACTTCCAGCTAAGCTACCGTTTTCAAGACGTGCCGCACCGTCTCGAACGAATACAGCCTGACCACCTAACTCATATTCACCGTCTGCTAATCCTTTCGCTCGCATCGCATCCGTGATGACGATCAGTCGATCTGCGCCTTTCATTCGATAGGCAAAATCCACCATCTCCGGCGCACTGTGAATCCCATCCGGAATGATCTCCGCATAGACGTCTGGTGTCAGGAGGCAATATCCGACTGTGCCAGGTTCCCGGTGATGAAGTGCCCGCATTTGATTGTAAAGGTGGGTACCATGCGTGACGTGACCGGCTTGGTTTTGGGCATACGTCGCGTCTGTATGTCCGGCTGACGGAATCGCACCCGTCAAGCGCACCGCTTCTTCGAACGCCCGTGCTCCCGGGCGTTCCGGAGCGTATGTGACGAGCTTGATCGTGTTTCCTGCTGCTTTTTGCCATTTCAAGAACTGCTCGACATCCGGTTCGACGATATGTTCGTGAGGCTGTGCACCTGCATAATCTGGATTGATGAATGGTCCTTCAAGATGAACACCGATGATCGTCGTATCGTCTTGTGCTATGACTTCTCGAACCGTCTCAAGCGCGCGTGTGATATTTCCCCAGTCCTGAGTAATCGTCGTCGCTAAAAATGATGTCACACCTTCTTGTAACATCTGTCGGCTGAAATGACGCAGGCTATCGGCATCTCCATCCATGACATCGACATCATACCCTCCATGAATATGCACATCGATCATTCCTGGAATGAGTGATTGATGCTGCGCATCGATCGTCTCTTCTCCTGCGATTTCCTCGAATTCCGACATGGGTCCAATCGCCTCGATTGTTCGGTCAAAACGAATGAAGCCGTCTTCAATCGTCTGCTCTCCCGTGTAAATCCGGGCATTGGTGATCACTGTCATCTAGCATCTTCCTTTCTCTATCCGTTCCATGGCTTGCTTCGGTATTTAGTATAACGCGATTAATTCTAGTTGTATAGACCTTTGTACATTTCAACATAAATATAAAAGGACGATCTCACTTGTCTTTGGACAAGTGGTCGCCCTTTGTATACCCGTCGATTGCCGACTTCATGCGTCAGTCGATCATGGTAATAAAATTCGGTCTTTTTTTCGGGAAATCAGACGCGTGGCTTTTAGAATCGCCATTGGTAACGATTGACGCTTCCGGTAAGCCAGGTATCGTCCTTCCCATTTTGGATCATACTTTTCTTTATATCGTCGTAGACCGGTGAAACTATACATGTAGCGAATATTATTGAAGACATCCGCTGCCACACGTTCTTGCCAGAAGGACGTCTCGTCTTCTCCGACGGACGAAAGCGGAGCCATTCCCATGTTGAACGTGTGGTAGCCTTCATCTTTCGCATACTCGAATAGTCGGATGAACATCGCATCCATGATTCCATTCGGTCCATCTGGTCGAAAACGCATCAAGTCAATCGATAGGACCCCTTCTTGGTAAGCAGGCATGAATGTCATGAACCCGATCAATCGTCCTTCCGCTTCACGCATGATGCCAATCGGTGCCCGGTTTAAATAAGGTTCGTGGAAGTAACCGAGCGAGAAACCTTTCTCGGACTTCCCTCCTAACCATTCGTCGGAGACCTCTTGTAGTTCTGCTAATAGTGTTCCTGAAATAGGTGGCTCGACTATTTCGAACGTCATGCCCTCTCGTTCAAAGCGATTTTTAATCGATCGAAGTCCAGCTCGTTTTTTCCCTGATACAGTGAAAGATGGGATATCAACGATCGCTTCTTCCCCGAGTTTGAAGAAGTTGAAGCCAAAATCATGATAGAGAGACATATTTTGCGCTTGAATTTGATAGATGTTCGGAATATATCCAAGATCTTCGACGCGACGTAAGAAAGACGCGATGACTTGTGAATGCTCCTTCGGATCTCCACTAGGGTCGCCAAGGACCATGATCCGATTACCGGTCTGACTGAACTGGATGAATGAACGCCCTGTTTCGGAGAAGAAGAAACGTTTATCACCTAGAAACGCGAGATGGCTCAAATAATTCCCACCCTGCTCACGCAATACCGATTCGATCTTTTCAGCATCGAATCGCTCACCGAGAACCGGTTGATTGAATGTATTGAATAAGCGGATGAAGACGAGAACATACACGAGCGCAAAGATAGAGGCACTCGCTGCAAACATGAAAATTTCATGTGCCGGATATACTTTTGTTCCGTCTGCTGATCCGAGTGTATAGAAGGCGTATCCAAAAAAGACGAATCCTCCAATGTACAATATACCAGCGAAGGCAACTCGGATGAACCGTGTCGTCGTAATGAGCGTTCGTTCTCGGTGAAATGCTTTTCGCGACATCAGTAGCAAGACGAGGACGATGATGACGGCAAGGAAGGAAATCAAGTTAAAACCACGAAGTGCCATTCCAATCAACGCGAAAAAAGATGCCCCGTACATCATATATAACGACCGTTTTGTTCGACGATACAGTGCTGTCGATAAGAGGACGAACAATAAGCCGCCCATCAAGAAGAAACTATTCGCGAGTAACAGCGCTTCATGCGGTAATTTCGATTCCAAATATTCATATTGCGTCGAGACAGGTGGTAAAATCGCCAATCCCCAGATCGTGATCCCGGCAACGAGTGTGATCAATGCGAGTGTGAAATGACGAATTTTACTGAGGAATCGCAGTTGTAAGCGCCAAATGACACCCCCGACCTCCATCGATGGACCAACGATCGGTTTGTCTTCGATCATCTTGACGACCGGACCGCTGAACTCCCGAGCTGAGAAAATGACACCGATCAGGAACGGAATCAAGTAGTAGACAAGACGATAGATCAATAATCCTGTCAAGACGATGCCTTCCTCGACACCCGCACGCTGCATGCCGATCAAAAACACTAAGTCAAACGAACCAAACCCACCCGGTACCATCGAGATCAAACCGGCTGTCGCAGCGATGATGAAAACACCGATGACTTTTGAGAAACTAACATCCGTTCCAAGCGCCGCGAGGATCAGATAGACGACAACGCCAGCACTGAACCATTCTGCGAGTGAGACGAGTGAATATAACGCAATCGATTTCGGATGGATGCTGCTATTGCCTCGTCGAAACGAGAACAGCAAATAAAGTGGAAAGAAGAAGGCGACACCAATGATGACGGGCCACAGCCATTTCTTTAAATCGAGCACTTCAAACGCCGGAAAAACGTGCAAAAGCGATAAGGCCGATAAGATGGACAACCCACTGATCAACGTCGGTGCCATCCAGCCGATCGCTTTCAACAAACGACCGCCTTCAACAAATGGTCGATAAAGAGCGGATCGGATCGCCATCCCAGCGAGACCACCGAATCCGATGATCCCGTTAAAGGAGTTCGCAATCCAGGATGCTCGGAAAATCAGTCCGATCGGTGCTTTCGCCTCCAATGAACGTAATAAGAAGAAGTCATAAAAGAACATCGTCGAGACTGCCGTAAGACCTGCGAGAATCAACAGGATGAATTGCCAAGATGGGACTTGACGAATCGCTTGAATCGACTCCTGTAGCGATAAACTACGCAATTCGTTTTGTCCTTGATAAAAAATGAATCCAATCAAGACGATCGGCAAGATGATCTTCGCAATCGTCATGATGCGTTGTTTTGAGAATTTCAAGCTGCCAGCCTCCTTGATTTACGGATTAAATGCATAAGACGAACAAGTAGTAGCGTTGCTCCGACCGCAAGACCGATGATCAATCCCCACCAGTAACCATCTGGTCCGAGCGTCGTATAGCGTTCGAGATAAAAACCTAATGGTAGTCCAATGACCCAGTAGGCAGCAATCGTCAACAAGAAGGTGACGTTGACATCCTTGAATCCACGTAATGCACCTTGCGTCGGTGCAGCAACGGCATCCGACAGTTGAAAGAAAATCGCTAAAATCATGAAGTGTGCGGCTGCTTCGATGACTTGAGGATCACGACTATACAAAGCGGCAAGTTCTTCATTCTTTAAGTACAACAAGATCCCGGAGAACAAGGAGACGGCAACACACATCGTCAATCCGATGCCGACGTACTGAACCGCATCCTTGATCCGTTTTGCACCGACCTCGAAACCGACTGTGATCGTCAAAGCGGACGCAGCGGATAATGGAATCATATAGACGAACGAAGCGAAGTTGATGGCCGCTTGATAGGCACCGATGATGACATCGCCGTACGCTCCGAGCAGCAACGTGACCGCCGAGAAAATACTGACTTCAGAAAAAATCGCTAGACCAATCGGAGCACCAAGTAGAATCAATTCCTTGATTCGCTTCATGTCTGGACGATAAAAGCGCCGCAGAATCCCAAGGCGTTGAAATAACTCTCCTTTAAAGACGACAGCGATGATCGCTAGACAGAGAATCCAGTACGTGATGGCAGTCGCAACTCCTGCGCCCACTCCACCAAGTTCCGGAAAACCGAAGCTTCCGAAGATGAATAGATAATTGAAAAGGACGTTAATGGGTAAAGAGATTAGTAGTAGGACCATCGTGATATTTGATTTCCCCAACGAATCGACGAGTGTTCGTAACACGAAGAAAACGAACATCGGTACGATCCCGAGTGCTAACATCACGAGATAATTTCGCGCGACTTCACGCGCTTCTGTCGATAACTCCATCCGTTCGAGAATCGGATTGACAGCGATAAGTCCGATGACGACAGTCAAACCAATGATCACGACAGCAACGTACAGCGCCTGCATGACGATTCGTTTGACTTCCCGCTCGCGTTTCGCTCCCATCGCTTGGGAAACGAGCGGTGCGACGGCAAGTAGAATACCCGTCAGTCCTGTGTAGACGGGTGCCCAGAGACTTGCTCCGACCCCGACGCCTGCTAAATCAGCAGAACCATATCGACCGGCCATGACCGTATCGAAAAAACTAATTAAGTAAAACGCGACTTGCGTTACGAGGATGGGAAAGAAAATTTTCATGAATTGCTTCATCTTTCCTGAGAACGTAACTGTTTCTAACATGTTTCCACCACATTTCAGGAGGAGTCCTCCTTAATTTTAAAACCTAGCACTCTTGAACTCTTACGAAAATAATCCGAGGAGGGATTCATCTCATGAACCATCGAGATACTGAAAAGCTGACTTTCGAACTGCTTGAGACATGGTCGACCTTCAATCATTATGCCAAAGAGACTCAAACGTTTGAAAATCCGGAAGATGTCCATCAAGCGCGGATTCGGTTACGGAAACTAATCACATTCGCCCGATTGGTCGATTTGACGGAGGAACCCGTTTATTTGATTTGGAAGCGACTGATGCATGCTTTCGGCGAAGTCCGTGACCTCGACGTACAACTCGAAGCGACCTCAAACAAAACAGAAATCGATCAGTTGTTCGCGAACCATGTCGCTCTGCAACTTCAAGGGAAACGTTCGACTTTAATCGAGACGATGCATCTCTTGATCTCAAATGAACTGGATCGATCCGTTCGTCGCTTTTTAGCCGGTCCGATGACAAAGCGCCTCAAGCGGATGTCAGAAAAAGAGCTGATTCAGGCCGCTGAGAAACGCTATGAGAAAAAACGTGAACAATTTGAAAAAGTACAACGAAAGGATGGAACAAAGCGTGTCGAACGGATGCATGAATTACGGCTTGCTACAAAAGCATACCGTTATACGGTCGAGTATCTTCGTCCCTACACGCATCAACCGAAGTCTGCTGTTGATCGTCTAAAGACAACCCAGACACGACTCGGACACATCAATGATACGTATCAGCGATTAGAAAGATGGCGCTCTTTCGAGGTTCCATCTGCTTATCAAGAAGAGCGTTTGCGTCAGATCAAGCGCTTAGAGGACGAGCTACGTTCTGCGCTTGATCAGATTGAAATCGCTCATGGATGACGTTGAACGAGTAATTCCAGCATCTTTGTTCCGGCAATCGAGTTCCCTTTGGCATCAAGCGATGGTCCAAAGACACCGATTCCGAGATCAGCCATATCGAAATCGCTTCGACCGCAAGCAACGACTGCACCGGAAACACCACTTTTTCCTGGAAGCCCGACTTGGACGGAAAATTCTCCAGATGCATCGTACATGCCACACGTCGTCATGATCGCTCGAATGATTCGTGCGTTCCGACGTGAAATGACTTGGCGTCCTGATGGCGTCTTACCGGATGTACTCAAAATTTTCCCCATCATGGCAAGTCCTTTACAGTTCGTCAAAATCGCACATTGTTTCGTATAGACGTCGATGATTTCTTCGACATTGCCTTCGATGACACCGTGATAGCGCATGAAGTAGAGCAACGCCCGATTCAAATCCGTCGTTTCGAATTCTGATTCAGCGACATCTGCGTCATATTTTACCATTTCTACTTCAATATCCAATAGCTTTGCGATGAATTGACGCAATTGAAGTAATTTATCGGCAGCATCTGTTCCCGGTAACATGCTCGTCACGGCTAGTGCTCCTGCATTGATCATTGGATTAAGCGGTTTTGTCGGAATCGTCTCTTCAAGTTTTGCGATCGAATTGAACGCATCGCCTGTCGGTTCCATCCCGACTTTTGAAAAGACATAATCTTCTCCGAATGTCTCGAGGACGAATGCGAGCGTGATGATCTTCGATACACTCTGTAGTGTAAACATCGTATCCGCATCACCTGCCGAGACGAACGTTCCGTCGGCGTTACAGACGGCGATTCCGAGTTGTGTTGGATCAACCTTCGCAAGCTCTGGAATATAACTGGCGACTTGTCCAAGCACTGTATATGGACGGCATTCTTCAATCAACTCCTCGAGTTGGGCTTGTGTAACATTCATGGCGTTCCCTCTTTCTCTTTTTTTCTAGCTTATCACGCATCTGACGAATACGGATATGGTTCTTCCGTAAACGCTAAAAGGAGTCGACTCGTTTCAGCCGAGTCGACTCCTTTTTCTAGCATCTGCTTCATCCGTGTACGACTAGTTCGCCGTCTTCTACGTCAATCGCAATCCGGGCACCATCTTGAATCGCCCCACTGATCAAGGCACGGGCAAGTTTCGTCTCAATCGTCCGTTGCATATAACGATTGATTGGACGTGCGCCGTATTGTGGTTCAAATGCTTCCTCGAAAATCAACGTCTTCGCAGCATCCGTAACATCAATCGTAATGCCACGTCCAGATAAACGTGAACTCATTTTCTCGACCGCTTTGTCGATGATTCGTTCGATTTCCGTCCGGTGGAGTGGATGGAATAAAATCGTATCATCGATCCGGTTCAAGAACTCCGGTCGGAAGTGGCGCTTCAATTCTTGGCGAACGGCTTCCTCTTCCGCTGCATCGATGACACCATCTTTGGCTGCTTCAAGCAGGATCGGCGCCCCGATGTTTGACGTCATGATGACGATCGTGTTCTTGAAGTCAACGACGCGTCCTTGCGCATCCGTCAATCGACCATCGTCGAGTAACTGAAGCAAGATATTAAAGACGTCCCCGTGCGCTTTTTCGATCTCATCGAACAACAGCACTGAATACGGGCTCCGTCGGACGGCTTCCGTCAATTGACCGCCTTCTTCATAACCGACGTATCCCGGAGGCGCACCGACAAGACGGGAGACATTGTGTTTTTCCATATACTCCGACATATCGATGCGGACGATGTGATCTTCACTATCGAACATCGCCGCTGCCAAGGCTTTGGCGAGTTCTGTCTTCCCGACCCCTGTCGGACCGAGGAACAAGAACGAGCCAATCGGGCGGTTCGGATCCTTGATGCCTGCGCGCGCTCGAATGACAGCGTCCGCGACGAGACGGACTGCTTCGTCTTGACCGAAGACGCGCTCATGAAGCGTATCTTCGAGATAAAGTAATTTTTCCCGTTCGCCCTGAGCAAGCCGCGTCACCGGAATACCGGTCCATTTCGAAACGATGTCGGATATCTCTTCTTCCGTCACCGCTTCTCGAACGAGTTCGTGTGAGACGTGTTCAGATGACTCTTCCGCGACTTTCAGACGTGCCTCAAGATCCGGAATTTGCCCGTACTTGATTTCCGATGCCCGGTTCAAGTCATAGCGCCCTTCCGCTTCTTGTAACGCCAGTTTCGCTTTCTCAAGATCCGCACGTAACTGCTGAACACTTTGCGAACTTTCTTTTTCCCGTTCCCATCGCGTCCGCAATGCACTCTCGTCTTCTCGGACAGAACTGAGTTCTTGCTGTAAAACCATAAGTCGTTTCCGAGATGCTACATCCGTTTCTTTTTTTAACGCCGCTTCTTCGATTTCGAGCTGCATGACCCGACGAACGAGTGAATCGAGTTCAGCCGGCATCGACTCCATATCGGTCCGAATCATCGCACATGCTTCATCAACGAGATCGATTGCCTTATCCGGCATGAACCGGTCCGTGATATACCGATCGGATAACATCGCCGCCGCGACGAGCGCATTATCATGAATCCGTACACCGTGGTGAATCTCAAATCGTTCTTTTAATCCACGCAGAATGGAGATCGTATCCTCGACATCCGGTTCCGCGACGAGGACTTGTTGGAAGCGACGTTCGAGCGCCGGGTCCTTTTCGATATACTTCCGGTACTCCTCTAGCGTCGTCGCACCGATACAGTGCAATTCTCCTCGCGCAAGCATCGGCTTGAGCATATTTCCGGCATCCATTGCGCCGTCCGTCTTCCCAGCACCGACGATTGTATGCAGCTCATCGATGAATAAGAGAATCTGTCCTTCGGCTTCCTTGACTTCATTCAAGACTGCCTGCAGGCGTTCTTCAAACTCACCCCGATACTTCGCACCAGCGACGAGCGCACTCATATCTAAACTGAACAACTGCTTGTTTTTCAGGCTCTCCGGTACATCCCCTCGCACGATCCGTTGCGCGAGTCCTTCAACGATTGCCGTTTTCCCGACGCCGGGTTCTCCAATCAAGACGGGATTGTTTTTTGTCTTCCGACTCAAAATCCGGATGACACGTCGAATCTCATCATCACGTCCGATGACAGGATCTGTTTTCCCGGACCGGAAATCCGCTACGAGATCACGTCCGTATTTTTTCAGCACATCAAACGTCTCTTCAGGATTTTTCGTCGTGACCTTCCGATTGCCTCGCATACTGACGATCGCTTCTCGGAGTGTCTCTTCCGTGATGCCTTGACGACGTAGGTACTGAGCTGCTGGACTTGATTGTTTGATTAATGCTAACAATAAGTGTTCGACGGAGACATAGTCATCCTGCATGAGACGCGCTTCCGTCTCTGCTTCCGTCAACACGTTCAGCAACGAGCCCCCGATCCGAGGCGTCGTCGCCTGGGACAAGGCAGGAAGTTTACCGATCGCCTCGTCAATCGCTCCATTCAATGTCTCAATCCGTTGATTCAACTTTTCAAAGACGACTCGTGCAATCCCTTCTTCTTGAGCAAGTAAGGCAAGTAACAAATGCCATTCTGTGATTTCACTATGACGACGTTGTTTCGCGATCGCTTGGGCAGAGACGATTCCCTCGTGTGCCCGATCCGTTAAACGTTCAAAATCCATCCTTGATCACTCCTTCACTGCAAGTTGACGTTCCCACTCTTCATAAAAGGCACGGTCCATCTCAGGTAACTTGACTTCGAGTTGGACAAGTAACGCCCCACGATGACCATTCGCTTGACTCAGACCACGATTTGGAATCCGGAGTCGCGCTCCTGGTTTCGTGCCCGGTTTGACTTTCAGTTTGATTCGTTTTCCTTCAAGCGTATCCGCGACGACTTCGCCTCCGAGCACAAGCGTCGTCGGATGAACACGGACGGTTGAGATGACGTCTTGGTCGACCCGTCGGAACTGATCGTCATCCTTCAAGTGAATCGTCACGTAAACATCTCCCGCGACACCTTGTCGGTTACGCATCGAACTTTTTCCACGTAAGCGAACTTTTTTACCGTCATAGACGTCTTTCGGAAGCGTCAGCTGGATCGAACCCGTCGCAAGACGCACCGTGACTTTTTCGTTCGTACTAAGATGACTGAGTGGGACCGTCAATTCAAGCTCTTCATCGGTCGACACTTCTTCCTGACTAAAGAACGAACCGAACATGTCTTCAAATCCGAACGATTGTCCAGGTCGTGTCCGTCCACCACCTCCGAACTGTCGGAACAGATCTTCGTAATCTCCAGCGCCACCAGCCCCAGCACCTGCCATCTGATCGAAGTTACTGCCGTATCGATCATACTTCGCTCGTTTTTCCTCATCTCCAAGCACATCGAAGGCTTCTTGGATATCCTTGAAACGCTGGTCCGCACTCGCCTCTTTATTGACGTCTGGGTGATACTGCTTTGCCAATTTGCGGTACGCGCGCTTAATATCTTGATTCGATGCATCCTTTGCGACACCGAGTGTTTGGTAGTAGTCTTTTGCCATTCGAATTCACTTCCTTTTCCTATACTTCATTACCTTAATTATAAAAGTCGTATCTTAATTGGTCAAATATAGTCAAACTTTTTTCTGACATTCTGTTCTCTTTTCACTTTACGTCCTTGCGACAAACAAGTTTCACCGACTGAACCATGGTATACTGATAGCCAAACAGGAAATGAACGATGGGAGGATCTACAGATGGATGGTAAAACACGTAAAAATATCACGCCCGGTCTTAAAGTCAGCATCGTATTGAAGCAAGATCAACGAACAGGTAAACGAACAGAAGGAATCGTCAAAGACCTTCTCACGAAATCTCCGCAACATCCGCACGGGATTAAAGTGCGCTTAGAAGACGGTCAAGTCGGTCGTGTTCAAGAAATTTTAGGATAAAAAGACAGCAATCGCTCGTCCTGATTCCTTTTCGGAGTCAAGACGAGCGATTTTTTCATGATTCAGTAGCTTGTTCTAAGTAACGCCATGTCGCTTCGACGAGAATACGCGCTGCATCGAGCATCGCCGGCTCCTTAAAATCAAACTGTGGATGGTGATGCGGTGGATACGAAGCATCTCCCGCTCCTGTAAAGAAGAACGCACCAGGTACGTGTTGCAAGTAATAAGCGAAGTCCTCGCCACCCATCGTCGGTTCAATCTCAAATACACGCTCGTCTCCTAAAACTTCTCGTGCGACAGATTCAATCAATGCGGTGGGTGAAGCATGATTGACGACAGCTGGATAGCCTTTTTCGTATGTAAAGTGATACGTTGCTCCGACTGCCTCACAGATTCCTTTGATCGTCCGCTCCATCCGCTCAATGATCTCGTCCGCTGTCGCTTCATCAAACGTCCGGACCGTTCCTGTCAACATCGCTTGATCTGCAATGACATTAAACGTATTCCCAGCATGTAATGTTCCAACGGTCACGACTGCCGGCTCCAGTGGATTGAGTTGACGACTGACGATCGATTGTAATTCCTTAACGATTGTTGCCCCGAGTAAGACAGCATCAATCGTCTCATGTGGTTTCGCACCGTGTCCGCCTTTTCCATATAAGGTCAGTTCGAACTTATCCGCCGCCGCCATGATCGGACCAGTCCGAACACCTACGTGTCCTAAATCGATCGTTGACCAAAGATGCGTTCCAAAGATGACATCGACTCCTTCGAGACAACCGTCCGCAATCATATCGCGTGCACCGCCCGGAACGACTTCTTCCGCATGTTGATGAATCAAAACGACGTTCCCCGGTAATGATTCTCGCTGTTGCATGAGCGTCTCTGCGACAGCAAGTAACGTCGCCGTATGACCATCGTGACCGCATGCATGCATCACACCCGGAACCGTCGACCGATACGCGACCTCTTTAGCGTCAGCAATCGGTAAGGCATCGAAGTCGGCGCGTAACGCGACGGTCTTTCCCGGTTTTCCTCCACGAATATACCCGACGACACCACGTCCGCCGACTTCCGTCTTGACTTCGATTCCGAGCGCTTTTAAATGTCGCGCGATATAACGCGGGGTCTCGACTTCGTGAAACGACAACTCTGGGTGCTGATGTAAATAGCGACGGCGCTCGACCATTTCTGGATACAACGCGTCTAGTCCGGCAGTTCGTTCTGACATATATGTATCCCCCTTATTTCTTTTGATGCAGTGTCTTAACGCTTTCCCGCGTGTATTGGAGGCGTTCGAGTGTGTCTTCATAATGTCCCGCAGCATACGATAAGAACAAGACATCGATCGCAAATAGTTGGGCGAGACGCGAACTGAGCGCTGCACTACGAAGCGGCGCTTCTGGTGCGCGTGATGTCCAAAGCGCGATATCCGCTAGTTGACTGATTCGATTGTCCCCGAAACGTGTCAGACTGATGACCTTTAGTCCTTGGATTTTCGCCAAACGGATCAACTCGACGACCTCTTCCGTTTCTCCGCTGTAGGAAATCGCAAAGAAGACATCTTCCTTACGTGCATTCGCTAAGATCGTCGCAAGTAGATGCTGGTCCGTTTCTTGAATCGCTAGTTTCCCGACACGCGTCCATTTTTGAGCAGCGTCTTCGGCTACGACATGCGATGCCCCAATCCCATAAAAATAAATCGCACGTGCCTGATCAATCACATCAATCGCATCTGCAATCCGTTCATCATTCAACTGCTTCGCAGTATCCTGTAACGCTTGAATGCTGTTACTAAGCGTTTTTTCAATCAAGTCGACGGGACGTTCATCCTTTTCGATATCGTGATACCCTTTTAAATCCGTCCGTGCTGTATCGGCAGAAATGCGCATCCGCAACTCCGGGTATCCTTTTAATCCAAGCGCGCGACAGAAGCGGACGACTGCAGCGGCACTTGTATCTGATTCCTCTGCAAGTTGGTGGATCGTCATGCGCGCAATTTGGTTCATATGCGTCAAGACATAGTCTGCGACTTTTCGTGAGGACGATGGTAGTTCCTCTCGAACTGCACCGATTTGTGAATAGATACCGCCTTTCATCTACATCTCTCCTTTATCCTCTTCTTCTTAAAAGAACTGACGATTCATCACTTACCGCGTCGTTCCTGTGTGTAGAACTGTTCTTCTTTCATTATGCTCTCTCCTACTGGCTTTCGTAAATCTAAAAAATGGGAAAGTGAAACAAAATACCATTCTTCTTCCATACCCTTCCTTTCTGATTCATATGCTTCTCTCTTCCAGCGTCCGTCGTACAAAAAAGCGACATTCCGCCCATTGGAGGAATGTCGCTTCATAAAGTGAATGGAGGAATCAACGAATCTTGACGATCGGTTTTTTTGTATCCGGATCGAGGAATAGCATCGCTTCCGTATCCCCGTTCAAGTTCGTCACAGTGATCGTCGTTGGAATGTTTCGATTATATTCCCAACGATTCTCAAGCAGGTACGTCACGTACTGAACGAATGCGACGAGTTCTGCTTTTCCGTAAAATTGAACGGGAATCTTCATCTCAAGCTTTTTAAGTTCATCTTCTTGATAGAAGCCTTCCCCCATCATACCGGTGTAGTTCGGGAAGTAGTCTTCTAGGCGGTCTTTGAATAAATCGAACTTCGCTGCATCATCCCGCACGTCATTCGTTGCGCGTGCTGACGGGTAGTAGTAATAGCGCTCATTATAGTTTTTCCAGTCGTTCGCACTGATTTGATTCCCGCGACCGATGAATGCAGACGAGAGATAGTGACCGGAAACCGGTGACCCTTCTTTTTCCTGGAGGTAGAGGGCGACGTGAATCGGTGTCGTCTTCATCCCTTGTGTCTTACGCATCTTCTTGACTAAATCGTTTGCCATCCGCTTCCCTTCAGCAACGACTTTCTTTTCATCAAGTTTAACGGTATAGGTCGGTCCATAGTTTTCATCTTGGAACACATACTCACTATTTAAGACAAGCGCAATCGACGTGCCACCAAGTTCGAGTTTCTTATCTTCTTCAAGCATGTAGTCTTGCTCTAAGATATGCGATAGAATCATAGGTGACTTTTGGTTTTTTTCTTTATACGACTTACCAGACGTGTAGGCTGGGTTCAGACCTTCAGGATCGCTGACGCCATCGCCTGCTTTTCCTTTTCGCAACAACCATTTCGCGATTTGGTCGGCTTCGAGTAACTGACCTTCTTGGTAATAGTATTTTTCCGGATCAAAAAACTGTGTCGAATGACGCATTAAACCCGTTTCGATTTCATCGAGCTCAAGACGTGAACTGACACGTTTTTGTGTCATTCCACGTGCGACGCTTGGACGAAACGGTAAGACCGTCCGGTAGTACGAATCCGTCGTATCAATGGCTGGACTGACGACGGCTTGGACTTCCTTACCTTGTTCACTTTCAGTAATGACTTCTTTTGTATCGCTACTTGGCGAAAGGTCGAACGAACAAGCACCTAAAAATAACGTGCTCGATAACGTCAACGCTACTGCTGTTTTATAGTTCATCTCTATTTGCACCCCATGTTTTTAAATCGTTCTCTTTATCATAACAGAATCGTTTTCCATCGGGGAAGGACAAGTTTTTCCCTGATTTTCAAAAAAGATGATGCGCCTTGGTGTATCCGAAAGGACTTTTTCTCATGACACGTCGTAAATTCATCGGTCTGCTTTTTTTACTGGCAGGCATCGCCCTTATTGCTTGGCCCTTCATCAGTGACTATCAGCGTGAACAGGAAGCAGCAAATTTAAAGGAACAATGGACCAAAAGTTTGAAGACCGTCGATGCGAAAGAGACAAAACAACCCCTTGCTAAATCTGGTGTCGGATTGCTCTCGATTCCAAGCATTGATTTTGAACAAGTCATCTTAGAGGGCTCGACGACAGCAGTGTTGGACCGTAGTATTGGTCATATTCCAGAAACCGGATCACCCGGAAAAGGCAATTATGCGCTCGCCGGACACCGAAGTTTCACGGAAGGGCTTCACTTCAATCGTCTGCCTGACGTCAAAAAAGGCGATACCGTCGTCGTCACGACAAAAACACATCGGTATACGTACCGCATCACATCCAGTCGTCTTGTCACACCGACGACATTGTCCGTCCTCGACCAATCCGTCGCTTCCCCAACCATCACATTAATCACCTGTGATCCACCAGAAACGGCAACGAATCGTCTCATCAAACAAGGTACTTTGATTCGGAGCGAAACGATTGCTTCGTGACAAGGATGAACACGAAAAAAGGAAGGCGGAATTCCGCCTTCCTTTTTATTTGATCGTTCTCATTCATTCTGCTCACGCTTCGTGTTTAGCTAGTTCTTCTAACAGACGCGCTTCATCCCAAATTTCGATACCGAGCGATTCTGCCTTCGTCAGCTTAGAGCCTGCCTTTTCCCCTGCGACGAGTACGTCCGTCTTTTTACTGACGCTTCCTGTCACATCGGCTCCGAGTGCTTCGAGTCGTTTACCAGCATCTGACCGTTTTAAGCTCTCGAGCGTTCCCGTCAAGACAATCGTTTTGCCACCGAGTGGTGCATTCGTCTGATCAACCCGTTCCCCAAGGAAACGTTGATTGACGCCCAGTTGTTCCAAATCACGAATCAATGCCTGTGCTTCCGGATGTTCGAAGTACTTCACGATCGAATCCGCGATTTTCCCACCGATGCCATCGATTGCGACAATCTCCTCGTAGCTTGCTGCTGCTATCCCTGCTAACGAATCAAAACGTTCCGCTAGAAGATACGCCGCTTTTTGACCGACGAGTCGGATTCCGAGACCAAACAAGAGACGCTCAACCGAGTTCTGTTTCGAAGCTTCGATTGCCGCAAGTAATTTATCGACGGACGTCTCACCCATTCGATCAAACGTCAATAATTCCTCACGATCGAGTCGATATAAATCGGCAATCGTCCGGATTGCTTCATGATCATACAATTGACGGACGACTTTTTCACCGAGACCATCGATGTTCATCGCCTGACGCGAAACGAAGTGAATGATACCTTCCATCAATTGCGCTGGACATTCCGGACTGACACAGCGGATGTCGACTTCACCTTCGAGACGGACAAGTTCCGATTGACAGGCCGGACAATGTGTCGGGAAGACGATCGGTGTCTCTTCCCCTGTCCGTTCTGCCGTGACGACTTGTACGACTGCCGGGATGACATCGCCTGCTTTTTTAATGATGACCGAGTCCTGAAGGCGGATATCTTTTTCAGCGATGAAGTCAGCGTTGTGTAGTGTCGCATACGTCACCGTCGATCCTGCGACGACGACCGGTGCAAAACGGGCGCGAGGTGTGACTTTCCCGGTCCGACCGACACTGAAATCAACGTCTTCTACCGTCGTCATGACTTCTTCCGCCGCAAACTTATAGGCTGTCGCGAAGCGGGGACTTTTTGCTGTGAAGCCGAGCTCCTCCTGATCATCGTATCGATCGACTTTCAAGACGATTCCGTCGATCTCATATGGCAGGCTCGCGCGTGCTTCCGTCCAGTGCGCGATATAGGCAAGAATCTCTTCCACCGTCTCACATGTCTGCATATGTTGATTGGTCGGTAACCCAAGTGAAGCGAGTTGTGCCATCGCTTCGCTATGCGAACGAGCCGTCAACGTATTGACGCCGACGCCATACACGAACAACGACAGATTGCGCGACGCCGTGATCGACGAATCCAGCTGACGCAGACTACCTGCGGCCGCGTTACGCGGATTCGCGAACAATGTCTCTTCCCGGCTTGCCCGGTCTTCATTCAAGCGTTCGAACGATTGTTTCGGCATGTAAGCCTCACCGCGGACTTCGACCGTCTCTTCCGCCTGCAAACGAAGCGGTAACGCTTTGATCGTACGTAGATTCTGCGTGATGTTTTCGCCGACTGTTCCATCGCCACGCGTCGCCCCACGGACGAATCGCCCGTCTTCGTATTTCAGCGAGATGGCAAGTCCATCGAATTTCAGTTCGGCGACATACGTCGTCGAACGTCCGAGCGACCGCTCAATCCGAGCGACCCATTCGCGAATTTCCGTCTCATCAAAGACGTTTCCGAGCGACAGCATCGGTAAATCATGCGTCACCTTCTCGAATGCTTCGAGCGGTGCTGCGCCGACGCGTTGCGTCGGCGAATCCGGTGTGATCAGTTCTGGATGCTCTGTTTCTAACTCCGTCAGTTCACGAAGTAATTGATCGTACGTCGCATCCGGTACCGTTGGTTGATCCAGTACGTAGTATTCGTAGCTGTATCGGTTCAATGTTTGACGAATCTCATCTATACGCTGGCTTGCGTCCATCTGTGGACCTCCCGTCATACCTTTTTAATCGGTGCGAATTTCGCGAGCAATCGTTTGATTCCGACTGCTGGGAATGCGATATCGATTTCAAGATTATCCCCTTCACCACGAGTCTGGACGACTGTACCGAGTCCCCATTTCCCGTGCTCTGCCTTATCTCCGACCGACCAACCGAGCGTTTCCGCACCTGACGTCTTCATTGCTGTCGGTTTGCTGATCGAGCGACCGATGACGGCCTTGCCTTGCGGGACAGGGCGGTCTTCCCATGGAAGTGGCTTCGCTTTTTTACCGGTCCGCTCAATGACGACTTCCGGCAGCTCTGCTAGGAACCGTGATTCTTGGTTCGCATTCGTCCGTCCGTACAGAGAGCGCATCCGAGCATGTGACAAGTAAAGACGTTTCTCAGCACGTGTGATCCCGACGTACGCGAGGCGACGTTCTTCTTCCATCTCGTCTTCATCTTGAAGCGAACGGCTATGTGGGAACAACCCTTCCTCCATCCCAATCAAGAAGACGACCGGGAACTCGAGTCCTTTTGCCGAGTGGAGCGTCATCAATGTAACTTGTTCTTCCGGATCCGTCTCGTCGAGTGAATCGACATCGGCGACGAGTGTCAAATCAGTCAAGAAGGCGATGATCGTCCGATCTTCTGGATCGGCTTTCGCCGTTTCCTTCTCAAAGTTTTGCGCAACAGTGATGAACTCGTTGATGTTCTCGAGACGACTTTGTGCTTCAAGCGTCTTATCTTCCTTCAGCACTTGACGATAGCCTGATTTCTCGAGTACTTCTTCGACCAGTTCCGACAGGCTGATGAATTCTTGCATTTGGCTGAGTCCGAGAATCATCGTCCGGAAATCCGTCAGCTTCGCTGCCGTCTTCGGTGCGATACTCGACAATTCGATATCGCGAATCGCTTCCATCAATGACACACCCTGTAAGTCGGCGAAATCACGCAGCTTATCAATCGTCGTTGCGCCGATGCCACGTTTTGGTTCGTTGACGATCCGCGCGAAGGACAGGTCTTCATCCGGATTCGAAATCAAACGGAGATAAGCGAGAACGTCCTTGATCTCTTTACGATCGTAGAACTTCGTGCCGCCGATCATTTTGTACGGAACGTTCGATTTCAGAAGCGTTTCCTCGATCGCACGCGATTGTGCATTCGTCCGGTAGAGAATCGCGATATCGCTCAGTTTCATCCCGTAACGAAGTGAGTTCCGAATCTCTTGGACGATATAAAATGCTTCTTCCCGCTCATTCTCCGCCGTATGAACGACGAGCTTCTCGCCTTCATCATTATCCGTCCAAAGTTTCTTGTCTTTACGCGTCGAGTTATTTTGGATGACATGGTTAGCCGCCTCCAAGATTCGTTTCGAAGAACGGTAGTTTTGCTCGAGTAAGATGACAGCTGCATTCGGATAGTCCTCTTCGAACGAGAGGATGTTCGCGATGTCAGCACCACGCCAGCGATAGATCGACTGATCCGAGTCCCCGACGACACAGAGATTCTGATGTCCCGATGCTAACAGGTTAACGAGATCATACTGGGCTTTGTTCGTATCTTGATACTCATCAACATGGATGTAGCGGAATTTCTTTTGATAGTAAGCAAGGACATCCGGACTCTTCTTGAACAATTCCGTCGTTTTTCCGATCAAATCATCAAAGTCGAGCGCGTTGTTCCGGCGTAAGACCGCTTCATATCCTTTATAGATTTCAGCAACGGTCTTTTCATACGGGCTCGTCACGATCGAGGCGTAGAATTCAGCACTGCGTAATTCATTTTTCTGTGACGAGATGATCGTCAGCATCGAACGTGGATCCCATTTTTTCGGGTCCAAGTTTTGTTCCTTTAAGACGAGCTTGATCGCCGACTGCTGATCACTTGAATCAAGAATCGTGAAGTTGCGGTCGTACCCAAGCTGATCGATGTCACGACGTAACATCCGGACACACATCGAGTGGAAGGTCGAAACCCAAATATCATTCGCGACACCACCGACCAAACGACCGATCCGGTCTCGCATTTCCCGCGCCGCTTTGTTCGTGAACGTAATCGCGAGGATGTTCCACGGTGCGACTTGTTTAGCCGCCATCAAATAAGCGACCCGATGTGTCAGGACGCGTGTCTTCCCGGAACCGGCTCCTGCCATGATCAGCAGTGGACCTTCCGTATGCTTGACTGCTCTTGCTTGCTCAGGGTTTAGTCCACTGACGAGCTGTTCACTCAAATTAAACATATCAATAGCCTCATTTCTTATATTCCGAACTTTTGTTCCTATATTTTATCGTGTCGCTGCGACAGTCGCAAGCGCTGCTTTTAAATCCTCATAAATGACGTTCCCGACGACGATCGTATCCGCATACTGCAACATCTCACGCGCTCGTTCCTCGGAGTCGATCCCTCCACCGTAAAACAGGCGTGCCTGCTTCAAGACATCGCGAACGGCTGCGACTCGTTCCAATTCTCCGTAAACGCCGCTGTATTCGAGATACACGACCGGTAGACGGAAGACGCTATCCGCTAACTGCGCATAAGCGACCGTTTCATCTAATGTTAGCGGTTTTGCTTGTGTCACACGCGCGACCTTCGCATCAGGATTCAGGACGATATACCCTTCCCCGACAAGATCAGCGTGTGCCAGCATATGACCGACTTGTTCTAACGCCTCGACTTGTTTTTCGACGACGTACTCTAATGTTCCCGCATTCAGGACCGTCGGTGTCAGATACGTATCAAATCCCATCGTTGCGGCTTCGAGTTCAGAAATCTCAAGTGCCACTGCGACTGGATACCGTCGCAAACGCATCAAGAGATCAAGCGTCGCATCGAGTGTAATGTCATCTGTTCCACCGACAAGGATTGCATCCGTTCCGGACGTCGCAATCGCCTGCAGGCTAGCATCATCAATTGGTTTTGCTGGATCTAGTTTAAAGACATGTCGCCATTCATTAAAAGGTAATAACACGGTTCGTCCCATCCTCTCTTTCTCATTCCACATTCAGTATAAAACAAAAAACCATCTCGCGCAGGGCGAGATGGTTAGACGTGTGTCCGTCGTTTCGTCAAGAGTGACGCCAGTAACAACGCAAAGACCGCATATACCGGCACGAACGCCCACGGTTCTGCCAAAAAGAAGCCGAGTACCGGAACGTCCAGTAACGGTGAATCCGGTGAACAGAGTGCTCGCCCATTGACGAGCGCCAAAAACGGTAAGACAGGAACAGCAAAGATATAGGCGAAGTTGATCCAAAAGGCACGTTTCATAAAAGAGCCTCCTTATCCGATGATGACGGATTCCTTCGGATAGTTGTAGTTACGTTTCGGTTGGTTCGCTTTCAGGAGAAGAACGAACGAGATGACACCGATTCGACCGATGAACATCAGCACGGACAACGTCCATTTTCCAATATCCGATAATTGATCCGTGATGCCGAGCGATAGACCGGTCGTTCCGAACGCTGAACAGGCTTCAAAAAACAGCACGAGGAACGGGGCATCTTCGACAAGCAATAAGACGATCAATCCGACCATCGTCACACCAGTCGAGACGACGATGACGACGAAGGCTTTCCAGATGTCCGACTGACCAATCTCACGACCAAAGATTTTGATGCCGTATTCGCCTCGGATGAAGGCGATGACACTCAAGACGGCGACCGCGAACGTCGTCGTTCGAATCCCCCCACCAACGGAAGACGGTGACGCCCCGATGAACATCAAGAGCGACAGGACGAAAATCGACGCTTGTGAGAAGGAGGTGATGTCGACCGTCGTCAATCCCCCGTTTCGGGTCGTGACGGATTGGAACAAGGCGTCGACGAGCTTCTCATCGATCGGTAAACCTTTAAAGGATTGGTTCCATTCAAATAGCAGCAATGCTACCGTTCCAAACAGGACGAGAATGAAGAACGTTGACGCCGTCAATTTTGTAAATAGTGAAAAATGATACGGTTGACGAGTCGCTTGGCGTGTCGCCCGGTAGGAAATATAGCGCCTGACTTCGACGAGTACCGGAAACCCGATTGCGCCAAGCGTCAGCAACAAAATTTGCATGAAGACGACGAATAAATCACCCCGAAATGGTAGTAACGATTCACCCGTGATATCAAAACCAGCATTCGTCGTCGCACTGACCGATCCGAACAGTCCTTGGAGCATCGCTTCTCCAAGTGTCGGAAAATATTTCGTATAGTACAGCCCAAGAATCAAAGCCCCGATCAATTCAATCGAGACGATGATCAAGATGACTTCGCGAATGTATTTGACGACCCCTTGCATCGTCGTCTGGTTCTGATCTCGGACGACGAGTTGGCGTTCCCGAAAGCCGATTCGTTTTCCGAGAATGACCCACATCGCGATATGAAGCGACATCAAACCGATTCCGCTGACTTGCACTAAAATCATGATCATGAAGTAGCCGAACGTCGTGAAGGTTTCTGAGACCGAGACCGTCGTCAAACCCGTGACACTGACACAACTAACCGCCATGAAGACGAGGTCCGTGAAATCCCAGTTGTAGTCTCCCTTGGTCGACCACGGCAGACCGAGCATGATGATCCCGATGATGACCGCAACGAAGTAGATGATGACGAGCGACTGGATGGGCGTCAGCCTTCGAATGAAATGCTGAATTTTATGTTGTAACGCAAAATCCAATATGATACGCCCCCCTTCATAGAAGTAGCGGATAACATTAGTTATCCGCTACTTCTTGCTCGATAAGACCTAGGCGGGCAAGCGCCAGATCATAACCGCCCGAACCGTAGTTCAAGCAACGTTTGACACGCGAGATCGTTGCTGTTGAAGCACCGGTCGCCTTTTCGATTTTGTGATACGTATTGCCTTCACGTAATTGACGTGCGACTTCAAGACGTTGGGCGAGCGCCTGGATTTCGTTGACGGTCGCTAAGTCTTCGAACAACGTATAACAATCTTCTAATGAATCCATCTTCATGATGGCTGTAAATAACTGATCCAATTCTTTTCCACGCAATTTATCGAGTTGCATCTTGTGACTCCCTTTCCCATTCAATTGCTCTTTAATAGTTTAAAGCGCGACGTTTTAAAATTCAAGCATCATCGCAAAATCGCTGGGAAAAGGACTTTTTTCCGAAGGACTTCGTATATTCCCTGCGGCGTGATCCGCACATATGGCAAGTGAGTTGACGCTAGGAATAGCAACGTATAGACAGGATCTTCAAACGCATAACCGCGTTCGAACAATGCTTCCCGTAGAGCGGTTTCCTGAACGATC
Source organism: Exiguobacterium sp. E17S (assembly GCF_057772545.1). NCBI lineage: Bacteria > Bacillati > Bacillota > Bacilli > Caryophanales > Exiguobacterium > Exiguobacterium sp. E17S. The sequence continues at coordinate 126,344 of NZ_JBYLRU010000005.1, forward strand.
AAATCTTCGAGTGGCAAGTCGGACGTCTGCCCCATCAAGGTCAACGGAACTTCAGCGATGACTTCTCCGTCCTCGACGAGAACGATTCCGCCGCCGAACGCTTTCATGCGATCAAACGCGACTTGCATGTCTCGTTTCGATTTACCGATCATCAAGATATCACCGCTAATCGAGTACGAACTGACGAGACCACCGACTTGTGTCGCAAAGTTTTTCAGAACGGTATTCAGTCGCCACTTCCCTTCCCGGTCGAGTAACATCAGGAAGGATTCATCACATCCTGCCGGTAGCACAGGCACACTTGTATCGTGTTCGACTTGATAGAGCTTCATGATGACGGAATTGACCATCTCAAGACCAACCGGCATGCTAAACGAAAAATCCTGTTCCGTTAAGGAAACCTGGACTTCCGAGCGTGGCATGAGCGCATAGACAGCATCGAGCGCTTCTGCCGGGTAACAGGGGATATCGGCTTGACGGACCCATGTGCCGCGCGCAAGTACGGCGACAGGTGTCGGTGCATCTTTTGCCTCAAGGAAATTGAGATGCGCGATTCGTCCTGGTGCGATACTCCCGAGTAGATGATCGAGATTAAAATGACGCGCTGCATTATACGATGCGATCCGGTACGCTTCTTCGACCGGGATGCCTGCCTCGAGCATCAATCGGATCGTCTCATCCATCATGCCTGCCTTATAAAAGGACGGCGTTGAACCATCTGTCGTCACGAGTACCTTATCGAACTGCGTCAACCCTGCTTCGACGAGACCTTTAAAGATATCCGGTAGATCTGGACGAATTGATGAATAACGAATTGTCGTCGTGTAGCCAAGTTCAAGACGTGTCATCGCTTCTTCAACCGTCATTGCTTCGTGATCGCTCGTCACGCCATAAAGCGCCATCTTCGTCAGCGTCTTCGCTGAAGCACCAGGGAAATGACCTTCGATTGGCTTTCCAAGTTTGATCGCATCCTGCATCCAATGGAGCAACTCATCGTCCCCTTGCGAGAGACGTGGCCATCCCGTCAACTCACCTGCTTGGATGACTTGTGGATGCTTGAGCCACGCTTGAATCCGGCGATTATCGATCGAGATACTGTCGGCATCAAGCTCGGTTTGTGCGTCGAGTCGTGCCCACCAGTACATTGAGGTCGGTAAGTCTGCTAGCGCCTCGACTTGAGCAAACGCTTGCTCCGTCGGCTCTAATAATAACAACATGTTGTCGTTGACGAGCGTCGATGTTCCCCGCTCTGCTGCGAATTTTGCAAGACTCGCTGGATTGTAAAGTTGGAACGGATGGGCATGGGGTTCAATGTAACCGGGTACGATATATTGACCTGTCGCATCATGATACGCATCAGCTTGTTCCGGCATTTCTGGACCGACATAGACGATCCGGTCGCCACTGATCCAGATGTTCGCCGTCCGCCATGCTTTGACACCATGATTCAGGTAAGTGGCATTCTGTATGACAAGTGTCGGTGCAAGCTTTCCGCTGATGACCGCTTGGTGTGTTCGTACTTCAGATTTCGTCCAAGGGGATCTTCCACAATTTTTTTTCACGAAAGCTCGACCTCCTTTGTTTTATTGAAAACGCTTTCTTATAGTTCTTATACTAAAATGTTGCTAAGTAAGTTTCAAGAAGTTTTGCCCTGTTCCGGATTCATTTGGTCAAAATAACACAAATTCGCCATGGAAGACAAATCTTTTCGTGCACTTCGCCAAGAAACAAAAACCAGACGCGGCTCCTTCGAGCACGTCTGGTCCAGATATCACGATTCATGCGAGGCACGAAAGGCTTTTTGAGCGATATCAGTTCGGTAAAAGAATGGTTGATTCGTCACGTCTGGTAAGTTCGCATAGACCTGTTCGACAGCCTGCTCGATCGTCTCGGCACGGCTGACACATACGAGGACACGTCCACCAGCTGAGACAAGTTGATCGTCTCGTTCTGCCGTGCCGGCATGAAAGACGAGAAGACCGTTCCCGATCTGATCAAGTGGAATCGCTTGTCCCGTTTTTGGCGCTTCCGGATATCCTTCTGCTGCGACGACGACACCGACAGCTGCTTGATCCGTCCAAACGACTTCTGGTATCTGTCCGTCCATCAGCGGCATGATGACATCAAGCAACGGCGTCTCTAAGCGCGGAAGAATGACCTCTGTTTCCGGATCACCGAACCGGGCATTGAACTCGATGACGAATGGTCCTTGTTTCGTCAGCATCAGACCGGCATAGAGGAAGCCGGTGAACGGAATTCCTTCGCTTGCCATCTGATCGACGAGCGGCTGAATGATGCGATCAACAGCTTCTGTCGTCAACGCTGCTTCGTCCCACTGAGGAAGCGGAGAATACGCGCCCATGCCTCCTGTGTTCGGACCTAAGTCACCGTCAAACGCCCGTTTATGATCTTGCGACAATACCATCGGGATGACCGTCTCTTCGTGCACGAATGCCATCAACGAACACTCTTCCCCGATCAGGCATTCTTCGATGACGACCCGGCTTTGTTGACCGTATTCTCCGGCAAACGTATCGTGGATTGCAACAAGCGCCTGGTCCACGGTTTCTGCGACCGTGACTCCTTTTCCAGCAGCAAGTCCATCGGCTTTGATGACGATCGGTGCACCCGCTTTGCGAACATACGCCTCTGCATCTGCTGCTGAAGTAAAGACGGCGTGAGCAGCGGTCGGAATACCGGCACGCTCCATCAATTCTTTCGCGAACTGCTTACTTCCTTCGATCGCTGCCGCTTCCCGTGTTGGTCCGAAGATTTGCAGTCCCGCTGCCTGAAAGGCGTTAACGACTCCGAGAACGAGTGGTCCTTCTGGTCCGACAATCGTCCAATCGATCTGTTCGTCTTGTGCGAACGCCACGAGTTCATCGATAGCATCTTCGGCGATCGGAACACATGTGGCTTGTGTCATCCCGGCATTCCCAGGCGCAGCATACACGGTCTCGATCCGTTCATCCTGTGCCAGCTTCCAGACGAGCGCGTGTTCACGCCCTCCTTTACCAATCACCAATACCTTCATTCAAATCGCCTCCACTTAGTGTTTGAAATGTCGAACGTTCGTAAAGACCATCGTAATGCCATGTTTGTTACACGCATCGATCGACTCTTGGTCGCGAATCGAGCCGCCTGGTTGGATAATTGCCGTAATGCCAGCTGCTGCTGCTGCTTCGACCGTATCGCCCATTGGGAAGAAGGCATCGGAAGCAAGGGACGCGCCAACTGCTTTCTCTCCGGCTTGCGTAATCGCGATGTTCGCTGAACCAACACGGTTCATCTGTCCTGCACCAACGCCGACCGTTACTTCGTCTTTCGCGAGAACGATCGCATTCGACTTGACGTGTTTGACGGCGCGCCATGCGAGTTTCAAGTCCTCCCATTCCGCTGCTGTCGGTTTGCGGTCTGTCACGACACGTGCTGCTGCATCATCGAGCGTCTCATCGTCACTGTCTTGGACGAGCATGCCGCCAGCGACTGCCGTATAACGGATCGCTTGGACACGTTTGACGTCGAGTTCAAGCAGACGGATGTTCTTTTTCGCTGACAACAAGGCGAATGCTCCTTCCGTGAAGGATGGGGCGATGATGATCTCAAGGAAGATGCCGCTTAATTGTTCTGCTGTCTCTAAATCGACTTCACGGTTCAAGGCGACGATGCCACCGAAGATCGACACTGGATCGGCTGCATGAGCGCGGCGGAATGCCTCTCCAATCGTTGGACCGACGGCAACTCCACACGGGTTCATGTGTTTGACGACGACGGCTGCTGCTTCGCGGAACTCGTCGAGAATTTCGAGTGCGGCGTTGGCATCTTGGATGTTGTTATACGACAACTCTTTACCGTGTAACTGTTTCGCTGAAGCAAGGGAAGCCCCACGGTAAATCGGTGTTTTATAAAAGGCTGCTTCTTGGTGTGGATTTTCTCCGTAACGGAGATCCTGAACTTTCTCAAGCGTGATCGTCAACTGATCGGGGAACTTCTCGCCTGTTTGCGTCAAGAAATAATCCGCTATCAACGCGTCGTACGCCGCTGTATGCCGGAAGGCTTTCGCTGCAAGACGTTGACGTGTCTCAAACGTCGTACCGCCTTCACGAATCTCAGCAATGACAGTTTCGTAATCAGCTGGGTCGACGACGACCGTGACAGCTGCGTGGTTTTTCGCTGCTGAACGCAACATGCTTGGTCCACCGATATCGATGTTCTCGATCGCATCGGCATAGGCGACGTCTTCTTGTAAGACCGTCTGCTTGAACGGATACAGATTGACGACGACGAAATCAATCGGTTGAATCTGTTGCGCAGCCATCTGCTCACGATGGGATTCAAGATCACGACGACCGAGTAATCCACCATGAACCATTGGATGGAGCGTCTTGACACGCCCATCGAGCATTTCTGGGAATTGTGTGACTTCACTGATACCAATGACCGGAAGCCCAGCTTCCTCTAATGCTTGATGTGTTCCGCCTGTCGAGACGAGCTCGATCCCTGCTTCATGGAACGCTCGTCCTAATTCGACGATTCCTGTTTTATCAGACACACTAATTAACGCTCTCATACGTTTGCCTCCTCTTTCATCCACTCTTCGATGACTTGCGGATACAGTCTATGTTCGACACGCTGAATCGCTTGTTGCAATGTTTCACGCGTCATCTCTTCTGTAATCCGGACGGCTTCTTGGGCCATGATCGGTCCTGTGTCCATGCCTTCATCGACTATATGAATTGTAACACCTGTGATTTTAACTCCGCCACGAAATGCTTGACCGATCGCATCTTTTCCCGGGAAGGCCGGCAGTAGCGACGGGTGGATGTTGACGATCCGCCCTGCGTATCGTCCGAGCAACTCTTCCCCAATCAATCGCATATAGCCGGCGAGAATGATCCGTTTAACGCCTTTTGCTTCAAGACGGGCAATGATTTCCCGCTCAAAACTCGGTTTATCCGGATAGTCCTTCGCCCGAAAGACGAAGACGTCACATCCGCGTCGTTTCGCCCGTTCAATGACTGCTGCGTCCGGTTGATCGCAGACGATCAGTTCAATCGAGGCATGTAACGTTCCTGCCTCGATTGCTTCAAAAAGTGCTTCGACATTACTACCGCTTCCCGATGCAAAACAGGCGATCTTCATGCGTCGACTCCTTGAATTCGAACACCTTCTTGATCGGTCACGTGACCAATCACGTACGCCGTCTCATTTTCACGAGCGAGGCGTGCTGTTACTTCCGCTACATCTTCTGGTTTGACGATCAACATGAAACCAATCCCCATGTTGAAGACATTATACATGTCATGTCGTGGAAGGTCACCCGCTTGCTCGAGCCAGTCGAAGACTGGTAACGTCGGCCACTTTTTCGGGTCGAACGATGCGCCGAGACCTTCTGGCAAGACGCGTGGTACGTTCTCGTAGAATCCCCCACCCGTAATATGAACCATCGCTTGGATCTTTTCCGTCTCAAGGGCTGCTTTGACCGCTTCGACATAGATACGTGTTGGCATGAGGAGCGCATTTCCGAGCGTATGACCGAGCATCATGACTTCATCTTCGTATCGGAGACCACTGTCGGCGACGATTTTACGAACAAGTGAGAACCCATTTGAATGGACGCCGGACGAAGCGAGACCGAGAATGACATCTCCTGCTGCGACCTTATCACCTGTGATCAATTTTTGTTTCTCGACGGCACCGACGGCGAACCCGGCGATATCATATTCGCCGTCCGCATACATCCCTGGCATTTCCGCTGTCTCGCCGCCGATTAACGTACATCCCGCCTGGACGCAACCTTCTGCGACACCTGCGACGATCCGTTCGATCTTCGCCGGAATTGCCTGACCGAGCGCGATGTAGTCAAGGAAATAAAGTGGTTCCGCGCCTTGGACGATGATATCGTTCACACACATCGCGACACAGTCGATTCCAATCGTATCGTGTTGTTCCAGTGCGAAGGCGAGCTTGAGCTTCGTACCGACACCGTCTGTCCCACTGACAAGGACCGGTTCTTTCAACTGCAATTGGCTGAGGTCGAACATCGCACCAAAGCTACCGAGTCCCGTCAATACTTCTTTGCGCATCGAACGGGCGACGTGTTTTTTCATTCGGGTGACTGACTCATATCCTGCTGTCAGACTCACACCTGCTGCTTCGTAATGTTTGCTCATGTTCTTCCCCCATCTATCAAAGTTTAGCTTCTAACTCGAGCGAACCGAGCGGTGTCGGATACTCTCCTGTGAAGCAAGCGGTACATTGTCCTTTTAACGGTCCATCGAACGGGCGATCGATGGCATCGACCATGCCCGGTACAGTCAAGAATTCAAGTGAATCCGCACCGATTTCCTGACGGATTTCTTCCGGCATCAACCGAGCAGAGATCAGTTCTTCCTTCGACGAAGTATCAATTCCGTAATAACATGGATTCGTGATCGGTGGTGCCGTGATGCGGACGTGCACCTCCGTCGCACCCGCTTCACGTAACAAACCGACGATGCGACGACTCGTCGTTCCCCGGACGATTGAATCATCGACCATGATGACACGCTTTCCTTGTACGACGCCGCGTAGCGCGGACAACTTCATTTTGACCCCACGTTCCCGTAACTCCTGTGACGGCTGGATGAACGTCCGTCCGACATACCGATTCTTGATCAATCCCATTTCATATGGAATTCCACTCGCTTCCGCGTAACCGATCGCTGCCGAAATACTTGAATCCGGCACCCCGGTAACGACGTCTGCTTCGACCGGTGCTTCTTCATACATCTTTTTCCCAAGTGCTTTGCGTGCTGTATGGACGTTGACGCCATCAATGATTGAATCCGGACGTGAGAAGTAGATGTATTCCATCGAACACATCGCCCGTTCGCGTGGTTCCATGTATTGACGAGACGACATGCCGTGTTCTGTGATCGTTACGAGCTCCCCTGGCTCGATATCACGAATGAACTCCGCACCGACGATATCAAAGGCACATGTCTCTGACGCGAATACGATGCCACCGTCCGGTGTCTTCCCGAGTGACAGTGGACGCAGTCCGTGTGGATCGACCGCTACGAATAACGTATCTTCCGTTAAGAAAAGAAAAGCGAATGCCCCGACGAGACGCGCGAGACTGTCAGCAATCCGGTCTTCGAGTGTGTCGAGCTTACTGCGTTTGACGAGATGGGCGACGACTTCCGTATCACTCGTCGTCTGAAAAATGGCACCTTCTGCTTCTAACAGGTGCTTCAGTGAATCCGCGTTGACGAGGTTTCCGTTATGTGCGAGGGCGAGATCTCCCGTCCGCGATTTGAAATGCAGCGGTTGAGTGTTCTCAAGCGTGTTTCCCCCTGCTGTCGAATACCGGACGTGTCCGATCGCGTGATGTCCTTTAAGATCCGTCAGTGTCTCTTCCGAAAAGACTTCCGTCACGAGTCCTTGCCCGCGGTGCGGGAAGAGGTCGTCGCCGTCACTCGTGACGATGCCTGCCCCTTCCTGTCCCCGGTGTTGCAAACTATGCAAGCCGTAATAGGCGAGTTGCGCTGCATTCGGTTGTCCGAAGATCCCGAAGACGCCACACTCCTCATTTAGTCCTTTGATGTCATATAACACGCGATTGCTCCTTCCCAGTCTCCCTGTAAGGTCGAACGGTCTGCTTCGATCCGTGTATCTGTCGTCTCGATGACGAGAAGCTCATCGTTCGTGACGACACCGATCGCTTGAGCACCAGTCCGTTGTTCGAATGCTGTGACGTGCGCTTGTGGCACCGTGACGACGAAGCGTGATTGCGATTCACTGAACAGGTGTAACGTTGGTCCGTCAAACTGAACCGTCAACCCGAGATCCGTTCCAAACGTCATCTCAGCGAGAGCGATTGCGAGACCACCTTCTGACACATCATGCATCGCATTGACTTCACCTGCTTGTACTGCCTGCTGTAACAATTGTAAGCGCGCGTGTTCGACGGCTAAATCAATTTTTGGTGCGCGACCGAATGATTTACCGAATTGCATATATTGAAGCTCACTGCCACCAAACTCGGCTGTTGTTTCTCCTAATAGATAAATCTGGTCACCAGCTTGTTTGACGTGTTGTGTCGTGATCCATTCGGTTTGCTCGTGTAATCCAACCATTCCGACGACCGGTGTCGGGTGAACCGCTTGACCGGCTGACTCGTTGTAGAGTGAGACGTTTCCACCGATGACAGGTGTCTCAAGGACACGACATGCTTCTGCCATACCGGCTGTTGCTTGCTGCAACTGCCAGAAGCCTTCTGGTTTATCCGGATTTCCGAAGTTCAGGCAATCCGTGATGGCGAGTGGTGTCGCCCCACTCGCGACGATATTACGGGCTGCTTCCGCAACCGCGATCTGTCCACCGACATATGGATCCAAGTAGACGAAGCGGCTGTTACAGTCGGTCGTCATCGCGAGCGCTTTGTTCGTGCCGCGGACACGAATGACGGCTGCGTCTGATCCTGGTGCGACGACGGTCGATGTCTGGACCATATGATCGTACTGATCGTAGACCCAGCGTTTTGAAGCGATCGTCGGCTGACGGAGTAACGCCCGCCATGTCTCAACGACATCTTCGACGACTGGAAGCGTCTCTTCCATCGCTTGGAATTCTTCATAATACGCAGGAACGCGGGATGGTTTTTCGTAAACTGGTGCTTCTTCTGCTAACGCATCAACCGGAACTTCTGCCACGATATCTCCATGATGAATCAACCGTAAGACTTTCTCTTCAATGACTTCTCCGACGTGAACGGCATGGAGTCCCCATTTGCTGACGATCGCTTCGATCTCTGCTTCGCGACCACGCTTGACGACGAGTAACATCCGCTCTTGTGATTCCGAGAGCATCATTTCGTAAGCAGTCATCCCTGTTTCTCGTTGCGGAACGTCATCGAGGTGCATCTCGATGCCCATACCGGCTTTTGAAGCCATCTCTGCTGAAGACGATGTCAGTCCGGCAGCACCCATGTCCTGCATCCCGACGAGTGCCGGATGCCCGACGATTTCAAGACAAGCTTCAATCAATAGCTTCTCCATGAATGGATCACCGACTTGAACAGCCGGACGTTTTGCTTCCGTATCCTCTCCGAGATCCTCCGAGGCAAACGTCGCACCATGGATCCCGTCGCGTCCAGTAGCTGCACCGACGTACATGACCGAGTTGCCGACACCTTTTGCTTGACCCTTTTGAATATCCGCATGGTTGATCAAACCGACACACATCGCGTTGACGAGTGGATTGCCTTCATATGAGCGATCAAATCCGATTTCGCCACCGATCGTTGGGATCCCGACACAGTTGCCGTAACCGGCGATTCCGGCGACGACTTGTTCGAACAGTTGATTGACACGCGGTGTACCGAGATGCCCGAAGCGGAGCGAGTTCATAAGTGCGACTGGTCGTGCGCCCATCGAGAAGATGTCACGAATGATTCCGCCGACGCCCGTCGCAGCCCCTTGGTACGGTTCAACAGCGGATGGATGGTTGTGGCTTTCGATTTTAAAAACGACTGCCTGCTCATCGCCGATATCAACGACACCTGCACCTTCCCCTGGTCCTTGTAAAACACGTGGTCCAGTCGTCGGGAATTGACGGAGGACGGGTTTAGATGTCTTGTATGAACAATGCTCGGACCACATGACCGAGAACAATCCTGTTTCCGTATAGTTCGGTTGGCGTCCGAGTAAATCGACGACCATCTGGTATTCCGTATCACTCAAGCCCATCGTGGCATAGACGCGTTGCTCTTGAATCAATTCTGGTGTTGGTTCAGACTGTTGTTTTAGCATGGTGTGCCCCCTGTTTGACGAGTGAAGTAAAGAGTTTTAGTCCATCTGTTCCGCCAGTCAATAACTCGACCGCTCGTTCCGGGTGTGGCATCATCCCGAGAACGTTGCCGGCTTTGTTCGTGATCCCGGCGATATCACCGCGTGAGCCGTTCGGATTATCGACATACGTGAAGGCGATTTGTCCGTTCGTTTGGAGCATCGCGTAAGTCGCATCGTCACAGTAGTAGTTTCCTTCACCGTGCGCGATTGGAATCGAGATCGTCTCGCCTGGCAGATAATCCGATGTAAAGCGTGTTTTCGTATTTTCAACCTTCAGTTCAACCGTCCGGCACATGAACTTTAAGCCGTTGTTGCGATGCAAGACACCTGGTAAGAGTCCCGCTTCGACAAGGATCTGGAATCCGTTACATACCCCGAGGACCGTTTTCCCTTCTGCCGCAAAACGTTTGACTTCTTCCATGATTGGTGAGAAGCGCGCGATCGCGCCGCAACGGAGGTAATCTCCGTAGGAGAATCCGCCCGGCAGTAGGACGCCGTCGTAGCCTTCAAGTGATGTTTCGGTATGGAAGACGTATTCCGCTTCTTCTCCGAGGGCATCCTTGACTGCATGGTACATATCTAAATCACAGTTCGATCCCGGAAAGACGATGACCGCGAACTTCATGCTGGCGTCACCTCTTCGATCGTAATCTGGTAATCTTCCATCACTGTGTTGACGAGTAATTTTTGACACATCTCATGAATCATCGCTTCTGTCGTTTCCGTTTCAACGAGCAGTTCAATCTGTTTTCCGATTCGAACACTCTCGACACCCGTAAAACCAAGCTGTTGCAATCCGCCTTTTACAGCAACTCCTTGTGGATCTAAAATGCTTTCCCGTAATGCGATCGATACGATGACTTTTTTCATTGTGTGTTTCCTCCTAGGCGATTGAATAGTGTTTGGTAGGTCTCTGTCAGTGAACCGATGTTGCGGCGGAAGACATCTTTATCGAGATGTTCTCCTGTCGCCTGATCCCACAGGCGGCATGTATCAGGTGAAATCTCATCAGCTAGTAGAATCGTTCCGTCTGCCGTCTTTCCGTATTCCAGTTTAAAATCAATCAACGTGATTCCGTTTTGACGGAAGTAGGGTTGCAATACTTCGTTTACGCGAAGCGCCTTATCCGACAACTGTTTCAACTCTTCAGAAGTCGCAATCTTCAGTAAATTGATGTGTGATGAGGTGACGAGTGGATCGCCTAACGTATCATCTTTATAGTAGAACTCAACGATTGGTGTTTCGAGCACCGTACCTTCTTCGATACCGAGCCGTTTACTCAAGCTTCCCGCGACGACGTTTCTGACGACGACTTCGAGTGGAATGATGGTGACACGACGTACGAGCTGTTCGCGCTCCGAGACACGTTCAATGAAATGTGTCGGAATGCCCGCTTGTTCGAGGATTTCAAAGAAATGACTCGTCAACCGGTTGTTCAATTCGCCTTTTCCAGCAAAGACTTCTTTTTTCTCGCCGTTGAATGCCGTGGCCTCGTCTTTATAGACGATCCGGAGCACATCCTGCTCCTGCGTCGTGTACAATCGTTTTGCTTTTCCTTCATAAAGTGGTTGCATCGCTTTCGTCCCCCATGATCCTAAGATGTAGACGGGGCACGTGCCCCGTCTCAGGTTGATTAGTTCAAGCCACACCGTTCAAAGATTTCATCGACACGACTCGTATGATACGTCGGATCGAAACACGCATCGAGCTCTTCTTCTGTGAAAAGCTGTTGAATGTCCTGTTCTTGCCACAATAAGTCACGGAACATGATTTGTTCTTCCCACGCCTGCATCGCACGCGGTTGAACGAAATCATACGCTGCTTCACGCGACCACCCTTTTTCGATTAAAGCGAGTAAGACATGTCCAGAGAAGATGACACCAAACGTCCGGTCCATGTTCCGCTTCATGTTGTCCGGGAAGACCGTCAAGTTCTTCACGATGTTTCCGAAACGGTTCAACATATAGTTGAGTAGTCCTGTCGCATCCGGAAGAATGATGCGTTCTGCCGAAGAATGCGAGATGTCACGTTCGTGCCAGAGTGAGACGTTCTCGTATGCCGTCACCATGTGTCCACGGATGACTCGAGCAAGACCTGTCATGTTCTCTGAACCGATCGGATTTCGCTTGTGCGGCATCGCCGATGATCCTTTTTGACCTTTAGCGAAGAATTCTTCGACTTCACGTGTTTCCGTTTTTTGCAGACCTCGGATTTCCGTTGCCATCTTTTCGATCGATGTCGCGATCAGAGCAAGCGTCGACATATAGTGTGCATGACGATCACGTTGTAACGTTTGCGTTGAGACCGGAGCGGGCTTTGTTCCTAACTTTTCGCAGACATACTTTTCAATGAATGGGTCGATGTTCGCGAATGTCCCGACGGCACCTGACATCTTGCCGTATTCGACCGTCTCACGTGCTGCTTCGAAACGGACTTTGTTTCGTTTCATCTCTTCATACCAAAGCGCTAGTTTCAGACCGAACGTCGTCGGTTCTGCATGTACGCCATGCGTTCGTCCCATCATGACCGTATATTTATGTTCGTTCGCTTTGACTTTTAAGATGTCGATGAATCGATCGAGATCTGCAGCGAGAATGTCATTTGCTTGCTTCAACAAATACGAGAGTGCTGTATCGACGACGTCCGTTGACGTGAGTCCGTAATGGACCCACTTGCGTTCTTCTCCGAGTGTCTCAGAGACGGCACGCGTGAAGGCGATGACATCATGACGTGTCTCTTGCTCGATTTCAAGGATGCGGTTGACATCAAAAGAGGCATTGTCCCAAAGCAACTGGACGTCCTCTTTCGGGATGACTCCTAGTTCGCTCCATGCTTCACACGCAAGGATCTCGACTTTTAACCAAGCCTCGAATTTGTTTTGTTCGGTCCAGATCGCTTTCATCTCAGGACGTGTATACCGTTCGATCATTGAACTGTCTCCTTCCATATCGACAGGCGTTCGACTTCTGCCAAAGCATCGTCGACGGTGTCCGCAAGAATGTTCAAATGGCCCATTTTGCGTCCTGTCTTGGCTTCTGCTTTTCCATATAAGTGAACTTTCGTCCGAGCGCTTAGTCTCGGTAGTTCCTCGTATAATGCTGTGACATGCTGACCCAGGATGTTCGCCATGACGACCGGTGTCGTCAGACGGGTATCACCGAGTGGGAGACCACTGATGGCACGGATATGCTGCTCGAATTGGGATGTTTCGCAAGCATCGATTGAATAGTGTCCCGAATTGTGTGGTCGGGGTGCTAGTTCATTGACGATTAGTCGAGAACCAACGACGAACAACTCGATGGCCAGTGTACCGATTAGCCCGACGGCATCCGCGATCGATTCAGCGAGCGCAATCGCTTCTTGTTCGAGTGATTCAGAGATACGTGCCGGTACGATCGATAGATGCAAAATGTTCTCTTGGTGAATGTTCTCACTGACCGGGAAGACACGTGTTTCTGTTGCGCTTCGAGTGACGATGACGGAAATTTCCTGATCAAACGGTAACCACTGCTCCGCAACATACTCTGTTGGTTCGAATCGCTCGATTGCCGCTTGGAACTGTTCTTCCGTCCGGATGACGGTCTGTCCTTTTCCGTCATAGCCGAATCGTGCTGTCTTCAAGACGAACGGTAACCCGAGTCGTTGTTTTGCTTCCTCTAAGTCAGACGGATGCGTCACCGGATAGTACGGAGCGACAGAGTGTCCAATGCGTTCAATCATCTCTTTTTCCCGTACCCGATGTTGCGTTTGAAAAAGAAGATCCGTTCCATGAATCAGTTTCGTCCCGATCGCTTCAGCGACCTCCGTCGAGATGTTCTCAAATTCGTAGGTGACGACATCTGATTCAGCTGCGAGCTGTTTCGCTACCTCGACATCCGTGAAAGCAGCTTGAATATGTTGATCCGCCACTTGCGCACACGGTGCGTTGTCTGTTGGGTCGAGTGTCAAAATCTCAAAGCCCATCTCACGGGCGGACAGTGCCATCATTCGACCAAGTTGACCGCCGCCTAGTATCCCGATTCGTTTCATAGCAGGTTCCCTCCAGATGCAATGACGTCTCCTTCTAGTTCGACTCGCATATGATCGAGCTTGCGGGCAAGTCGTTCATCTTGAATCGAGAGAATTTGAGCAGCTAGCAATCCGGCGTTTTTTGCACCTGCTTCTCCGATGGCGACCGTTGCGACCGGTACGCCACCTGGCATTTGAACGATCGAGAGCAAGGAATCAATTCCTTGGAGCGCTCTACTTTTCACAGGAACACCGATGACGGGTAATGTCGTTTTAGCAGCGACCATGCCCGGAAGATGAGCAGCACCGCCTGCACCAGCAATGATGACCTTCAGTCCTCGTTCACGTGCTGATTCAGCATAACGAAACATTAGATCCGGTGTCCGGTGTGCGGAAACGACTTTCTTTTCGTATGGAATCTCAAGTTGCTCCAACACATCACATGTATGTTTCATCGTTTCCCAATCCGATTGACTTCCCATGATGACGCCGACTTCTACATTTCCCATCGCTGTTTCCTCCTTTGTGCATAAAAAAAGCCCAAACCACGGCTAAAAGGGTGGCTTAGGGTATAAAAAGGTACGCCAAAGAAATATCGACGAACATCCATATACCCCATAGTCCAACGATTTAGGGTCGTTGGGTAGAAACTTGCAAGCCATATCCCTGCTATTATACGAGGTGTTTATATTCAATCATCCTGTCACGACTTCATCTTAACAAGTCCATCCCAAGGCGTCAACCAAAGGCGAACAATTTAATTGTCTGAAAATTTATCGTTCGGTTTTAAAAGGTGTTTTTCTGATTTCATTTAGTGTCCATTCGGACTTTATTTCTTGGGAGGCATCAAATGAAATAAAGTATAAAAAAAGCATCGTCCGAATGAATCGGATGATGCTTGAGGAGTTATTCGCTCTCTTTCACTTTGCAATCGAAGACGATTTGCTGACGAATTGGATACGGTTCGCCATTCGCGTCTAATCCAAAGATCGGCTCTTCTCGTCGGACCGTCGGGCGGTATCCCATGGCATCGATACGATCCAAACAGGCACCAATCGTCTCGTTCTCTTCGACGGCTACGCGTAGTTTCGTTTTTTTCGCCATATCCCTGTTCAGTCCCTTCATTAAATAGATGCATGCCTTTCTACAAAAAGACACAAAAAAGCGGCGGCCCTTGAGCGTATGCTCCAGAACCACCGTTTGCCTGGCAACGTCCTATCCTCACAGGGGGAAGCCCCCAACTACTTTCGGCGTTCAAGTGCTTAACTTCCGTGTTCGGCATGGGAACGGGTGTGACCACTTGGCTATCGTCACCAGACGAT
>NZ_JBYLRU010000006.1:0-128711 GCF_057772545.1 Exiguobacterium sp. E17S
ATCGTCTGGTGACGATAGCCAAGTGGTCACACCCGTTCCCATGCCGAACACGGAAGTTAAGCACTTGAACGCCGAAAGTAGTTGGGGGCTTCCCCCTGTGAGGATAGGACGTTGCCAGGCACTTGACCGATCTGCAGATTGCAGGTCGGTTTTTTGTTGTGGAAAAGGAAAAACTGACGAATGGACGTCAATCCGCCATCGAGTCAGTTTAAGCGAAGCATCTAGATTAAAAAGAAGGGATTGTGCTAAGAAGACGAGGCGTAACTTGGCGTAAGAGCGCTGCAGCACGCGCTTCAAGCGGTGTTGGCAATTGATTCAGCGGGAAATACCGTAAGTCGAGACTCTCTCCGTCCGTCATTTGTAATGTACCCGATACGCCTTTTGCTTGAAAGAGATGGATCACACTGTAGGTTTGATCGCCATTTGGATAACGGAAGAAGTAATCAGGACCCGAGAAGACGTCTAGCAGCTGAACGCTGCGTGCTTGAAGTCCGGTTTCTTCCTGTAATTCACGCATCGCGACTTCTTCAAGTGTCTCACCTGGTTCCATCGAACCACCGGGAAGTCCCCAACTGTGTGTATCCGAACGATATTGAAATAGCAGTTCATGTTGTTTGTTCATGACGAGTACGGTCGCACCCACGCTGATCAAGGGTCGGTTGCCTACGATTTTTCGTAAATCTAATAAGTATCCCATCTGCTCACTCCTTTCGTATCAGTATAGAAGAATATTCATTATGACAGTTAGTAAAAAGAAATAAGGCAAAAAGACTTGCCAATTTAAAAGACGCATGTTATATTAATATCTGTCGAAACGTTATATCATCGCGGGGTGGAGCAGTCTGGTAGCTCGTTGGGCTCATAACCCAAAGGTCGTCGGTTCAAATCCGGCCCCCGCAACCAATTTTAAACTTAACTTCAACTTTACTACGAAACGTTCAGCGTTTCGTATTTTTTTTTGCCTTTTTCGTTCGGTACAATAGAGAAGGACGAACAGTACGTATTAAAGGAGGAGACATCGTATGATAGAACTGGAAATGAACAGCTTGGAAGAAACGACTGCCTTGGCCCTTGAACTCGGACGACGTGCAGAAGCAGGGATGGTCATTACGCTTGATGGGGATTTAGGTGCTGGGAAAACGACCTTTACTCAAAGCTTTGCGAAAGGGTTAGGTGTGACGCGCCACGTCAACAGTCCTACCTTTACGATCATGAAAGTCTATACGGGACGTCTTCCTCTTTATCATATGGATGTCTATCGCCTGGAAGGTTCCGGTGATGATATCGGACTTGAAGAATATTTGAACGGTGAAGGCGTCGCCGTCGTCGAGTGGTCTGAATTGATCGCGGACAGTCTTCCCCCTGAACGGTTGGCAATCACGATTACGCGAACGGGTGATGATAGCCGTCGTTTTGAGCTGACGCCGATCGGAGAACGATACATTACATTATGTGAGGGATTGAAATCATGAAAATCGTAGCTATTGATACATCGACGAAACAATTATCAGTCGCTCTTTCAGACGGGAAACAGATTGTAGCAGAAGCTTCTTACGTCACGTCTTTGAATCATGCGACGAAACTCATGCCGTTGCTTGAGCGCTTGATGGTGGAAGCAAAATGGACACCGGCTCAACTGACACGCATCGTTGTTGCTGACGGTCCTGGTTCTTATACGGGATTACGGATTGGAGCGACGACAGCGAAGACGCTTGCTTATACACTCGGTATCGAGCTTGTTGCCATCTCGACACTTGAACTGATGGCAGCTTCGACTGGTCATACAGGACGCGTTGCGGCGATTCAAGATGCGCGGCGTGGAGCAGGGTTTGTCGGAGTGTACGACGCCGGGAAACGAATTGGTGAAGAACAGCATGTCGAGATTTCTTCTTTTGTGAAGACGTTACCGCCAGATACGCTCGTCACAGGAGACGTCGATGCGTTCGAAGAGATTCTTCAACCATTTGAAAAGGCGGCTCCTGCTTTCCGGACGCCACGTGCCGGCGTACTCGCTTTACTCGGTGCAACGCGCCAGACGGTCGAAGCGCATGCGTTTGAGCCACGATACCTGCGCCTGGCTGAAGCAGAAGCGAAATGGATCGAGGCACAGCGTCATGAGTAAGGGCATTCGTCGGATGACCGTACAGGATGCTGCAGGTGTTCACGCGGTCGAACTCGAATCGTTTGCGACACCGTGGACGCTAGATGCCTTCGAAGCGGAAATGACACAAAATCCGAATGCCTATTATGTCGTTGCCGATCAAGATGGTATCGTTGGGTTTGCTGGTCTGTGGCATATCGCGGATGAGGGACATATTACGAATATTGCCGTCAAGCAGTCGCACCGTGGACAAGGGCTTGGGGAAGATCTGCTAACGGCATTGATCGCCGTCGGTCGTGCACTTGATTTGCGGGCGATGACACTCGAAGTACGTGTCTCGAACACACCAGCGCGGACTTTATATGAAAAACTCGGATTTCAGTATGTCGGTGTCCGAAAACGATATTATCAAGATAACAATGAAGATGCTGCCATCTACTGGCTGGAGCTGGAGGGAGAAGACCTATGACACAACCATTGATTCTAGCAATCGAATCGAGTTGCGACGAAACGGCGGCTGCCGTCGTCCGTGGAGGAACCGACGTCTTATCGAACGTCGTCTCGTCTCAAATCGAAAGTCATAAACGATTCGGTGGCGTCGTGCCTGAAGTGGCTTCACGGCATCACGTCGAACGGATCACATACGTCATTGATGACGCCTTGACGGAAGCGAACGTCACGATCGACGATATCGACGCGATTGCCGTCACGGAAGGACCTGGACTGGTCGGAGCATTACTCGTTGGTGTCAGCGCAGCGAAGGCACTGGCCTTTGCGCATGATAAACCATTGATCGGTGTTCATCATATCGCAGGTCATATCTATGCGAATCGTCTCGTGCAAGAGCTTGAGTTTCCGCTCGTCTGTTTGATTGCATCAGGTGGGCACACGGAACTGATCTACATGCCGGAAGACGGTGTATATGAAGTCATTGGTGAAACACGGGATGATGCCGCGGGGGAAGCATATGATAAAGTTGCTCGGACGTTGAAGTTACCATATCCAGGTGGTCCACGGATCGATCAATTGGCACAGACTGGTCAGGATACGTTCCATTTTCCGCGTGTCTGGCTCGAAAAGGATTCGTATGACTTTAGCTTCAGCGGTTTGAAGTCAGCAGTCATCAATGCCGTGCATAACGCCGAACAACGGGGGGAAACGATCATTCCGGAAGATTTAGCCGCGAGTTTCCAAGCAAGCGTCGTCGAGGTACTCGTGACGAAGGCGGTCCGTGCCGTGAAGGATAAAGGGGGACGTCAATTGCTGCTTGCTGGTGGCGTCGCTGCTAACAAAGGATTACGCCAAGGTCTCGAAGCGGCGTGTGCGAAGGAAGGAATCGATCTCATCATTCCGCCGATGCACCTGTGTGGAGATAATGCGGCGATGATCGGAGCGGCTGCGATTCATCCATATCGCGCGTTACGCTATTCGACACTTGCCATGAACGCAGAACCTGGGCTAGATTTAAAGTAAGGAATCCGAACAACTTGGGGGAAATGGAATGAAAAAAGTCATCATCGCATTGTTAGCGGTACTGGTCATCGTCGCGATCGGACTTCAGGTCCGAGAAATCGTCAACGCATACCAAGTCGCCTATAAGGAAGAACTCGTACCCGATAAAAAAGCGGTCGAGACGAATACGAAACAACGTCCACTTTACGAAATCGGACGAGCAGAAGGGGAAAAGACCCGGATTCAAAAGTTATATGCTTTTGATCAGACAATCAATGGTAAGCTCAGTAACGTCGTCATCGTCGATCGGAAGTATGGTTTAACGAACAAGGCGAGTGATGATTATTTCATGATTGCTTCCGGAACACCGGTGACGGATCAAGAAAAGAAGTCATTCGAACCAATGATTCAAAAGATGGATGCAGAACAAGTCCAAGCCGAGGTGATCTCAAAGCACGAGGTGACGGCTGTCGAGAACAATAAAAAGCGGACGTTGACGTTATTTAAGGTCTTCTATAAAGATACGGATCAAAACGAATACCTCTTCTTCATCGAAAAAGAAGGCGGTCTGAAACTCGATCTATTCAAGAAGGGTTACTCACGTCTTTCGAATTACTGAAGACATGAAAACAGCGGATTCCTAAATAGGAGTCCGCTGTTGTTCGTTCATTGCCATTCAGTGATACCCGTCAAGTCATCATAGATGCGATCGGGATCGAGATTCAATTCCTCGACCGGAAGTCCATTTCGATTGATCCATGCCGTTTTGAAGCCGAAACTCTTCGCCCCGGTGATATCCCAACCGTTCGAGGACATGAAGAGGATCTCCTCGCGTTTTAGACCGAGCGTGTTTAAGGCATGCATATAGGATGCAGGTGCTGGCTTATACTGTTTGATATCATCGACACTGACGAGATGTTCGAACCGATCGGCTAAGCCTGACTGCTCAATCAGCGGATCGAGCATATCATGGGAACCGTTCGAGAAGACGACCAGACGCTTGTCCGCCATCGTCTCGAGAACGGAGCTGACTTCAGGATATACATCAAGCGTCAGGTACGTTTCCATTAAGGTCGTGATTTGTTCCTCGGTCACATGGAGCTTCAGTTCGAGTAACGTATAGCGGAGGGCATCTTGTGTTACTTGGCTGAACGGCACATACTGTCCGTTCAATTGCCGGAGGAAAGAGTACTCCAGTTGTTTCTCCCGCCAGCGTTTGCTGATCGCTTCTCCGTGATCCGGATAAAGCGCTTCGGCTTGTTCTTTGACGGAATGGACATCGAATAATGTACCGTAGACGTCAAAGACGAGTGCTTGAATCGTCATAAAACATTCATCTCACTTTCATAGAGTCTGCTTTAACGATTCCCTTACAGTACGGATTCAAACGACACTCAAGAATGAACCTGTTGTAAAAAGCGATGAAACGTTTGCGCGAACGCACGACAAGCGGCTTGTTTCTCCGGGGTATTCGGATCAAACTCAATCTTCAAGCCATCCGTGACGAGGGTCGCCCCAGCTTCTTTTAATGCGTCTTCAATCAAATCAACGGCTGCGCAGTACTTCGGATAATCAAGATCCCCCGAACCAAAAGCAGCCGCCGGTATTCCTTGTAAGGATTGTTCCCGGAGCTCCTCGACAAAATCTTCTGCTTCATACGGTAAATCACCGTCTCCCCATGTATATGAGCCGAGTAATAGACCATCAAAACGTGATAAGTCCTCCCCGACGAATTGATCTAGTTCCGTGATCGTCACGTCGACATCGTGTTGCTCGAGTTCATGTTGAATGAGCGAGACGATATCTTCCGTATTACCGGACATGCTGACGAATCCAATCGCGATATGCATGCATCTTCCTCCTTTCACTGTACTTCTCTACTGTAATTGATAATGATTATCAATGTCAAAGGACACATAAAAAAGCACCTTCCGAAGAAGATGCTTTTTTATACATTAGTCTTGTAGTTCGGCCCATTCCTCAATGGAACGAATGACCGGTTCGAGTTGGCGCCCTTTGTCGGTCAAACTGTATTGAATCTTAATCGGACGATCGGGAATGACAGTCCGGATGACGATGCCTTCCGCTTCGAGCTCCTTCATACGTTCCGTGAGCATACGACCTGATAATTCGGGAATGGCATCTTGAATCTCATTGAAACGACATGTCTTCGTCAACAAGTGACGTAAGATCAGACCCGTCCATTTCTTACCTAAGATTTCAAAGGCATGTTCGACTTTGGGACAAAGAGCCGGTTGGATTGCGACTTCTTCCATCAGCACTCATCCTTTCTATAGTTGTAGTATACCCGCTTCTGCTAAAAAAATCGAATCATTTTACTTAATGTAACAAAAAGAACTAAAACAAATCTATTTACTTTTAGTAAGTGATAAGATATAGTCTGTTTATTGAGTTACTTAAAGTAACTAAAATACATTAGGTAAAAGGAGAAGAGAGAAATGATGGATACAGGACTTTTAATCATTCGTTTAATCATCGGCTTAACGTTCGCTGCACACGGGACACAAAAATTATTTGGTTGGTTCGGCGGACACGGAATCGCTGGAACAGGCGGTTGGTTCGAATCAATTGGCATGAAGCCAGGGAAGGCACTCGCGATTACAGCAGGTCTTGCTGAATTGATCGGCGGCTTGTTGTTTGCAGGAGGCGTATTCCTCTGGATCGCAGCACTCCTCATCATCGGATCGATGCTTGTCGCGATCGTTAAAGTACACGGTGCGAATGGTTACTGGGTGACGCAGAACGGGTACGAATACAACATGGCATTGATCGTCATCGCGCTTGGTGTAGCGATGATCGGTGCTGGAGACTATTCACTCGCTGCACTCATCGGGTGAAGAAAAAGGTGGGTCATTCATGAAGTTCGAGGCATCAACGCTTAGCGCAAAAGACAATTATAAATTACTGATCGGAAGCATCATTCCGCGTCCGATTGCTTTCGTGACAACGCAAGGAGAAGACGGGACGGTCAACGCCGCACCGTTTTCCTTCTTTACGGTCGCTTCAAGCAGTCCGCCGCAACTGGTGATCGCCGTACAACGGACGGATCAGGGGCAGAAGGATACGGCACGTAATATCCTTGCAAAACAAAGTTATGTCATCCATATCGTCAGCGAAGAGATCGTCGACGCAGTCAATGAGACAGCAGCGCCACTTGCTTACGGTGAAAGTGAGCTTGAGCGGACGGATTTGACGCTCGTCGATAGTGACGCGATCGAAGTACCTGGAATCGCGGAAGCGAAAATCCGGTTCGAGATGCGCTTGACGCAACACGTCGAGCTAGAAGGTGCCGATCTTTTGATTGGGGAAGTACTGCGCTATCACGTCGCGGATGAACTCGTCGATTCGTTCCGGATTGACGCAGCAGGATTGAAGGCTGTCGCTCGTTTAGCAGGGAATGATTATGCGACGATCGGGAAGACGTTTACGATTGCCCGACCGACAAAATGATAGAAGCGTGAATGCCTGATTCATCGTACGATTCGTTTTGATTCAAACAAAAAGGAGTGGAGAGACCGGTCTAGCTACCGGAATCTCCACTCCTTTTTCTCATGTCGTTCATCTGATTCATCGATCGGACTTCAAGGTTGCGGATCGATTTCGTTTGAAGAGGCTTCAAGACCATGACGTTTACTGTACTGATAACCATCGAGCAAATAAAAGACGATTGCGAGTGCCCAAATGCCGACACAGCTGATCAAGAAAGCGGTGAGCGGTGAGACACTACCGTAATACGATAGGATCAACGGGTCATTGAGTTCAACGAATAGCTGTGTCGTCAGGAGCGTACAGCATAATCCCGAGAGTAAACTGACGAAAAGACCGCTCCATGTCTGGATGACGAGACCGATCATACAAGAAATCAGGAGGAACAAAGGAAGCGCGGCATTAAAAGCATCCGGCCGGATGAAGGTCGACACGTAGTCCGCATACATCGGTACGAAATAAAGGATGCCGGATAGCAGTCCTTGAATCAAGTTAATGAAAAAACTTTTCGTCCGCATCAGTGTTGGTTCTCCCATCGTTCCATCAATTCGAGTAGATCGACATCAATCTGGTCACGTTCTGCTGAAAGAGCTGTCGCTTTCGGAATATCGTTGAAGACTTCCGGTTCACAGAGCAATTGTTCAATTTCTGCCGAACGCTGTTCGAGCCGCTCGATGTCTTGTTCGAGTTGCTCGATCTGCTGACGGCGCTTGCGTTCTTCTTTCTGTGCTTCCTTGTCGATCGTCTTCGACGCCGTGACCTTTGCGGCTTTTGCTTCCTCGGCTTCAAGACGCGCAATCTCTTCTTGCTCCGCCTTCTTCTCCGTGTAGTACGAATAATCACCGAGGTATTCCGTCACGCCGGCTTCACTCATCTCGATGACGCGGGTCGCGATCCGGTCGATGAAGTAACGGTCGTGGGAGACGAATAGCAGCGTACCTTCGTAGTCGACGAGCGCGTTTTCAAGGACCATCTTCGAATCCAGATCCAAGTGGTTCGTCGGCTCATCGAGGACGAGGACGTTCGTCTTTCGGAGTTTCAGTTTCGCGAGCGCGAGACGTCCGCGTTCGCCACCGGATAACTCATGGACGATCTTGAAGACATCGTCACCGCTAAACAGGAATTGCCCGAGGACGGACCGGACTTCTTGTTCACGCATCAGTGGCCATTCGTTCCAAATCTCATCGATGACACGGTTCCGATCATTGAGTTCCGCCTGCTCTTGATCGTAATAGCCGATCGAGACGCCGGTTCCGAAACGGAAATCACCGAAGAGGGGGCGTAAGCGACCGACGAGGACTTTTAGAAGCGTCGACTTTCCGATTCCGTTCGGTCCGACGAGTGCCAGTGATTCACCGCGTTGCAAGCGGAAGGTGATGTCTTTTGAGACAGCTTCTTCATAACCGATCGCCAGTTGATTGACTTGCAGAACGTCGTTCCCGCTCTGTTTTTCAATCGGGAAGGACAGGACCGTGCTACGCTCATCTCCATCTGGTCGGTCGAGTCGGTCGACCTTTTCGAGCCGTTTCCGGACACTCTGGGCACGTTTTGTCGTCGTCGCCCGGGCGATGTTCCGTTGAATGAAGTCCTGCATCTTCGCGATTTCTTCTTGCTGCTGTTCGAACTGCTTCATTTCCTGATCGTATAAGGCCGCTTTTTGCTCCAAGTACTTCGTATAGTTCCCCGTGAACTTACGACAGACATTGCGCGACAGTTCGTAGACGACATTGACGACTTGGTCGAGGAAGTACCGGTCGTGCGAGACGATCAGGACGGCACCACGATAACCACCGAGGTAACTTTCGAGCCACGCGAGCGTATCGATATCGAGGTGGTTGGTCGGCTCATCGAGAATGAGAAGCTCTGGTGCTTGTAAGAGCATCTTCGCTAAGGCAAGCCGTGTCCGTTGACCACCGGATAATGTCTGAATCCGGCGCGAGTAATCATCCGGATAAAAGCGCATGCCGTGCAAAACAGAGCGGATATTTGCTTCGAACTGATAACCACCCGCTTCTGAGAAGTCGTGTTGCGCTTGATCATACGTCTTCAGGAGACGATCGTACGCGACCGGGTCGTTCAAGATATGCTCCATACCCATTTCAATTTCCATCCGGCGTAGTGTTCGTTCTTGTTCCTGAAGATGTTCGAAGACGGTCAGCATCTCGTTCCAGATCGTTTCATTCGATTCAAGACCACTGTCTTGCGCGAGATAACCGATTTTGACATCCTTGCCTTTCATGATGTCACCTGAGTCATGACTGAGTTCGCCAGCAATGATTTTGAGCAAGGTCGATTTACCGGCACCGTTTCGTCCGACGAGCGCAATGCGGTCGCGCTCTTGTACTTCCAATTTGATATTTTCTAAAATCGGCTCGACGCCGAATGATTTCGAGAGTTGGTTGACTTGTAAGAGTATCATTTCCATCCATCCTTCCACCCTTTAGTCTATCACGAACAAAAGCGCGAGGTCCTGCGGAATATATTATTTGTGACTCTATGTGAAGTGGTTTACAATCAAGGAAAGTAGAAAGCTTTTTGCAAAGATTTGGGTGCCACGATGGATGTGGCCGAAGGGGGAACTGCAGGATGAATGGACCAGACACAAAAATTCCACAAGCGACAGCAAAACGGTTGCCGCTATATTATCGCTTCATCCAAAGTTTATACAATTCAGGCAAGCTCCGCGTCTCTTCTGCTGAGTTAAGCGAGGCGGTGAAGGTTGATTCAGCAACGATTCGTCGCGATTTTTCCTACTTTGGGGCATTAGGGAAGAAGGGGTATGGATATAACGTTCAACATCTCTTAACGTTTTTCCGCAAAACCTTGAATCAAGATGAGGTGACGAATGTTGCCTTAATTGGGGTCGGTCATCTCGGAACAGCGTTTGCAAATTATAACTTTTTAAAGAATAATAGTACTCGGATAGTCGTTGCGTTTGATGCGGACGAAGAGAAGGTCGGAACAACAACGCATGACGTTCCAATCTATCATGTTTCGGACATGAAAGAACAAATCGAAGCGAATCAGGTCGATGTTGCCATCTTGACGGTTCCATCCCAGTTCGCGCAGTCAGTAGCGGATGAGTTAGTCGAGTATGGTGTGACAGGCATCCTGAACTTTACGCCAGCGCGGTTGAACGTGCCAGCTAGCGTCCGGGTCCATCACATTGATTTATCGATCGAGTTGCAGTCGTTAGTTTATTTCATGAAGCATTATTCGCAATCAGCTGAAGGAGTGAAATCATAATGGAAAACCTTATTCCGCTCACACTAGGTATCGGACCTGCGAGCATCGGATTAATCGCGGTCGTCGCATTGATCATTTTCGGACCGAAAAAGTTACCAGAATTCGGACGCGCTGCGGGTCAGACATTGAAAGAGTTCAAAAATGCCACGAATGGCATCATGGACGACGATAAAAAGGACGAACCGAAAGAGAAGTGATTGAATCATGACGGTTGATCAAGAGCAAAGCATGACGTCGCACCTTGACGAACTGCGTAAGCGGATCGTCTGGTCGCTTATCATCGTCGTCGTCCTGTTCGCTGTCGCATTTCCGCTCGTCCGACCGCTCGTTCGCTTCTTGCAAGCGGACTTAAAAGAGCTCGGTATCGGTTTGAATGCCTTCAACGTCGCCGATCCTTTAATGTTGTATTTGAATCTTGCGTTCATCATTGCGCTGATTTTAGCGTCACCGTTCTGGATGTATCAACTCTGGGCATTCGTCCGACCAGGACTTTATGACAAGGAGCAAAAAGCGACATTGACTTATATTCCGGTCATCTTCTTCCTGTTTTTGGCTGGCGTAGCCTTCTCGTATTTCTGGTTGCTTCCCTTCTTGCTTGAAGTCTCAACGGATCTCGGGAAAGAGCTCGGAATCGAACAAGTCATCGGAGTGGAGAACTACTTCAGTTTCTTAATCCGATTGACGATGCCGTTCGGTCTTCTTTTCCAATTGCCGGTCGTGACGATGTTCCTGACACGTCTGGGTCTCGTGACGCCATATTTCATGCGAAAGAATCGGAAATATGCGTACTTTGCGCTGTTCGTCGTTGCGGCATTGATCGCACCGCCGGACGTGACGTCACACTTGATGATCTCGGTTCCATTGTTCGTTCTCTATGAGATCAGCATCTTGATTTCTGCGCGGACGTACAAAAAAGTCCTGATCCTCGAGCAACAGGCAGAGCTTGAACGACAGGCGGATTTGATGCGTGAATTGAATAAATGAATCGTGAATTCCTTCCGACGATTTTTGGAAGGAATTCTTTTTTATGAAAGCGTTATTTTTATATTGATAAAGCAGTTAGTGATACGTATACTAAAGATAATTCATGGGGGCTTAGCTCAGCTGGGAGAGCGTTTGGCTGGCAGCCAAAAGGTCGTCGGTTCGATCCCGATAGTCTCCACCAATACCAAATATCCAACTCCTCGAGGCTTCGAGGAGTTTTTATTTTACTCCCAGTTAAATTCCTCAAAAATATAAAATGTCATGTAAAACAAATAAATTAAAAAAATAGGCAAATATAAATTGTTTATTTCCATTAAATTCATTAAACTAAATATACAGAATTTTCGTTTAACTGTTTTATCAGTAGTACTACTATGGTTTTACAGAAAAGGGGAAAACGAACGCATGAAGAAGATTGCACTTATGGCAGCCGTCTTAATGACGTCTTCCAATCTAGTCAGTGCGCAAGGTGCACTGTCGTCGCAAGACAAAGCAACGGGTCAAAAACCGCAAGCGCTCTCGCTGAAGAAATCGGGGCAAGAGAAGAACTACAAACAATCGGATAAAGTTCGTGTCGTCATCGAGATGGAAGAGAAGCCGGCGATTCAAATCGCCCAGGCTCAAAACAAGCGGTATAGCACATTGAGCAATGCCGAAAAAGAGTCGATCAAAGATCGCCTCGTCAATGTCCAAAAATCAGTCAAGTCAGCCATCGCTAAAAAGGCGATTCCCGTTACATATAAGGAAAGCTTCACAACCGTCATCAACGGATTCAGTGGTGAAGTCAAGTTCGGGGACATCGAAGACATTAAACAACTGAGCGGAGTCAAGAGCGTACATATCGCCCATGAGTATGCGCGTCCAGAAGTTGCTAAAGGTGCCAAGCCAGACATGCTGTACAGCAAGGACATGGTCAATGCGAAGGAAACATGGCAGGACTATGGTTTTAAAGGGGAAGGAACAATCGTTGCCGTCATCGATACGGGAATCGATCCATCGCATAAGGACATGGTCTTGAGCCCTGAGACGAAGATCGATTTGACTTCTTCGAAAGTCGATAGTGCGAAAGAAACAAAAGGCTTAAAAGGAAAGTACTTCACGGAAAAAGTACCGTACGGCTATAACTATGCCGATCACGATAGCGAAATCCGTGATTTAGGTGCGGGCGCATCGATGCACGGGATGCACGTCGCGGGTACGGTCGGAGCAAACGGCGATGAAGCAAACGGTGGTATCAAAGGAGTCGCTCCGGAAACACAGCTCCTCGCGATGAAAGTCTTCGGAAACGATCCAGGAATGCCATCGACATTCAGCGATATCTACATTAAAGCGATTGATGATGCGATTGCACTCGGAGCCGATGTCATCAACATGAGTCTCGGTTCGACGGCATCGTTCGTCAATGCAGATGATCCAGAACAACGCGCAATCGTCAACGCGATGAACAACGGCATCTTGTGTGCGATTTCTGCTGGTAACTCGGCATTCGCAGGTCATGGTGCAGGTAACCCGTACACAGCGAACCCGGATATTGGTGTCGTCGGTGCCCCAGGTTTAACAAGCCAAGCACTCCAAGTCGCATCACTCGAAAATACGAAATTGACACTCGAAGGCATGGCGCTGACGATCGACGGTCAGGATGCTGGTTATTTGGCATACCAAAAACAAGATTCACCGAATCCGATTGCTGTCTTCGATAAAGAGAAGAAGGATGTCGTCTATGTCGGTGACGGTCAAGCTTCGAACTACGAAGGCAAAGACGTCAAGGGGAAAGTCGTCTTCGTCGTGCGTAACGGTGGTTTCAACTACGGTATGATCCAAGCAGAAGCTGAGAAGCAAGGGGCAGCAGGTGTCATCGTCCGCGGTCGAGTCGATCATGGGGATTACGTCAGTATGGCGCTCAACAATCCGACGATTCCACTCGTCACACTCAGCATCGCAGACGGAAACGATCTTGAAGCAAAAGCAAAAGAGGGCAAGGCAATCGCTGTCACGTTCGACGGAAAAGCAGTCTCAGCCGATAACCCGGTCGCAGGACAAATGTCTGACTTCACGTCTTGGGGTGTCACACCAAGCCTTGACTTCAAGCCAGAAATCACGGCACCAGGTGGAAAAATCTACTCGACGCTCAACGATAACGAGTATGGTGTCATGAGTGGGACATCGATGGCGGCACCACACGTCGCTGGTGGAACGGCACTCGTCATGCAACGGATCGCGAAGGACTTTAAAGTCGATGGTGCGACACGCGTTAAGCTCGCGAAGAACATCTTGATGAACACGTCGCGTCCGCAACTCGATCAAGGAAAATACAATGCGCAGCTAAAAACAGGCAACTTCTACTCCCCACGTCGTGAGGGAGCTGGACTGATGGATCTTCGTGCTGCCATGAAGACACCAGTCGTCGTCACAGAGACGAAGTCAGGTGAAGGTAAGGCATCCTTGAAGGAAGTCGGCGAGAAGTTCACGTTCACACTTGATTTGAAAAACTACAGCAGTGAAAAAGTGACATATAAGTTAGCCGGAACGGTTCAATCAGATCTCGGTGCAGAAGGGTCAAACTTCCTCGAAGCAAACGGCATCTTTAAAAAGGGAACGATCGGTACGGTGGATGCAAACAAAGGCACATATCCGATCTCATTCGCAGTGGGCTCGAAGAAAGCAAGTTCGGTCTCGATTAATCCGAAGAGCTCAACGAAAGTCAGTGTATCGGTCGATCTGAAGGATACAACGGACTGGGCAAACGAACTTCCGCTCGAACAAGTCTTTGAGAACGGCTACTTCGTCGAAGGATTCGTTCGTCTGATCGATACGAAGAGTAAGAATCCAGAATTGACGGTTCCTTACGTTGGCTTTAAAGGGAAATGGGATCAAGCTCCGATTCTAGACGCACCATTATACGATGAAGACAACACGTTCTATGGTTTGACAGGTCTAGCGACAGAAGTGAAGGATAACTTCGAATTCCTCGGCGCAAACGCTGCTGGCGATGTCGTCGCAAACAAAGTCTCGTTTTCACCAAACAACGATGGTAGCGCAGATGAAGCCTTCCCGATCATCTCGTTCCTCCGTAATGCGAAAAAAGTTGAGTACTCGATTCTTGACCGTAACAAAGCAACACTTCAGAAGCTCGATACGCAAACGGACGTCGTCAAGAACTACTATGATAGCGGTTCAGAGGACGGATACACACCAGTCACAAGCGCTGCTTGGGACGGAACGATCAACGGGAAACCGGTCAAGGATGGTCTTTACTACTATAAAGTCAAATCCGTGATCGATTATCCGAATGCAAAATGGCAGTCGAACCTCTTCCCAGTCTATGTCGATACGAAAAAACCAGCTGCAACCGTGAAATGGGATGCGTCGAAATCAACGCTCTCGTGGACAGCAGGTGACCAAGGAACAGGTGTCGCGTCATACGATATCCTCGTCAATGGTAAGAGTGTCTTGAAACAGCCGCTTGCTGCAACAGAAAAAGCGTACACGTTGACGGATCTTCCAGAGCGCGCGAAGATTGCCTTCGTCGTGAAGGATTATGCAGGAAACAGTGTGAAAAAAGACGTCAACACGACAGGTGTCGATAAAGCGGTACCGAACGTTCAAATCGATACACCAGTCGCACTTGGTCTTGCGACATCAAAAGTCATCAACATCGCAGGTCACGTCTCTGATGAATCAGGCATCAAATCGTTCAAAATCAATGGTAAATCTGTCAAACTTCGCTTCGATGCGGCTCAACAAAACTATGCGTTCAGCCACGACGTGACGTATACGACGGATGGCGTCAAGTCATTCAAGGTCGAAGCGTACGATGGTAAAGGAAACCGTGTGGCGTTCAGTCGTCAAGTCATCATCGACACAGAATTACCGACGATTCGCGTCACAGCACCAAAAACCGTTTCAAGCAAAACAAAAACAGCTGAGATGAAGATCGTTCTTCGCGATAACTACAGCGAATTACGCTTTGACTTCAACGGTAGCGCGGAATACCGCCGGACGTTCAAAGAGCCGTACGAGATGAAAGCCTTCAAAAAGACAATCACGAAAAAAGTGACGCTCAAGAAGGGGAAAAACACGTACAACTTGAAACTGAAGGATCTCGGTGGACACGTTGTTACGAAAACAGTCGTCATCACGAAAAAATAAGGAACAAAAGATGAAGCCAGGCGGAAATCCGTCTGGCTTTTCTTGCGTGCCGAAGCGCCTTGAAGGGTTTATGAGACGAGAAGAGGGGGAATTTTAAGAACAGAAACAAGTCAGAGGGGGAACAACCATGAATCCGTTCACGACCTTAATCGCCTTCATCGTAGGGTGTCTCGTCTTATATCTTGGTATCCGTGACAAAAACGGCTGGCTGATCGGTGTCGCGATGATACCGCTCGCGATCGTTGCCTATAGCGTCATCTATCTGATCATCCAGGTCAGTGCGTAGTCTTCATGGAAGATGTCTTACCCTAAGCGGTAGGACATCTTTTTTTTGAAATTCGTACTACAGATGAAACCGATCCAGTAAAATGTAAGTATATAACAGTATAGAGAGGTGGATGATTATGGAACACGTACATACACAAACGGATGCCTTAGCGGCGCTATACGAAGAGATGCACCAAAAGACACAGACCGGCATGTGGGTCATGCTTGCGGCATTCTTAGCGCTCAGTAACACACTCGAGAAACCAATCTACGCGATGATCGTCCCGTTATTGTATTTTGGCTACGACATGTTCGTACAACGCAAGCGGTTCGCGCTTGTTGCGGAATATACATCAGAGACTTCTGCAAGACGGCTTTATCAGGTGCATGTGTTGATCGGTATCTTACAATACGGAGCGCTTGCTGGTCTGATCGTCTGGGCAGCCGATCGACCAAATACGTCTTTCTTGATCGGTCTGATCATCGTCGTCATTCCTTTTTACTGGATCTGCCGAAAAACGTTAGAGTTCGTCTCACGAAAGATTGATCCAACGTATATCACGGAAAAAGAAATTCACAAAGCGCGCTAAAGGAGAAGAGGCTATGCAAACGGCTCGTGAAGAACGTCTACAAAAACTTGCGCTCGCGTACCGGGACGTCGAGTGGCTCGGCACACGCTGGTATTGGAACGTGCTCTTATTCATAACAGTCGGTATCTTGATCGAGTGGACCGATATCCCCTTGTTGATTTTGACGATTCCAGCCCTTTTTCTCGGCTCCGATTTTCGCTATCAACTAAAAAAACGAAAAATTTTAGACGGCTATATCTCAAAAGCTCAGATCCGTCGACAATTTTTACTACGCATCGGTAGTCACGTCCTGCTGTACGCGATCTTGACGATCGTCATCACCCAGACGATAGAGGGACCGTTCTGGCAGATGCTTGTGGCAATCTTTGCGATTTTAACACCGCTCTATTCCATCAGCGAATGGATCATCCGACGCGACGGGGCGCGTGACCCGGACTATATCAGCGACGGAGAAGTAGCCCGCTTCGTCAGACAGAAAGGAACATCGCAATGGAACACCTATTCGAGCGACAAGCACGTCTGAATTTAATGAAATGTCCGGTGCGTGTCGTCGCCTATTTCTTTTTGATTCCTGGATTAATTTGTGCAGTATTTGCTTGGTTTATGACGTCAATTGCATCCGTCTTTTTCCCGATCATGCTCTTTTGTCTTTGCGCGACCGCAGTCGCTCGAGAAATCGTCCGACGACGACTCATGAAGTCGTATTTAACAACGACTATCTATCAACAGACTGTTCAAAAAGTAGCTCGTCTGACAATCATCGGTTATGTTGTGGCGTGGCTAATTGCCGTCGTCATGCTGTCGATTCCAAGTTCCCCTGGTTATCTATTTGGCATCTTCCTCTTTTGGGTTGGTGGAGTCAGTCTCAGTGTCAATCGACTGAACCGGTTGGCTAAACAAATCGATCCGGCGTACGTGACGATGGGTGAAATCGAACGTGCGTGGTGGAAACGATAAAATCAAAAAATCCGCATCAATCAGCGAAAAAGAAGCTGTTTGATGCGGATTTTTGATTATTTCTTCAACAGGAGATAAATGAAGTACGGTGCTCCAATCAAGGCGACGACAATCCCAGCCGGTACGCCGTCTGGTCCCGCGATGTTGCGCCCGATCGTATCAGCGAACGCAAGCAACCAGCCGCCGAGCAAGAGGGCAATTGGCAGGAAGAATTGATGCCGTGGTCCAACGAGCGCGCGGGCGATATGCGGCGCCATCAGACCGATGAAGGAAATCCCACCGGTGACAGAGACGGCAGCAGCAGCGAGCGCGACGGCTGTCAACAAGAGTTGGATCCGTTCTTTTTCAATCGCGACGCCAACACCGATTGCGACCGGTTCATTCAAGGCAAGCAGATTGAGCTTATTCGCCTTATAGAACGTCAGCGGAATCAAGACGAGTAACCACGGCAAGAGCGAGTAAACGAAGATCCAGTCTGTCCCCCAGATGTTACCGGCGAGCCATTTGGCGATGAAGTCGACCTTTTCACGACGCGTCGATGAAATCAGGATGACCATGATTCCAGACAGTGCCATCGAGAAGCCGACACCGGTCAAAATCAACCGAATCGGTTGGAGTCCTTGGACACGGTCGTACGAGAACAGGTAGATCGCTGTCGCGGTGACGAGTGCACCGAAGAAGGCAGCGACCGGTAACAGATAGATGAATGACCCGACATCGGTTGGGAAGTACAGGAAGAACAAGGCGACGGCGACGCCAGCTCCCGTGTTGATGCCGATGATACCAGGATCAGCGAGTTCGTTGCGGGTGATCCCTTGAAGGATTGCACCGGATAAGGCAAGTGCCATTCCCGCCATGACGGTGATGAGCAGTCGGGGTAAGCGGAGTGAATAGAGAACGAACTCCTCTTTGAACGAACCGTTTCCAAGTAACGTCGGCAGTAAACGATCGTACGAGAGAGAAGCAGGTCCAAGACCGATGCTGACGACGAGTGTTGCGATCAATAGTGCCAGTAACGTCCAAAATGTCAGTTGCTGGCGACGGCGTAAACGAGATTCCATCATGAGAAAGCACGCCCTCCTTTCCGAACGATTAAGAGGAAGAATGGTAGCCCGAGCATCGAGACGATTGCGATGACTGGCGTCTCATAGGGTGCGTACAGCGTCCGTCCAATCGTATCGGCAAGCAACATGAATGTTGCACCAAAAATCGCGGTCATCGGCAGGATGAACCGATAGTCCGTCCCGACGATCGCACGGACGATATGCGGAATCATCAGCCCGATGAATGCCATATTACCGACGAGGGCAACAGCAGCACCGGCAAGCAGGATGACGACGACGTAGAGGACTGCTTTGATCCGCTGGATGTTCTGTCCGAGTCCGAGCGCGACTTCTTCCGAAAGACTGAGGATCGTCAATTGCCGTGAGAAAATGAACGCAATCACGATACCGATCGCGATGACCGGCGCGATGACTTGCAGTTGTCCCCATGTCGACCCGACGAGTCCTCCGGACGTCCATTGTGAGACATCTTGGGCAATCTTGAAGTAGATCCCGATCCCTTCCGCAATCGCGTATAGAAAAGCTGAGATCGCGGAACCGGCAAGGACGATCCGGAGCGGGGAGAAGCCGCCTTTTTTCGAAGCGCCGATTCCAAAGACAAGTGCTGCCCCGAGTGCTGCTCCGACGAAACACGCGATCATGATGCCGAAGTAGTCAATTTTCGGGAACAGGACGATGACGAGCGCGAGTGCCGCATTCGCACCTGCTGTCAGACCGAGTAGACCAGGATCGGCGAGGGGATTGCGTGTCATCGCTTGCATGATGGCACCTGAGACACCGAGTGCCGCTCCAACAAGGATCGCTGCCAGTTCCCGTGGCAAGCGGATTTCCTGGACGATTTTTGCTTTTTCATTCAACGGTCCGAACGTCAAAGCGTTCCAGACTTCGCGCGTCGTCGTATCGGCAGCGCCGAACGTCATCGCGATCCAGAACATCCCGAAAAAGAGGACGAGACCGAGTGTGATTTTAATGCCGAACGGAATTCGACCAGCTGACATGAATGTCGCCTCCATTTCTGATTCAGTGAGTGAGCCACAAAAAAGGGAGGGATCCCGCAGGTTCCCTCCCTTATTCATTATGCGCCAAGGAAACTTTTCTTGAAGAACTCGAGTTGACGTTCGAGTGTGAGCGGATCGTTGAAGTAGAACTCCTTCGAATCGACTTCGAAGACACGATCGTTTTTGACGGCTGGAATGTTCTTGAACGTATCCGTTTTCGTGAATGAGTTGTCCGCTTCCGCACTCTTACTGAAGACGAGGTAGTCGCCTGCGTATTCAGGAAGGACTTCTGGTGACAACGCGTAGTATCCGTCTTTTAATGCCATCTTCGTGACTTTATCCGGCATTTTCAATTTCATTTCTTGATAGAGAATCTCTGTTCCACGACCCCAGTTATCGCCGAAGACGTAGAGTTGTTTATCGAAGCTTTCGATGACAGAAACAGTAGCATCTTCACCGATTTTTGCTTTGATGTCTTTACCGGCAGCAGCAGCACGTGTTTTGAAGTCTTTGACCCAGTCGCGTGCTTCTTGCTCTTTGTTGAGCAATTTACCGATTTCGATATGTTGCGTCAAGTAGTCGACTTTTCCGTATGTGTACGTGACCGTCGGAGCAATCTTTTTGATTTTATCGAGGTTTTTCGTTGTTGAATAGCCGATGATCAAGTCTGGTTCGAGTTCGATGATTTTTTCAACGTTCTCTTCCGATACTTCCGTGACATCTTTGAGCTTGTCGAACTTCGGATTCGCTTTTGACCACGAATCGACACCAACGACAGGTACGTCGAGTGCCATGACGTTGCCGGCAAAACCAGCGAGGACGACGACACGTTTTGGATTAGCCGGAACTTTGATGTCACCGTTCTCCGATTTGTACGTAATCGTCTCGTTTTTCGACCCAGACGCTGCGTCGTCTTTTTTCTCCGTATTGCCACACGCTGCGATGACGAGCGTGAGAATGAGTAGAACCGGTAAAAGTAGTTTCTTCATGATTCAATCTCCCTTGATTAAGTTGTAGGTGATACACATCGGCTTGTTCGTCCGCGGATCGCGTCCGATTTCAGCATCGATATGGAATACTTCTTGTAAGACGTCTTTTGCGATGACTTCCTCACACGTTCCGGCTTTGACGACTTCACCGTTTTTCATGGCGATGATATAGTCGGCGAACCGTGCCGCTTGATTCAAATCATGCAGGACCATGACGATCGTCCGTCCTTCGGTCCGGTTGAGATGCTCGAGCAGTTCGAGCACCTCGAGTTGGTGGGCGAGATCAAGATAAGTCGTCGGTTCATCGAGGAAGATGATGTCCGTCTCTTGGGCGAGTGCCATCGCAATCCAGACCCGTTGACGTTGACCACCCGACAGTGCATCGACCGGACGGTGTTTGAATGCCATCGTATCCGTTGCTTCGAGTGCCCAATCGATGATCTCGTAATCGTGTTTCGTCAAGCGTCCGAATCCTTTTTGGTACGGGAAACGACCGTATGAGACGAGCTCTGCGACCGTCAGACCACTTGCGCTCTCTGGAGTTTGTGGCAGAATAGCCATTTTCCGGGCAAGTAGCTTCGTGCTTTCCTTAGCGATATCGAGACCATCGAGCAATGCACGTCCTGATTGATGAGGAATGATCCGTGTCATCGCTTTCAATAAAGTCGATTTGCCGCATCCGTTCGCCCCAATGATCGTCGTGATTTGTCGATCGGGAATTTGGACGGACAAGTCTTTGACGATGGGACGATCACCGTAGCCGATATTGATTTCTTCTGTTGCTAGACGTACCATACGCGACGACTCCTTCGTTGTTCTCTCCGTTTTCACTGATAATGATTATCACTATCGTCTCATTAACCATACCAGTCCTGTAAAAACGCTGTCAACATTTTTTCTTGTGTTCAAGAGATGTTCACGTTATCATGAGGGAGTGAGAATGATAATCAATCGTAATCAAAGATGAGGAGTGAGTGAGATGAGGGAACAGGAGTTGTTCGACGTAACGATCATCGGCGGAGGACCTGCAGGGTTATATTCGACGTTCTATAGTGGTCTTCGGGGTATGAAGACGAAATTGATCGAGTATCAAGCAGAACTCGGAGGAAAATTGCACGTCTATCCGGAAAAGATGATCTGGGACGTCGGCGGACAGCCACCGATCACTGGTGAAAAACTCATGGCTCAACTCGTCGAACAAGGACTGACGTTCCAACCGACTGTTCAATTGAATGAAAAGATCATCTCGATCGCAAAAGACGTCTTCGGCAACTTCGTCTTAGAAGCAGAATCGGGTCGAATCCATTATTCGAAGACGGTCATCGTCGCGGTCGGCGGCGGCATCCTCAATCCACAAAAATTAAAAGTCGAAGGTGCGGAACGCTTTGAAGTGTCGAACTTGAACTATACGGTCAAATCGATTGAACGCTTTAAAGGAAAGACCGTCATCGTCTCAGGTGGTGGGAACTCGGCGATCGACTGGGCGAACGAGCTCGAACCGGTCGCAAAAAAAGTCTACGTCACGTATCGCCGGGATTGTTTCTCGGGGCACGAGGCGCAAGTCGACCAGCTCGTCAAAAGTTCTGCTGTCTGTCTCCTCAACACGACGATTCACAAGCTGATCGCAAGTCCTGATCATCAACGGATCGCATCAGTCGAATTGATCGACTGTCAAACAGACGAAATCGTCGAGATTCCAATTGATGAAGTCATCATCAATCACGGCTACGAGCAGGACGCGGCACTGCTTGACGCGTGTGATCTCGATATCGCACGGGTCGATGACTTCTATATCGCAGGGAACGCGGCGAGCGAGTCGAGTGTACCGGGTCTATATGCTGCCGGAGATATTCTTTCACACGACGGGAAGGTCCATTTGATCTCAGGTGCCTTTCAAGATGCGGCGAATGCCGTCAATCGGGCAAAACGCTTCATTGAGCCGGAAGCGCCAAAAGTGGCGATGGTCTCGTCACACAACGAAGTCTTTAAAAAACGCAATCGTGCGTTGATTGAGGAACGCGTCAATCAACAATCTTGAATAATGTTAAAACGTCCAAAATGCTTGGAAACAAGCGGATTTTGGACGTTTTTTTATACAGAATCTAGTTTTGTACTATAACAGAACGATTTGACAACGTACTGTATTTAGGACAAAATTCTACTTATGTTCCACTACATGTAGGATACAAGTAAGACGGATGTATAAGGAGGAAGAGTATGACAACTACGAAACGTAAGCCAATTGGCCTTGCCTGGCAAATTTTAATCGGCTTGATTCTCGGGATCACGGTCGGTGGTGTATTTTATGGGAATCCCCATGTCGCGGAGTGGCTTAAGCCAATCGGTGACATCTTTATCCGGATGATGAAAATGATCGTCGTTCCGATCGTCTTCACGACGATCGTCCTCGGTGTCTCATCAGTCGGTAGTCCGAAAAGTCTCGGACGTCTTGGCGTCAAAACGCTCGGTTACTTCACGATCGTGACGATGATCGCCATCTTCACGGGGCTGTTCGCAGCCAATCTCGTTGAACCGGGTGCTGGTATCAACATGTCGACACTCGATAAAACGGATATCTCGACGTATGTCGAAACGGAAGAGACGACACAAGACGCAGGACTCGTCGACAAGATCGTCAACATCGTCCCGACGAACATCTTGGACGCGATGGTCCGCGGTGACATGCTTGCCATCATTTTCTTCTCGGTCTTATTCGGACTCGGTGTCGGTTTTGCAGGAGAGAAGGGCCAACCGGTCGTTCGTTTCTTTGAAGGCGTCGCAGCAGCGATGTTCAATCTCGTCAATATCGTCATGAAATTCGCGCCGATCGGTGTTTTCGCCTTGATCGGTGTCACGGTCTCGACGTTCGGGATTGAATCGCTCGGTTCATTGTTTAAACTGATTGCGACATTATACGTCACAGCGCTTCTCTTCATGGTCATCGTCTTCGGTGCCATCATGAAGTGGGTCGGCATTCGTGTTTCTGATTTCACGCGTATCTTCAAGGACGAGTTATTGCTGACGTATTCGACGGCGTCGTCTGAGACGGTACTGCCACGGATTATGGAAAAACTCGAGAAGATGGGTGTTCCGAAATCAATCGTCAGCTTCGTCGTACCGACGGGTTATTCGTTTAACCTTGATGGATCAGCGCTGTATCAAGCGCTCGCAGCCTTGTTCATCGCACAGATGTACGGCATTGATCTCTCGATCGGAACACAGCTGACGCTTGTCTTCGTCTTAATGCTGACATCAAAAGGGATGGCTGCCGTTCCTGGCGTCTCATTCGTCGTGTTACTCGCAACACTCGGTACGGTTGGTATCCCGGCAGAAGGACTTGCCTTCATCGCGGGGATTGACCGAATCATGGATATGATGCGCTCGGTCGTCAACGTCACAGGAAACACGCTCGCTTCACTCGTCATCGCGAAGTGGGAAGGTGTCCTGGATGAAGACCAACTCGAGACCTTCATGTCGACAGAAGGTAAAAAAGACGACGTCCGCAGTGCGTGATTGTCGTAAATACAAGGAAGGACTGAATCGTCAGTCCTTCTTTTTTTCGTCCCTGAAAATAGATTAAAGTCGATTGTTTTTAAATAAAATCCCTTATTTTTGATTATAGTTAAAATTTTATTGAATATTATTAATTATAAAGTTAATATTATTGATATAATCATAGGGGAGAGGCGATAGGATGGAAACGGTAGGAATCATCATTGGTATTGTCACAGTCTGTATCGTACAATTTTACTTAGCACGGCGAGGAAGAGTCTGGAGTTTCATTATTCCAGCCATCATCATTGGGCTCGGAATTTACTGGTATTTCGGAACAGGACCACACACGTCGGATCGGGAGTCAGTGATTCGGATAGGAACGTTTGCCTGTTTATCACTCATGATCTCAATGGCCGAGATGGGAGTTAACTCACGTCGCAAGCAACTGAAGCGTGAAAAAGAACGAATGGAGATTCAAGATTTGTAAGAGAAGTGAGGGAACACGATGGAACGACAAGACGTACCCGCTTGGGTACTGGCACTCGAACAGGAGCATCTCGAGTTCATCCGGAAGTTCGTCTTGAGCTCTGGTTCATTGAAGGATATGGCAACGGCCTATCAAGTATCCTACCCGACCGTCCGGGCAAAGTTGAACCAGTTGATCGAGCGGATTGATTCGGTGCAGCAGGAAGATGTCGAATTCGTCAACATGATCAAGAACTTGGTCTTAGATGAACGGTTGAGTCTCGATGTGGCGAAGACAATCATCGACTCCTACCGCAAGGGTCAAGCGAAAGAATAAACCAAAAAACGAGATTCCCGTCTGACGGAAATCTCGTTTTTTTATTGCTTGTCGTTCTTTTTGTCCTGTTCCTTCTTGATCATCTTCTTTGCTGCTGCGCGGAAGCGGAAGATCAAGTAGAGACGGTAGAAGTCGATCGCAGCGAACAACGTCAGCAGGATCGTCCAGAAGTTAAAGACCGTTCCTGCTTCGACCGAGTTGTTGTAGGCGAGGAACATGAAGAGAATACCGAATATGGCATAGAACACTGCCATGAAGTTCGAGCTTTGACGCATGAAAACACGACCTTTCGTAAATTAAGACATCGCGTAGATGGCGAGTACGACGATTCCGTTGTTAAAGACATGGATGGCGATCGGAGCAATGATCCGGCGCGTCTTGACGAAGACGAGCGAGAAGACGAAACTCATCGCGACATAGATTAAAAATTTGTTGTCTTGGTGAATCAGTCCGAACAAGGCACCCGTCAAGATGAAGCTGAAGAAGAAACCGAGCTTCGAGGAGAGATTGCCGAACATGATATGCCGGAACAAGAACTCTTCCATGATCGGTCCGAGCAGGACGACCATGACTTGCAGGAGTGGGATGACTTGAATCGCTTGAATGATCTGATCCGTATTTTGCGATTTCGCGACATTCTCGATCCCGCCTGCCATCCAGGCATCGATCAAGTTGACACCGATCAAGAGCGCATACAAGAGAACGATCCCGATTCCGATCCATTTCAACGTATCCATCGGATCGGTTTGACGTCCCTCTGCCTTCCACTTCTGCCAATCGGGACGCAGGCAGTAGTAAGAGACGATGACGGCGACCGTGAAGCCGATCGCAAGCCACCAACCGGCGACGTCAGCAATGACGTTTTTCGGAAGGAAATACTGGAACGAACCCGGAACCAATTGGACGATCAGATAGATGATGATCGGGATGACGTGACGCTTTTGCCACTTCTCCGCCATCAGAAAAGGCAGACTGATTGGATTTTTCATCGTACAGGACACAACTCCTTTGTAATGAAGGTACTGTCCCGATTGTAACAAACAAACGGTCTTGGCGCACGATTGACGATGATTCAAAGGTGTCGATTTCGGGAAAACGGATAAAGGTTCAGGCTTGAATTCAGAAGAGAAAGCGTATAAGATAAAAATATGTTAGCACTCAATGAAAGTGAGTGCTAAAAAACAGTCATTTTCAAGGAGGATGTTTCGCATGTTAAAACCACTTGGTGATCGCATCGTGATCGAAGTCGTTAAAAAAGAAGAAACAACACTCGGAGGAATCGTTCTTCCTGGGTCAGCGAAAGAAAAACCACAAGAGGGTAAAGTCGTCGCTGTCGGTACAGGCCGTGTGACAGAGCAAGGCGTACGTGTACCACTTGAAGTGAGTGTCGGAGATCACGTCATTTATGCACAATATGCCGGTTCGGAGGTCAAAGTCGACGGCAATGAATACTTAATTTTACGCGAAAGCGATATTTTGGCAGTAGCCGAGTAATTCAGTCAATCATCTAAAGGGGGATTTCAGTCATGGCAAAAGAGATTTTATTCAGTGAAGAAGCACGTCGGGCAATGCTCCGCGGGGTCGACGCATTAGCGGATGCAGTCAAAGTCACGATCGGACCAAAAGGACGCAACGTCGTCCTCGAGCGGAAGTTCGGTTCACCACTCATCACGAATGATGGTGTGACGATCGCAAAAGAAATCGAACTCGAAGATCATTTCGAGAACATGGGCGCAAAACTCGTTGCAGAAGTTGCCTCAAAAACAAATGAGATCGCAGGGGATGGTACGACAACAGCGACAGTCCTCGCACAAGCGATGATTCGTGAAGGTCTTAAAAACGTTACAGCGGGCGCAAACCCGATGGTCATCCGTAAAGGAATCGAAAAAGCGGTTCGTCGCGCTGTCGAAGAGTTGCACACGATCGCAAAACCAATCGAAGGTAAAGAAGCAATCGCACAAGTCGCAGCAATCTCAGCAGCGGACGAAGAAGTCGGTCAATTGATCGCAGAAGCAATGGAACGTGTCGGTCAAGATGGTGTCATCACGATCGAAGAATCACGCGG
This sequence comes from Exiguobacterium sp. E17S, assembly GCF_057772545.1. Classification (NCBI taxonomy): domain Bacteria; kingdom Bacillati; phylum Bacillota; class Bacilli; order Caryophanales; genus Exiguobacterium; species Exiguobacterium sp. E17S. The sequence continues at coordinate 26,667 of NZ_JBYLRU010000006.1, forward strand.
CTTCACGACAGAACTCGACGTCGTCGAAGGGATGCAGTTCGACCGTGGTTACGCATCACCATATATGATCACCGATTCAGATAAGATGGAAGCGGTCCTTGAGAACCCGTACATCCTCGTCACGGACAAAAAGATCTCAAACATCCAAGAGATTCTTCCGGTCCTCGAGCAAGTCGTTCAACAAAACAAACCACTCCTTATTATCGCAGAAGACGTTGAAGGCGAAGCACTTGCGACACTCGTCGTCAATAAACTCCGTGGTACGTTCAACGCGGTAGCAGTCAAAGCACCAGGCTTCGGTGACCGCCGGAAAGCGATGCTTGAGGATATCTCGATCGTCACAGGCGCAGAATTGATCACAGAAGACCTCGGTCTTGATCTCAAGGAAACACAAATCACGCAACTCGGTCGCGCGTCGAAAGTCGTCGTCTCAAAAGACAACACGACGATCGTCGAAGGTCACGGACACGGCGATTCAATCGAAGCACGTGTCGGGACGATCCGTGCACAAATCGAAGAGACGACAAGCGACTTCGATCGTGAGAAATTACAAGAACGTCTGGCGAAACTCGCAGGTGGCGTAGCCGTCGTTAAAGTCGGGGCAGCAACGGAGACAGAACTAAAAGAACGTAAGCTTCGGATTGAAGATGCTCTTAACGCGACACGTGCAGCGGTTGAAGAAGGCATCGTAGCAGGTGGGGGAACAGCTCTCATTCACGTCACGAAAGCCGTCGAATCGATTCTGTCGGTCTCAACAGGCGACGAAGCAACAGGTGTCAACATCGTTCTTCGTGCACTCGAAGCACCACTTCGCCAAATCGCGGAAAACGCGGGTCAAGAAGGTTCGGTCATCGTCGAGCGTCTCAAGCATGAAGCGCCAGGAATGGGCTACAATGCGGCAACGGACGAGTATGTCGACATGATCGAAACAGGAATTGTTGATCCAGCGAAAGTAACGCGTTCAGCACTTCAAAACGCAGCGTCCGTTTCAGCGATGTTCTTAACAACAGAAGCCGTCATCGCAGATAAACCAGAACCAGCCGGATCTGCTCCTGCAATGCCTGATATGGGCGGCATGGGTGGAATGGGCGGAATGATGTAAGACATTTCATCTAAAAGTACCGAATCCTAGTAAATAGGGTTTGGTACTTTTTTTATACTTCATACTTTCAGAATGAGTTGAATAATTATTCTTTTATTTGTAATATTATACTTAATGTTTAAGCGATATACATATATAGAATTAACTAGAAGTGAATGAGGGGAGATTTAACATTTAATCGTCGACTTATGTTAGAGATTAAAGAGAGATAGGGGTCATCAAATGAATGAAATTTTAAAAGGTATAATAACGTCTGGGACGCTCATTATCGCAATTGGAGCACAAAATGCATTCGTTTTAAAACAAGGTTTATTAAAAAATAATATTTTCTGGGTAGCCTTGGTGTGTTTCTTATGTGATGTGATACTGATGTGCACGGGTGTATTAGGGGTCGGTACTGTTATTAAAAATAATACGTTTGCGAATATTGGTCTTGCGATTGTTGGAGGACTATTTCTGCTATTATACGGATTCAAATCTTTTCGAAGTGCGTTTTCATCGTCAAGTGCAATCGATATTTCAACCAATGTTAAAATCATTCCCATTCATAAAACAATTTTAGTTACATTAGCAATTACACTTTTAAATCCACATGTATACCTAGATACGGTCGTTGTCATCGGTGGTATAGCTGGGACTCTGACATTTGATCAAAAAGTCAATTTTTTAATCGGAGCTTTGATTGCCTCATTTGTTTGGTTTTTTGGATTAGGATATGGTTCGAGGTGGCTCATTCCTGTGTTTAAACAACCAAAAGCGTGGAAAGTACTAGATTTTGGAATAGGATGCTTAATGTTCTGGCTATCGTATCAATTAATTCAGTTTGCTTTAGAACAAAGTTAAATAGATATTTAAATGGTTAAGGAGCAGCTACCAAATATGAAGGACGATGAGATTTTATATTTAGTTGAACAGATGTCTGATGAAGAATACCTCTATCATGAAGAATTGAAGTACTATACGAACGAAGGATCACCATCCGAGTTAGCTTATGCAAGAGTCCGTCAATTTAGGGACGTGAATATGCTTCCGATATTAAACACTTTACTCAATAAAGTGAAACAAGCAGAACAAAAACAACATCTTTATTTTATGATTGGAACGATTGGTGTGAATTCGGGAGATGTTCGTGCAGGGATGTTATTGCTTGAGAGACTAGAGCAAGAGACAAAGCCGAGTCTTCTTGAAAGCATTTTGGAAGAACTAGCAAAACAACAATGCATTCCTGATACAGAACGAATCGTAAAATATATAGACGATTCTCGGTCGTCCGTTCGAAAAGCTGCGATTCAAGCATTGCGAGCCTGTCGAGATGAGACAGCAGAGGATGTGCTAATTCGTTTGATTACGACATCAAATAACTCTTTTGATATCATGAATGCTAATTTTGTTTTAGCCACGATTGGAACAGAGCGAGCCGTTCCTTATTTGACTCCTTTGTTGGATCATTCTCGAGGAGATGTGAGACATTCGGCTTTAGCTGCACTGAGTGAACTTGGAAATGGATTAGATCTTTCAATATTTTTGCATGGACTAAAAGATCGATCTAGCAATGTGAGAGAGTATGCGTTAGTCGCAATTGAGCGACATGGTGATGAAGTAGCGATTGAACCGGTGATCAAACGTGTACAAACATTATTGAAGCGAACGCGACAAATACAAACAGATGAAGTCCTAATCGCTCTTCGATTTTTACATCGATACCAGTACTCCCATCAGGCGATTCCTAAATTATTTCATTGGATCATTCAAACAAAAAAAGAACTTTTGTTTGACGAAGAATGGCGATGGTTCGAAGATCATTTTACTTATTCTTGATGTGGCTAACTATAAACAAAAAAAGCCTGACCATTCATTAGAAGTGAACAGTCAGACTTATTCATTATGAAAGTGAGATACGATGTGATTACTCCAGTTCATTCTCCTCAATAATCTTATCCGACAGCTTTAACTGCTTACTCACATCCTTCACCTGACTGCGACAGAACTTCATCTCGACCTTTTTCTCAGTCGATACATCATAACAAGTGCCTTCGCCTGATGCTTTCGTTAAATCCGCTTCATAATAATAGTCCTTGTAGCGGAACGAACCATCACGGAAGCCTGTCAGATTCGGTTTGTCGTCGACGAGGGATTGACCCATCATATAGGACGTCTTGAGATTCAATAAGTCAATGATCGTTGGTGCAATATCAATCTGTCCACCATTTTCTTTCACGACCCGACCGGTTTGCTGGTCGGTTTTTTTGATGAAGAGCGGAATGCGGCGCTCGAGCTCAAAGGCGGCAACCGGAGACGAGACATCCGCTTTTTTGCGCATCTCGCTGTCTTCATTGACAAGTCCACTATCGTGATCGCCATAAAAGATGACGAGAGACTGATCCCAAAGATCGCGTTGTTTCAACTCGTCGATCATCTTTCCGACACCGGTATCGACGTAATGAACAGTCTGATAATACCGTTTCAGCATTGAATCCTCATAACCAGATAGATCAAGCGTCTGATCTTCCTTGTCGATCTCATACGGCGTATGACTTGTCAGCGCGACTAAAAACGAGAAGAACGGTTCTTGCAGCGTCTCCATATGATCAATCGATTCGAGGAAAAACTGTTGATCGTTCAGCGCCATGCCGATTTTCTTCTCTTTTGAATAATCCTTTCGGCTGAAGAAGTGCTTAAAACCGATGTTCTTGTAGACATCGTCACGGTTCCAAAAACCTTTTTCGTAGGCATGCATCGCTGCCGTATCGTATCCATTTTTCTCAAGTAATGCAGGGAGCGGCTCGAATTCATTCGTCGGATACTGCGTATAAACAGAGCCTGATTTCAATGGATAAAGTGAAGTGTTCGTGATGAACTCAGCGTCCGAAGTTCGTCCTTCATGCGTCTGGTGGTAGAGCGACGAGAAGTAGAGCGATTCCTTCTTCAATTGATTCAGGTTCGGCGTCACTTCTTCACCGTTGATGGTTTGGTCGATGACTGAAGCCTGGAATGACTCAAGCTGTATCAAAATGATATTTGGCGTCTGCTTCGGACCCGTCGGATTCGTCTGCTCCTTTTGATTAATGCGCTGTTGTTCCTGTGTCGTCAGTCCGTCACTTGGTCGTCCGGTCACACCTTTGAACACATCCCACCCGTGATAACCCCAAAAGCCGAACAAGTAATAGTCACGCATATCGGAAATCGTTGCCGTCGGTTGACGATCTTCCGTTAGCGTCCGGTACGTCAGCAGTGAAGCAGACAAGACGATACCACTGACTGCAAGGATTCCCGCCGTCCGGCGGCGTGTTTGCGTCGTCGTCACTTCCGGTCGTTTGCGGAAAACGAAAAGCAGAAGTATAAAAATCAAACTATCAGCGAACAAGAGGAAGTCTTGCGGTACGATCAAGGCGGTGAAGCCACTACTGACGTCACTCATCTGCGTCATCTGTGAGAGGAGCGAGACAGAGAGGAAGTCCTCGAAGTAGCGGTAGTACCACATGTCGGAAGCCAGCAGAAAACTGTGTGCGAGAAGTAGACCGAGCCAGATCCAGCGGCGTTTATTCCACGGAATCAATAACGTCCAGCTCGACAGAATCAGCATCCCGGCAAGGTTCATCAGTGTTAAATAGAGCGAAAGATCGGTCTTTGTAAAGTAACTAAACAGCATGAACTTCAGCATGCCGAGTAACAGATAGAGGGTGTAACGAATCGCCATGGTCAGTACTCCTTACGTGTGTCGTCATACAGTCTTTACCCTGAATCGAAACGTGTCGAACGCTTGAGTGTTTTCTTCAAAAAACATTAGAAGAATGACTGAATATGGAATAAAATAGAAGTAATCACTTATTTTTGAAAGGATGTTTTACATAGATGAACTGGAAACATTGGATGGGAAGCGCCGCGCTGATCTACGGCACATGGATGACGCTCACTGTAAGTGCGGATGCTGCACCGTATGACGTCAAAACGAAAGATCAAGCAATCGTTGGGTTTTATGATTTAGAGACAAAAGAGACGACGCCTTATCCGAAAGACGTCTCACCATACATGGAATTGCGGGCGACGTCAGCCGATAAAACGTTATTCTTGTACCAAGATTATTATGGAGATGAAACCGAGCATCCTTATTATTTGATTGATGCGAAGACGGGAGCTTCGGAACTGCTGACGCTTCCAGAAGACAAGAGGTACCTGCGTGTCTTGAATCACGATATGGTGCTAGGGTATACCTCGTTTGACGATATATCAATCTTTATCCGTGAAGGGGATCAATTCGTTACGCGGGATACGATGAAAGTGACTTCTCAAGATCGGTTGCAATGGATTGGATCGAATCGTTTCTCGATCCAACGAGAAGACAGTGCTGATTGGTATGATGTGAATTCGGACGGTACATTCTCAAAAGTCCGTTCCGTTGATGTGAAACGGTTCTCGCCTTTAACGAATGACTGGATCTTAGATGGTGAGCAAGATACGTTGCGTCAAGTCGTCACCAATCAACAAATCGTCTTACCGAAAGTCTCACGAGGATATTACGTTGAGGGAGCATACGAAACGAAAGACGGATTGTACGTTCAACTGGTCGATTCTAGTTCGTCAAGCGAGTCATCGTTATTCTACTTAGATGCAGCAAGTGGACAATTGACGACACTCGTTGACCACTCAGAGCAATTAGCGAATGAACTGTTAGCGGATGGAAAAGCCATCTACCGAAGCAAAGATCAAGCGACGATGTTATCGTTTGCGTCCTATTTGCGCCAACCGATCGCAATTGATGACTTGACGAAGGATGATACGACGCTGCTCGAAGGAACGGTTCTAGCTCCGAGCGTTGAACTGACGCGCGTAGATGGGACGACAGGTATCGTTGAGCCTAGTAAACTATCGTTCACTGGGAATGTCGAACTGAAAAATGAGCTATTCACGATCACGACGACTCCGAAACGCTTGCCGTATAGTGAGTACCGGACGACATACACGACTGAAACCGGTAAGGTCTTGGAGGACCGGACACGTTATCAATACCAGCGTTATTTAAAAGCACAGGGTTCAACGATTCCAACCATCAAGGAAGGCACAACATCTTATAGCTTCAACATCGGTCAAAGCGATGTTCCGGTGACGGTCTATGGAAAAGATGGCGAACAACTTGGAAGTGCTGCCTCCGATGAGACAGGACGTGTCCAAATCAATGTGTCGACGAAAAATCTTGTCGGTCAGGTGACGCGTTGGACGTTCGGAAATACACGAGACTTCAATCAAGTAACATCCGTGAACCGGACCGTCGTAGGTTATGAAGTGCCACGCATTACCCAGTCGAAAAACGATAATTTTAAATTCATTACATACCGCTTAGAAAGTGCCAAAGAAGGCGGTATCTATAAAATCTATGCAGGGAAACGACAAATTCAATCTGTTCCAGCAACGAAAAAGACCGAGATCACGATTCCGTATACGAATGACTTAGCGTCATATCGTGTTACACGAAGTGGTGAGTATCCTACGAAATCACTCTCTCTGAAAGATAGCGTGATGATTTACAGTAATCTATCCGCACCACTAACGGATGAACATACGACGATCGAAGGAGTTCTTGATTGGGATGCTGATTACGGAAAGCTGTACATTGATGGGAAATATACAGCATACATCGATCGGAAGAAAACACGAATCTTTGCAATCAAAACCAAACCGTTGAAGATTGGTCAAGTCGTGACGTTCGTTGCCCGTAAAGGAACACAACTTCAAGTCTCCGTGCAGAAAGTCGTGGCAGCAGCCAATCCAACACTCAAGTCGTATACGACGTCACTCAGTCCGACGAGTACATCATGGAAAGTCAAAGCGACGAAAGGGAAGACGATCGTCGTCACAATCAATAAGAAGCGGTACACGAAACTCGCAACCGGTAAGACACAAACGATGACGTTCCCGAAACAAAAACGAGGCACTCGGGTCACGGTACATGCCGAGTCGATCAAGTTGCGTAAGAGTAAGACCTTTAGTTTAACCGTTAAATAAGTGAGCGTACAGGAATCCTTCAAGGCAGAAAATGTCTTACGGGATTCCTGTTTTATTTTAAAATGGTCTTTGGCTCAAACGTTTGGTTGAAGAATTGGTCTATATTTCCTCTTGAATTCAAACAATTGACGTTAATTTGCGCAGAAAGCGGGAATAGAAAGCGTGTACGTCCATTGTCCGTCACTGTCTTTTAAAAAAGGAGCGAAGTCATGTCAAACGTGAAACTAGCGGTCATCTATTACAGCGCAACCGGAACGAACCATCAACTTGCCTCATGGGCAAAAGAAGCGGGAGAAGCGGCAGGAGCAGAAGTCCGCCTTGCGAAAATCAAGGAGACAGCCCCAGCAGAAGCGATTGCTTCGAACCCATTGTGGCAAAAGCATGCGGATGCCACACGTGATATCGAAGAAGCGACACCGGATCTACTCGACTGGGCAGATGCGATCATCTTTAGCGTCCCGACACGTTACGGTCATGTCCCAGGACAATTCCAACAGTTCCTCGACACGACAGGCGGACTGTGGGCACAAGGCAAACTCGTCAATAAAGTCGTCAGTGCGATGTCGTCGGCACAGAATCCGCATGGGGGTCAGGAAGCGACTGTTCTCGCAGTTTATACGACGATGTTCCACTGGGGTGCAATCGTTGCGGCGCCGGGTTACTCGGATCCTGTCTTGTTCGCAGCGGGCGGAAATCCATATGGTACGTCAGTCACTGTCGACCAAGACGGTAACATGGTCGAATCCGTCGAACCAGCCGTGCGCCATCAAGCGAAACGGACGGTTGAAGTGGCAAGCCGTCTTAACTCATAACATTACCTAATTTAAAAAGCGCCGGAATGCGGATTCGCATTCTGGCGCTTTTTCATATGCATCATGTGTTTTGTGTCAACGGAAGTTCGACTGTGAACGTCGAACCTTGTCCTTCGATCGACTCGACATGGATTTCTCCATCATGCCCACGCGCAATTTCGCGACAAATCGAGAGCCCAAGACCAGTACCGCCGATTTGACGGGTGTCCGAATTGTCGACACGATAGAATTTTTGGAACAGGTTACTCATCGCAGATGCTGGGATCCCGATGCCCTCATCTTGAATCGCGACGGTGACACGTGACGTGTGTCGCGTCAGTTGGATATCGATCGTTCCACCCGCTGGTGAGTATTTAATCGCATTGTTGATCAGGTTACTGAACAATTGACGAATCTTCTTCGCATCCCCTTCGACGATCAGCGGTTCGACGTTTCGGAATATTTCAATCGCGTGGGAAGAAGACGACAGGCTATGCAACTGTTTCAAATCACGAATCATCGCGACGATATCGAACGGTGCCATCTCATATTCCTGACGGTTTGCTTCCATCCGTTGCAGGTCGAGGAAGTCATTGATCAACAGCGAGAGGCGTTCTGTTTCCGAATGGACCGCTTCGAGATACTTCTTCTGTCGCTTCGGTGGCAGGTCACGCTGAATCATCAGCTCAGTAAAGCCATAGATCGACGAGAGTGGTGTCCGCAGTTCGTGCGAGATCGTCGAGACGAGTTCATTTTTGATTCGATCGATCTCGACCTCGTTCGTCACGTCACGTAAGACGAGTAGAATCCCGCGGAACTGTCCACCATAATGAATGCTCTCGGAATACGTCTTGATGAAGCGTCGCTCGTGATCGATCGAGAAGGTGATTCCTTCACCGATTTCACGCTGAACGAACGTCTTTTTCAAGTAACGTTCGAATTCCGGTAGTTGGTCGACGCGATGCTTGAGTTGAACGACAGACGGAGTGATGTTCATCAGTCCGTTCTCATCGATACTGTCATCAACCGGATGGTCAAACAGATCGAGCAATGGTCGGTTGATCAATTGAATATCGCCTTCGGGTTCGATATAGACGATCGATTCACGAATCGAGTTCAATAGTCGCGCCGTTTTTTCCCGCTCACGTTCAATCTCGTCGAACGTCCGCATCCGCAAGAGTGACAATGCCAGTTGGCGCGCGAAGGCGGCTAATTCTTCCTGCTCGTAACGATCAAACTGATCCTGATCGCGGGACAAGAAGATATAGGCGATGATCTCATTTTGACTCGGATCAAGAACCGGTGTGACAGCGCGTGCGACTTCGTCCTCGAACTGTGTATGCGGTCGTTTATCTTGTCGCGACTCACGCAATAACGGCTCAATCGTTGGCATCCAATCCTCGATTGTGAGCGGTGTCTGTGGATAAAAGACGATATCGATGACTTTTGTTCCTTCTTTAAAGATCAGTGCGCCTTGATCAGACTGCGTGATCTCAACCATCTTTTGGATGACAGAAGGATAAGCACTGATGCTATCGCGCGATGCCAGTGTCTCCGTCAATTGGTTTCGCAGGCGCAAGTGGGACTCGTTCCGTTGCGTCAGTTTCAATGCATCTGCGAGATTGACGTTCGTCGACATCAATTGGTGTTTGTTTTCAATCAAGGCTGTCGCCATCTGATGGAACGATTTACTCAATTCACCGATCTCGTCAGCACGGTTGAGTGGAATGAGTGGTAACGTATGCTCACCGCTCGCAAGAAGCTTACTCTCTTTACTCAAGAGATGGATTTGTCGTGTCGTCCGTTCGATGAACGGGCGGACGATCAGCAAGATGACAAGGAACAATACAAGCAAATTGACGAGCCAAATCCACTCAGCGTACTTCGTCTGGGTGACAAGTTGTTCTTTTGCACCAAGTTCTTTCGCACGGAGACTACTCCGATAGTTCGTGAACGTACTCTCCATCGTGTTGACACTTTTACGCATCGTCTCACTGTTCGAGGCATTCATCTTGAACTTGCGGTTCGGATCCCGTGGTACCTGTGGCATCATCGCCTTCAGACTCGGCATCTGCAAGAAACGTTCGTCAATCTTTCCTTCTTGTTTTGCTTGGACATATTTAATTAAGCTCGGCATGACGAAGTTCGTATAAGAATTATAGAGCGAACGAATATCAGACGCATAGATTTGATCCGCCTTGTAGAGACGATTTTTCTCAAACCAAGCCGTCTGTTGTTCGAGTGAGGCTTTTTTTTCATCAATCACGTCGAGCACGGCATCGTCACCGAAGACGATATAACCCCGCATCTCGTATTGAAGGGACTGCCAATCGTCCCAGAGTTTTGTCGCTCGATCTTCGCGCAAGCTGATCGCATCGAGCTCTTGTTTCGCATCCGTGACTTGGTGGTTCGTATAAAAATAAGCAGCCAGGGAAGAGATCGATAGTGTAATAAGAATGAGATAAAACGACGACATGATCTGTCGGCTGATCTTTTGATTGAACCATTTTCGCATATGGATTATGGATGCTCCTTTGTCTATGTGAGTCAAGCGTCGATTAGATGTATTACGGTGGAATATTTGTTACCGTAATCGTACATTTTTTAGACGAATAAATATAGTCATAATGCTTAAAATATCTTCAAAGTAAGAGATACAGGTTCACAAAGAAAACTTAGAACGACAAAAAAGCAGGACGGGATTTTACTCCCAACCTGCTCCGATGCCCATTAATGATGTTCGACGACAATCTTCCCAATCGTTTTTCCGCTCTCGACGAGACGGTGTGCTTCTTTCAGATTGTCAGCGTTCATGCCGATTAACGTCTGTGTCACCGTCGTCTCAAGTGTATGCTCTTCGATCCATGCTGCGACTTGCGTCAGAATCTCATGTTGGCGGATCATGTCCTCTGTCGCAAACAGCGGGCGTGTGAACATGAACTCCCAGACGAACGTTGCACTCTTTTGTTGGAGCGCACTTAAATCGAGTTTTTGATCCGTCTCGACGATGCTACAGATTTTCCCTTGTGGTGCAATTACATCGACCATCGTCTCAAAATGTTGGTCCGTCGCATTGAGACAGAAGATATAGTCGACGTATTTGTAACCGAGGGCTTCCAGCTGAGGACGGAATGCCTCGTGGTGATTGATCGTATGATGTGCACCGTGTTCCTTCGCCCAATCAATCGTCTCGTCACGCGACGCCGTTCCGATGACGGTCAGCCCAGCGTGATTCGCGAGTTGTGTCGCGATTGAACCGACACCACCAGCAGCTCCGATGATGAGGATCGTCTTCTCGAGATTCGACTTAGCATCAAACGTCAATCCGAGACGATCGGTCAATGCTTCGTAAGCTGTCAGCGTCGTCAACGGGAGAGCAGCGGCTTCGCTGAACGTCAACCGTTCCGGCTTTTTGGCGACGATTCGTTCATCAACGAGTTGGAAGTCACTGTTTGAACCGGGGCGCTGGATTGCACCGGCGTAATAAACTTCATCACCGACTTGGAAGAGGGAGGCATCATCGCCGACTTCAACGACGACTCCGGCTGCATCGTAACCGATAACCTTCGGGGCGTCTTCGTCTTTCCCGTGAGCACGGACTTTCGTATCGACCGGGTTGACGGAGACAGCTTTGATCTCAACTAAGAGATCGTGTCCCGTTGCTTCCGGGCGTGGTAGTTCCAGGTCAATCAGACTTTCGTGTTCCGTTAGTGGTAAGTGTCGGTGGAAACCGACAGCGGACATGTTCGACATCTACAATCATCCTTTCCAGATAGGAATCGCTTCTCTCCATCTGTTCCACGCTCGCTTCGTCTTAAAACCAGTTGCGAAACTTTGAAAACGGATTCCCCTTCTGTCGTCAACGGAAGAATGCTGGATAGATATGGTAGCATATGAGAGTAGCTATTATTTTTTGAGAAGGAGCGATTTTGTATGTATGACGTCATCTCTCTACCGGCAGGACCGACTCAGGTTACCATTGAACGTTACCTCGTCCATGCGCACCCGCACCCCCGTCCGTATCGACCTGCGCGTCTGATTGCCTTGCGTCAAAGTGGTGGCGTCATGCATCGATTGTATCGCACGGAGCGGGAAATCGTGCTCTCTCCGCACGAGGCACTCGCCCCACAAGTCCAGCGGCTCTCGTTCTCACAACAGGAGCGTGTCCTTGCGTATATCGAAGAACGGCGCGCGAGCTTCGGTTTTGATGAAGGGGAGGAATACAAATTTTATTTACTGGAAGTAGCGTATGAACTCCGTCACCTGCCACGAACGGATCGACCGATTCGGGCGCATACGTACTATCAACTGGATGAGCTGTTGTCGGGTCGACCGCTTGTCTTACGAGCCAAACAGAGGGAGGAAATGAAATGAAACGCATTCAACAGATTGGAATTCCAGTGAAGGATATTAAGCGTAGTACAGCATTTTATCGGGATGTGTTGCAATTATCCGTCCTATTTGAACTCGAGACGATGGTTTTCCTTCAGTGTGGGAATATTCAATTAATGTTAACTTTGCCAGAGACAGAGGCATTCGATCATCCGAGTTCCGTTATATATTTTGAGGTTGATTCGTTGCAAGTAGAATATAAGCGGATGCAAGAACAAGGTGTCGTTTTTCTCGGAGAACCACACATGATCACGCGTTCCGAGACGGAAGAGACGTGGATGGCTTTCTTTAAGGATTCGGAACAAAATACGATGGCGTTGACGGCGCAAGTTGCTGTGACGGTCTAAACGAAATAGCCTGCTTCAGATCACATGGTTCGTGACAAGAAGCAGGCTATTTTTAAAGCGCTGGCGTCGGCGTCGGTGTAACACCAGTCTTCGCGTACGCTTGATCGATGGCAGTCCGGATTTCCTTGACGGAGCTACCTTTTTGATAAGCGACAATCGACTGTGCTGCGATATCGAGACAGGTGCCGCACGTGATGCCGTGCGTCGTCCAGGTCGTGGAACTAGCAGTCTGCTCTTCGATGAAGCAGTCATAGTTGTTTGTATGACCAGCAGATTCGCCGCAACCGCAATAACAAGGCATTTTCTTCAAGAGATCAGGATGTTTAGCGACGGAGCGGTAAATCGTCTGGATCGACTTATCCTGTTCGTTCAGAAAAGCGGGTAACGTGTCTGGTCCCGCGGTCTTCTCGAGTTGATCACCAGCACCGTGGCTGGAATGGTCCGCATGATCTCCGTGATTCGTCTGTTCTGTCTTCGGAGCACCCGTTTGATCAGCTGTTCCGCATGCAGCGAGCAACAGGCTGATACTGAGGGGAAAGGCGTAACGATATAGTCGTGTTTGCATAATGTGCCTCTCTTTCATCGTCTTGCCTTCATTATAAGGAAAGACGTATCGAGAAGGCGTGACGATTTGTTGACGCTTACTTGGCGAGTGCTTCCGTGATCGTCTCGATGTTTGCTTGCATCATGCTGTAGTAAGTGTCGCCATCCTTACCTGGTGCACCGAGTGAGTCGGTGAAGAGAGTACCACCGATCGGAACACTAGTCTCCCTTGAGACGGTTTCCATGCTCCGTCGATCGACGCTTGTTTCGACGAATAAGACAGGGATATCTTGCTCCTTGATCGTATCGACGATCCGGCGGACTTGAGCCGGAGTTCCTTGATTATCTGAGTTGATCTCCCAAATATAATCCGCTTTGACGTCATAGGCAGTTCCGAAGTATTTGAAGGCTCCTTCGCTCGTGACGAGATGACGTTCTGCTCTCGGAATAGCGGCAAACTGCTGTTTCGCTTCCTGATCAAGCGTCTGCAATTTTTTGATATAAGCATCGGCATTTTTTTCGTAGTCGGCTTTGTGCTTCGGATCTTCCTTGATGAATGCCTGCTTAACGTTTTCGACGTAGCGGATCCCATTGCTTACGTCGAGCCACGCGTGCGGATCGGTCTCCGATTCCTTGCCTTTCGTCGTCAGGTATTTCGGTTCGACGCCTTTGCTTAAACGATAGACGGGCGAGTCAGACGAGTCTTTGCCAGTCGTTGCCCGTAGTTTATCGAACCACGCGCCGCCGGCTTCTAGGTTCAACCCGTTGTAGAAGACGACGTCAGCATCTGCCATCGCTTGTACGTCTGCTGGAAGTGAATCATACTCGTGTGGGTTTGCCCCGATCTTGACCATACTGTGGACATCGACATGTTCACCGCCGACCTCACGTGCGAGGTCAGCGAGAATTGAATATGTCGCGACGACCTTCAGCTTTCCATTATCTTCTGCTGGTGTCGAACAAGCAGCAAGTAAGACTGTGCTGAGGAGGACGAACAGAAAAAGTTTTACTTTCATACAGTAGACTCCTTTCGTTTCCGGTGACGCATCAGACCGTGACGTGGTGAGAAGACGAAGACGAGTGCGAACAACGTCGTCGCGACGAGGACGATCGACGCACCGGAAGATAGATTATAGGTGAAGCTGAAATACAGTCCGACGATGGCGGACAGCGTACCGAATCCTGCCGCTAGGAACAGCATCCTTGAGAGGCGATTCGTCAGTAAATACGCGGTCGCTGCTGGTGTGATCAGCATCGCGACGACGAGGATGATGCCGACGGTCTGAAGTGAAGCGACGGTGACGAGTGTCAGTAACGTCATCAGTCCGTAATGAATCCAACGCGTCGATAGTCCATAGGCTTGCGCCATCGTCGGATCAAACGAGCTGATCAGCAACTCTTTGTAGAACAAGAAAATTCCGCCAAGGACGATCAGTCCGATGATGACGGTCATCCACATGTCGCTCGGACGGACCGCGAGGACGTTGCCGAACAAGATGTGATAGAGATCGCTACTGCTGCGTAAGAACGAAATCAGGATGATCCCGAGGGCGAAGGCGGATGTGAACATGATTCCGATTGCCGTATCGTTCTTGATGCGACTGTTCTGGCTAACGAAACCGATGCCGAGCGCTGTCACGAGACCCGTCACGACAGCACCGATCAGGAAGTTGATCCCGAGTAGGTAGGAAATCGCAACACCAGGTAAAACGGCGTGCGAGATTGCATCCCCCATCAACGACATCCCGCGAAGGATGATGAAACAGCCGATCACACCACAGATGATGCCGACCATGACGGCGGTGATCATCGCTTTTTGTAAGAACTCATACTGAAGTAATGCCTCGATGAACGTCATCCTCGTCCCTCCTTGCGTCGTTCGAATAGGGGTAAGCCATATGCTGGTTCGAGCCATTCCGGTGTCAAGATATCAGACGGCGGACCGACAGCGATCAGTTGTTTGTTCAACAGCATCAATGTGTCGAAGTAGTCCTCTGCTTTATGCAAATCATGGTGGACGACGACGATCGTCCGCCCTTCGGCTCGGAGTGTCCGTAAGAGTTCGATGATCATCTGCTCACTCGCAACATCGATGCCGACGAACGGTTCGTCCAGCAATAGCAGCTCTGCTTCTTGGGCAAGGGCACGCGCCAGAAAGACCCGTTGTTGCTGTCCACCTGACAGTTCACCGATTTGGCGTTCGGCATGATCGGACATACCGACGCGCTCGAGGCATTCCATGGCGAACGCTTTTTGGGCCTTCGATGGTCGTTTGAATAAACCGAGCTTCGGATAACAGCCCATCAACACGACATCCTGCACACGAACCGGGAAGTCCCAATCAATTGCACTTCGTTGCGGGACGTAAGCGACGCGTGACCGGACGTCTTCGAGTGATTGGTCGAGCACGCGTAACTGCTCGATCCGAGCCGGGATCAGACCGAGGATGGCTTTTAAGAATGTGGATTTACCAGCACCGTTCGGTCCGATGATGCCAATCAACGAAGCGAACGGAAGACGAACGGACACTCCGTCGAGTGCATGGGTATCAAAATAAGAGACGGTGAGACGATCAACGTCAAGGGCGTACATGAATGATCACTCCTTTGATTTTGTGGTATATAGAAGGAAAGTTTCCTTAGGGCAAAAAATAGAGTAAAAAATTTAACTCCAATCACTGGAAAAAGATTCGGTCTACAAATAATGTTTCCTTAAGGCAAACTTTAAAGCCATAGGAAACAGATGTCAACTGTTTTTCGATATCGATCGCGAATCAACTCGTGCTAAGATGAAAAGGCAGAATACAGGGGGTGAGGAGATTGCGTCAGACAGCAGAACAACAATGGAAGTGGCTCTTGCTCGATGCGCTCGCGAAGGAAAAACGAGAGCAAGCACAGCAAGTCATCGAAGAGGTCTATCCGTATGATATCGCGCAAGTGTATGAAGAGTTGGGCGAAGACGATCAGGCACGACTCCTCGACTATCTCGATCACGAGCGATTGGCAGATGTCCTCGAGGAGCTCGAAGGGGAGCAACGTCTCGCCGTCTTACGTCGTTTAGACGTCGAGCGTGCCGGGCACGTCCTCGATTTAATGGAAAACGATGATGTCGCGGATGTACTTGAGGAACTGGGACTGGAAGAGACCGACCGTTTGCTTGGTAGCATGCGGACGGACGAGGCTCTGATCGTCCGCAATCTCTTGACGTATCCACCGGAAACGGCCGGGCGCTTGATGACGAACCGGTTCATCTGGGTCGGCGAGGATTTCACGGTCGGTGAGACGGTCGAGAAAATGCGCGACTACATCGAATACTCGGAGACGATCAACTATGTCTACGTCGTCAATCAACTCAGTGAACTCGTTGGGGTCATCTCATACCGGGATGTCATCTTAGCTGAAAATACGGAACGGATCAGTGACGTCATGGAGACGAAGGTGATCCGAGTCGCGGCAGAGACCGATCAGGAAGAAGTCGCGCAACTGTTCGAACGCTATGATCTCGTCTCGTTACCCGTCGTCGAGGGCGACATTCTCGTCGGATTGATCACGGTCGATGATGCGCTTGACGTCTTACGGGAAGAAGCAAACGAAGACATCGAGAAACTCTCGGCATCCGGTAAATCGATTGATTTCGAGACGAAGCCGTGGATTGCTGCGACCCGTCGCTTACCGTGGCTAGTCTTGCTACTGTTCATCGGGCTCGTCTCCGGATCAATCATCAGTCAGTTCGAAGAGACGCTCTCAAAAGTCGTCGCGCTCGCCTTCTTCATGCCGATGATTGCTGGTATGACCGGAAATACCGGTACCCAATCGCTCGCGGTCGTCGTCCGCGGATTGATCACGCGTGAAGTCGATAAGCGGGTCGCGACTCGATTAATCCTGCGAGAACTCTGGGTTGGTTTAATCATTGGTATCATTTGTGGCATCTTGATCGCCGTCATCGCCTACGTCTGGCAAGGGAGTGCCGTCTTAGGACTTGTCGTCGGCAGCTCGCTCGTCATCACGTTGATCTTTGGGACACTTGCTGGAACAATCATTCCGCTCATCTTACATCGTCTAAAGATTGACCCGGCGATTGCATCCGGACCATTGATCACGACGTTGAACGATATCTTATCGCTCCTCGTCTACTTCGGGATCGCCACGGCATTCATTAGCCGCTTGATGTAAAAAAACCGAACCGATTCATCTTCGTCAAGAGGAAGGGAATCGGTTCGGTTTTTTCATGTGTGATCATTCGTGGTGCGAATCCAGATCGCGAGTGGACCAACATCGTCAAAGCCGGCTTCAAGCGCCGTGATCAGGTGATCACCATACTCGTAACCGACGAGCGATTGACCGGGAAAATGTGCTGAACTCAAACGTGCGATATCATCCCATAAGCGTTCGTCGAGGTAATCGGAGTTAACGTACGTCAGTCCGGTCGTCACTTGATTCGAGTAGGCGATGCAACTTGCTTGTTGCGCCTCTGAATAGAAGAATCGGACAGCGGGATGTTGCCATAACGTTGTGGGCAACTCCGGTGTTGCCTGGATTGACTGGAAGCGAGCGAACTGATCGAGATCCGTCACGACGGACCAATCGACGGGAAGGGCACGGCGATCGAGTATGGCAGGGCGGGTCATCCATTCTGCTGTGAATAGATGACTGAGACCGGCACTCGAGAAATCATAGCTTGCCGTGCAGTCCTTGATGCTATAGACATCCGTGACACCAATTCGCTGATGGGGAAGCCGGACCATCAGTTCCGGATAATAGCTCGGTACGCTTCCTTGAGCGTGCCAGGTCGAATCAGTTTCCGTCACCCGGCAACCGGCTGACTCACAGACGAGGCGACACCAATCGAAATTATTTTGGATGGCAGCTTGGCGCATGGATCATTCCCCCTTATTCATCCTCCGGTTGTTTAATCAGGACGTACGATAACGTGGCAATCAGTGTTAAGAACAGCCCGCAGCCAATCGTGATGTATGCCATCGTAAAGACCTTACCGAGCGTCGTCGTCGGAACGAACGTTGGATGCCCGACCGTACTTAATGTCGTGATACAAAAGTAAAGTGCATCCACCATCGACAGGTTTTCTTCCGTGCTATAGAAGATCGTCCCGGAGACGAGCGTCAACAGGCAGAGAATCAATAGACCACGAAAGTAAGATAAGTGAAAGGCGCGGCGCAATCCCTTGAATAAGCGTGAAAAAATCGTCAGTACAGAAATCATGGAATCTCTCCTTTAGGATCGTTGCGTCGAGTCCATCGTATCATGAATGAAATAATCATTTTTTCCGGCATGTTTGACGCGGTACATCGCTTGGTCAGCATGCTGAATCAGCGTGTCGAGATCGACGCCATGATTGGGTGAGTAGCTAAGTCCGATGCTCGTTCGAATTTCAATGGTTTCTTCAGCGAACCGGTAAGGGTTGTCTTGCAAGTACGTCAACAAATTCGCAGCATAAGTATGGAGCGTAGCGACAGACGGATGACGATAGAGTAAGAAGAATTCGTCGCCACCGACACGGGCGGCGAACCCATTCTGTTCCGCATGATGTTCAAGTAGACGAGCGATATGAATCAAAAAGGCATCGCCAATCTGATGACCGTACGTATCGTTAATTGCTTTGAAACCGTCGAGATCGACGACGATGATCGCGATATGATCAAGCTCGAGTAACTCTTGTGCCGCTCGTTCGTAAAAGCTACGGCGATTCGCAATCTTCGTCAACGGATCGTGGTAGGCGAAGAAACGAATCGTCTGCTCCGCTTCCTTGAAGGACTGGATATCACGAATCAACAGCATCCCGTGCAGCTCTTGTTCGATGAAGACGAAGTCGGCATCCATGACGACGTAGCGTTCTTGTTGTTGTGCTGTCAAAATCTTCGTCTCGAATTCGTTGAACTTCCGCTGTGATAAAAAGTGCGTCATATAATGCAGCGACCAATCGGCTTGTTTTTTATCCGGCAAGTAGGTCGAAAACGTACATGCTGTTAAGTCATCGGTCTCGAACAGCCGATGAGCGGCTGGGTTGGCGCTCTCGATTCGTCCGTCCCGGTCGAGCAGCAGGATTGCCGAAGGATTCAAATTGTAGAGCGTCGCGAAACGCTTTTGATAGGACGCGAGATAATCGAATCGGCGCATTGCGATCGCCAGTGCTCCTGCCCAGAACAAACCGCCATACATATAGGCATACGGTGGCATGATGCCGTAGAACGACCAGTAGCCGAAGACGATATCCCACGCGAGAACGAGAATCGCGACACTGAGTAAGACGTTGATAATGCCACGACGTGCATCTTTCAAGTGTGTCCGTGCGTACACGAGCAGACCGATGACAAGAAGATGGAAGATGTTCCCGACCGTCATCGTCACTAGATATTGTGTGTTGAATTCAGGGTAGATGAACTGTCCGACCTGTGTGAATTGCTGACTGTTGATGACGTTCGTCTGGAAGACGTATGTCGTCAGCACGACGCCCATCGGCAGATAGAAGATCCATGGGTACAGTAAGCGTGGCATTCGTTTCCACAAATTCGAGACGCGAAAGATGAAGTGGAGCGATGTACTGAAGACGATCAGACCAGCGTTTCCGAACCAGTAGGTCACGAATGCCGGACTAAACTCGATCGGGGAGGCATTCCGGAAAAATTCACCAAGGAACAACATCCCGTAAGCGAACGTGAATAAGCTAAGCAGTCGGTGTTGCGGACGTGATGGATTGCGTAAAAATATATCAATCGACATGTAGAACATGATGAAGGTCGGAATCAGATAGACGATCGTAAAAAGAAACAAGGATGGCATGGCGTTCCGCCCTTCTAGATAATTTTTAGGTAGATAGTCTCAGTATAGTGGGCGAAGATTGCTTAGGCGGATTGAAATTTCAAAAAAAGGGAAATCAGTCGAGATTTAATGTCAGCCGTCGTATTTTGGCAATCCCTTCGAGACCTGACGGATCATGATGCGTCTTATGGGCGACGAAATGTTCATCGGCTTCCGTCGTCCGGATTCGTAACGGACGTTCGTCACGGTGGACGACTTCGAAGATCACCTCAGCCAGAGCTTCTGCCGATTGGCGATCGACATGTCGCGTCCGATACGTCTGCAAATAGGCCGTGATGATCGGTTTGAAGTCGTCTTCGTGTAAGCCACCCGTCTGTTCGAGTTGATCGAGAACCGTTGCGGTAAAGTTCGTCTCGACAGCGGCTGGTTCAATCAGGGTGACGTCGATGTTGAAGTACGGTTTATAGTAGGTCGCAAGACTTTCGAACAGCCCTTCGATCGCGAACTTACTGGCACAATACAGTTCATTCATCGGTTGACCGACGAGACCACTGACGCTTGAAGTCGCGAGTAAGTGACTACCGTCCGGTGCTTGTTTGAGTAAGGGGAGACAAGCTTCGATCGTTCGGATGACACCGAAGACGTTCGTTTCGAAGAGTTGCTTGATTTCGTAACTCGTCGCTTGACCGAGTGCGCGCAGCAAACCATGACCGGCATTACAGAACACGACGTCGAGATGATCGACTTCTTGTTCAATTTGACGAACGGCTGCTTTCACGCTTGTTTCATCCGTCACATCGAGCGGCAAGAAGTTAAGCGTCGGTAATGACACGGTCATTTCGTCTGGACTCCGGACACCAGCGTAGACGAACCATCCGGCGTCTGCGAATCGCCGCGCCGTCGCAAGACCGATACCGGAAGAAGCACCCGTGATCAACATCGTTTGCATATCAATTCCTCCGTTCTGAAAGTAGTTGTCATCTATTATTTACCCGAATTATCGTTGAACTATTTGCATTAAAATTGCATATTGTAATGAAAAAACTTAATATAAAGAAAAAGGAGGCAGGAATCGATGGGGCAAATCGAACGGTTGCAACAGATGCGGGAATGGATCAAGACGAGTCCTGAAATTTCGCTCGATCAATTGATGCAGGAGTATCAGATTTCACGGGATACTGCACGTCGTGACGTCATCGTCCTCGAACAAGAAGGGGAGATCATTCGCGTTAAGAATGGATTAGTCCGTGCTGGTGGAACGCTTGCATATGAACAGCGGACAGAGAAACCGGAAAAACGGCGGATCGGACAGCGTGCAGCGCGTCACGTCCAAGCGAACGATCGCTTATTGCTCGATGCTGCAACGACGGTATCTGAGATGGCACGAGCACTTCCGCCATATCCACTACAAGTCATCACGAACTCCCTCGATATCGCAGACTATGTCGGAGCTCGCACGGATATTGAGCTGTATGTCACGGGAGGACGTTTCGACCGGCATGCGCGTAGCTTAAGTGGGATCAAGACGGCAGACGACATCCTGAATTATCAAGTCGATTGTGTTTTTCTTGGAGCATGTGGATTGACGGAAGAAGGACTTTTTGCGGAACAACTCGAAGAAGCGGTCGTAAAGAAAGCGATGATTCGAAGCGCGACCCGTGTCATCGTCCTCGCAGACCATACGAAATTCAATAAGCGTTTTTTGCATAAGGTCTGTGACTGGGAGCAAATCGATGTACTCGTTACGGATCAAGTACCAGACGCAACGTGGCAAGAACGACTAGAACATTATCATGTCGATCTCGACGTGACAGAGGAGGAAACAACATGAACCCGATTCAAACGACGCTCGTCGGATTCGGTTTTTCAGCGGTGACGTTCCACGTTCCGTTCTTACAGGCATTACCGGCATTTGAAGTGACACAAGTCGTCTCCAGTCGACCGGAACAGGTAGCGCGCTATTTCAGTGAGGCGACGGTCTCGCGACACTTGCTGAAGCCTTACAGGATGAGAACACGGAGCTCGTCATCATCACGACACCAACGGCACTCCATTTCGAAATGGCAAAACAAGCGATTGAAGCAAAAAAGCATGTCTTACTCGAAAAGCCGGCTGTCGTAACGATCGAAGAAGCACTGGCGCTGCAAACGTTAGCGAAACAACACGGCGTTCAAGTCGCCGTCTATCAAAATCGTCGCTTTGACGGTGACTTCCTGACACTTGAACAATTGATGGAAATGAATGAGATCGGCGACTGGCAAGTCATTGAATCACGCTTTGATCGCTATCGCCCGGTCGTTCGTGAACGCTGGCGGGAACAAGCGGGAAGTGGTGCCGGCATCCTGTTTGATCTCGGCTCACACTTACTCGATCAAGCACTTGCCTTGTTTGGAGAACCGGATGCACTGACGGGCGACGTCTATCTGCAACGTGACGGTGCTGTCGTCGATGATGGTTTCCATGTCACGCTGCATTACGGTACACGTCGTGTCATCCTTCGTTCGACGTCCTTCATTCAAGGACCAACGCCACGTTTCGAGTTTCATGCGACGCGCGGCAGTTACATTAAATACGGAATGGACCCCCAAGAAGGACGGCTTGCGAAAGGTCATCCGATGAACGAACAGCTGGGTGAAGACGAAGTAGATTCCTACGGTTACCTCCAGATCGCCGATCAGCCAGTCGAGCGTCTCGCGACACTTCCAGGCAGTTATGCGACGTTTTATGAACAGTTGGCGGATGGACTTCGCGGAGGACGAGTACCTGTCGATTTACGCGACGCGGAAAAAACGATGCGCTTGATTGAAGCGGTGCGCATCAGCAGTGATGAAGGACGACGCCTCTTACGAAAGGAATGGGATGCATGGAAGAATTGAAGGTGTTGCTAGCGGAAGAGGACGAACTCGTCTTGACGTCCTTGACGAATACGGAAGCAATCGGGATGGGACATGAATTGATCGGACGGGCGATGAAGGAGAACTTATCGATTGCCGTTGAAATCAAACGGAACGGGCAGCGTTTATATTACGCGGCGCTCGACGGTACGGCACCGGATCAGGAAGAGTGGATCCGCCGGAAATCGAACGTCGTCTTGCGGCATGGCTATAGCTCACTCTACATGCGTCGGTATAATGAGAGTAAACATCGCTCGTACCACTCGATGTATGCCGTTTCGCCAGCTGATTATGCCGATGCCGGTGGATCGTTCCCGATTCGGATCGAAGGAGTCGGTGTCGTCGGTACGATCACCGTTTCCGGTCTATCGCAGGAAGCGGATCATCGCCTCGCGACGGAAGCGTTGCGCTTACTTAAGAGACAACAGCTGGGGCAATAAGGTATTTATAAAACACAAGTGTTGAGTTGATTCTCGTGCAAGACTTCGCTTTCCGCGGGCGGAAGGCGAGCCTCCTCGCCGCATTCGCGCCTACGGGGTCTCACCCATTCCGCTTTTCCCGCAGGAGTCTTCGTCTTGCACGTTCATCAACGGATCGTTCGACACGAAAAAACCGAAATGCTGAAGTAGATCCACTTCAGCATTTCGGTTTTTTTATGTTCTATTTGATAGATCATGAGAAACAGTCGGACTCACGTTGTTCACGCGACTCCTACAGGAAAAAGCGCAAGATATTGCGCTGTCAGAGACAAACAAGACCCGTGTCGGCTGTCACTGACAGCCGAGACTGGCTTGTGTCTCGCCTGAGGAAAGCGCGTGAACGAATCGTGAGGACAATCGTCACGATGCCATCGAATCAGATGAAGCCGATACGTCTTTACGTGTGTTCCCGCGATAGACGAAGTAAAGCGCAGCCAGCATCGCAAGCAGACCAAGCAGACGTTTTCCATCGAGCGGAACGACGACGCCACCGAACGCACCGATGTGATCAATGACCATACCTGCTGCGAGTTGACCGATGACGGTCGCGATACTAGCTGCCGTGACACCGATTTGCGGGACAGCAAGAATCGTCAGGAAGAGATAACTGACGCCGAACAAGACGGCGCTCAGTTGCCAACGTGGTGCTTCAAGCAAAAGCAAGACGTTCCCTTGACCGAAGAACAAGATGGCGAGTGCGAGAATCAGCATTCCGGTGAAGAACGTCAGGAACGTACTTTCCAGAGCCCCTGCCTTTTGACTGAAGGCACCGTTGATCGAGGACTGGGCGCTCAGCATCACGCCGCCGAGTAATGTAAAACCGAGTAATAGAATATTCACGAGCGAACCTCCTTAAAAGATAAGAAATAGAGCGACGAGCATCAAAGCAGAAGCCGTCAGCTTGTCACGATTGATCGGACGTTTCGGGCTACCGAGCCAGCCGTAATGTTCGATGACCATGCTGGCGATCATTTGTCCGATGATGACACTGATCATGGCGAGACCGACACCAACGAGCGGGATGCTGATGATCAAGATCGTCAAGTAGATACTACCGAGTAGACCACCGAGCAAGGTCCATTTCGGTGCGCGGAATGTATAGCCGAGTGAACCTTTTCCGAAGAAGAGGACGATCAGCCCGATGATGATCGTACCGGCGAAGAAATTATAAAAGCTACTTTCGAGTTTTCCGACGAAGTTCCCGAGCTCACCATAGATGGCCCCTTCGACACTTAAAGCGATACCCGCAAGTAACGCGAGTACATAATACACGATTTTCAACAGAATTCATCCTTTCACGAATCTAAATATCGAGAAATGTCGATATGTAAGGCAAGGAGAACGGATCAAAGTTCTCCTTTGAGGTACGCTGCGAGCTCCTGGATTTTTTCTTCATTTCGCCGGTAATACGTCCATTTGCCGTGACGTTCGGATTCGAGCAATCCGACTTTTTGCAACATCGCAAGATATTGGGAGACGGTCGATTGAGATAAGTTCGCCTTCTCTTGGATATCTCCGACGCAAATGCCTCCCTTGTCCGACAGATTCGTCGCGAGATGGGCCGTCGGCTTATTGAAATGAGTCTCGGGATCCTTGAGCCAGCGTAAGATATCAAGACGTACCTCGTTCGATAATGCCTTGAATAGATCCACTTGATTTGTCATACGCTTAAACTAATCGATGATTCTCGATATGTCAATCCAAGACACTTAAGGTTGGACGAATGCATGCTTTAAAAGTCGATGTGTCACTTTGGTTGCCGTATACGGCTCAAAACCGAATCGTTCATAAAATGTACTGGCATCGTCCGTATAGAGCCAGAGCTCGGAATACGTCAACAGCGCTTCTGGGATGATTTTCTCAAGCAGTTGCGTACCGACACCGTGATGTCGCATTTCCGGTAAGACGTAGACATGACGAATCCGACCGACGTCGATCGCGTCGGTTTGTTTCATATAACCCCCGCACGCAATGACGTGACCGGAGAGCGACAAAACGACGAACATTGCTTCTCCGTCTTCTCGATACGTTTCATTTCGGCGTTCACGTAGCATCCGTTCAATAAAGGGATAGCCTTCCTGTGTACTCTTTGATAAGATTGGTAACCAGTTGAAGTCATCAAAATCGTTGACCCGTTCGATTGTTATCTCCATCTGTCATTCCTCCTTCTTCTCCCTTGGATATTCCTTTTTCAGGAGTTAGAAAAACACGAATCGAGAATCAATTCGAGCTTTTTTTAAATAGAGACTGGATTTTTAAAAGACGTTTTGCGTATAATGAGAAGTAATGGATTGAACGCAAATGAAAGGAAGTGGCCGTCACAATGAGCCTCAGCCGTTTAAGTAAAGAAGAGATTACTGATCTTTCGCTGATCGAATTCGTCAACGAAATGTTGCAAGAAGCTGGCGAACAGCCAATCACGTTCGATGACATCACGTCAGAAATCGAAAAGTACCATACGTTTACAGATGAAGAAGACAAGTTCGAGAAACTTGCTCAACTCTATACAGACATGAACATCGACGGAAACTTCGTCAACGTCGGAGCGAACCGTTGGTCACTCCGCGCTTGGTATCCGTTCGATAAGTCGGATGAGGATCTCGTCATCGAAGCGCGTCAACGTGGAGAACTCGATGAGTTTGAAGAAGAGTTCAACTATGATGCAGAAGAAGATGAGTTCGAGACGATCGAAGATGATCTCGATACATTCGCGAAGACAGCGGACTATGATTCAGCTGACGATAGCGAAGACGACGATACGTTCAAAAAAGTCGCAGCCATCGATGATCTCGATGACGATCTCGACGAAGAAGATTTAGAAGACTTCGAAGAAGAAGAGGAAGTCTAAGTACGATCAACCACAACTGTACAGCTGCTATTTCCCTATAGAAATGGCAGTTTTTTCGTTGACGGCTGACGAACGAGTACGAAAATTTTTCTTTGAAAAATTAGGCTTGACGAAGTTTTCCGAATGACGTAAGTTAGTCATGGGCTTCTTTAAGCAACGTGCTTATTTCAGCAAAAGTGTCTCCTATTCCAATGGGGGCACTTTTGCTTTTTTGTTTTTACCACCTCTGTATTGTTGAGATGTGAATTAGAGAAGGGAGCAATATTTAACATGACAAAGTATATTTTCGTAACAGGTGGCGTCGTATCGTCACTCGGTAAAGGGATCACCGCTGCATCGCTCGCTCGTCTCTTGAAAAACCGTGGCCTCAATGTCACGATCCAAAAATTCGACCCGTACATCAACATCGACCCGGGTACGATGAGCCCGTATCAACACGGGGAAGTATTCGTTACGGATGATGGCGCAGAGACAGACCTTGACCTTGGTCACTACGAGCGTTTCATCGACATCAACTTGAGCCAGAACGCGAACGTCACGTCTGGACGTATCTACTCGACGATCCTCAAGAAGGAACGCCGTGGCGACTACAACGGTGGAACGGTCCAAGTCATTCCGCACATCACGAACGAAATCAAGGATCGCGTCTTCCGTGCTGGAAAAGAAACGGGCGCTGACGTCGTCATCACAGAGATTGGTGGAACAGTAGGGGATATCGAATCGCTTCCGTTCATTGAAGCCATTCGTCAGGTGAAAAACGATATCGGGAAAGAAAACGTCATGTACGTTCACTGTACGCTCGTTCCGTATCTTGCAGCAGCAGGTGAGCTCAAGACGAAACCGACACAACACAGTGTCAAAGAACTCCGTAGCTACGGTATTCAACCAGACATCATCGTCTTACGTGCGGAGCACCCAGTCCCACAAGAGATGAAAGATAAAATCGCTCTCTTCTGTGACACACGTCCGGAAGCAGTCATCGAAGCACAAGATGCATCGACACTCTATGAAGTACCACTCAACTTACAACGCCAAGGCATGGACCAACTCGTCTGTGACTACTTCAAGTTCGATACACCAGCTGCTGACATGACGGCTTGGAAACAACTCGTCCACACAGTGACGCACCTCGAGAAAACTACGAAGATTGCACTCGTCGGGAAATACGTCGAATTGCGTGATGCGTACATCTCGGTCGCAGAAGCATTGAAACATGCTGGATTCGCCTTCAACAGTGACATCGAAATCGACTGGATCAACGCAGAAGACGTGACGCGTGAAAACGTCAACGAATTGCTTGGTTCGGCAGACGGTATCCTCGTTCCTGGTGGATTTGGAGAACGCGGTATCGAAGGAAAAATCGAAGCGACACGTTTCGCCCGTGAAAACAACGTACCGTTCTTCGGTATCTGTCTCGGGATGCAACTCGCGACAGTCGAATTCGCACGTAACGTCCTCAACCTTGAAGGCGCACACTCAGCGGAAATCGACCCAGCGACACCATACCCGATCATCGACTTGTTGCCAGAACAAAAAGACATCGAGGATCTCGGTGGTACGCTCCGTCTCGGACTTTACCCATGTAAACTCGAAGACGGAACGAAAGCACGTGCCGCGTATTCAAGCGAGCTCGTCTACGAACGTCACCGTCACCGTTATGAGTTCGGTAACGAGTTCCGTGAGCAGTTCGAAGCAAACGGCATGGTCTTCTCAGGTACGAGTCCAGACGGTCGTCTCGTTGAGATCATCGAAATTCCAGAACACAAATGGTTCGTCGCGTGTCAATTCCACCCAGAATTGATCTCACGTCCAGAACGCCCACAAGCGCTCTTCCATGACTTCATCCAAGCATCACTCGGAGAGTAAGTCGTATCCAAATAAACCTGTCTTCTTCAAGAAGACGGGTTTATTTTCATTTATTCCTATCGCCAAAATACATATCTGCTATAATGGTAGCGGATTCATTCCTACAAATTTTAGATAGAGGGGGGAATATCATTGATTCCGAAGTATAAACATGTCGCTGAACAAATCGAGATCGAGATCAATGAGCACGTCTATCAACATACGAATAAACTGTTGACGGAAGACGAATACGCCCAAAAATTCGATGTCAGCCGGAACACGATCCGGAAGGCGATCGAGATTCTCGTCAATAAAGGATACGTTTACCAAGTACAAGGGAGCGGTGTCTTCGTCCGCGATCATTATAAGAGTGATTACGTTAATCTCGAAAAGCTACAAGGATTGACGAGCGACTTCAGTGGACGGAAGGTCGAGACGCGCGTTCTCGCTTTCGAACAGACGAAGGCAGACGAAGAAGTCGCAGAACGCATGAAATGTCCGGTCGGTACACCGGTCTATTACGTCAAACGACTGCGTCTCGTCGATGATCACCCGTTTTCGATCGAAGCGTCCTATTTCCGGAAAAATCTCGTCATGTATCTCGATGAGAACATCGTTCAAAAATCGATCTATACGTATTTACGCAACGATCAAAATCTGTCGATCGGATTTGCGGATCGCGTCATCTATGCCGATTACTTGAATAGCAGTGACGCCGAGTTGCTTGGATTAAAAGAGAACGATCCATCCTTACTCGTCGATAATACGGTCTATTTGACGAATGGGAAAATCTTCGACGTCTCGCGGGCGACGCATCATTTCCGCCACGTGAAGATGCTGAAGGTCTCGAATATTAAATAAGAAGGAAACACACGAAGCAAATTTCGTGTGTTTTTTTATTTAAATTTTTTAAAAAGAAAGGGTTTACACGTTATGAAAGCGCATGCTATTATCGAACTGTATAATTTGTACCTATGAATTTAAGTTATCCATACAACAAAGGAGAGACAGCATGACTTCTGAAACGATTGAAATTACCCCGGAAGATATTTTTGGATTGATCGCCTTGTCGGGCGACGCCAAAGCAAGCTACCACCAAGCGATGTTACTGATGCAAGAAGGTAAAGTCGAAGAGGCACAAGCGGCTGTTGCAGCAGGTGACGCGACACTCAAGGATGCGCATAGCATTCAGACGAAGTTCGTCACACTTGAAGCACAAGGTAAGACAGCGGCGGTTGGCGTCCTGATGGTACACGCGCAGGATCACCTCATGAACACGATCCTCGTCAATGAAATGCTCGGATATATGATGAACATGCAAAACGAAATCAACCAATTGAAGGGAATGGATCAATAATGATGAAAATCGGACTCTTTTGTGCGGCAGGTATGTCGACGAGTATGTTAGTAGAAAAAATGAAAGCGGTTGCCTCGGAGCGCGGCTTAGAAGCAGACATCGCAGCATATCCGGAATCAGAGATGGAAACGTACGTCAACGAACTCGATGTCGCTCTCCTCGGACCACAGGTGAAGTACCTTCTTTCAAAAGGGAAACAGATTTGTGAACCAAAAGGTGTGCCAATCGATGTCATCAACACGATTGATTACGGCATGATGAACGGAACGAAAGTACTCGACCAAGCAATCAAACTCGCAAACAAATAAGAGGTGAAGATGATGAAAATGCCAAAAGATTTTCTATTCGGCGCTGCTTCTGCTTCTTATCAAGTAGAGGGTGCTTGGAACGTAGACGGAAAAGGCGTCTCGAACTGGGATGTCTTCTCGAAGATTCCTGGAAAGACGTTTGAAGCGACGAACGGGGATGTCGCAATCGATCATTACCACCGTTACAAAGAAGATATCGGTCTGATGGCCGAGATGGGTCTTGAATCGTATCGCTTCTCGATCTCATGGCCACGCATCTTCCCGAACGGCACAGGTGAAGTGAATGAAAAAGGACTTGAGTTCTATAACAACGTGATCGATGAGTGCCTTAAGCACGGGATCGTCCCGTTCGTGACACTCTATCACTGGGATTTACCACAAGTCCTTGAAGAACAAGGCGGCTGGCGTAGTCCTGAAACAGCAGATGCCTTCGTGCGTTTTGCGAAGACTTGTTTCGAAGCGTTCGGCGATCGTGTCCGCAACTGGATTACCTTCAACGAGACGGTCATTTTCTGTTCGCTCGGCTACTTGACGGGCGCACACCCACCCGGCATCACAGGCGATGCAAAAGCGTACTTCCAAACGACGCACAACGTCTTCGTCGCTCACGCTCGCGCAGTCGAAGCGTTCAAGGAAGCGGGATATGAAGGAGAAATCGGGATCACCCACGTCTTCAACCCGGCATTCAGCATCGATGAAGCGCCAGAGAACAAACAGGCCGAAGTACATGCGAATGAATACGCGACACACTGGTTCTATGATCCGATTTTAAAGGGGGAGTACCCAGCATATGTCGTGAAAGATTTAGAAAAGCAGGGCTTGTTACCGGAATGGACAGAAGAAGAGCTCGATCTCTTGAAACGGACAGCACCGTTGAACGACTTCATCGGACTGAACTACTATTGTCCACAACGTGTCATGAAGAATGATTCGGCGCTCGTCATGGCAGGTGGCCGCGAAAACTCAACCGGACGTCCTGGGAACCCATCGTTCGATGGCGTCTATAAGACAGTCTTGATGGACGATAAAGTCTACACGAAGTGGGGCTGGGAAATCGCACCGGATGCCTTCCTTGAAGGAATGCGGATGCTCCAAGCACGATACGGCGATATCAAAATCTACATCACAGAGAACGGTCTCGGTGACGAGGATCCGATCGTCGGCGAAGAAATCATGGATACACCACGAATCGAGTACATCGAAAGTCATCTTCGCGCCGTCAAGCGTGCTGTCGAAGAGGGCATCAATGTCTCTGGTTATTATGCATGGTCCGTCATCGACCTACTCAGCTGGTTGAACGGATATAAAAAGCAGTACGGATTCATCTATGTCGATCATGCGAATGGTCTGGCACGGAAGAAGAAACAGTCGTTCCATTGGTACCAGGAAATCATCGCGACACGTGCTGCTGAACTATAAGGAGGAGTCGGAATGAACCGATTAGAAACCGTATTTGAAAAAGTCACTCCTGCCTTCGCACGATTCGCGAACGCCAAGCCTGTCCTTGCGATCAAGGACGGCTTCATCTTAACGATGCCGATGACGATCATCGGCTCGTTATTCCTACTGATTCTCGCGTTACCAATCCCAGGCTGGGAGAAGTTCATGACGGGCCTATTCGGTGCCGACTGGACATTACCGCTCACACAGGTCGTCGGTGCAACGTTTGATATCCTCGCATTGATCGGTGTTTTCGGTATTGCCTACTCCTATGTAAAAAACGAGAAGATTGAAGGGGTTCCAGCCGGAATTCTCGGAATCATCGCCTTCTTGATCATTACACAATCATCCGTTTTGTCGAAGTCAGGGGAAGTCGTCACGGGTGTCGTACCGAAAGTATGGACGGGCGGACAAGGGGTCCTTGCCTCGATCGTCGTCGGACTCGTCGTCGGTTTCATCTACTCGCAGTTCATCAAGCGAGGCATCCGGATCAAAATGCCAGACGGTGTACCGCCGGGCGTTTCAAACTCGTTCTCGGCACTTATTCCGGGACTCGCGATCATCACGTTGTCTGTCGTCACGTTTGCTGTCTTCCAAGCATTCGCTGACCGGACGTTCACAGAAGTCGTTTACGATGTCTTGCAAGCACCGATTCAGAACTTGACGGATACCCTCGCAGGAGCAGTCTTGATCATGATCTTGATGTCTGTCATGTGGTGGTGCGGGATTCATGGCGCAGCGATCATCATGGGAATCATGGGACCGTTGCTGACAGCGAACGCTTTACAAAACCAAGCGATCATCGACTCCGGGAAAGAACTTGTCGTCGGTGACAACGCGAAGATCGTTACTATTCAGTTCCTCGATGTCTTTACGAAGCTCGGTGGAACAGGAATTACGGTCGGATTCATCATCGCGACATTGATCGTTGCTCGCTCGGCTCACTTGAAGCAACTCGGGAAGCTCTCACTTGCGCCAAGTTTGTTCAACATCAACGAACCGGTCATCTTCGGGATGCCGATCGTCTTCAACCCGATCATGTTCGTTCCGTTCGTCATCGTACCAGCGATTGCATCCTTCATGGTCTACTTCTCGATCCTCTGGGGTTGGGTCGAACCATTTAATGCGCTTCAAGTACCATGGACGACACCACCCGTCATCTCTGGTTTCTTGATCAGCGGCTGGCAGGGTGCCTTGCTCCAGCTGGCGACGATTGCGATGTCGGTCGCGATCTATCTACCGTTCGTCCGCATGCAGGATCAGCTGTCTTACGGCGAAGAACTAAAAGCACAAGAAGAACATGCTTCGGCATGATCAAAAAAAAGGAAGCGCGAATGGCGCTTCCTTTTTGTATACCGGTCATGAACGGTTTCACTTTGATTCAATGAAGATCGTAAGCTTAGTGAGACGCGGACACGTATCTAGTGAGCTTTATATTATAGAAGAAAAACGTCAATCCCACTCTTCCGTCATCTCTTGTAGTTGCGTCAAGATATGCGTCAAGAGGAACGCGCAAAGGGCAAGACTTGGCAGTCCGTGACGTGAACCGTCCTCTGCCGGAAGCAGTCCTTTATTGAACTTCAATGCGAGCGGAGCAATCGAACGCTCGAGCGTTTCCGTCACGTCACTGAGTGTGACGATCGCATAAGGCGTATGCCATGCGTCGTAACGAGCAAGAGAAGCGAGGAGATCCGAGCGCTCCGTATCCGGCGTGAAGATCAAGACACGATCGACAGCATGCAAGGTCTTTCGATCCTTGATCTTCGTAACGCGTTTCATCTGGTCCGGTCCTTCTGAGAGCATCGGATAGAGTCCTTCACATT
Organism: Exiguobacterium sp. E17S; assembly: GCF_057772545.1. Taxonomy (NCBI): domain Bacteria; kingdom Bacillati; phylum Bacillota; class Bacilli; order Caryophanales; genus Exiguobacterium; species Exiguobacterium sp. E17S. The sequence continues at coordinate 59,612 of NZ_JBYLRU010000006.1, forward strand.
CACCATAAGCGTCGACATAGACCGTACCTTCTCCGACGAGCGCCTGTGCGAGTAGACGGACGACATCGAATAGTTCGTCTTCCTGTTTTGCGAGCGTTTGCAATTTTCCGTTGAACTGTGTAGCTAAGATTTTCATCATTTTTCTTCATCCTTTCTATGTTTCTCTCAAGGACAGTATAAAGCAAGTTTTGCTTTAGTGTAGAATGGAAATAACTAGAGGGGGAGTGGCAAAGATGAAAGGCAGATTGTTGATCGTCGAGGATGAGCCGGGAATCCGGAACTTGCTTGCACAATTGTTCCGGGCAGAAGGGTATGAAACGGACGTCGCCGTCGATGGAGAGGAAGCGATCGTCTACTTACAGGAAACGGCATACGATCTATTGTTGATGGATGTCAACATGCCGGGGCGGACCGGGATCGAGGTATTGCGTCATCAGGACCGGATCGGACGACGTGTCCGGACGATCTTAATGACGGCACTCGGTGAAAAAGAAGCGATGGAAGAAGCGAAACGATTAGGGGTCGTCGCCTTCTTCGGGAAGCCATTTGACATCTTTGAATTAAAAAAAGAAGTGACTGTGCAAATTTCTCACGATGTAAGCGGTTAATCTTTCACGTCGCCGTCACAAACCAAAAAACCGAGCGAAATGCTGTACGTTCCGATGAATCAGTATGTTATAATCAGTCTGAAATTGCACGAGTTCGTGTAAGCAGCGATCAAAACAGAGGAGGATGTCATTATGCCATTAGTATCTATGACAGACATGTTAAACAAAGCTCTCGAAGGTAAGTATGCAGTAGGTCAATTCAACATCAACAACCTCGAGTGGACACAAGCGATTCTCGGTGCGGCTCAAGAAGAGCAGTCACCAGTCATCCTTGGAGTATCTGAAGGTGCAGCACGCCACATGGGCGGATTCTACACTGTCGTGAAAATGGTTGAAGGTCTCGTACACGACATGAAAATCACAGTTCCAGTCGCAATCCACCTCGACCACGGTTCGAGCGTTGAAAAATGTAAAGAAGCGATCGACGCTGGATTTACATCTGTCATGATCGATGATTCGCACAGCCCGATCGACACAAACATCGAAACAACTAAAGCAGTCGTTGAATACGCTCACGCTAAAGGCGTTTCAGTAGAAGCAGAAGTTGGTACAGTTGGCGGACAAGAAGACGACGTCATCGGTGATGTCATGTACGCGAAACTTGACGAGTGTGTACGCATCGTCAAAGAAACTGGAATCGACACGCTTGCGCCTGCACTCGGTTCTGTTCACGGACCATACAAAGGTGAACCAAACCTCGGATTCAAAGAGATGGAAGAAATCCGTGATGCTACAAACCTCCCACTCGTTCTTCACGGTGGAACTGGAATTCCGACACACGACATCGAAAAAGCGATCTCACTCGGAACTTCAAAAATCAACGTTAACACAGAGAACCAAATCTCATTCGCGAAAGTCGTTCGTGAAGTGTTGGCTGAGAAACCAGAAGCATATGACCCACGCGTATTCATCGCACCAGGTCGTGAAGCAATCAAACAAACTGTCATCGGTAAGATGCGTGAGTTCGGTTCAAGCAACAAAGCTTAATCGACTCCTCTTTAAAGTGCGGTAGACTTCGGTCTACCGTGCTTTTTTCATATCATGTGAACGTGTATTCAATGGAAAACAGTAGGACTTCTCGTGAAAAAAACCTATAATAGAGTCGTAAGCGATTTCAAGGGATGAAAGGGGAACGAGAAAGATGAGATTTTTCATTGACACAGCAAACGTAGAGGACATCAAGAAAGCACATAAAATGGGGATTTTAGATGGTGTCACGACGAATCCGTCGCTCGTCGCTAAGGAAGGCGTCGATTTCCATACACGACTTCGTGAAATTTGTGAAATCGTCGGGGACGTCTCTGTCAGCGCTGAAGTCATCGCGCTTGATGCAGAAGGAATGATTCGCGAAGGGAAGGAACTTGCCCAGATCGCACCGAACATTACGGTTAAGGTTCCAATGACTCCGGCCGGACTCGAGGCAGTCGCAGCACTTTCAAAAGAGAAGATCACGACGAACGTCACATTGATCTTCAACCCGAACCAAGCATTACTCGCAGCCCGTGCTGGTGCGACATACGTATCACCATTCCTCGGTCGTCTAGATGATATCGGACAAGATGGAATGGGGCTCGTCGAGACGATTGCTCAAATTTTCGTCGTACACGATATTCCGACACAAATCATCGCGGCGTCGGTCCGAAATCCGGTTCACGTGACGAACGCTGCTCTTGCGGGCGCAGACATCGCGACGATTCCATTCTCGGTCATCGAGTCACTCACACACCACCCACTCACGACGCAAGGAATTGAAAAGTTCCTCGCCGACTGGGAAAAAACGCAGCAATAATCGTAGCGAAGAGAAAGGTTGATGGAACGTGGACATTTTGCATATCGTAGGGCAACAACGCCTGGAAGGAACCGTATCAATCAGTGGTTCGAAGCAAAGCGCCATCCCGTGTCTTGCTGCAGCCCTCCTGACGGATCAGACGGTCGTTCTGGAAGGCGTGCCGGAGATTGGCGACGTCGCGACGATGATCGAGATTTTGGAGACGCTCGGCGCGGTCGTGACACGTCAAGGCGATATGGTGACGATTGATCCAAGCCGGGTCGAATCGATGCCGTTGACTGGTGCGGAGACGCGCAAGTTACGCGGATCGATCTACCTCATGAGCGTTCTGGCAGCCAGATTCAAACAAGGAGTCGTCGGTCTGCCTGGAGGTTATGCCATCGGACCACGACCGATCGATTTACACATCAAAGCACTAGAGCGTCTCGGTGTTTCTGTACGTAACGAGCAAGGCGTCCATTACATGCGCGTCGATCGTCTCGTCGGCAACCGGATTTACCTCGATCTTCCGTCTTTCGGAGCGACGATCAGTGCGTTACTCGTCGCTGTCTTCGCTGAAGGAACGACTGTCATCGAAAACGCTGCCTATGACCCGGAAGTCATCGACGTCAGTACGATGTTGACGAACATGGGGGCAAGCGTCAAAGGGGCAGGAACGGACGAGATTCGAATCAAGGGCGTATCGCAACTAAGTGGTTGCCGGCATACCTTGATTCCGGACCGCATGGAGGCAGGAACGTTCTTGACGATGGGGGCGGCACTTGGACGCGTCACCGTCGATAACGTCATTCCGCTTCATCTCGAGAGCGTCATCCAAAAACTCGAACGGTACGGTGCGTTGATTGAAGTAACGGATGATTCCGTCACGGCGACGTTTCAGGAGGCGAAGCCGGTCGATATTCGTGTTTTCCACTACGGTGGATTCCCGAGCGACTTACAGCCTGTCATCTCGGCAGCGTTGTTGCAAGCGAAGGGAGCGAGTATCGTCGTCGATAAGTTGTACCCGCAACGTTTCCGGCACGTGCAGGAGTTACGACGCTTGAATGCTCGAATCACGCATGAAGACGCCTCAATCATCATTCGTGGTGGAGAAACCTTACTTGGTACGGAAATCGAGGCACCGGACCCACGCGGTGGCGCAGCACTTGTCTTGGCGGGACTTCTCGCTTCAGGGGAGACGACGTTGCACCACGCAGAAGTGCTTGACCAGAGTTACGAACGATTTGATCAGAAGTTGAAGGAACTGGGCGCCCTCGTATGGCGTGAAACGATTTGACCGATTTGTAACAAGGGAGAGGGGACATACACATGGAGAGAAGTCTATCAATGGAACTTGTACGCGTCACGGAGGCAGCAGCGCTTGCCTCTGCGCGTTGGATGGGAAAAGGATTGAAGAACGAAGCGGATGATGCGGCAACAAGCGCTATGCGTGACGTCTTCGATACGATTCCGATGAAAGGAACCGTCGTCATCGGGGAAGGCGAGATGGATGAAGCACCGATGCTTTACATTGGAGAAAAGCTAGGAAATGGGTATGGACCACGACTCGACGTCGCTGTCGATCCGCTTGAAGGAACGAACATCGTCGCAAAAGGAACATGGGGCGCGCTTGCTGTCCTCGCGGTCGCGGATGCAGGAGATTTACTCCATGCACCGGACATGTACATGGATAAGATCGCAGTTGGTCCGGAAGCGGCAGGACACATCAGTCTGGATGCGACGATCGAAGAAAACATCGCGGCCGTCGCGAAGGCGAAAAACAAGGAAATCGAAGACGTCGTCGTCTCGATCCTGGATCGGGAACGTCACGAAGAGATCATTCAACGGATTCGGGCAACAGGGGCACGGATTCGCTTGATCGGTGACGGTGACGTTGCTGGTGCGATCAACACGGCGTTCCCGCATACAGGGATTGATATCTTGCTCGGTTCAGGTGGAGCACCGGAAGGCGTTCTTGCTGCCGTTGCCTTGAAATGTCTCGGTGGTGAGCTCCAAGGACGTTTGTTACCGGCAGACGAGGCTGAGATTGAGCGTTGCAAGAAGATGGGCATTGAGGATCCGTCGAAGATCCTCATGATGGATGATCTCGTCGCAGGAGACGACTGTATCTTTGCTGCGACAGGCGTCACGGACAGCGAATTGATGAAAGGTGTCCAGTTCACGGCGCAAGGCGGTCAGACGCACTCTGTCGTCATGCGTGCGAAATCAGGAACGGTTCGTTTTGTCGAGGGTATCCACTCGTTCAAGAAGAAACCTAAGCTTGTCATTAAGTAAAACAGGACGACTCCTCAAACAGGACGTCTGAATCCACATAAAAAGAGTTGGCGTTGCGGATGATTTCCGGAATGCCAACTCTTTTTTGATGATGTTTAAAACTGATAACGTTCATATCCTCACTTTCCTCAGGCGGGAGGTAAGCCGCGACATCTCGCAACTTATGCGAAATGCTGGGTCTTACCTTACCCTGACGGAAACGTTGAACCCGTTTCCTTTTCCTGTAGGAGTTGAGGATGAACGTCATAAATATTGAAATAATCAACATTATAACTATCACCGCGGACGCTGGACTTCTCCTGCTTGTCGGGTGACGTACCGACGCGGTAGAAAACGGGTTGAAAAGATATACCAGGCATTGCCGAAGCCAGGCACGATGAATGTTTTCCCTTTCATATAGCCACGGTAGGCGATGCGCGCAACCGTCGGAGCATCCATGACGCCTGGTCGCAAGAACAAGCGTGATTGATCAAGATTTGCTGCCGATTCGAAGCCGGTATGGGTCGCGCCCGGACAGACGACGCTCACTTGAATCCCGTCTACTGCGAGCTCTTCTGTCAAGCCTTCCGAGAAATGAAGGACATAGGCTTTTGTCGCGTAATAGACACTCAGCCATGGTCCGCCTTCAAATGCAGCCGTTGACGCGAGATGGACGATACGTCCTTTGATTCCCTGTTCTTTCATCCGTGAGGCATAGATCTTCGTCACGTGTGTCAACGCTTCGATGTTTAAAGCAATCATCCGGGACTCGTCTTCAAACGAGGTCTCAAGGAAGGAACCGAAGACACCGATTCCAGCATTGTTGATGACGCAGTCGACCGGAATCTGTTCCGTTGCCCGAAACAGTGCCAGACGATGCGTCCGCTGCGTTAAGTCATACGGAAAGACGGTTGCCGTTCCCCCGAGTCGCTCGACATGGAACTTCGTCTCGAAGAGCGCTGTCGCATCGCGTCCGACGAGCAGGACGTGATCCCCTTGCTTGGCATGCAGATAAGCGAATTCACGACCAAGACCTCTTGAAGCACCTGTGATTAAGACATGCATCTTGTTTCCTCCTTATGAATGAGATAAAAAAAGCGATCGAGCCAATGCTCAACCGCTTTGAGATGATGAATTATAGGTAAGATCCTGCGCCGACAAGGCGTGAACCCCAGTACCCTGATTTGAAGCTTGAGTATTTAACGCCACCTGTTTCTGAGTTGACCATGCTTGACTTGCTTGTTGCGATCCCAACGTGCTGAATGCCGCTACCGTGTGAGAAGAAGACAAGATCTCCTGGTTGTACTTTTGAAACGCTGACTTTCTTAGAAGAAGAATATTGTGAAGAAGACGTACGTGGCAATGTTTTACCAGCCGCTTTCTTGTACACGTAGCTTGTGAAACCAGAGCAGTCGAATCCACGAGTCGTTGTTCCGCCCCATACATAAGGTGTACCTTTATGTTTTGCTGCTTCGTTCAGGATTTTCGTCCGTTTAGAAGAAGAGCTTGTTGATTTTTTAGCGCTAGAAGATGATTTGTATGTCTTTGTGTACTGTGAGTAGACATAGCGTGTTTTACCGCCGTATGAGATTTTTGTCCAGCTGCCTGATTTGCCTTTGTATGTAAAGACTTGACCAGCGTTGACTTTCCCGACGATGCTTGCTTTCGTAGAAGGTGCTGTCCGAACACGAAGACCGTTGTCCGTGATCTTGACTTTCGTGACTGTCGCTGCTTCAACTTTACCTGTACCCACTGATGTAAAACCTGAAACCACTAAGGCTGCCGTCGCGATCGATGCTAGAAAACGTTTCATGTTAAGAATTCCTCCGTTTAAATGTAGTGTGTTGCGTCCGTAAGTTATATGATGAAATCATTAAGTGTGTGATTAAGCAGTCTACCTTACAACTGTGTAAGAATTTTGTCTGCAGGAATATCTTAGCACGAGCACACTTGAAAACGTTTTTTCAGTTAGAAGACAAAACAGATGCTTTTGTAACATAACTGAAATAATATCCTTGAATATTACAAAGTAAGAAACGCAGAGGATTGTTAACGACGAATTCAAAAAAATATGATACCTTTAGTTCACGAATAAAATTACATACCTCCTGATGTATGTATGGAAGTATGCTGAATGCAGTTGAATTTATAAAGAATAGGTGAAGAACATGCCAACAACTGATAAAAAAGATAAACCAGAACGTTCCTATACACTGGCTCAATTGAGCCAACTGACATTAAAAGAACTCTATGAAATCGCAAAGACGAAGAATGTCCCACAATACCGGGAAGCCCGTAAACGCGAGTTGATGTTCAAGATTTTAAAAGCACAGGCTGAATCGACTGGTCTTTATTTCCTCGAAGGGGTACTCGAAGTCATCCCTGGCAACCCACAAATGCAAAACGATGGTGGCTTTGGCTTCCTTCGTCCTATCAATTATTCCCAATCCTCTGAAGATATTTATATCGCAGCATCTCAAATCCGACGCTTTAATCTACGTAATGGTGATGTCGTCACAGGTAAAGTCCGTCCACCGAAGGAAAACGAACGATTCCAAGGATTACTTAGCGTGGAAGCCGTCAACGGTGAAGCACCAGATACTGCCCGTAACCGTTTATTTTTCCCGGCACTGACACCGATCTATCCGGATCGTCTAATGCGACTTGAGACAGAACCACGCCATCTATCTGTGCGTGTCATGGATATGATCGCACCGGTTGGGTTTGGTCAACGTGGTTTGATCGTCGCACCGCCAAAAGCAGGGAAGACATCACTCCTCAAAGAAATCGCAAACTCGATTCAGGAGAATCATCCGGATGTCGAACTGATCATTCTCTTGATTGATGAGCGTCCTGAGGAAGTAACAGATATTGAGCGCTCGGTTCCAGGAGCAGACGTTGTCAGCTCGACGTTTGACGAAACACCAGACAACCACGTCCGGATTTCTGAGCTTGTCCTCGAGCGGGCGATGCGACTCGTCGAACATAAGAAGGATGTCGTCATCCTGATGGATTCGATCACGCGTCTGACACGTGCCTATAACTTAACGGTACCGCAAAGCGGTCGGACGCTCTCAGGGGGGATCGACCCGGCTGCGTTCCATAAGCCAAAACGATTCTTTGGGGCAGCGCGAAACATCGAACACGGTGGTAGTTTAACGATTCTTGCGACAGCACTCGTTGAGACAGGATCACGCATGGATGACGTCATCTATGAGGAGTTCAAAGGGACGGGCAACATGGAGTTGCATCTTGATCGTAAGCTGTCAGAGCGTCGGATCTTCCCAGCGATTGACATTCGGAAGTCCGGTACACGGAAGGAAGAACTCTTGCTTCCAAAAGAGCAACTCGATGCGCTTTGGACGATTCGCCGGACGATGAATGAGTCGAACGAGTTCGTCGATACGTTCCTGCGTAAGATTCGCGATACGAAAAATAATGAAGAATTTTTCGTTGAACTCGAGAAAGAAAAGAAGAAGACGGTCCGACGCGCACCGGCTAAACCGCGTACCGTCAAGAAGGAAACGACGACGGAAAAATAACTATTGCGACGCGTAAAAAAATCGTTTAGTATAGGAAGGTAACTTACTCTGGCTCAGCAAATGAACCAGGGCGGAAGGAGAGAAATCAACCATGAAACAAGGAATTCACCCTAACTACAACAAAGTAGTATTTATGGATTCAACGACTGAGTACAAATTCTTAAGCGGTTCTACTCGTTCTTCGAACGAAACGATCACTTGGGAAGATGGTAACGAGTACCCACTCATCCGTGTGGATGTGTCTTCAGACTCGCACCCATTCTACACAGGTCGTCAAAAGTTCAACGCGGCAGATGGTCGTGTCGATCGCTTCAACAAAAAATACGGCCGCAAGTAATCACTTGTCGGTTCTTAAAAAAACAGCCTGCCTCCATTATGGAAGCAGGCTGTTTTTGTATAGACTGAATTGTGAACGATACGCGAGATACGTCTTCAAGACGAAGGAGAAGGCGATTCCACCGGCAATCCCGATTAAATACGGCATGACTTCCGGATGTGCCAAGATATAGTCCATGACTTTGTGGAACGAGAGATGACGACCGACGAAGTAGCCGGCGCCTAAAAACACGCTGATCCAAATCAACGCACCTGTATACGCATAACTCGCAAACACGCGAAACGGCATTTTCGAGACACCTGCAAAAAAGGCAGAGAGTTGGCGGAGACCAGGTATGTAGTAACCGATGATCAAGACCGATTTCCCGTAACGACGAAATCCGGCTTCAGCGGAAAGAATATGTTTTTCTGAGATACGCATTTTCGGTCCGACGCGGTGTAATAGTGGCATACCGAGTTTTAATCCGAGTAAATAGCTGATCGTCATCCCGATACAACTGCCGGCGTAAGCAGCGAGAATCGTACCGACGAGTGGTAGATTGCCTTGATGCATCCAAAAACCGGACAGGACGAGCAGGGTCTCATCAGGAACCGGCAATCCCACGATACCACCTGCGAGAAGGACGGAGAGACCAAGGGCACCATATTGGTGCAGGATGTCATGTAAGAGATGATGAATCGGGGACACCTTCTTTCGTGAGAGTCTTCTTCTTCAGTGTACAGGAAATAGGGGACGGTTGGAATGAAAGGACAAAAATTCTAGGTAAAGAAAAAATGAATTTTGATTTCCGGAAGTCAACCCTTTTTCTCGATACCGTTTCGGGCTATACTCGTTAAAGTGACTATTTTTAGAGGACGGTGTCGGACGATGATGCATGTAATAAATCAGTACGGCTGGATCGAAGTAATTTGTGGCAGTATGTTTTCCGGGAAATCGGAAGAGTTGATTCGTCGTGTCAGACGGGCGCAGTACGGCAAACTGCCCGTTCAAGTATTCAAGCCGGCAATCGACGACCGGTACCATGAAGAGCATGTCGTCTCTCATATCGGCAACTCCGTCGTGGCGATTCCGATGGCGACGAGTCGCGATCTCTACGCAGCAGTAGCAGAGGAAACACAAATCGTTGGAATCGATGAAGTTCAATTCTTTGATGATGAGATCGTACAAGTCATCGAAGCACTTGCACAAGACGGAAAACGCGTCATTTGTGCAGGCCTTGATCAAGATTTCCGGGCAGAGCCATTTGGCAAGATGCCGGAATTACTGGCGCGCGCAGAATTCGTAACGAAGCTGCAAGCCATCTGTCTTTCATGTGGTGATCCGGCTTCCCGGACACAACGGTTGATTGATGGAAAACCAGCGAACTACGATGATCCGATCATCCTAGTTGGCGCTTCAGAATCATATGAGCCACGGTGCCGCCATTGCCATGAGGTGCCTGGAAAACCGAAGCCGCTCCAATCGGTGCAGCACCAAGAAAATTAAAAAAGACGAACCGGTCGCGGTCGTCCTTTGATGTAACAGCTATTCGCTTCTAAGTGAATAGCTGTTTTTTTATTATCCCGTTTCCTGTGAGAACCGGCTTGAGCGTTCGATAAAACGGATCGTCTCACGAACGATCAAATCCTGATCATGATCGAGGGTCGCGACGTGGTACGAGTTCAGTAAACAGTAGCTTCGTTTATCATTCGTTCCGATGTGCTGATGCAGATAATCCGAGCTCGACGGCGGGACGACGTGATCGGTCGCCGAGTAGAGAATTAATGTCGGCAGAAGGATCGATCCGAGGCGTCCTTTCGTCTCATCCATCAGACGGACGAGTTCGAACGCACAACGACTTGGAACGAGGTCATAGATGATTTCGAAAGCAGACCGTTTGATGTCCGGTGCCCCTTCTGGTAAATACTCTGGACCGTCCTCGAACGAAAGTGCTTCGTAAGAAGGAACGGAGAGTGCGGCATTGATCGTAATGATGCCGGCAAACGGAATGCCGTCAGCGGCGAGTGACAGTGCAAGCGTCGCACCCATCGATTGACCGATGACGAAGACTTGATCGCATGTTTCTTGTAAACGTTCATAGCCGTCTTGCAGGCTTTGCTTCCAACATCGAGCAGTCGATTGTTCAAACTCGCGGACGTTCGTTCCATGTCCACGTAAGCGCGGGGCATAGACGGTAAAACCTTCAGCAGCGAATGCCTCACCGACGTCTCGGACACTTTGCGGTGTTGCATTAAACCCATGACAGATTAGAATGCCGATCGATCCACCTTGAAAATAAAACGCTTCAGCACCAGTCAGTACAGGATAGTTCATCATTACTATTTTTCCTCCATTCATGAAAAAAACTCGTCGACGTCACTGCTTGGACGCCCACGAGTTTTTCACCGTATCATCCAAAGCCGCGCTTTGCTGGTCGGAGCACCTTACAGATTGCAGGTTGCCGTGAAGTCATAGAGCCAGGTCTCTCGTTCACTCTTGATAAATATCATATTGGAATTGTCGGAATAATCATTGAAACGATGGTAGCACGTTCGAAAATGACTTGTCAAATCGTTCTTGACGAATCATGATCCGTTCATTAAGCTAATTCATAACTTAATCATCCGTCGATATGCGCCAAATGGATTATTTTTGCAAAGTTGGTTGACTTTTAAAGTTTCGACCCGTAATGTAAAAATTAGTTTTACGACATAAGCAACAACGCAACAACACACATACGAATTTCATACCGCAATACTTATCCAGAGAGGTGGAGGGACTGGCCCTACGAAACCTCGGCAACAGACTCATTATGAGCACTGTGCCAATTCCATCAGACAGATGTCTGAGAGATGAGTAGAGTGGATTCTGCCACTGTGCGGATCCAGGTCTCTTCTTGTTTCTCAAGAAGGGACCTTTTTTGTTGAATGAAGGGGGAAAACGGAATGATTGCATTTCATCAAGTCAAAAAAACGTACGTCACGAAAGATCAGTCGATCGCAGCGCTTGACGGTGTCGACCTGACAATCGAAAAAGGCGAAATCTTTGGTGTCATCGGCTTTAGCGGTGCCGGAAAAAGTTCACTGCTCCGCTGTGTCAATCTATTAGAACGACCGACGTCAGGAACGGTGACGGTCGATGGAGAAGATTTAACGCAACTGTCTCCGAAAAAATTGCGCCAAGCAAAACAACGGATCGGGATGATTTTTCAGCACTTCAATCTATTGAATGCGAACACGGTCTTTACGAATGTCGCGAAACCACTCGTTCTCGCAGGCGTCAAGAAAGACGAAATTCGCCGCCGGGTGACGGAGTTACTCGAATTCGTCGATCTCGCGGACAAGGCGGATCATTATCCGGATCAATTGTCGGGTGGGCAGAAACAGCGCGTTGGTATCGCCCGGGCACTCGCGACGCAACCTTCCGTCCTCTTGTGTGACGAAGCGACGTCAGCGCTTGATCCCCAGACGACACATCATATTCTCCAGTTATTAAAACGTATCAATGCGGAGTACGGGATCACGATTCTCTTGATCACCCACGAGATGGGCGTCATTCGGGAAATTTGCGACCGCGTCGCTGTCATTGAAGCTGGGAAACTGATCGAGTCAGGAACGGTCTTTGATGTCTTTTCAAACCCGCAGACCGAGACAGCACAGAACTTCGTCCGCTCCGTCATGCACGACGAGATTCCAGCATCGATTCGCCAGTTGATCGAGTCCCGGAATGCGAATCCGATCTATAAGATTCATTTCCTCGGACATCACACCGGGCAGCCACTCTTATCGCAAGTTGCGAAACGCTTTGACGTCGATGTCAACATCTTGCACGGTAGCATCACGGAGTTGCAGGATACGCCGTTCGGCACCTTACTCGTCGAGTTGATTGGTGAGCCGACTGAAGTGAAACGAGCGTTACACTACATCAATCAGGCACAGGTGACGGTCGAGGAGGTACTTGCTCATGCTAGTTAATTACAGTGATATCTGGACAGCATTTTTGCAGACGATGACGATGGTATCCGTTTCGCTCTTATTCTCGACCTTGATCGGCTTACCACTCGGTATCCTGCTTGTCGTCACGCGAAAAGGAGCATTGCTTGAAAATGTCCCGCTGTTCACGTTCTTCAACAGTATCGTCAATATTTTCCGTTCGATTCCGTTCATCATCTTACTCGTCGCGATCATCCCGTTGACGCGCTTGATCGTTCAGACATCGATCGGAACAGAAGCCGCAATCGTCCCGCTCGTCTTTTACGCTGCACCATACATGGCGCGTCTGATCGAGAGTTCTTTACTCGAAGTCGATAAAGGCGTTCTTGAAGCAGCAGAAGCGATGGGCGCGACACCGTTTCAAACGATTTTCCGCTTCCTCCTACCGGAAGCACTCGGTTCACTCATCCTTAACTTAACGATCGCGACGATCGGCTTGATCGGGGCGTCAGCGATGGCAGGTGCGATTGGAGGCGGTGGTCTCGGTGACTTAGCGATCACCTATGGCTATCAACGATTCGACACGAAAGTCATGATCATCACGGTCGGGATTCTCGTCATCTTAGTCCAAGGCTTACAGACGACAGGCAACATCGTCGCACGAAAAATTAGAAGACATTAATCAAGGGAGCGATTCAGCCATGAAAAAAACAGTAGCAATTGGAGCAACACTCACGACGATTTTATTTGCCGGGTGCGCAGCATCAGGAGAAGACGAAAAGACGATCAAGCTCGGTGTCAGCGGTTCAGACACACAAGTTTGGGACTATGTCGCGAAAAAAGCAGAAAAGGAGGGCATCAAAATCGAGCTCGTCAAGTTCTCCGATTATGTCCAGCCGAACATGGCACTGGCTGAGGGCGAGATCGACGCCAATGCCTTCCAGACGATTTCCTACTTCAACGCTTTCAAGAAAGAACATAATTTGAAGCTATCGCCGATTGCGACGACTGTTATCGCACCGATGGGGATTTACTCGGATAAATACAAGGACGTCAAAGACATTCCAACTGGCGGAAAAATCGCTGTTCCGAACGAAGCGACGAACATGGGACGCGCCCTCTTGTTACTGCAAGAAGCAGGTCTGATCAAGCTACCGGACGACTTCGATGGCAACGGTTCGGTCGATAAGATCGTCGAGAATCCGAAAAAGCTAAAAATCGTTCCGATCGTCGCCGGGCAAACGCCACGCGTCTTACCGGACGTCGCGGCATCAATCATCAACAATGGCATTGCCGTTGACGCTGGCTTCAACCCGATCAAGGACTCGATCGTCCATGAGAACGAGACAGCAAAACCATACATCAACATCATCGCGACACGGACGGAAGACAAGAACAAAAAAGAACTGAAAAAAATCGCATCGCTGTATCAACAAAAAGATGTCGCGGCCTTCATCAAAAAAGAATATAAAGGCAGTACGATCCCGACGTTCGTTCCACTGAGCGATATCGGCGAATAATTTCAAAAGGAGAGTGGACAGTATGACGACACCAGTACGCACGACATGGGTAGAGACGATTGAACAGGACATCGAACAAAAACGGGAATCGTATCTTGAGACAAGTCATCGGATTCATGCAACGCCGGAAATCGGGAACGAGGAATTCTTTGCTTCGCGGCTCCATGCGGAGCGTCTAACAGCGGAAGGTTTTACAGTAGAACTCGGCGTCGCGGGGCACGATACCGCGTTCTTCGCGAAGAAATCGAGCGACCGACCAGGCGCAACGATTGCCTTTCTTGCTGAATACGATGCGTTGCCGGGTATTGGTCACGCGTGCGGTCATAATATCATCGGCACGACGAGCGTCGCAGCGGCGATCGCGCTCAGTAAAGTGCTCGATGAAGTCGGCGGGAGTGTCGTTGTCCTTGGAACACCAGCCGAGGAAGGTGGACCGAACGGTAGTGCGAAAGGCAGTTTCGTCAAACATCAGTTGTTGGAAGGGATCGATGCGGCCTTGATGGTCCATCCGTCGGGACAAACACGGATCACGGGTTCTTCCCTTGCGGTCGATCCGCTCGACTTTGCCTTTACGGGTCGTCCGGCACACGCAGCGGCGTCACCAGAGGAAGGCATCAACGCCCTTGACGCTGTCATTCAACTCTTCAATGGAATCAATGCGTTACGTCAGCAATTACCGGACGATGTCCGGATTCACGGAATCATCACGCATGGAGGTGATGCGCCGAACATCATCCCGGAATACGCAAAAGCACGTTTCTTCATCCGGGCGACGACACGGGAACGATTGAATGCCGTCACGGAAAAAGTCAAAGCCGTCGCCCAAGGCGCGGCACTCGCGACTGGGGCGACACTTGACGTCATCGCCTTCCAAAATGAAGTCGATAACCTCGTCTTCAACCGGACGTTCGACCGTCTGTTCCAAGAAGAAGCAGAATCGCTTGGTGAAAAGGTCCACTTAGACGAACGACCGGGTCTTGGTTCGACGGATGCCGGTAACATCAGTCAAGTCATTCCGACGATCCATCCGTATATCAAGATAGGTCCGGACGATCTCGTCGCGCATACGGAAGCATTCAAAGAAGCGGCTCGTTCAGAAGCTGGAGATGAAGCATTGATCACGGGGGCGAAAATCCTCGCTCGGACAGCGCTTCGCGTCCTCGCTGATGAACGGACGCGCGGGGCGATCGCTCAAGAATTCCACGACCGGAAGAACGGATATTTATAAGCGGAAAACGACGACTGGATGCACTGCTATCAGGTGCTCCGGTCGTTTTTGAGATGCAGTCGATCACGAATTGGTGATGAGTGACAGAACTGGAGCGAAATCAAAAAAGAGACAAGACAGAAGCATTTGCGCTTTGTTTTCTTGAAAAAGATATGCTAGGCTAAAATTGTATAACTCAATAATCCAGTTCTTCGGGGTAGGGTGAAAATCCCAACCGGCGGTGATGCGATCGATTGATCGACGAGCCCGCGACCTGTGATGTACGCATCATGGCTGACTTGGTGAGATTCCAGGGCCGACGGTAAAGTCCGGATGGGAGAAGAACGAAACGACACGATTCAAGCCGTTTTCTGAAAAAATGTTTTCAGGAGATGGTCTCTTTCTGCATGAAAAAATGCTGGGAGCGAACCGTGTATTTCGTGAACCCTTCTATACAGACGCCCCTTTTTCAAGGGGCGTCTTTTTTCATTTGAAAGGAGTGAACGCGATGTCACAGATGATGAGTTATGCCATGCAATTAGCACAAATGTTACACGGACAAACAAGTCCGAATCCAAGTGTCGGCTGTGTCATCGTCAAACAAGGACGCATCATCGGCTTCGGTGCGCACCGGTTTGCCGGTGGTCCGCACGCAGAAGTCGAAGCCTTACGGATGGCAGGAGAAGCCGCCCGCGGTGCCGATCTTTACGTGACGCTCGAGCCATGCAATCATCATGGCAAGACGCCACCATGCACGGAAGCGATTCTACAAGCAGGAATCAAACGAGTCTTCGTCGCAACGGAGGACAAACATGCGATCGTCGCTGGTTCCGGAATCAAACGGCTACAGGACACGGGAATCGAAGTCGAGGTCGGCCTGTTACGCCATGAGGCAGAAGCTCTCTACACGGAATTCTGGAAGACGATCGAACGAAAACGCCCGACCGTGACCGTCAAGATCGCTCAGACGATGAACGGGATCGCGGCGACAGGTGAACAGCGCTGGATCACGTCAGAAGAAGCACGCGCGAATGGTCGCGCCCTGCGTGGACGCCATGATGCGATCCTCGTCGGCAGTGAGACGGTCCTCGTCGATGATCCGGCACTGACTTTACGCGCGGCGTCAGGTATCGAACCGATTCGGGTAATCGTCGATCGCCGTGGTCGGGTCCCGGAGACGGCGCAAGTTTTCCGCGATGGTAAAAATCCAACCTACTGGCTGACGAGTGTTCCTCGGATCAGTCACGATCAGGTGACGGTGCTCGTCGGTGAGTATGAGACGCCGGA
Organism: Exiguobacterium sp. E17S; assembly: GCF_057772545.1. NCBI lineage: Bacteria > Bacillati > Bacillota > Bacilli > Caryophanales > Exiguobacterium > Exiguobacterium sp. E17S. The sequence continues at coordinate 76,066 of NZ_JBYLRU010000006.1, forward strand.
AGCGATTTTAAAACGCTTATACGAACAAGACATTCGCAGTGTTTTGATCGAAGGTGGACCGACGATTCAAGCCGCTTTCCTTGAGGCAGATCTCGTTGACCGAATCGAAGTCTACCAAGCCCCATCGATTTTTGAAGGCGATGCGTGGAATAGTCAACACGATATCGAAGATCGTTTTCAAATCGACCAGGTTGAGACGGTTGGACCGGATCTCCATCTGACGTACATCCGAAAGGAGGAGACAACATGTTCACCGGATTGATTGAAGAAGTCGGAACCTTAAAACGAAAGATCCCGCGACCGAACGGGTTAGCGCTTGAAATTGAGGCGCACCGGGTACTCGAAGGAACGAAGATCGGAGATAGCATCGCCGTCGATGGGATTTGTTTGACGGTCACGTCGATGAGTCCGACCGGTTTCACGGCAGATGCCGTCCATGACACGATTCGGTCAACAGCCCTCGGCACGTACCGCGTCGGAAGCCCATTGCAACTCGAACGGGCGATGCCGGCAGACGGTCGCTTCGGCGGCCATTTCGTCAGTGGACATATCGACGGAACAGCTCGGCTGATCAGTCGGCGACCGGATGGAGAAGCGATGGTCTATACGTTTGATGTCGGATCGTGGCAAAAGTATTGTATTCCGAAAGGCTCGATCGCAATCAACGGTACGAGCCTGACGTTGCAAGGCGTCACGCCGGAAACGATCTCGATTTCATTGATTCCGCACTCACGTCAAGTGACGACGTTTGATCGATTGGCAAGCGGCGCAGTCGTCAATATCGAGTGTGACATGATGGCGAAACATCTCTATCATTTCACGCAGCATGAGAAGCAGACGGACTGGGCAGCATTCTTAGGAGGCGACATGTAATGAACGGATTCGACTTGATTGAAGACGCAATAGAAGATTTGAAAAAAGGACGACCGATCATCGTCTGTGATGACGAGGATCGTGAGAATGAAGGCGATCTCGTCATGCTCGCAGAACACGCGACAGCAGAAAACATCAACTTCATGATCACATACGGAAAAGGACTCGTCTGTGTACCAGTCAGTCCGCGGATCGCACAGCGACTCGAACTTGCTCCGATGACAGCGAATAATACAGATCCGCATGGAACGGCATTTACGCTCAGCATCGATCATGAAGAAGCAAAGACCGGCATCAGTGCTGAGGAACGGTCGCTAACGATTCAGCGGATGCTGACGGATGGACCGGAACGTTTCAAACGACCGGGTCACATCTTCCCATTGATCGCCAAAGAGGGCGGTGTCCGGGAGCGACGTGGACATACGGAAGCGGGTGTCGATCTTGCCCGTCTTGCCGGTAGCGATGAGATCGCCGTCATCTGTGAAATCATTAAGGAAGACGGCACGATGGCACGGGTCGATGATCTACTTCTCTATAAGGAAGAACATGATTTAAAACTGATTACGATCGAAGCACTCGTCGCGTATCTTGAGCGACCGTTGAAGCGGGAGGCGGAAGTGTTGCTTCCGACGACGTTCGGAGCCTTTCGAATGATTGGCTATACGACGCCAGACGATAAAGAACATGTCGCTGTCTTATCCGGTGAAGCGCACGACGGGATGCTCGTCCGTCTACACTCGGAATGCCTGACAGGGGACGTCTTCGGTTCGAAGCGTTGCGATTGTGGACCGCAACTCGATGCGGCACTCGAGCGGATTGAACAAGAAGGGGGAGCCGTCTTGTATTTACGTCAGGAAGGACGCGGCATCGGTCTGATGGCGAAGTTAAAAGCGTACGAGTTACAGGAACAAGGACTCGATACGGTCGAAGCGAACCATGCACTCGGTTATCCGACTGACATGCGTGATTATACGGTCGCAGCGAACATGTTGCGTGATCTCGGCGTGACGAAGATCCGCTTGATGACGAACAACCCGGATAAACAACAGGTGCTCGAACAAGAAGGCATCGAAGTCATCGAACGTGTACCCCATCAAGTACCGGTTGAACCTGAAAATCAGCGTTATCTGAAAACAAAACAAACGAAACTCGGGCACTGGCTCGATATCCAAGGAGGACACACATTATGATCTACGAAGGTTTCTTAACAGGAGAAGGACTACGCGTCGCAATCGTCGCTGCACGTTTTAACGAATTGATCACTTCAAAACTCGTCGGAGGAGCAAACGACGCTTTCCGTCGTCACGGTGTCGCAGCGGATGCTGTCGATACGGCGTGGGTCCCGGGAGCATTCGAAATTCCACTCGTCGCGGAAAAATTAGCGAAAAGCGGCAAGTATGACGCAGTCATCACGCTGGGTGCTGTCATCCGCGGGGCGACGTCGCACTATGACTATGTCTGTAACGAAGTCGCGAAAGGTGTCGCGAGTGCGTCGCGCGACACAGGTGTACCGATCATCTTTGGTGTCCTGACGACGGATTCAATCGAGCAAGCAGTCGAACGTGCTGGTACGAAAGCTGGAAACAAAGGCTATGAAGCTGCGGTTTCTGCGATTGAGATGGCGAATCTTTTACGGACGATCTAACGAACCAGAAACAGGCTGATGGAAGCTTCCATCAGCCTGTTTTTTTGCGGGAATCTCACGAACACTGAACCAAATTTCAAAAAAAGAATAGTAGATTTGAAATTTGAGGGTTCGTTTTGAAGTATAACGGTAATGGTCTACTAAAGAAACTTTGAAACATTTTCCAATGTTTTTCGTAAATCAGGGTAACGCGTATAAAGGAGGAAATGAATATGAAGAAAACAAGGTGGGTAGCAGCCGGGATTGTCGCAGCATCCATTGGACTTGCCGGATGCCAAGATGGACAGACGGATTCAGGTAGTGGTAGCGGATCGGGTTCGACGAAGTCGGGGGAACTCTCGAACACAGAGCTATTAAAGAAAGCGACAGCCGCTCAAGAGGACATCAAATCGTTCCATATGGAAGGAACGGTCAGCTCTAAAGCAGGTGAGATGGCGATGGATCAGAAAGTTTCAGCTGACATCATTCAAAAGCCGCTCGCGATGAAGCAGACGATGACGATGAAGAATCCTGAAGACGGGAAAGACGTGACGATCGAAAGTTACATCGTTGACGATAAAATGTATCTCTCACAAAACGGACAATGGATTGTTCAAGATGTTTCGGAGCTAGGCGAAATGGTCGAAGCGATGGAATCATCGGCATCAACGGAACAAAACCTACAGCTCCTAAAGAAATACAAAGATAATTGGACAGCGAAAAAAGAGGGCGACGTCTATCAGATCGACGTTAAGCTGAGTGGTGACGATCTGAAAGCCTTCATGAAGGATTCACTCGAACAGACAGGACAGATGGCACAGATGAAAGACGCGATGGATAGCATCGATTATAAAAAGATGAACTACAAAATGACATATGACGCGAAGACGTTCTATCCGAAGTCTCTCGACATGGACATGGTGTTTGCGATTGAAAAAGAGACCGAATTCAATATGAAGAATGAGTCGACGTTCTCGAAATTCAATGAGATCGACGAGATCACATTACCGGCGGAAGCAAAAGACGCACAACCGCTCACAGGTGCAGGACAATAAGTAATAAAAAACAAGCCCCTCTCTTCTAATCTGAAGACGAGGGGCTTGTCGTTTAGACTTGGAACTGGCGTAAGACCTCTTTTAGTGCCTCTGCCTGCTGTTGACTGACGGAAGTCTGGTCATGGACATCCCGGAACGCTTGGACGGAATGATTGATTTGTTCTGACATCGATTGTGTGCCTTGTGCCCCATCATTGACGGTGACGGCAACATCGTGGATGACACCGAGCATGTTTGCTGTCAGTTCCTGGAGTTGACCGGCTTGAACGGCGAAGTGTTCCGCTGCATCGCCGAATAATTGTGCATCATTTCGATACTGGACGGAGGCATCCTCAAACAAATCATAGTCTTTGGCGACCTTTGTATCAATGAAAGAGAGCATCTCGCCGGACGCAGCGTTCAAGTGTTCAACGGACTCGATGACAGAAATCGAGACATCTTGGATTTGTTCGACGGTATCCCGACTACTTTCGGCAAGTTTGCGAATTTCATCGGCGACGACAGCGAATCCGCGACCGACTTCACCAGCGCGTGCTGCTTCAATCGAAGCATTAAGGGATAAGAGATTCGTTTGCGCCGCAATCGAAAGAATCGCGTCCGATAAGACGGAAATTTCTTTAACGGCCTTCGCACGTGCCATCGCATCCTCGAGTTTACTTTTTGTTTCAGCGAGAATGTGATTCGCGGTCTGTTTCGCTTCTGTTGCAACGACTTGAAGTGATTCAGCACGCCCACCGACTTCTTGCGCCCGTTTTCCGTTCGCTTCTGCACTAGAGACGATATCATGAATCGTTGCTTCCATATCGACAGCAGACGAGTTCATCTCTTCGGCAGAGGCGGCTGTCTCCTGCATACCGGCTGATAAGTTTTCGATCGTATGGGAAGTCGACGCCATATCCTGATCGAGTTCGCTGATTCGACCGGAGACGTGACGTGAGGTCGATACGACGTGGGTTGCTGTATCATCGACTTGAATGATGATCGTCCGTAAGTGGGCGATGAATTGATTCATCGACTGGGCGATTTGTCCGATTTCATCATCACGCACGACGTCGAGTTGAGCCGTCAAGTCGCCGCCTTGTGTTGCCAGTTCATGCGTTTTCGCCTGCAGTTGACGGAGTGGACCGAAGATCGAGCGTAAAATCAAGACGGTGAAGATGACACCGAGTAATCCGACGACACCGATGATCGTGAAGAGAAGGATATGAGCTGTATTGGCAGAACTTGTGATGGCATCACCATTTATTTTCGCTTGTTGATTATTGTATTTCACGATTTTCGTTAATTGATCAGAGACAGCGAAGTATGAATCACGACTCTCACCTTCATAATAGGTGACTGCTTCTTTTTGGGTTTCTGGTGTACTGAGGGCGAGAAGACGATCAGTCGTCTCATTGAAAGTTTGCCATTTTTTAGTGAGATCATTGAACAGTTCGCGATCGCTTTTTAAATAAATCGTTTTCTCGTATTTCGCGAGATTCGCGTCAACGGTCGCTAAACCGTCTTTGACACGCTTATCATAACCGGCTTTGATCTCTGGATCATTTTCTTGAATGTGTAATAATTCGACACGTCGCAAATCAGACAGTGCCGTGTTCGTTTCATGGGATAAGTTCAGACCAGGAATCCAAGACGAGGTGATCGTTTGACTCTCTTGGTCAACGCGATTGAGAGAAGATGCGCCGTATAAACCGACACCGATCAAGCTAAGCAAAAGTATGGAGGACAATAAGATAAGCTTCGTTTTAATCTTCATATGATTCGCTCCTTTTTTGCAAGATGAACTATTTATTTTCTTGATTATACCTTCACAAGTAAAAAATTTACTTATTATCAAAAAAATTAAAACGTAAAATAGTTTTATGAAAAAATAGTTTGACAATTATCAGTAAATTCTGAAAAAATGGTAAGGAACTACATATCTCATAAAGGGAGGTAAGACGAATGGGAAATTCATTTAGTGAGTGGATTAGTGCGGTGTCCGATATCGTATGGGGACCACCGTTACTCATTCTGTTGGTCGGTACGGGGATTTACTTGACGATTCGCTTAGGATTCATTCAAATTACCAAACTGCCGTATGCGCTGAAGCTTGCGTTTTCAAAGCATCAGGACGATAAGTCAGAAGGTGACATCAGTCACTTTCAAGCGTTGATGACGGCACTGGCTGCGACCGTCGGTACGGGGAATATCGTCGGTGTCGCAACCGCCGTCGTCCTCGGGGGACCAGGCGCGATCGTCTGGATGTGGCTGTCCGGTCTGTTCGGGATGGCGACGAAATACGCGGAAGCGATTCTTGCCGTCAAATATCGTGTCGTTGATGAAAAAGGACAGATGGCAGGGGGGCCGATGTATTACCTCGAGCGTGGACTGAAGCAGAAATGGCTCGGTGTCTTGTTTGCCGCGTTCGCTTCGATCGCTGCGTTCGGGATCGGAAACGGGGTCCAGACGAACTCGGTCGCCCTCGCGATGAAATCAACGTTCGATGTGCCACTTTACGTGACGGGGATCGTATTGATGGTACTGACGGGTGTTGTCATTCTCGGTGGGGTCAAGTCAATCGGGAAAGTCGTCAGTCTGTTCGTTCCGTTCATGATTTTCTTCTATGTCGGAAGTGGCTTGCTGATTCTCATCATGAACTATGATTTGATTCCAGGTGCGATTTCAACGATCTTCAGTAGTACGTTCTCAAACGAGGCAATCACGGGTGGGGCAATCGGGGCGGCAATTCGTTACGGTGTCGCGCGTGGTGTCTTCTCGAACGAAGCGGGACTTGGTTCAGCACCGATCGCAGCCGCTGCTGCGAAGACGGACTTCCCGGGGCGTCAAGCGCTCGTCTCGATGACGCAAGTGTTCCTCGATACATTGGTCGTCTGTTCGATCACGGGCCTGACGCTCGTCATGGGGGGACAACTCGATACGAAGTTGGAGGGTGTTGAATTGACGACGGCGAGCTTCGAAGTCTTCCTCGGTCCTGCTGGGAAATACATCGTTACGATCGGTCTCGTCATGTTCGCTTACTCGACGGTCCTTGGGTGGTCATATTATGGGGAAAAATCGATCTATTATCTGTTTGGTCAAAAATCAATCCTACCGTACCGCATCCTGTTCGTCTTAGTCGCCGGAGCGGGTGCGATGACGACGAACTTGAACATGGTCTGGGCGATTTCCGATGTCTTCAACGGATTGATGGCGATTCCGAACTTAATCGGTTTGATTGGATTGTCTGGCGTCGTCATTGCCGAGACGCGACTGTTCCGCGAACAGTTGAAACGAGAAGAAGCGAATCGGAAGGTTTCATAGAGAATGCGAAAATGAAAGACTCGAAAGGAACTAGTGTTTAAGAATCATTTTTGAAAACGAATGATTCTGCCATCCTCGCTTTCCACAGGCGGGAGGTAAGCCGCGGCGATCCGCATTCCATGCGGTTCGCCGGGTCTTTCCTTTCCCTGACGAAAGCGTGTACCATGCTTTCTTTTCCTGTAGTAGTCGAGGGATAGGCATTCACATTCTATATCTATTCAACAAAAGAGAAGATTGGCTTCTAGGATATGCTAGAAACCAATCTTCTCTTTTTCGCGTGTGCTTCGTCTTATTCAATCACTTTTTGCGATAAAGCATCAGGGATTCATAAGGACGTAACGTCAAAGTGCGTCCCTCTGTCTGCATCTCCTGATAGTTGTGAAGCAACACTGTATAATCCGATCCGTCACGAGGTAACGTGAACGTCGTCTCTGTTCCGTAGAAATTCGAAACGACAAGCAACTCTTCCTCGCTTGTGGCACGTTCGTACGCCCAGAGTGACGAATCGTCTGGTGTCAACAGACGGTATGAACCGTCCGTCAGCACGTCATACTGTTTGCGGAGTTGAATCAACTGTTTGTAATGATGATAGACCGAGTTTGGGTCTGCGACAGCCGACTCGACATTGATGTGATCATACGTCGGCGAGACCGGGATCCACGGCTCGCTTGTACTAAAGCCACCGTTGAGTGCGTCTGACCATGGCATCGGCGTCCGCGCATTGTCACGCGACTTTTGACGAATCGCAGCGAGAATCGCTTCTTCCGTTACACCGTTGTTCCGAGCTTCCTGATAGGCGTTCAATGTCTCGACATCGCGGTAGTCGGACAGATCCGTGAAGTCCGGATTCGGCATGCCGATCTCTTCTCCTTGATAGATATACGGTGTACCTTGTAGACCATGAAGCGTCGTCGCGAGCATCTTCGCACTTTCGACGCGGTACGTGACGTCGTCACCGAACCGGCTGACGACGCGTGGCTGGTCATGGTTGCACCAAAAGATTGCGTTCCAGGCTTGTCCGTTCATGCCGGATTGCCAGTCGGAGAAAATCTGTTTCAGTTGCTTGAAATCAAATGGTGCTGCCGTCCATTTTTCACCGTTCGGATAATCGACCTTCAAATGATGAAAGTTGAACGTCATCTTCAGTTCTTGTTCATCAAGCGATGAATAACGAAGGCAGTGTTCAAGTGACGTCGACGACATCTCGCCGACCGTCATGAGATCGTGTCCAGCAAAGACTTCTGCGTTCATCTCTTGCAAGTAGTCATGGACGTTCGGTCCGTCCGTATAATACGCACGTCCGTCTCCTGCTGGATCGTTCGGAAGACCTGGCGTCTTTGAGATCAAATTGATGACATCGAGTCGGAAGCCGCTGACCCCTTTATCCCGCCAAAAGCGCATCATGTTGTAAACATCTTCTCGTAAACGTGGATTTTCCCAGTTCAGATCCGCTTGCGTCTTGTCGAACAGGTGCAAGTAATACTTACCAGCTACCTCATCAAATGACCAAGCGGGACCGCCGAATTTTGATATCCAGTCGTTCGGTGTCTCGCGCCAAATGAAATAGTCGTGATAGGGGCTATCGGGATGACGTCCTTCTTCGAACCAGGCATGCGACGTTGAACAGTGATTGACGACGATGTCCATCATGACAGACAGACCGCGTTGTTTTGCTTCTGCAATTAACGTCTCGAAATCGTCCATTGTTCCGTAGGATGGATCAATCGCGTAATAATCACTGACATCATAGCCATTGTCGTTCTGAGGTGAAGCATAGACCGGCGTCAACCAAAGGTAATCGACACCAAGATCCGCCAGATAATCGAGTTTGGCAGTGACGCCACGTAACGTACCGGTCGCTTTGCCCTCCGGACTATAAAAACTCTTCGGATAGATTTGATAAACGGCGGATTTGCGCCAATCGGTTGTCGTGATCATGAGATACACACCTTTCTAGAATTACGCTGCTTTTTTCAGGGCAGCTTTTTTTGCGCGTTTCGTTGAGACATAGTGGAACAGGAACGTACAGGCGACAGGAACGATGATCGCGATCACCATGCCGACGATGAATGACAGAATCGAGCCTGGTACGATCGAAATGAAAGCAGGTAATCCGCCAACACCGATCGCAGGAGCAAGAACGCCACTGACGGCGATGAAAGCTGACGCGATTGCTGAACCGACGAGTGCCGCGTAAAACGGATATTTGAACCGGAGATTGACCCCGAACATGGCCGGTTCCGTGATTCCAAAGTAGGCGGATAAAGCGGACGTTGATGCCATGTTTTTATCATTAACGTTTTTCGCGAGGAAAAGCATCGCGAGTGTTGCTGAACCTTGGGCGATGTTCGAAATCGCGATCATCGGCCAGATGAACGTCGTTCCGCTTTGTCCGATCAACTGTAAGTCGACGGCGATGAACATATGATGCATCCCGGTAATGACGAGCGGCGCATAGAGTGCGCCAAAGAGTAAGGCACCAAGTAACGGAACAGCTTCGAACGTATTGACGACACCGATCGTAATCCAGTCACCGACTTGACGCGTGACCGGTCCGATGACAGCAAGGGCGAGGAATCCGGTCAATGTAATCGTCGTAATCGGTACGACGAGTAATTGAATCGCATTCGGTACTCGTTTTTTGAGCCAACGTTCGATCGTACTGAGGACGTAAGCGGCAGCGAGTACAGGGAGGATTTGTCCCTGATAGCCGACTTTTTCAATTTCAAAGAGACCGAGAATGTTGAACGTCGGGATTTCACCTTTTAGAGCACTTTGTCCGTAGTTCCAAGCGTTTAAGAGATCTGGATGAACAAGCATCAGACCCATGACGATCCCAAGAATCTCACTACCACCAAAGCGTTTCGTCGCTGACCAACCGACGAGTGCTGGCAGGAAGACGAAGGCCGTATTGGCCATCATATTGATGAGATCCCAAAGTCCTTGTAAGTTCGGATAACGATCGATCATCGTCTTGCCACCGAACTCGATTCCGAATAGATTATTGATTCCCATTAAGAGACCAGCAACGATGATTGCTGGAATGATAGGCATGAAGACATCAGAAAAGACTTTGATCAACTTTTGGAACGGATTCATCTTAGCAGCACCAGACGATTTGACATCTGCGATCGTTGTTGCCTGTAAGCCGGTCAGTTGAATGAATTCTGCATAGACCCGGTCGACATCACCGGCACCAATGACGATTTGATAGACACCCGCGTTCAAGAACGCGCCTTTAACGAGCGGTACTTCAAGTAAGGCGTCTTGATCGACAAGTTCTTGGTTCTTAAGCGTTAAACGAAGGCGGGTGACACAGTGAGCTGCTTGCTCGACGTTCTCCTTGCCTCCGATGTTCTCAATGATTTGCTCTGCAATCTGACGATAGTTTGGTTTCATCTCGATGCTCCTTTTTGGAAGTGACATACTCGACCACTTTTGAAATGAAAACGTTTTCTTATCTGCGCACATTTATCTTAACTTATCTATATAAGTTGGTCAAGAACTTATATAGATAAGTTGAAAAAGAATAAAAAAGAGAGAATCCGTCATCTACGGATTCCCTCATCTTGCAGCCTATATTCAACGACGGGCAATATCAGTGAACTGAAACTTATCGAGCCGGTGACGCGATTCCGTCCGTTCAAAATGTTGTCCTTCATAGAAATACGTATCGTTCGTGACGACGATGACATGCGTCATATCATGAAGGTCGAGTCGTTCTTGGTCTTCCATTGTCGCAGGGCGAGCTTCGATTTTTCGTTTCGCGTAGCTGATCTGTCGACCGAGTGTCTCTTCGATGTATTGATAGATCGAACCTTTAGCGATGTCAGTAGTCAGTCCAGGCACGAGTGCGGTCACGAAATGATTGATGTCACGGATGACCCGTTCACCATCGATCTGGCGAATGCGCTCGATGCGTGTCACGTCCGTTCCTTGTGCCACATGCAATAACGAAGCAAGTTCAGCGGAAGCGGAAAGGACTTCGCAGGATAAGACATCCGTCTCGACGGTATGACGCCCCATCCGGCGATGTGCTTCCGAGAAGCTGACGATGCCGTTGAATTGGAACTCGATCGCTTCTTGCGACAGGACGAAGACACCTTTCCCTTGGTGTTTACGGACGAAGCCTTTTTCTTGCAGGGCATCGATCGCTTTTCGGACCGTTCCGCGGCTCGCCTCGAATTCGTGCATCAATTCCGTCTCAGAAGGTAATTTCGTTTCAGCCGGGAGCGTTCCTTCCTGAATCCGCTGTGCGAGCGCGTGATAGATGTTTAAATACTTCGGCATATGATCCATCCTTTACACTCAAATAATGCCTTTAGTGTAGCACGGAACGATTACAGGCATCAAAATAGCTCCACCTATGATCCGGACATGACCGGAAAATAGATAGAGCATAGAAGTGTGAATGTCAGTCAACGAAGAGACGTCGAAAACGTCGTTCCTTTTTTGAGGACATCTTGTTTTTCATCGAGAACATCACTCGTCAAGAGTTCAATCGAGTCAACCGGATGTTCCAAGATGAAGCCGAAGTTACCACTCCGTGACTCGGACGGGGCGTAAGTCTTCGCAAGCGACTCCAAATAGACGTCGTCCTCGAGCGTCTTTTCTGTCGCAGCATCGAGTTTGAAGTGGGCGACAGGATTGAACGTGACCGGTTCATTACTTGTGTTCTTGATCGTGACCCGTGTCTTGATCAAATCAAAGGATTCATCGTGCGTAAAGCCATGGAAGAAATCAGTCATGCCATAGCTTGGACGAGCATGGAATACTTTGATCTCTTCGATCGTCATCTCGATCGGACCAATCTTCCGTGTTTCGTTCACTCGTTTGAATTGTTTAAGCGTCAGGTCGCCCTTATCATCCGTGACGGTCTGATCGATTTTTGTCAAATCGCGATCGTCTGGAATTTGTGGGTTTGGAACGTAGGCGCTTGTTTTTTCAAGCGATACCGGCTGCTCCTGTTTCGCAGACGCTGGTTCTTTTGGTGTGTCTTGTGATGCTGAAGTGCCACAACCAGCGAGCACCGTCCCGAGCATCAAAGTAGCAAGTATCTGTCTCATGAACATTCTCCTTATTTCTTCGATTTCAAGAGATCGAAGATGATTTTCGCGTGATCCGTGTTGTCGACTTGTCCCGCGAAACGTTCTTTAGCAGGACCGAACGCATAGACCGGTACGTCTTCACCTGTATGTCCACCTGTCGTCCAGCCTGTATGCGAGCGTTCGTTGAAGATTTCTTCAATCGCATTATCGATCTCGAGTAATTTCTTCGATTCAGCAGCGCGGGAGACGCTATCGATTTCTTTGTCCGTCAAGGCGAGTTTGTCCTGATCGATATACGTCGTCAACGTCTTGCGGACGTCCGCACCATCGACGATTTTTTGCGCCATGAAGTCAGGGGTTTTCTTTGCCGCTTTGATCGGTTCAGCGAACCAGTTATAGATGCCATCTGCACCGATTGAATATCCACCCGTTGAGTGGTCAGCTGTCGCGACGACGAGTGTATGTTTATCCTTCTTTGCAAATGCGATCGCGGCTTTGAATGCCCGCTCGAAGTCTTCCATCTCACTCATGGCACCGACGATATCATTGTCATGACCGGCCCAGTCGACTTGGCTACCTTCGACCATCAGGAAAAATCCTTTTTTGTTCGAGTCGAGTCGCTTAATGGCAGAGTTCGTCATTTGTTCAAGCGATGGGACCGAGTTTTCGCGGTCAATCCGTTTTGGTAATCCACCATCTGCGAACAGACCGAGGACTTGTTTGTTTTTATCACCTTGCAATTGATCCAGATCCGTGACGTAACTGTAACCGTCTTTTTTGAATGCTTTCGTCAAATCAACATCCGGACGGACGAAGTTCGACTTACCGCCACCGAGCATGACGTCAATTTTATGCTTCCCATTGACGCGTTCCTTGAAGTAATCGTCTGCGATCGCGTTCATGTTCTTTCGGCTCTCATCATGAGCACCGAACGAAGCAGGTGTCGCATGCGTGATTTCCGATGTTGCAACGAGTCCTGTTGACTTACCGCGTTCTTTCGCTGCTTCAAGGACGGTCTTGACTTCCGATTTATCGTTATCGACAGCAATCGCTGCATTATACGTCTTGACGCCGGATGACATCGCTGTTGCTGCGGAAGCGGAATCGGTGACGTTTTCCTTCGGATCTTCCGGATAAGTCATCTGTTGACCAACGAGGTATTGGTCAAACGCTGTTTTTTCAGCAACCGGTGTCGATGGATCGTTCTTTAAGTAACGATGTGCTGATGTATAGGAGACACCCATCCCGTCGCCGATCAAGAAGATGACGTTCCGGATTTCCGGTGATTTGACCGGTTTCGTCTTTGCTTCTGCTTCAGGCATCGAGAGCATCGTACTAAGGGAAAGGGTTGATAAGGCAAAAATCGGAATGATACGTTTTAATTTCATAAGAGTTCCTCCTCGAAAGGTGCTGGGGTTTGATGATCGATACGACCTACAAACTCCACCTTACGGATAGAATGTGAAATCCATGTTTATCGTTTGTAAAGCTTTGTGAAGAATCGATGACAAAAAAATGGACCTTCTGAAAAGTCATTTCAGAAGATCCATTCGTTGCATTAGCGACTCCACCCAATCATTCTGCGATAAGAGCTGAACGTCGGCCACGCGAGAATCGCGATTGCGAGCCAGTACAGGAATTGATTCTCGGACGAAATCAGACCGATGATTCCCGCGAGTAGGATTGTCGTATAGATCGAGAAGGTGATGATGAGTGCTGGATGTAATTTCGGGAAAATCGTGAAACGCCCGAGACGTTCGTTCGCACCTTTGACATAGAGACGACTACCGAAAATCAGTAAGACGACCGTCAAGGCTAAACTGAACAATACAGCATAAGTGATGTTGAAATCGGTATTGTACTCGAAGAAGAGTGCAAAGGGCGTCGTGATTGTCATCAAAAAGCTTGTTGGTTTGTCTAACTCTTCGTAGCCCACGCCAAAACCCAGTTGACCGATAGCATAGATACTGAAATACGTGAAGTAATTCAAGAACAAGAAGAACGTTCCGAGTAACAGTTGTCCGATGATATCACCAGCAATCGTTCCGGCGAATAAGAAGACCGTCAAAATCGTCACATCAAATAGAAGGAATAGACCAAAATCTTGAAGGAGTGACGACCACGTGACGTAATCAAACGGATTGATACCGAATGCTTGCAGTAATGACCAACTGGCGAAAAAACCGATGATCGGGAAGACGATCAACGTCACAGTGCCGATCGCCCATTTGATCCAGAACAGCCAGACCTTCGGGAACGGCAACGCATGTAAAATCAGGCTGCGACCACTCCCACGCTCCGAACCAAGCATCAGGATCGCAAAGACGGCGATGAGAATTGCAGCGAATCCAGCGAAGAACGGACTGACGAGGACAGCTTGAATCGTTTCGGTTTGATAAGATACTTCATATGTTTCAAAGTCATTGATGATGGTATAACTACCAAAACCATAACTGAAGATCGCCAGTAGAATAAAACAAGCGAGTGGCCAAATGCCTTGCTTGATGTGATAGCGGATCAATTGCTTAACCATGTCGTTTCCCTCCAAATGTCCCCAAGAAGTAATCTTCCATCTGCACTGGCAAAGCATCCTTTAAGAGAGGACGCGTCGTTTCAAGATACTGCGCGCCTGCATCGGATAAGACGAGTAACGTCACGACCCGACCTGTTTGGGATAAGACGTGGAGATCGGCATGACTGAGCTCTGGAACATCTTCATAGACGACTTGCCATTTCTGCATGCTAGCTTTGGCATCATCGAGTGCCTTCGGTTCGCGGACGAGGTGTTTTTCGATCGTCATGACACGGTCGGCAAGGGAATCGAGTTCTTCGAGTTGATGCGAAGCAATCAGAACGGCTGTCTGGCGCTCCGCAAGTAATGAGACGAGTTGTTTCAGATAATCACGTTTGTTGATTCGGTCAAGTCCATCGGTTGGTTCATCGAGTAACAGAACCGGGGCATTCGTTGCGAACGCGAGTTGGAGAAGGAACAATTGGGCTTGTCCCTTCGATAATGAAGTGACGCGACGTCCGCGATCGAGATTCGACGAGCGACAGTAGTTTTCGATATACGTCTTCTCGAAGTTCGGATAAAAGACGTGGTAGAAGTTGATCAGTTCACCGAGCGTCATCTGGCGGTAGACGGAGACAGAATCCGGAACGAGGAAAAGGTGCTCCCGCGTCTTCGGAACGTGGTGGATCGACTCACCATTCCATTCGACTTTCCCGCGGGTCGGCTCGAGCGCTCCAACGAGTGTTTTCAGTAATGTCGTTTTTCCGGCACCATTACGACCAATCAAGGCAGTAATCGTTCCTGCCGGCAGGGTGAAGGATGCATTTTCATAAATCATGGTACGGTCAATTTGTTTCGTCAGATGAGAAACGGTCAACATGAGGAATCCTCCCTTATGTGTAAGATATGTTGATAAAGTTCTTCGTTTGAGATGGATAATTCGTCGGCGATGGCACAAAGGCGGATGAGTGGATCTTGGATGGCTGCTTGTTTGACTTCATGAAGTGGGATGTCTGAGATGAAGGAGCCTTTACCGCGCATCGTGACGATGAAGTTGCGGCTCTCGAGTTCCTGATAGGCGCGGGAGACAGTGTTCGGATTGACAAGGAGTGTACCGGCAAGTTCACGGACGGATGGCATCTGTTCGCCGGAGCGGAGTAGACCACGGGCAATCGAGCGGATGATTTGAGCGACCAACTGTTCATAGATCGGTAACGGACTTTTCGGATCAACGGTGAACATTTCTTCACCTCCTTAAGTGTACTAATTCAATTAATACACCAATTATAGGAATTTAAAACCCGTCTGTCAACGTTTCTTTTCAAGAAGACGATGACGCCATCGATCGCAATATTTGCTATACTGACGACAGAAGAACCACCAGGAAGGATGACCGAGATGTTGGATCGATTGAGTGCGTTAGAGGACCGTTATGAAAAACTGAATGATATGTTGGCTGATCCAGCCATCATTAATGATACGAATCAATTGCGAGAGGTCTCAAAAGAGCAGTCACAACTTGCGCCGACCGTCGAGACGTACCGTGTCTACCGCGAGAAGATGGAAGCTTATCAAGAGGCACGTCAAATGTTGACGGATCCGGAGATGCGCGACCTTGCGAAGGAAGAAGTCGCGATGCTTGAACCGGAGATTAAAGAGCTCGAAGCGAAGCTGAAGGCTTTATTATTACCGAAGGATCCGAATGACGATAAGAACGTCATCGTCGAGATTCGTGGTGCAGCAGGGGGAGACGAGGCAGCCTTATTTGCGGGTGACCTGTTCAAGATGTACTCGAAGTTTGCTGAGAAACAGAACTGGAAGATTGAGATCATCGATGCGAGCTACACGGAACTCGGTGGCTACAAAGAAATCATCTTCATTGTCAAAGGAACAGGTGCTTATTCGAAGTTGAAATACGAGAACGGGGCACACCGCGTCCAACGCGTTCCGTCAACGGAATCCGGTGGGCGGATTCATACATCAACAGCGACTGTCGCCGTGCTACCGGAAGCAGAAGACGTCGAAGTCGAGATCCATGACAAGGATGTCCGAGTCGATACGTTCACGTCGAGTGGACCGGGTGGCCAGTCCGTCAATACGACACAGTCCGCTGTCCGTGTCACGCACGTGCCGACAGGAATCGTCGCCAGCTGTCAGGATGAGAAGTCGCAAATCAAGAATAAGGAAAAAGCGATGAAGGTCTTGCGTGCGCGTGTCTACGATAAGATTCAACGCGAACAGCAAGCGGAATATGATGAAAAACGGAAGTCGGCTGTCGGTACGGGTGACCGTTCAGAGCGGATTCGGACGTATAATTTCGCTCAAAACCGGGTGACGGATCACCGGATCGGATTAACGATCCAGAAGCTTGATCGAATCTTGCAAGGTGAGATGGATGAAGTCATCGATACGCTCGTCATGGAACATCAGGCGCGGGCATCGGAGGCGGCGAACTGATGCGGATCGCAAAACGTCTAAATGATGCAAAAACGATGATGGAACAAGCAGGACGCGAGGGTTCAAGTGCCGAATGGTTACTCATGCACGTCTTGGATGTCGACCGGACCGGACTCCTTGTCCGCTTGTCCGATGAATTGACGCCGGAGCAGGATTTACGATTCAGTGAATACTTGCTTGCTCATGTTCACGGCGTGCCCGTTCAGCATTTAATCGGCTATCAGCCGTTTTACGGACGGGATTTCCGTGTCACACCGGATGTCTTGATCCCACGACCAGAAACGGAGGAGTTGATCGTCTTCGTGACGGAACGTCTCAAACGTGAGTCGTTCACCGCGGGACAGATCGTCGACATCGGTACCGGTAGTGGAGCAATCGGAATCACGCTCGCCCTCGAACTCGAGCAACCGGTCACGACCGTCGATATTTCACCGGCCGCGATTGCGGTCGCGAAGCAAAATCAAGCAACTCTTGGTGGAGACGTGACGTTCCTTGAAGGAGATCTACTAGCGCCACTTGCGGACGGTTCCGTTCGGGTGCTCGTTTCGAATCCTCCTTATATCGAGGAAGAAGAATTACTCAGTGAAGTCGTGTTCGATCATGAACCGCATCTCGCCCTGTTTGGCGGAAAAGACGGTCTCGTCTTTTACCGACGTCTCGTCGAGGAGAGTGGACGGGTCCTACGCGACGATTTCCGACTGATTGCGTTTGAAATTGGACACAATCAAGGACCAGAAGTGCAAATGATGTTAAAAGAACGTTATCCAAATGCGGAAACGGGTATTTTAAAAGATATAAACGGTAAAGACCGTATCGTGTATGCGGAACGAAAGGATTGTAAAGCGTGAAGACGGAAATGATTGACTTACAGACGATGGATGAAGCAGTTCGGTTATTGCAGGAAGGAGAGGTCGTGGCGATGCCGACCGAGACCGTTTATGGTCTCGCAGGGGACGCAACGAACGAAGCGGCTGTTCGGCGAATCTTCGCCGCGAAGGGTCGACCTTCTGACAATCCGCTGATTGTCCATGTCGCATCCGTAGAACAGGCACATCAGTTCGTCACGCACATTCCAGATGTCGCGGCACGTTTGATGGAGGCGTTCTGGCCAGGAGCCTTGACGATCATCCTCGAATCGAACGGCACCGCATCCACACTCGTCACAGCAGGACTAGATACGATCGGATTACGGATGCCAGACCATCCGCTCGCGCTTCGATTGATCGAGGCGACAGGGTTGGGTCTCGCAGCACCGAGTGCCAACCGTTCCGGAAAACCTTCACCGACGTCATCTGCGCACGTCGCACATGACCTCTCGGGACGCATCGCTGCGATCGTCGATGGAGGGGAAACGGGCATCGGGGTCGAATCGACTGTCATCGATTGTACGATGACGCCACCGGCGATTTTACGACCGGGCGGCGTGACACGCGAACAAATCGAGTCAGTCATCGGTCCTGTCACACTCGATCCTGCCTTATCGATGAAAGATGTTACACCGAAGGCACCCGGGATGAAATATACCCACTACGCACCGGAAGCAACACTTTCCGTAGTTGAGGGAGATCTTTCATTCTTACAGCAACTCATCGATGATGCACGACAAACCGGACACAAGACGGGCGTCCTCCTGTTTGACGGGGAGGAAGTCGACGCAGATGTTCGCTGCTCCCTTGGTAATTCGATGGAGACGGCGGCACAACGTCTTTACGATTGTTTACGGCGATTTGATCAGACGACGGTGGATCAGATTTTTGTACGAGACCTATCAGAAGAAGGGGTGGGGCTTGCGGTCCGCAACCGCCTCCATAAAGCAGCAGGTGGTCGGGTCATTCGCCCTTGAAGAAGGAGGATACGGAGATGAGCACACGTCGCGTTTTATTCATCTGTACAGGAAATACATGCCGTAGCCCGATGGCGATGGCGTTACTACGCTCGAAAGTCGCTGATCAGGAATTCGACGTCCGTTCAGCAGGACTACGTTCGATGCAAGGATTTGATGCGTCCGAGAACGCCTTACAAGTGTTACGTGAGCGCGGGATCGAACTCGAACACTATACGCAAGTCTTTGATGATGTACTCGGGCGTTGGTCTGACATCATCTTGACGATGACGCGTCAGCACAAGCAGGAAGTCGGTGAACGCTATCCGGAACTGAAGGAACGGACGTTCACCTTATATGAATATGTGACAGGGCTTGAACGGGACATCAACGATCCGTACGGCGGATCAATGAACGTCTACCGGCAAGTACGTAATGAACTCGAACCCCTCGTCAACCGTCTTGTGTTAAAATTGACGCAGAACGGAAACGGAAGAAAAGCTCCGGATACACGGAAACTTCCGAAAAAACAACCTAAACAAACGGGGGAATAGTAAAGATGAAAGTAGCAATCGGCGCGGATCATGGCGGTTTTAAGTTAAAGGCAGAAATCAACGACCTCTTACAAGAGCTCGGCATCGACTATACGGACTTCGGTACGCATTCAGCCGACTCGATCGATTATCCGGATGTCGCGATTCCAGTCGCTGAGGCAGTCGCAAGCGGAGAGTTTGATCGTGGCATCTTGATTTGTGGAACAGGTATCGGGATCGGAATCGCAGCGAACAAAGTCAAGGGCATCCGAGCAGCACTCGTCCATGATACGTTCAGCGCGAAAGCGACGCGTCAGCACAACGATTCGAACATCTTAACGATGGGCGAACGCGTCATCGGTCCAGGACTGGCTCGTGAGATTGCACAGCTTTGGCTTGAAACGGAATTCGAAGGCGGACGTCATGAGAACCGCGTTTGTAAAATTTCAGATTATGAGGTGAAGTAATGGACTTGACACGCATCCAGCACGATTTAGAAGAAGCACTGAACGCTCTGGATGAACGATTTTCCTTAAAAGGAAAATTGCTCGTGATCGGCTGTTCGACGAGTGAAGTCATCGGCAAACAAATCGGCAAGGCCGGTTCACCGGAAGTCGCGGACGCCTTGTTCGACGTTTTTGATGCCTTTCGTCGGTCGCACCAAGTCGATCTTGCCTTCCAAGGCTGTGAGCATATCAACCGGGCGCTGACGCTTGAGCGGCAAACGGCAGAACGACTCGGGCTCGATCCGGTGACGGTCGTTCCTGTTCCAGAAGCCGGTGGATCGATGGCGAGTGCTGCCTATCAGCGCTTCTCGGCACCGGTCGTCGTCGAAGCGATTCAGGCAGACGCCGGGATTGATATCGGTGATACGTTCATCGGGATGCACTTGAAAGCTGTTGCGATTCCCGTGCGCTTGCCGCACAAGGAAATCGGTGAGGCACACGTGACGGCAGCCGTGACACGACCGAAATTAATCGGTGGAGCACGTGCTAAATACGAATGATTGATGCAAGGGGTTGCGCACCCCTTGCTTTTTTGATGTTGTTTTTAGGGATGCCGAGAACGAAACATTCGTGTTAAGATAGGTCTATCGAAATGAAATGGGGGAATTCAGATGGAACAAACACCGCTTACGTATCTGAAACAACAAGATGAGGCACTCTTTTCGGCAATGCGCCAGGAACTAGGTCGTCAACGGGATAACATCGAATTGATCGCATCCGAGAACTTCGTCTCGCAAGCTGTCATGGAAGCACAAGGCAGCGTCTTGACGAACAAGTACGCAGAAGGTTACCCAGGTCGTCGTTATTATGGTGGCTGTGAGTATGTCGATCTCGCTGAGAATTTAGCACGCGACCGCGCGAAGGAAATCTTCGGAGCGGAGCACGCGAACGTGCAACCACACTCGGGCGCACAAGCGAACATGGCGGTCTACTTCACGATTCTCGAGCAAGGCGATACGGTCCTCGGGATGAACCTCTCACACGGTGGCCATCTGACGCACGGTAGCCCCGTCAATTTCTCCGGTGTCCAGTACAACTTCGTGGAATACGGTGTCGATCAAGAGACAGAGATGATTGATTACGACGTCGTCGCGAAATTAGCAGAAGAGCACAAACCAAAATTAATCGTCGCGGGCGCATCGGCGTATCCGCGCGTCATCGACTTCAAACGTTTCCGTGAAATCGCAGACAGCGTCGGCGCTTACTTGATGGTCGACATGGCACACATCGCTGGACTCGTCGCAGCAGGTCAGCACCCGAACCCGGTTGAGCATGCACACTTCGTCACGACGACGACGCATAAGACATTGCGTGGTCCACGTGGTGGGATGATCCTCTGTAAAGAAGAGCATGCGAAAGCAATCGATAAAGCGATCTTCCCAGGCATCCAAGGTGGTCCACTCATGCATGTCATCGCCGCGAAAGCTGTCGCGTTCGGTGAAGCTCTTGCACCAGAGTTCAAGGACTACATCGGTCAAGTCGTCACAAACGCAAAAGTCCTCGGTGAGGAATTGACGAAGCGTGGACTCCGGATCGTCTCAGGCGGAACGGACAATCACTTGCTCCTCGTCGACTTACAACCGCTCGGTATCACAGGGAAACTCGCAGAGCATGCACTTGACGAAGCCGGCATCACGGTCAACAAGAACACGATTCCGTTCGACCCAGCGAGCCCGTTCGTCACGAGTGGTATCCGGATCGGAACGGCAGCCATGACATCACGTGGCTTCAAGGAAGCCGAGATGAAAGAAATCGCCGAGTTGATCGAACTCGTCTTGAACCATCCAGAAGAAGCAGACGTTCTCGCACAAGCACGCGAGCGTGTCGTTGCTTTGACAGGTCGTTTCCCACTCTACCCAGAGCGCGGGTGACCGTCATCCCCTTCGTCCTTTTCGTTATGAGAAGGGGAAGGGGATTTTGTTTGTCTAAAAAAGGAGGCGTACGATGTATATTCTAGTCGTTGAAGATGATCCACATATTCAAGCACTCGTCTGTTCAACGTTACAAGCCGATGGACATTCCGTCCGAGCGACAGCAGACGGAAACGAAGCGCTCGCTTGGATCGAGACGATGACGTTTGAAGCAGCCGTGCTCGACGTCTTGCTCCCCGGGCAGACCGGTCTCGTCCTATGTGAGCGATTACGGCAAAACGGGGACATCCCAATCTTGATGCTGACGGCACTCGGTGAACTGACGGATAAGCGAGACGGCTTTGCAGCAGGTGCTGATGATTACATCACAAAGCCGTTCGATCCGGAAGAATTAGTGTTTCGGCTTCACGCCGTGGCTCGGCGCTATCAAAAAGCGGCGCAACCCGTTCTACATCTCGGGGATGTCACGATTGATAAACGAAGTCAGCTCGTAACGATCCAGTCGACCGAGTGGACACTCCCGCGGCGCGAGTTCGAATTATTACATCAGCTGGCAAGTTTCCCGGGACGGGTCTTCAGCCGCGAGGAATTGATCGAACACGTCTGGGGACTTGATTTCATGGGGGATGACCGGACGATTGACGTCCACATCAAACGACTTCGTGGACGCTTAAAGGAGACGAATCAGGTGAAGATCGAGACCGTCCGCGGACTCGGCTACCGGTTGGAGGTCGAAGCATGAGAAGCCTCTATACGAAAATCGTCGGACTCGTCTGTGTCGTCCTACTCGTGTCCGCACTACTCGCTCTTTTAATCAGTAACATTGCCTACTATTCGTTTTGGCAGGACAGCTATAGCCAAAAAGTCGAGGAAGCGGTCGAGACAGCGATCGATTATTACGAGACGCACGGTGACGGAAAGACGGAATCGTTTTACCGGATGTTACAAGCAACTGGCTTTCAACTGTATGTTCGAACAGATGACGGAACGGAGCGTTACGGAAACACATTTCGCAATGAAACGCTCTCGAGTCAAGTCATCGAGCAAGTGAAAAATGGTCAACCGTACTACGGGATGCGTGAGTATCCGTTTCATCTCTTCCTGCTTGGACTATTCGATAACGAAGTCATCAACACGTACGGGACGTCGGTCAAGACGGCACAAGGAACGGATGCAATCTTCGTCCGTCCGGACTTGAGTCGGCAGATTCGCGAGTTACACCTGTTCGTTGGTCTGTTCCTCGGACTGCTTGTCGTGATCAGCTTTCTCTTGCTCGTCTTCTCGATCCGGTATCTCGTGCGTCCGATCCGGCGCCTGACAAAAGCAACGGAACAAATGGCAGACGGCGACTATGGAATTCGCGTCGGAACGAAGGCGCGCGATGAGATTGGTGAACTGTCCCGACGCTTTGACGAGATGGCGATGGCGATTGAAGCGTCCGATACGGAACGACGCCGGTTCGTTGCAAACGTCTCGCATGAATTCCAGTCGCCGTTGACGACGATCTCGGGGTACGCTGGACAACTCGACGTGACGGGAGAAGACGTCAGGAGACGGGCAATCATTCAACAAGAGGCAGCGCGAATGTCGGAGCTGACGCGTCAATTATTGATCTTAGCAAAGCTCGATGAAGGACGGCGCTTCAAGCGACAAGCACTCGATCTACGAACGAGTCTAGAGACGACACTCACAACACTTGCCTTTCAGCTGGATGAGCAAGGCATCGCTGTCGCACTCGATGTATCGCCAGCACTACAGATTCAAGCAGATGCCAGTGCGCTGGAACATGTCTTCCAAAATGTCATTCGAAATGCCGTCTCGGTCTCGAAAGAAGGGGCGACGATTCATATTCAAGCGGAAGAACAAGCGAACCAGGTCATCGTCCGAATCAAGGATGAAGGACCAGGTATGACCGAACAACAGATGGAACATGCCTTTGAACGTTTTTACCAAGGCGATGTTTCTCGAACGTCACGCGGAACGGGTCTTGGGCTTGCCATCGTCAAAGAGACGATGCGCCAACTTGGTGGGGACGCGAGCTTGTCGTCTGACTCATCCGGTCTGACTGTGACATTGACTTTTTTACGCATTTGACGCGTGCGTTCATGTTCCGTTCATATTGCAGTCGTATCATCAATCCTGTAGCGAACATACAGGAGGGATCACGCGATGAAGTTAGGATGGAAAGAACTCGTCCGAATGAAAGGACGATTCGGTTGGATGACGATCGTGACGATGTTGATCGTCTTATTGATCTTGATGATTACCGGTCTTGCGGACGGGCTGGCCTACGACAATGGGGCTGCCGTCCGGAATCTGCCGGTCGAACAGTTTGCGCTGAGTAAAGACGCGGAAGGGCAGCTGACCCGTTCGTTCTTACAGGCGGACGAGACACCGGAGGGCGCGGAAGCGCTCGGTGTCCAGAACATGGTGCTTGAGAAGAAGGACGGAACGAAGGACGATGTGACAGTCTTTTCGTTACCACAGACGACGAACTATGGTCCGGAACAGCTGCAATCGTTAGCAAAAGGTGAAGTTCTCGTTGATGCTGCGTATGCAGAGCAACGCGGAACCCGTGTCGGCGATACGATCACGGATTTTCGAACGAAAGAGACGTTTCAGATTGCCGGTACAGTGACGGACGGACGTTATAGTCACGCACCGGTCCTCTGGATGACGGATGAATCATGGCAAGCGTGGCAATTAAAGATGGGTGCGTCATATGTTTCGGCGTACATTGGTCAGTCGTTGCAAACGGATCAAGCCGTCTTTTCAAAACAAGCGGTCGTTGAGAATGTACCAGGCTATGCAGCGGAGCAAAACTCTTTCCAGATGATGCGGGTCGCACTCGTTGTCATCGGGGCATTGATTCTGACAGCCTTCTTCTATATCTTGACGATGCAGAAGATGAAACAGCTCGGTGTCTTGAAGGCAATCGGCATCCGAACACGGACGATGGGTGCGAGTCTGCTCGTGCAAGTCATGATTCTGACGAGCCTCGCTTTCGGTGTCAGTGTCACGATCACCTATCTGACGAGTCGTTTCCTACCGTCGGATCTTCCATTCCGTTTTGAATGGTCGACCAGTCTGATGTACGGCGGCATTTTACTCGTAACAGCGATTCTTGGAGCGCTCGTTCCGTTACGGATGGTCAAAAAACTTGAAGCGGCAGAGGCGATGGGAGGAATGAACGGATGATTCGATTAGATCAGATTAAACAAAGTTATGGTGAGATGACGGTTCTGCATGACATCAACTTACAAGCAGAAGCGGGTGAGTTGATTGCCCTCGTCGGACCAAGTGGTAGTGGGAAAAGTACATTGCTCCAGTTGCTTGGATTGTTACAGACACCAACGAACGGTGCCGTCTACTTTGATGATACGTGCGTCAGTGAAGCAGCGGACGAAGAACGTCGTCGTTTGCGTCTCGAGGAAGTAGGGTTCATCTTTCAAGAATCGCATCTCGTACCATTTTTGACAGCAGGAGAGCAACTCGAATTGGTCGCAAAGGAGGCTGGACGGACGGTTGACGCGACGGCGGCGCTCGCCGTGTTCGGACTCGAGCACCGGAAAGACCATTTGCCGCACGCCTTATCAGGTGGCGAACGACAACGTGTCGCGATTGCCCGGGCCTTCGTCAATGAACCACGACTTGTACTCGCGGATGAACCGACGGCAAGTCTCGATTATCCGAATGGTCGCCGGGTGATGGAGCTGTTGCAACAACAAGCGCATGAGTCGAACAAGACCGTCATCGTCATCACGCATGACGAACGGATGCTTGACGTCTGTGACCGGATTTGGCGGATTGAAGATGGGCGGATCACGGAAGCAACAGCATCCCGATCCTATTCTCATAGCTGAACGACTTTTCCTTTTGCTTTCGTGCGTCAGTGCATGTAAAAGCAAAAGGTTTTTTTGATGATTTGTCCACAAGATAGGGGAAACGGACCATTTGCGGAAGCGTTATCTTTGTTATACTTAACCATAGTAAAAAAAGATAAGGGTGGAAATAAATGTGAATTTGACAGCCTTGATTCAAAGTGAATTACAAGCCATCCAGACCGAACGATTGACGGAATGGTTTACACATAAAAGCCGCGAGCGCCGGGAATATCAACGGATGCTCGAAGATTTCAAAGCAATCGTCATCATGCAACAGGCAGGATTTTATGAACAGGCAGATGCTCGTTTTGAACAGTGGAAGACCTTACCGATGCCAGCAGAAGTCTATCGTTATCGCCTGGCGATTGCAGGAAAAGCAGGCGGAAAACGCATTGTGCAGAAACGACTGTCATCGTTTCCGATGACGGTTCAGAATCATCCACAATTGAAAGACTGGAAGAGACTCGGAAAAATGAACCAGTGGTGGATTGGTGGAGCTGTTGCTGTCGTCTCTCTCATTCTCGTCTGGACACAGTTGGATAGCGAACCCGCAACACCGGTCGCAACGAAACAAACAGAGGTCGAGCAACAACTCGCAGCGTTGCAAACGGAAGTCGAACAGTTAAAAGAAAAAAACGAACAGTTGGCAAGTGAGCAAGAGAAGGCGAAAGCGATCAAGCCAGAGAAGAAGGAAACAAAAACGGAAACGCAGGAGCCAAAAGTGTCTGCGAAAGACGCGCTCGAGCAAGGGGTTGCTGCTGTTCAGGCGAAAGACTACAAACGAGCAGACAGTGTCTTGACCGGATCCGTCTTGACGAACAAAGAGACAGCAGGTATGGCACGCTTCTATAAGTTGATTGCTGCCGGAAAGCTCAAGCAGACGACACAGGCGGATTATATTGCCTATCGGAAAGATTTCCCGAAGTCCGGATACATGAGTGACGTCCTCTGGATGCAAGCGGTCTATGAACAAAAATATAAAAAAGGTGATTATCGTGCGACCTTGCAAGAACTCGCGAAACAACCGGACAATGAATGGTCTTACGCCGCAAAAGCAATTCTATCAGGGAAGAGTACGCTCGGGAACTGACGAAAAAACAGTTCCCAAGCAGTACGTTTTTAGAGTACAATGCGAAAAGAGAATGGAGAGGAGATGCAAACAATGAGTAAAGTACATGTATTTGATCACCCATTGATTCAGCACAAGATGACGATCATGCGTAAAGTCGAAACAGGAACGAAACAATTCCGGGAACTTGTCGACGAGGTGGCTTCATTGATGGCATATGAAATCACACGTGACCTTCCACTCACAGATGTCGCGATCGAGACACCGGTCACGAAGACGACGCAAAAGATGATCGAAGGCAAGAAACTCGGGATCGTCCCGATTCTCCGCGCCGGTCTCGGTATGGTCGACGGCATGCTCCGCATGATGCCGAACGTCAAAGTCGGTCACATCGGTTTGTACCGTGACCCAGAGACACTCGAGCCAACGGAATACTACCTCAAGCTTCCAACAGACGTCGCAGAACGTGATTTCGTCGTCGTTGACCCGATGCTTGCGACAGGTGGTTCGGCGGCAGACGCCATCTCCTCCTTAAAGAAACAAGGGGCAAAGAGCATCAAGCTCGCATGTCTCTGTGCAGCACCTGAAGGCGTCAAACGCGTTCAAGAAGAACACCCGGATGTCGACATCTACCTCGCGGCACTCGACGAGAAGTTGGACGACCACGGATATATCGTCCCAGGACTCGGTGATGCAGGAGACCGTCTCTTCGGAACGAAGTAAAAAACAGCAAGATACACAAAAAGACCGCAGACGATGATCTGCGGTCTTTTCGTTGCTATTTCGTAAACTGCGCAAGACTGCTGAAATATGCTTTAATGAAAAAAGGAAAAAAGGAGGAAGTCACCATGCCGATTACAGTCATGCCGATTTTCGGGACACGACCGGAAGCCATCAAGATGGCACCGCTCGTCAATGCCCTGAAGCAACACCCTGCTTTTGATGTTCATGTTACGATCACTGCCCAGCACCGCGAGATGCTCGATCAAGTGCTCGAACTGTTCGAGATTGAACCCGATCATGATTTAAATATCATGAAGCAACGTCAGACACTTGTTGATATTACGACGCGTGGTCTCGAGGGACTCGATGCGATTATGAAGGAGATCAAGCCGGATCTTGTCCTCGTTCATGGGGATACGACGACGACGTTCGTCGGAAGCCTGGCTGCCTATTACAATCAGATAGCAGTCGGTCACGTCGAGGCGGGACTGCGGACATATAATAAATACTCGCCGTTCCCGGAAGAGGTCAATCGTCAGTTGACGTCGTCGCTCGCGGACTTACACTTTGCTCCGACAGCACAAGCTGCAGCGAATCTCGCATCCGAGAACCGTCACGCTGGTGTCTACATCACGGGGAATACGGCAATCGATGCTCTGCAGACGACCGTTCAAACCGATTATGTCCATCCGATGCTTGAGACGGTCGGGGACCGGAAGCTGATCCTGATGACGGCACATCGTCGTGAGAACCAAGGCGAGAAGATGCATCAGATGTTCCGAGCGATTCGCCGTCTCGTCGATGCGTTCCCGGATACACACGTCGTCTATCCGGTCCACCTCAACCCAGTCGTTCAAGAAGCGGCGAAGACGGTCTTTGATGGGCATGATCGAATTTCTCTGATCGCCCCACTCGATGTGTTCGACTTCCACAACTTCGCAAGTCGTGCGCATTTAATCCTGACTGACTCGGGTGGCGTACAGGAAGAAGCGCCGTCACTTGGTGTACCTGTACTCGTCTTACGCGATACGACAGAGCGTCCGGAAGGGATTGCTGCTGGAACGTTGAAACTTGCCGGTACGGAAGAAGAGACGATCTATCAGATGGCAACGGAACTCTTGACGAACGAAACACTTTATCAAGAGATGGCACATGCTTCGAACCCGTACGGAGATGGTCATGCCTCAGAACGGATCGTCCAAGCGATCTTGCATCACTTCGGTCAAGGGGAAGCTCCGGCACCGTTACTCACGCAATGAAGTAGGACAACACGCGTCATCACCCGACTCCTACAGGAGAAAGCGCGACAAGTCGCGCTGTCAGAGACGAACAAGACCCGAATTCACGGACCGGAAGGAACGTGAATCCTGGCTTGTGTCTCGCCTGAGGAAAGCGGGTGAAGGAAGCGTGGAAAATTCAAAGCAAGATAAAATACTAGTATATGTAGCTTCTTACACGAAGGAGCTATATTATTTTTGTCATTTCCGCTAAAATCAGCTCATTTGTTTAGAAAATGTAAAACCAGATGACCTTGAAACTGGAAAGGAAACGATGACGATTCAAGCTGTGACGTACCGCACGATTGAAAAAATGGAAATCGCTGAAATGTATTGTTACAAACAGATGTCAGAGCTGTTTTTATGTCCCGATTCGGAAGCGTTTTCAATTGTGAACAAAAAATGTTTTTTCACAAAATCGACACAAATCAATTTTAGAGGTCTTGTTTCGCTTTAACGGGCACGATATAACGTTACTGTTCAACGGTTTTGTTCACCATATGAACAATCTCTTTAACCGTTGATAGCACTACATATTTTCTTCACATCTTCGTGAAATGACTTGCACGGAAGACATCTGTGAAAACCTTATCAATCGTTGATATGTATAGGTTTTTCGGCTCTGTTTTTATTGTGAATTCATTTGACTATGAAAGCTGCTTCATTGTATTCTTGACTAGTATGAAAATCCGCAAATTGTGGGAAAGAAAAAGAACTCACAATTGGGAAAAAAGGGGGTCGTCTCTAGTGCGCCAAAGTGGGCTCGCGAAGAGTATGGTCATGGCCTCGCAAATTTCGACGGCACTGGCTGCACCGATCGTCATTGGCTTTTTGGTTGGGAACTATGGGGAACAACAACAATGGTGGGAAAAAATGGGTGCGACGTTCGCTGTGTTCATCGGGATTTTCATCGGCATTCTTTGCATGATCGCCATGATCAGGCACTTGTTAGGGGAGAAGACATGAACATCATCCTTCAAGATGCGTTGTATCGTGCGTACTTACGATGGTTTGGACTCTTTTATGGAATCCTGGCTGTCCTGCTGCTCATTGGACGCCCGAGTGATCCAGTCATTTATGGACTAGCACTTGGTGGAACTGGCAGCTTTCTGATCTTGACGCTTCAACGACTCAGCGTCGATCGAATGTATCGTGTAATTGAGACGGGGCGCAAGCCAGTGTCTCGAGGGACCGTTTCACGCATGGCGGTCGCGGTACTTTGTGTGATGATCGGTTTGAAATATCAAACTGAATTGTCATTAACTGCGGTGGTAATAGGCCTTCTCGCCGGCCACGTCATACAATTTTGTGAGTTCTTGACTCACGAACTCAAGCGGGAAAAGAGGTGAATAGTCAAATGAACCACGAAATGCCACTTTACGAAATCCCACTCTGGGGTGACTTCGTTCTGTACGGTAGCTGGACGAACTTGATCACAGTATTGATTGCTGCTGCTCTCGTCTTCTTGATTGCCGTGGCCGGTACGCGACGTCTTGTGATGAAGCCAACCGGTGCTCAAAACGTGATGGAGATGTTCCTCGAATTCGTTCGCGGTATCATCAGCAGCACGATGGACTGGAAAACAGGGGGTCGCTTCCTTACGTTCGGAATGACATTATTCCTGTTCATCCTTGTGTCCAACATCATGGGTCTCCCATTCAACGTCGTGACGGGACACTACATTTGGTTCAACTCACCAACTGCAGATCCTTACGTGACACTGGCACTTTCATCTATGGTAGTGGTCATGAGCCATTACTACGGTGTGAAGATGCGAGGCTTCGGCGCTTATGCGAAAACATTCATGACGCCGATGTTTATCATTACCATCATCGAGGAGTTTGCAAACACGTTGACGCTTGGTCTTCGTCTTTACGGAAACATCTTCGCTGGTGAAATCATGATCGGAATCATTCTTTCGATCGGTATCGTCTCTGGTACGAACGATTTCCAATTCGCCGGACCACTAGGCGCGATCATCTCGGGTATCCCGATGTTGATCTGGCAAGGATTCTCACTCTTCATCGGTGGTATCCAAGCGTACATCTTCCTTATCCTGACGATGGTTTACATCGGACATAAGGCAGCGCACGACCATTAATTCGAAGGTAAAGCATCCGCTTTTCCGATAACAGCACGACAAATCAATGAACATACTCTAGGGAGGCAATTTATCATGAATCTTATTGCAACAGCGATCATCATCGGACTCGGCGCACTCGGCGCAGGTATCGGTAACGGTCTTATCGTAAACGGTACAGTATTAGGTCAAGCACGTCAGCCAGAACTCAAAAACGAACTTCGTCAAACAATGTTCATCGGTATCGGTCTCGTCGAGGCACTTCCAATCATCGGTGTAGCGGTCGGTTTCCTTCTTCTCAACTCTTAATCCACGATTAACGAGAACGGACTACATAGGGCGCTATTCGTTCAACGTTTGAGTGAACCGTCACGGGAGCTTAGGCTCCCTTATGTAGATATTGAAGTCGAACCAACCACGAGGGGAGTGTAATCGAATGAATCTAACGTATCTTGCGGCTGAAGGAGTATCGGAATCCAACGAACCCCTTATCGCCAACATGATCGTCACGATCGTCGTTTTCCTCTTGCTCCTCATCCTCTTGAAGAAATTCGCATGGGGCCCGCTCGTCAACATGATGAAAGCGCGGGAAGAGCATGTGGCTAGCGAGATCAACTCGGCTGAAAAGAGCCGTAAAGACGCTGAAGTCTACGTAGAACAACAACGCGAAGAATTAAACAAGGCGCGTACGGAAGCACGCGACCTTTTAGAAGCATCACGCCGTCAGGCAGAAGCAGAGCAAGCACGTGCGATGGAGCAGGCACGTCTTGAATCCGAAATGAGTAAGGAAGAAGCTCGCCGTGCGATCGAACGTGAACGCGCTGAAGCACAAGCTGCTTTGAAGAACGATGTCGCTCTTCAAGCAATCGCTGCAGCACGCCACGTCATGAAAACACAGCTTGCGACGGACGAAGCGGCTCAAAAAGCACTCGTCGATCAATTCCTTGCTGATACTAAGGGCACGAACTAATGCGTGATCACGTAGCGGGACGCTACGCAAAAGCGCTCTTCGATCTTGCGCTTGAGCACCATGTGCTCGAGCAAGCAGAAGCTGATGTGCGGACGCTCGGCGAAGTGCTCCACGCAACACCAGAGCTCGCTTCGGTTTTAGATAACCCATCGATTTCTGCTGAAGAGCTCAAGCAAGTTCTTCAAACAAGCTTCACTGGCTTCAACTCGATCGTCTTGAACACATTGCTCGTCATGGTCGAAAACGACCGGGCAGCAGAGATCGTTACATTACCGGAACACTTCATTGCATTGTTGAATGAACACCGCAATGTCGCGACGGCAATCGTCACGAGTGCATACAAATTGTCAGACGAGGAACTCACGAAAGTGAAAGAGACGTTTGGCCAAAAATCAGGTAAAACGCTTGAAGTCGAGAACGTCGTCGACACGCGTGTCATCGGAGGACTTCGCGTTCAAATCGGTTACACGACATATGACGGTACGATCGAAACTAAACTAACGCGCCTTGAGCGTGAGCTGTTAAAAGCGTAAGAAAATAGGGGTGAAACGCATGAGCATTAGAGCTGAAGAAATCAGCGCCCTGCTTAAAGCGCGTATCGCGCAGTACGGTTCTACGATGGAAGTGAACGAGACAGGTACGGTCATCCAAATCGGTGATGGTATCGCTCGTGCACACGGACTCGACAACGTCATGTCGGGAGAGCTCGTAGAATTCGCTAACGGCACAATGGGCTTGGCGCAAAACTTAGAAGAAGGCAACGTCGGTATCATCATCCTCGGTGACTACCTTGAAATCAAAGAAGGCGACTCTGTTCGCCGTACGGGTCGCATCATGGAAGTACCAACAGGAGACGCACTCCTCGGACGTGTCGTTAACCCACTCGGTATGCCAATCGATGGTCTTGGTCCAATCGAAACAGAACACTACAACCCGATCGAGCGTAAGGCGTCTGGCGTCATGGCGCGTAAATCGGTACACGAACCACTTCAGACGGGAATCAAGGCGATCGATGCCCTCGTTCCAATCGGTCGTGGACAGCGTGAGTTGATCATCGGTGACCGTCAGACGGGTAAAACGTCGATCGCGATCGATACGATCATCAACCAAAAAGAAGAAAACATGATCTGTATCTACGTCGCAATCGGACAAAAAGAATCAACAGTCCGTGGCGTCGTCGAGACGCTCCGTAAAAACGGTGCCCTCGATTACACGATCGTCGTTTCGGCAGCGGCTTCACAGCCAGCTCCACTTCTTTACCTCGCACCATTCGCAGGTGTCGCGATGGGTGAACACTTCATGGACCAAGGCAAACACGTTCTTGTCATCTATGATGATCTTTCAAAACAAGCAGCTGCTTACCGTGAGCTTTCACTTCTCTTGAAACGCCCACCAGGCCGCGAAGCTTACCCAGGGGATGTCTTCTACCTCCACTCACGCCTTCTTGAGCGTGCGGCGAAGTTGAACGACGAGCTTGGCGCAGGTAGTTTGACTGCCCTTCCGTTCATCGAAACACAAGCGTCGGATATCTCAGCTTACATCCCGACGAACGTTATCTCGATCACGGATGGTCAAATCTTCCTTCAATCGGATCTCTTCTTCTCAGGTGTCCGTCCCGCGATCAACCCGGGTCTCTCGGTATCGCGTGTAGGTGGTTCGGCTCAAGTAAAAGCGATGAAGAAGGTAGCGGGTACGCTCCGTCTTGACCTCGCATCTTACCGTGAGCTTGAAGCATTCGCACAGTTCGGATCTGACCTTGATAAAGCGACTCAATCGAAGCTTAACCGTGGTGAGCGGACAGTTGAAGTCTTGAAACAAGACTTGAACCAACCACTTACTGTCGATAAGCAAGTCATCATCATCTATGCCTTGACTCGTGGTCACCTTGATGATGTTGCTGTAACGGATATTCGTCGTTTTGAAAAGGAACTCAACCTCTGGCTCGATCAAAACCGCAAACAACTTTGCGATGAGATCCGTAAGACAGGTAACCTTCCAGCAGACGAAGAGCTCGTAGCAGCAATCTCAGAATTTAAGAAAACGTTCCAAGCGACGGTTTAATCCGGCGGAACGCTCTTGATACTAACAAGGTGGTGAATCGAAATGGCATCGTTGCGCGAGATACAAACGCGGATCAACTCGACGAAAAGTACGAAACAGATCACGAAAGCGATGAACATGGTTTCGGCGTCGAAACTGAACCGCGCTCAAGCACATAGCGCGAAGTTCCAACCTTACATGCTGAAAATGCAAGAGGTACTCGGA
The DNA here is from genome assembly GCF_057772545.1 of Exiguobacterium sp. E17S. Lineage (NCBI taxonomy): Bacteria > Bacillati > Bacillota > Bacilli > Caryophanales > Exiguobacterium > Exiguobacterium sp. E17S. The sequence goes on from NZ_JBYLRU010000006.1 coordinate 109,938, forward strand.
ACCATTGCGAATGGCACGACAGGTGCGAGCCATCCGATGCTCGAGAAACGTCCCGTCCAAAAGACGGGCTACATCGTCATCACATCGGATCGCGGCTTAGCTGGTGCATATAACGCCAACGTGCTGCGTGAAGTCTACCGGGAAATCAAAGAAAAGCATACTACGGACAGTTACGTTCTCTTCGTGGTCGGTAAAGTCGGTGTCCAGTTCTTCCGTTCACGCGGAATCACGGTCACGGATGCGATCACAGGCTTGAACGATTCTCCTTCGTATGTCGACGTCGCTGAAATCGTGAAGCGCACAGTGAGTGCGTTCACGATCGGCGAAATCGACGAGCTCAAGCTGTGCTACAACCACTTCTTATCTGTCATCAGCCAAGAAGTGAAAGTCGAAACCCTTCTCCCACTCGGAGAAATCGAAGCTTCGTCTTCGACGACTTATGAGTACGAGCCAAGCGAGGAACAAATCCTTGCGGAACTCCTCCCGCGTTATGCGGAGAGCTTGATCTTCGGTGCGCTTCTTGACGCGAAAGTAGCAGAACATGCGTCACGTATGACAGCAATGCAAAGTGCGACAGATAACGCAGATGACTTGATCGGTCGATTGACTCTCGTCTACAACCGAGCTCGACAAGCTGCGATCACGCAAGAAATCACAGAGATCGTCAGTGGGGCTGCTGCGCAGCAGTAATCCCGACTGGCGTAACGATAGGTAGGAGGAAACACGATGAACGAACTCGGTTTAAAAGGCCGCGTCGTCGCGGTCATGGGACCTGTCATCGACGTTAAGTTCGAAGGACACTTACCGAACATCTACAACGCGCTTCGTATTCAATATACGCCGCAAACTGTAGAAGAAGTGGCTATCGACTTGACGCTTGAGGTCGCCCTGCACCTTGGTGACGACGTCGTCCGTACCATTGCGATGGACTCTACGGATGGAGTACGCCGTGGAATGGAAGTACTCGATACGAATGCTCCAATCTCGGTACCCGTCGGAGAAGCGACACTTGGTCGCGTCTTCAACGTACTCGGTAACCCAATTGATGAAAAAGAAATCGCTGCTGACGTGGAACGTCTTCCGATCCACAAAAAAGCACCGACTTTCGATAACCTTTCAACGAAAGTTGAAATCCTCGAGACTGGAATTAAAGTCGTCGACTTGCTCGCTCCTTACATCAAGGGTGGTAAGATCGGTCTCTTCGGTGGTGCCGGTGTAGGTAAGACCGTCCTCATCCAGGAATTGATCAACAACATCGCCCAAGAGCACAGCGGTATCTCGGTATTCGCAGGTGTTGGTGAGCGAACTCGTGAAGGAAATGACTTGTTCCACGAGATGACGGATTCAGGCGTTATCAAACAAACAGCGATGGTCTTCGGTCAGATGAACGAACCACCGGGTGCACGTCTTCGTGTTGCCTTGACTGGTTTGACAATGGCAGAATACTTCCGTGATGAGCAAGGACAAGACGTTCTTCTCTTCGTTGATAACATCTTCCGTTACACACAAGCAGGTTCTGAGGTATCGGCCCTTCTCGGTCGTATGCCATCTGCCGTTGGTTACCAGCCAACACTCGCAACAGAGATGGGTATGCTCCAAGAGCGAATCACATCAACAAACAAAGGTTCGGTTACATCGATCCAAGCAGTTTATGTACCAGCCGATGACTATACTGACCCGGCTCCTGCGACGACGTTTGCTCACTTAGATGCAACGACGAACCTTGAGCGCCGTCTCTCTGAGATGGGGATCTATCCTGCCGTGGATCCACTTGCTTCGACATCACGCGCCCTTTCACCGGAAATCGTCGGCGAAGAGCACTACGGTGTTGCACGTCAAGTTCAGGAAACACTTCAGCGTTATAAAGAACTTCAAGATATCATCGCAATCCTCGGTATGGACGAGTTGTCAGAAGACGACAAATTGACTGTACACCGTGCGCGTCGTATCCAGTTCTTCTTGTCGCAGAACTTCCACGTAGCTGAGCAGTTCACAGGACAAAAAGGATCGTACGTCCCAGTTAAGGACACGATCCGCGGCTTCAAAGAAATCCTCGAAGGTAAACACGATGACTTAACGGAAGAAGCATTCCGTCTCGTTGGTCCGATCGAAGATGCGATTGAAAAAGCGAAGGCGCTTGTCTAAGTGACAAAGCATAAGGGGGACTTGAGATGAACACACTTCATGTCAATATCGTCACCCCGGATGGCGAAGTGTATGATGGCGATATCCGTATGGTCGTTGCGAAGACGATTTCTGGTGAGATCGGGGTTCTCCCGCACCACGTCCCACTCGTAACACCACTCGATATCAGCATCTTGAAGTTGCGCCACGAAGATGGCGGACGCACGTTGATCGCTATCAGCGGTGGCTTTATGGAAGTGCGCCAGGATACTGTAACGGTTCTTGCGGAAACTGCGGAGCAAGCAGACAAGGTCGACTATGACCGTGCTGCAGCTGCGAAGGTTCGTGCAGAACGTCGTCTCCAGGACACGAAATTATCAGAACTCGAATTCAAGCGTGCTGAACTTTCACTGAAACGAGCAGTTAACCGTCTCAGCTTGAAAGACTACGGTCGCGATTGATTTGATGAAACCCCGGTTCCGTTCGTGGAACTGGGGTTTTTTTGTACAAATCATCAATGATTTTCCGTATGGCAACCGTTTTCGCAACACGATGAAGGATACAGGTTTAAAATACTGCAAAAATGTAAAAGTACACTATATGCCTCGTCTTCACGAATTCTTCAACCTTTTTTCAGTAGAAGACCAAATTTATCTTCAATAAATATATTTTATACGCTAAAATTAATTCAGCGTGTTCTTTTTTGTTTGCGCAATCATTCATTTTATGAAATCATAGTAGAGTTGAAGAAACTATGAAGAAGAGGTGCAACGAAAGTGACATCTATTGGTGTGAGTGCGTTAGTTAGTATGCTGGTCTATATCGTAGCGATTTTACTCGCTTGGTGGTCCTTATTACCAGTCAAATGGGAGAAAATCCTGCAACATCCTAAAGGACCGCATGCGGTAGCCTTACGAACGATTCTTGCGATTGCACTCGGATCCATCGTAGCGCGCTTTTTACTGGATTATGCCGGTTTTGCACAACGTCTTCAGTTTTTAATCGGGTGAACTTGTAACTGCATTGTAAACCCTGAAATGGTAATTTGTTTTACCATGGAACAGGACACTGCTCTTTCAATGAAGGAACACAGTCATTTAGCAATCATCTAACATTACAATCGAAACGTCGTATTGGCTTTGTAGTAAGAGATCAACTATAGGGAAGTTTCTTTTCTAACATTCGTTGAATTCCAACTATGATCCTCACCAATCACGAATTGAACATACTAGAACAGAAACGAAGCAGAGGAGTAGGGAGAATGGAAAAAATCGTTGTCCGTGGCGGACGTAAATTAGCTGGAACAGTCAAAGTAGAAGGTGCAAAGAACGCGGTCTTAAAAACACTTGTCGCGACATTGCTTGCATCAGAGGGACAATCAGTTCTTCAAAACGTACCACGTCTAGCAGACGTCTATACAATCAATAACGTCTTACGCAACTTGAACGCGGAAGTCGAATTCGACGCAGAAGCGAACACGGTGACGGTCAATGCAGAGCCGAATCTCAAAGACGAGGCACCACTCGAGTACGTGCGTAAAATGCGAGCTTCGATTCTCGTCATGGGTCCATTACTTGCACGCCTCGGGCGCGCACGTGTCGCAATGCCAGGTGGATGTGCAATTGGATCACGTCCGATCGATCTTCACTTGAAAGGATTCGAAGCGATGGGCGCAAAAACAATCATCGGAAACGGATTCGTTGAAGCACATGTCGACGGTCGCCTCCAAGGTGCAAAAATCTACCTCGACTTCCCATCTGTCGGTGCGACAGAAAACATCATGATGGCTGCGACACTCGCAGAAGGAACGACAGTCATCGAGAACGTCGCAAAAGAACCAGAAATCGTTGACCTTGCGAACTTCTTGAACGCAATGGGCGCAAAAGTCCGCGGTGCAGGTACAGAAACGATCCGCATCGAAGGCGTCGAGAAATTACACGGTGCAACACACTACGTCATTCCTGACCGAATCGAAGCAGGTACGTTCATGATCGCTGCTGCGATCACAGAAGGTGACGTCGAAGTCATCGGCGCAGAGCGCGAACACCTTCGTCCACTCATCTCGAAAATGGAAGAGATGGGCGTTAAGATCACGGATACAGAAGAAGGTCTCCGTGTCGTCGGTCCAGCGAAACTCGAAGCAGTCGACGTCAAGACGATGCCACACCCAGGCTTCCCGACAGATGTTCAAGCACAAATGATGGCACTCGTCCTCAAAGCAGGCGGCACATCAGTTATCACGGAAACGGTCTTCGAAAACCGCTTCATGCACGTTGAAGAATTCCGTCGCATGAACGCTGACATCAAGATCGAAGGTCGTTCATCGATCATCAACGGTGGCGTACAGTTGCAAGGTGCAGAAGTTCTTTCAACGGATCTTCGTTCAGGTGCAGCACTCGTCACAGCAGGATTGATCGCTGAAGGCGAAACACGCGTTGGTGCACTTCACCACATCGACCGTGGATACGTCGACTTCCACTTGAAGTTACAAGCACTTGGTGCAGACGTAGAGCGTGTGACAGAAGAAGCGGTAGTCGTTGAAGAAACAGCTGCTACAAAACTTTAAGCAATTATATAAGAGCATCATCCCATTTTGCGGGATGGTGCTCTTTTTTGTCGTCTTTTAAAAATGACGACAATGAAATCCGAAAAGCAGAAAAAGAAAGTCGTTTCACGAGGGGGCATATGCTAGAATTGAAAGGTATGTATACATAAATGGGTTAGACGTCCAAACGACGTTCTATATTTTGGAAGAATAGCCAGTGGGTAAAGGAGAGCACACGAGATGTTTTCAAGAGATATCGGAATCGACTTAGGGACGGCGAACGTCGTCATTCATGTCAAAGGGAGAGGCATCGTCCTCGATGAGCCATCGGTCGTCGCGATCGATAAGGCAACAGGTAAGATTCATGCGGTAGGTACGGAAGCACACTTGATGGTAGGGCGGACACCGGGGAACATCGTAGCCATTCGACCACTTCAAGACGGTGTCATTGCTGATTTTGAAATGACGGAAGCAATGCTTCGCCATTTCATCGATAAGATTGAAGTCCGTAAGATGTTCGGTGGAGTCCGGATGTTGATCTGTACACCAGCAAGCATCACGACGGTTGAGGCGAAGGCAATTCGTCAAGCCGGTGAAAAGTCAGGTGCAAAGACGGTCTTCCTCGAAGTCGAGCCGAAGGTCGCAGCAGTTGGTGCCGGAATGGACATTTGGATGCCAGCAGGGCACATGGTCATTGATATCGGTGGCGGAACGACGGATGTTGCCGTACTTTCAATGGGTGATATCGTATGCGGAGAGACGATCAAGGTCGCAGGAGATCGTTTCGACCACGACATCATCCGTTCGATCAAGGATACACATAAGCTCATCATCGGGGAACGGACGGCACAAGCGGTCAAGACAACGGTTGCCACTGTATCAGAAGACGGACGTCGCGAGCAGATGGACATTCGTGGACGAAATCTCGTGACGGGTTTACCACACAACATCACGGTGACATCGGAAGAGATGCACGATGCGCTGGCGGAAGCAGCGATGGAGATCGTCGAGGCAACGAAGCGTGTGCTCGAGAAGACACCACCGGAGCTTGCAGCAGATATCATCGACCGTGGCATCATCTTGACAGGTGGGGGCGCGTTGCTGGACGGAATTGATCAACTGCTTGCAAAAGAACTCGGTCTACCGGTTCTGATCGCAGAAGATCCGATGTTATGTGTCGCACGCGGTACAGGAATCATGCTCGATAATCTTGGGAAGTAAGAGCGTGTCAGCGTAAAGGATATGATCTCTCGTAAAAGTTCATTCCTATAACGACCGTCTTGTCCTTCTCGCTTTCCACAGGCGGCTTACCTATCCCTGACGAAAGTGCTGCTTGCACTTTCTTTTCCTGCAGGAGTCGAGAATGGACAAGTTCGTTCGATATGAATCAAACCAATAGGGAGTCCAGTTTCCGAAGTACGTATCGGAAACTGGACTCCCTTTGTTTTAAACATAATGCAATGCCATGGTACTAAATGATCATGTGTCTCCTTGTGCTTCATCCGACTCCTACAGGGAAAAGCGCGATTTTGCGCTGTCAGAGACAAACAAGACCCGGCTTCACTGTTATACGAACAGTGAAGACTGGCTTGTGTCTCGCCTGAGGAAAGCGGATGAAAAGCAAAGGGGGCAGACAGATGAAGATAGCTCACTGCGTACTACGCATGAACGCTTGGTACGCTTCAAAATCATGATAGACGATCGCACTTGGCGGTAGTGAACTGGCCATCGTTTGATTGACGAGCTGATTCAGCTGCGTCCGCGTCTTGCCATAGAACGTGATGTCCGGTGTCTCGGGAAGTTCAGTGAACTCGATCGCATACGATAACGTGTGATTGTTGCTTGCGGCATAGAGTGCGTCCGTCATCGTGATCGCACCAAGTCCATTCCCACCACCATAGACGGTCCGGTAACTCATCAACGTGACTTCGTCGGCGAGCTCCATTGCCCACTCGCTGAGAGGGCGACCGTTCGCATCCTGTACGGTATGGAACCAGAACGGGAGAAACAGTTGAAGCGGTAGTCCTTCAGCGGACGCTTTCTCGCGAAAGGCGAGTAAGATCCGCTCATAGGAGGCGATGACACGTGGTTGGTCCGTCTCCCATTCCGGTAAGGCATACGGTTCGAGATCAACGCTGATGCCATCCGGGTGACTGATCGTTTCCTGTTGATAGGTCGAGATCCAGGCTAACGGATCCTCGACGTTCGGTCGAGCTGTTGTTCCTTCGTTTGTGATCCAGCGTGGCTGTCCGAATAGGAAGTACACTTCAATGCCGACAGCGTGCGCTTTTTCAACGAATGTTCGGTAGAGAGTACGGTCACCCTCGACAGCGACATGCAGATAGACACGTTTCATCTGTCTGTTTGCCAGCTGATTGATCTTCGTTGAAATGGATTTGGCCTCTGGGATGGACCAGATGACCGTGTGACGAGTGACGGAAACGGCAGCTGAACTCTTGAGTGGTAGTCCGAATTGAAGCAACGACAGACAGACTACGCCAATCAAAAAGCGTTTCATTTCAATTTCACTCCTTCGTGTGGATTACCTTACTATCGGTCGTTGAGCAGTCGCTTATATGCATCAAAGGTCCTGTTCTACACTTTGACAGTTCAAATCCTAGACATTTCATAATGTGAAGTGTATATTAAAAGTTGTTGCATTGAAATGAATTGTCAAATAAAAGGAAGTGATGCCACAATGCCATTGTGGAAAAGAAATTTAGTAGTCGTCTGGTTCGGTAGTTTTTTGACCGCTGCAGCCCTCAGTCTCGTGTTACCGTTTTTGCCTTTATTCATTGAAGAACTCGGTGTCGACAGCCGACAAGATATTACGACCTGGTCCGGTATCGCCTTTGGCGCAACCTTCCTCATTGCTGCGATCGTCTCACCAATCTGGGGTCGTCTCGCCGATCGAAAAGGACGGAAGCTGATGTTGCTTCGTGCAAGTCTTGGTATGTCGATCGTCATGTTCTTGATTAGTTTTGTTCAAGACGTCTACCAACTCGTCTTTTTACGTCTTGTCATGGGAGCCGTATCCGGATTCATCTCAGCCGGTATCACACTCGTTGCTTCCCAAACCCCAAAAGAGAAAAGTGGCTGGGCGCTCGGCACCCTTTCGACCGGTGGGATTGCCGGTGGATTGCTAGGACCTCTCATTGGAGGATTCCTTGCCGACGTTGTTGGGCTTCGACCCGTTTTTCTCTTTACGAGCGTGCCGCTCTTCATCACGTTCCTCGTTACTTATTTCTTTGTCAAAGAAGAATTTGTACCACTGAAAGTCAAAAAGATGGCGTCTGCTAAAGAAGTCATTCAATCACTCCGTCATCCGGAATTGATTTTAAGTCTCTTTTTAACGACGTTCCTGATTCAGTTCGCAGCGCAATCCATCAGTCCGATCCTGTCGCTCTACGTCCGGGAACTCAGTCCGGGTACGGAACGACTCGCTTTGCTATCCGGGATTGTGGCCTCTGCACCCGGGATTGCTGCTTTGATCGCGGCGCAACGGCTCGGTCGGCTGTCTGATAAGATTGGGGCAGAGCGTGTCCTGTTCTTTGCCTTACTCGTCTTTGCGGCGTTCTTGATTCCACAGGCGTTCGTTACGGATACTAGCCAGTTGATCGTCTTGCGGATGGGAATCGGATTTGCAACGGCTGCTTTGCTACCGTCAGTGCAAACCTTGCTTCGTAAGAACACACCAGCGAATTCGTCGGGTCGTATTTTCGGTTACAACCAGTCGGCACAATTCATGGGGAACTTCCTCGGACCACTCGCTGGTGGACAGATCGCCGGTCATTTCGGCTTTGAAGCCTTGTTCCTCTTCACCGGCTTGATCGTCATCACGAATGCCGTGCTCGAACGGACGCAGACCGCCGTCTTGAAAAAGAATCCGAATAACTAATGAAAGCTTCCATCCCCGTTTGATTAAAGGGATGGAAGCTTTTTTTCATACAGTCGATTGTTCGAAGAAGTCGTCGACGCGAGAATGATGGGAGTGATTCAACTGTTCTTGGACGATAAGAGACAAGGCGCGGACTTGGAAGTCAGCGACATAGTAGAAGAGACCGTTATCGAGTTCCGAAATCGACGTCGGTTCAATAAAGATGTCGGGATGTGTCAGGTGGTGCAGTTGCAGGGAGAGTTCCAGTTTATGCTTCACCGGCAATCGAATCGAGGAATAGAAAGAAATCGTTCGATTCGTACAGCGATTGATCAAGATTGGAGACGATCCGACTTGGATCGGCTGCCCATTCAGCTTCGAAATCGTCACCTTCGCATGCAGACTAAGAATTGGCTCCTTCGGTGGAGCGGTTCCCGTATCTTTTGGATAGAGCGTGCCGTTCTCAAGTAGTTGCTTAAATGTCTTGATATCGACGGGTTTACTGAAAAGATAGCCTTGGATCATGTCACATTCTAAGTCCCGATAGAGGTTCAGTTGTTGCATGTTTTCGATACCCTCCGCAACGACGGTCAAACCGAATTCCTTCGCCATGTAGATGACACTTTTAATGACAGAGAGACTCTTTGGATCGTGTTCGGCATGGATCGCGAACGATCGATCAATCTTCAGGCAATGCACCGGATAACGCTGGACATAAGAAATCGATGAATAAGCCGTTCCGAAATCATCGAGTGATAGTTTGACACCGAGATCAACGAGACGGTCGAGTGTCTCGAGGACTTGTCCGCCTTCGAGTAGTACATCGGACTCAAGTAGTTCAATCTCTAACAGATGTCCAGGAACACCGTATTTTTTTAAGTGTCGTTCGACGATACTCGCAAAATCACCGTAGAACAATCGTTTCGGTGATAAGTTGATCGATAGCGGAACGACATGTTCCGGTTGTTCATCGAGTAAATCACGGATTAATTGGCACGCTTGATCGAGTACCCAGTCACCGATGTGGATGTAAAGATCACTTTCTTCTGACAGAGATAAGAAATCCTTTGGCGCCAGTCGTCCCCACTCCGGATGTTCCCAACGGATTAACGCTTCTGCACCAACGATACGTCCACTCCAACTATCGACTTTCGGTTGGTACTCAAGGAAGAGTTGATTTTTTTTGATGACATGGCGTAAATCGCGTTCGAGTTGATAGCGACGGTACATCGTGATGTCGAGTTTCGATGAATAGAACTGGAAGTTACTCTTAGAAATCGACTTGGCACGGCGGAGTGCCGTGTATGTCTGTTTAATCAACTCTTCTGCCGTATGATCGTGATGGACGGAATAGGTAATGCCGATGAAGACCTTCGAAAACAGTTCATAAGACAAGACGTCGAACCGATGATGGGTCAGCTCGAGCAATTGATTAGCAAGTCCGATTGCCCGTGTTTCGTCAATCTTACCTTTTAAGATGATAAGGAATTTATCCCCGAATAGATGACCAATAAATACTTCTTTTTTGATAAGCTTTTTCACAGCTGCACTCGTCTGACGGATCCATTCTTCCCCGATTTCGTGACCGAATCGCTCAGCGAGACGGCTGTGTTGATTAAACGTGACCGTTAATAAAGTGAAAGGGGAACGGTGCTTCAATAATTCCCGAACCTGTTCTAACGTAAAGGCATGATTGGGTAAATCGGTGATCGGGTCATGCATCGACAAGTGCCAAATCTCATGCTGTTGTTCCTTTAGACGCGTGATATCGGTCGAGACACCATAGTGACCGAGAACTTCACCATGTGCATCGATGATCGGGATACACGTCTCTTCGACCCAGAATTGGCGGTCGGGATAGTTTAAACGATAGACGAGTCGAACGACTTCCCCTTGACGAATTTTCGGATATGCCTCTTTCATGAGAATGAGATCTTCTGATGAGACGAGTTTCGTCCACAGTTGATGATCCTGTTCGATTCGCCGGAGATAATCGGTATACGGTTCAAGGAATCCGGCAGCATGAAATGTCACGGTATTGTCTTTATAACGATGCTCGTAAGCGGTCGTATGCAGCGACGTGAAGAACTTTTTAAGGGAGGCAATCGCAAGATCCCGTTCTTGCTCGAGCTGGATGAGCGGTGTCGCATCCTTAAGAATGAAGAGGAGTGAACTCGGAATCGTATCCGTCTGAACGACACCTTCACAGTGGACGATCTTTTGGAATTGACCTCTGCGCCCCATCCGTAACTGCATCGAGAAGATTGGAATTTGCCCCATATGCAGTGCGAGACTTTGTTCGCGGAAAATCGTTCGATCTTCTGGATGGAGCTCTTCAAGAAAGTCATAGGTATCCATCTTCGCTAAGTGATTCTTAGAAAGTTGTAATAGTGTAGCGAGAGAGGGAGATGCGACGATTTCTTTCGACGTTGGGAAGTATTCAACGAAACTGACCCCTTCGATCGCGTTCGTCAATCGATCTTTCATCAATAAGCGCTGGTAATCGGTTCGGAGTTCCTGTTGCTGTGATACATCACGGGCAATCCCATAAAGACCGATGATGACACGTTGGTCGTAAATCGGGATGTTCGTGACGTTCAACGTCAACCAGTGTCCGTCTTTATGACGAACTGTCGTCGTGAAGTGGACGGTTTCGCCCGAATAGACGCGTTTCTTGAACTGTTTGACTTCCTCTACATCATTGGGCTTTAAAAACGTTTCGAAATGGAGTTGCTTAAGACTATCCCGGTCATAACCGAGCATAAGCGGAAATTTATTGTTGAAGGAAATGAAGTGACCTTTTGTATCCATCGTATAGACGGCATCCGGATGATTTTCCAAAAAATAAGTGACGTCGGACAGTGTGTATAAATCCAAAGACCCAGGCACAGTTCGTTCAGTGGCACGTTTTTTAAAGAAGCTCATAGGTTTCACCTCGAGGATCATGTTTTTGTTGTTTATAGCATAACAATATTTGTAAATTTTGAATATGTAATCTATTTAAAAAAAGGCAAACGTGATTATAATAGGTCTTTTGATTCATCTCTTCCGAACATTACCTTTTTGTTCAAAAAAGCTCATAATTGATGAAGAAGCGACCGATATACTAAGAGGAAAGAATTGAACATGAAGTCAATGAGGAGATGAACGCATGCTACGAGGAATGTATACGGCGTCGAATGCGATGCAGGCATTACAACGCCAACAGGAAATGCTCAGTAATAACTTGGCGAATGCGCGGACGCCGGGCTTCCGTGCTGATCAAGCGTCACTCCGGACGTTTCCGGAGATGCTGATTCAGCAGACAGCAAACAATGAACGGACAGGTGTGCGGGGAGTCGCGACGGTCGGAAAGCTTGCGACCGGTGTCTTTATGCAGGCAGCGACACCAAACTTCACGCAAGGTTCAATCACGGAGACGGGCAATGCGACGGACTTGCAAATCAGTTCGCTTGAAGGGGCACCGCTCTTTACGATTCGCCATCAGGATCCGTTGACGGGAGAGGAAGAGACACTTTACACGACGAACGGACAGTTCACCGTCGGACAAGACGGGTTACTCCGGACGACGGAGAATGATCTTGTCCTCGATACGAACGGTCAACCACTCGACGTCGTCAATGAAGATTTCCTCGTTGACGCGAACGGTGCCGTCACGGACGGAAACGGTCAGGCAATCGGTAACCTCGGTCTCGTCGTAACCGATCAACCAGAGACGCTTGAGCGGACAGGCAACGGCTTGTTCCGATCAGCTAATCCGTTAAACGCTGGAAACGTCCGGGTCGATCAAGGTGTACTCGAACTTGGGAACGTCGAGGTCGAACAGACGATGGCGGAGATGAATGCCGGTCTACGCCAGTTCGAAGCCAATCAAAAAGTCATTCAAGCGTACGACCGGACAGCGGAGAAGGCTGTTTCCGAAATCGGACGCGTTCGCTAATAGGAGGATACGATGCAATCAATCTATACATCCGCAAGTACGATGGGACAGTTGCAAAAACAGCTCGACACGACTGGTCAAAACCTGGCTAACGTCGATACGAACGGCTATAAACGTCGAGATGCCCAGTTCAATGAACTGCTCGTCCGTAACATCAACAACCAAGCGACAGGTTTTACGCCAGGTCCGTTGACGACACCAGAAGGACTTCGACTCGGTGTCGGAGGTTACGTCGCAAACGAAGCGACGCGCTTTGGCGTCGGAACGTTCCGGACGACAGACCGAAAACTCGACGCAGCGCTTGGGAATCCACACCATTTCTTCGGTGTCATCGATACGGATGGCGTAACGAAGTTCACGCGTGACGGAAACTTCCAGTTGTCACCGCAAGCAAACGGACAAGTCCTGCTGACAGATGATGCCGGACGTTCTGTCATCAACCAGGCGAATGATCCGATCGTTTTGCCGGCGAACGCGACAGAGATTGAACTGAACAAGGACGGCAACATCACGGGGATCATAAACGGGGATCGGCGTGTCCTCGCTCGAGTGGGTGTTGCGGACATCCCGAACTACGGTGAATTGACGGAAGTCGGCGGTGGTTTGTTCACGGCGACCGGACAATATCAGAATGCAGCGGGCAATCCGTTGACGGTCGGTCGGCTTGAGACATCAAACGTCGATATGGCGCTTGAGATGACGAACTTGACGCAGCTGCAGCGGGCGTATCAGTTCAACTCGAAAGCGTTGATGACAAGTGATCAGATGATGGGGATCGTCACGTCTCTTAAATAATCTCACAGCAAAAGGGTGAGGCTTCTCATATCGAGAGGCATCACCCTTTTCATTATTTTTCTTGTAACGCGAGATAAATCGCTGCCATGTCCGCATCACCATAAGTCGGTTTTGCTTCAGCATAGCTAGCGTCCGTCGCCTGTGCGAGTGGCAGCTTGATTTGTTGGCGTTTTGCTTCCGCCGTGATCAGCCCTAAATCCTTTGCCATCAGACGGAGCGGGAAGGCAGACGGGAAGTCGTTCTTCCGGTACATGTCGCGTTTGCCGGTGAAGAGCGGGGTGTTCATCCCGGAAGCACTTATCATCTGAATCAGCTTCTCTTTCTCGAGACCCGCACCTTCTCCAAGCAACAATGTCTCCGCGACCCCTTGCCCGACGACAGCAAGCAATAAATTAATGGCGAGCTTCGCTGCACTGCCTGAGCCATGTGATCCGAAATGAATCGTTTCTTTGCCGAGTAGGTCAAGATAGGGCTGACAAGCCGTGACGACGTCTGCGTCACCGCCAGCAAGCAAGACGAGCTGTCCGCTTTCTGCAACGGGAACGGAGCCCGAGACCGGCGATTCGAGATAGATGCCATCGCGCTCTTCGACGAGCCGTGCCATCTTCTTTGTCTCTTCCGGTGAGATTGTACTCAAGTTGACGATCGTCTTACCTGTGAGGTCGTCTGTTACACTCTCGAGAACGGACGCGACAGCTGGTCCGTCCGCGAGCATGACGAAGACGATATCGCTTTGACGCACGACGTCCTGTGCTTCTTTGACAGCTGTTGCTCCTCGTTCAGTCAGTGGAGCTGTCTTTTCATACGTCCGGTTGTAGACGGTCAAGCCATGCCCACCGTCAAGTAGACGTGTTGCCATCGGTACCCCCATATGTCCTAAACCAATCCATCCAAGTTGCATGTCGATTCCTCCTTATCCTAATACGCTTTTGACTATACCCCGCACGTCGTCGAATCTAACGACAAAAAAGACCGTCCACATGATGTGAACGGTCAGGTGATTAATCTTCATACGTGAGGATGGTCGAGATAACAGCAATCGGGAAACGGATCGTAAAGGTTGATCCAACACCGACGACGGATTCGACATCAATCGTTCCGCTGTGGTGTTTAACGATCTCCTTACAGATCGATAGACCAAGACCGGTCCCACCGATTTTCCGTGTCTCGGAGTTATCGACACGGTAGAACTTATCGAACAACTTCGGAAGCGCGTCTTGTGGAATCCCGATGCCTTCATCCTGGATCCGGATTTGGGCGAAACCAAGTTCATTTGTAATCCGTATCAAGACTGTCCCACCGCTCGGTGAGTACTTGACGGCATTGCTGAGCAGGTTGTTCAGTAATTGCTTCATCTTTTCTGCGTCGCCGTCGATCATGATCGGTCCACGCGCCTCGAAATCAATCGTGTGCGTCTCGTGTGAGACATCATAGAACTCAATCAAGTCCTGGGCGAGTTCGACAACATCGAACGTCGTCATCTCATACCGATGTTCACTCGACTCCATCCGTTGAACATCGAGGAAATCATTGACGAGCGTCGTCAGGCGACCGGTCTCGGAGTGGATCGTCTGGAGATATTTCCGTTGCCGTTCTTCCTCGAACCGTTTATTAAGCATCAGCTCGGTGAAGCCATAGATCGAAGAGAGCGGTGTCCGTAACTCATGCGAGACGGTCGAGACGAACTCTTCCTTCATCCGCTCGGCTTCCGTTTCTTTCGTCACGTCACGAAGGACAAGCATCGTACCGACCCATGTGCCGTCGACTTCAATCTTCTCAGCGTAAATCTGGATATAGGTACTGTGCTTACGGATCGAGACAATCAAGCTATCTTTCGGTAAATCGAGTTCGACGATCTGTTCGATGTAGCGTTCGAATGCTGCCGGTTCATCAATGATGTCAGCTAATGCCTGCATCGCTTGCTCGAAGGCAGAGCGATCTTCATCCTCAAACTGAGTCGGGACTTCCGGGAACAACGTCATCAGCGGTTCGTTGACGAGTAACGCATCTGTCTCATGTTCGATGTAGACGACAGCTTCCCGAATCGAGTTCAACAGTTGCGTCGTCTTGTTTTTCTCACGGATCATTTCTTCATAGATGCCCATCCGTAGAAGCGAGAGAGACAACTGATGCGAGAACGACAGGATGTCGCTCATTTGCTCCGTCGTGAAAGCATCACGATAACGAACGAGATAGATGCAGGCGATCATATGCTCTTTTGACGGATCCATGACCGGTACCGCGACCTCATACATATAGTACGGATACGGAAGCGGACTCTCGTGTGCGACCTGTTTCGATGAATGAACAGGACGCTTTAAGAGACGCGCCCGGTGCAAGAGTGACTGATCGTCAGAGACAAGACGACCGACCATCTCTTCCGTCATCCCGTAATCGATCGTCGAGCGGACTTCTTGTTGATCGAGGAACAACAGGGCGCCAATCTCGGAATGCGTGATCGAGACGAGCTTTTCGATGATTTCCGGATAAGCTGTCAACGTCTCACGAGAAGCGAGCGTCTCCGTCAATTCGTTGCGATACTTCAGGTGTTGTTCACTGCGAAGCGTGATATCAAGTGCTTCTTCGAGTTCCTCCTGCTGCGCTTGCAATTCTTCTTGCTGGGCGACGAGTTCTTCTTGTTGTGCTTGGAGTTCTTCGTTCTTCGCCAACATATGGACCTTGTTATCGGCAATCGATGCCGCCATCTGATTGAACGATGTCGTCAGTGTATACAACTCGTCCTTCCGTTTAGGCAAGGGGATCGCTTGAATATCTTCTCCCGTCGCAAGTAAGGCGCTATCACGAGACAAGGCATTGACTTGTTTTGTAATGCGACTGATGAATGGACGCACTAGCGATAGGAGAACAAGAATCAAGACGACGAGATTCGAGAGCCAGATGAACTGGGCGACACGCATTTCGCCAAGGAGATCGTTCTTCGCATCGACTTCTTTCCCTTGGATCAGCGTCAGATAATCAGCAAGTAACGTATCAATCCGTGTCATGTCGACATCAGCGTCTGATAAACTGACCGATCCACGTAACGTACCGTTTTCAGTGAACAAATCTTTCCCGTTCGACAGGGCTGCTAGTGTATTCGGATCAACAAAATCTTCGTTGATCTTTCCGTCTTTTTTTCCTTCGACGTATTCGTTGAGGAGTGGAAGCGACGTTCCGAAATAATCGTCATACATTTGACGTGTCGCGATTGCGTATTCTTGACCTTGCTCATATACCGCATATTTCTCAAACCATGTCGTCAAACGGTTGATCTCCTGTTGGTTTGTCTTGACGGCATCAAGTGTTTCCTGTGAGCCGGTCAATAAGTAAGATTTCACGTTACTTTGCGCGACGGTCCACTCGCTTGCGAGCGCATTCGCATTCGTCCGCCGTTCACGTAAATCATCGAATGTCGCATTCGCCTGATCGATTTTCTGTTCCGTATAGAAGTAAACGATTCCGGACGTGATGCTGAGAGCGACGAACACCATATAGAAGGCGAACATCAATTGGCGACCGATGGTATGATTGATCCATTTCACTGGGGTATCCTCCGTATTCTATTTTTACATGTATCAAAAAGATTGCTTAAATGCCGAATACACTTATCTTACGTAGATTTGAAGGTCTCGGCAAATCTGAATCTGCAAAATTGACTAAAACAAATATATCATATATGTGTTAAACGATAACGAACTATATATTTTCTAAGAATAAGGATTAAGAAGTATCGTTTTAAGGAAAACTTAAAGAGGATATTGAACTTCATTTTTTAAGTAGGGAAGTGGTTAGATGCAAAAAATGTTTGAAAACAAATGGTACCGATTCGCCTGGTGGGTCATGACGTTACTGATCATTGTCTGGATTGGCGATCATGTCACGTTCCTGTTCCGACCGGTCGCGATTCTGCTTCAGATGGTCGCACCACCCCTCGCGATTGCTGGGATTCTCTATTATGTCTTGTTACCAATCGTCGAGT
Organism: Exiguobacterium sp. E17S; assembly: GCF_057772545.1. Lineage (NCBI taxonomy): Bacteria > Bacillati > Bacillota > Bacilli > Caryophanales > Exiguobacterium > Exiguobacterium sp. E17S. The sequence continues at coordinate 127,198 of NZ_JBYLRU010000006.1, forward strand.
TGCTCGAGAAGAAGATGAAGCGGCGGCCCGCTGTCTTGATCGTCCTCGTCGGTTTGATCGGAATATTGACGACACTCGGATTCATCTTTGGTCCGATGTTGTCGGAGCAAATCACGCAGTTCGTCAATTCGATTCCGACACTTGCGACACAGTTCCAGCGGCAATTGATTGATGTGCGGGAACAACTGGAGAACAGTGCAGCCTTTTCACGCTTCCTGTCAGGACCTGATAACTTGTTCAATAAGTTCTCTGGGAACATCTCGGAGTATGCGTCGACGTTCCTAAAGAATATCGGTACAGGTGTCGGTGGGTTCGTCAGTGTTCTGACGACGACAGTCGTGACGATCGTCATCATTCCGATAATGCTGATCTACATGTTGCTTGATGGGGATAAGCTGAAAGGCAATCTCGTCAAGCTGATGCCGTACGAGTATCATAAGGAAACGAAGAAAATTCTCGGGGACGTTCACTTGACGATCATGAGCTATATCCGGGGGCAAGTCATCGTCAGCATTGGTGTCGGGATCATCGCCTATATCGGGTATCTGATTATCGGAATCGATTATGCGTTGTTGCTTGCGTTGTTTGCGACACTGACGAACATCATTCCGTTCCTCGGACCTGTCCTCGGTGTCATTCCGGCCTTGATCGTCGGGTTCATTCAGGATCCGATTCTTGCGATTTATGCGATCATCGTCATGACGGTTGCGCAACAGATTGATTCGCACATCATGTCACCACTCGTGCAAGGGAAGACGCTTGACGTTCATCCGTTGACGATCATCATTGTCTTGCTCGTTGCCGGGAACATCGCTGGATTTTTCGGCGTCTTGCTCGGTGTTCCGTTCTACGCTGTCATGAAGGTCGTCATCCTAAATATTCGTCGTCTGTATCATCTCCGGTCGCAAAAAAAGATGGTCATCACAGAGGAAGAGAAGACGTTCGATACAATCATCACTGATCGCGATTGAGTTTTGAAATTCCTTTAAAAGTGCGTCATACTGAAAAGGTAGCTAAGAAAAGGGGGCAGGAATCAGATGGATTCACGTCATACCGAAGAACAAGCCGATTTACTGGCGTTGCAAAAATTTCAACACAACTTCGAGAACAGCTTGAAGTCGAGCATCATTTATCTCTTACGTGATGGTGCGTTGACGATTGGAGAACTCGAGCAACGGATTGATCAGTCGCACGGTCAAATCCTCGAGCAATTGCAGGAATTGATTGAAGATGGGCTCGTCATTCAGCAGATGTCCGAGAAAGTGCATGGACTGGCCTATTATTTGACGGCACCTGCCGAAGATCTCGTCCGACAGTTCAAAGAATCGATCCGGTGGAGTAAACAGCACATCCGATACTAAAAAGCAGGATTCTAGACCTACGAGCAGACGCTCGTAGGTCTTTTTACGTTTTTTGAAATTATGCTCATATAAAATTAAATTAAGCTGTTTTTACACAAAATGGATAGAAATAGTATGGAAATAAAATTACAAATATATATTAACTAAGTAAAT
>NZ_JBYLRU010000007.1:0-82061 GCF_057772545.1 Exiguobacterium sp. E17S
ATATATATATAGTAAGAAAGCGTCAAAACAGGATGTTTTATAAAGCAAAGGGCATGCTTCGATTCAGAAGCGTGTTCTTTTTTTTTTTTAGGTTCGTAAGACCTCAGGCGGAGGAAAGACGTGTCGATTCCTGATAGAATGGGGATAACAATAAATAAGAAAGAGGTGAAGACATGTCTTCTTTATTGATCTTAGGATTACTCATCCCTGTATTATTCCTCGTATTCCTTTGGTTCAACATTAAAGGATTACGGACGATGTGGCGGGATTATAAACAGACAGGCTCAATCGTTGCACTCGGTTTCTTCATTGTCGGGATTATCGGAATCTTCACAGGCGTCTGGACGACGTTAGTCGTCATCATTTATTATCTCCTCCGTCCAGCGAGAGGATGAACGGAGGGTTACCCGTATGTTGGAATGGTTGTTTTCAGCCGGAGAATCCAATCTCTGGCTGTTTTTAGGAATTATGATCGTTGGTCTTGGAACAGAATTGATTCCGGCAGAAGTGGGCTTACCGTTGCTCGGTCTATATGTGTCGAACGGAACGGTCAGCTGGACAGCTGCTGTTCTGGTCGGTTTTTTAGGAAGTCTGATGGGCGCGACGGTCTTTTATCTTCTAGGTCGTTATGCAGGTCGTCCGATACTTATCCGGTACGGCAAATGGTTACTGATTAAAGAAAAAGAAATTGAGCAAGGGGAGCGCATCGTCGGGAAATACGGAACATGGTCTGCTTTGTTCGGCCGCTTTTTCCCCGTCGTGCGCTCGGTCGTCTCGATTCCGTGTGGTTTGTTTGGTCTTTCGTTCAAACGCTATTTACTCGCTTCAAGTATTGGACTTTTTCCGGTTTCCTTCTTTTACATCTGGGTCGGTGAACGATTCGGAGTAGAACGTGCTGAATCCATGCTAAAAGGATTAGAACAGGAGTTATGGTGGATCTTAGGTGGAATCGTCGTGATTCTTGGTGGATACGTTCTCTACCGTCGTGCTAAAGCGAAGCGTAAAGAACAGAAGCAAGACACACAAACGAAACAACAAGATTCATGAATATGTAAAAAAACAACGCAGTGGATCTTCAGGATCCACTGCGTTGTTTCATGAACAGATTAAGCGGGAGGAAACAGGAATCGCTTCAGTGTCTTGATCCGATGTTTTGGGGTAAGCAGTAGTAACTGATCATTGCCTTCTAGGGCAGTGTCCCCACGTGGTGTAATGATTTGATCATCACGGATGATAGCTGTGATCAAAAATTCCTGAGGCAAATCAATCTCTGAAATCGTCGTTCCAATGAATGGATGGGACATCGGTAAGGTCAATTCAATGATTTCCGCATTCGGTTTACCGATTGACATGAATTCAATGACGGTATGGATAGCAGAAGTCTGTGTTTCGTTCAGTCGTAACCGCTCGGAAAGGAACGTCAACATACTCCCTTGAATTAGCGTAGATAGTAAGACTGTGAAAAACACGATATTGAAGATCATCGATGCATTCTCGATATCCGCAACGAGAGGGTATGTCGCGAGAATGATCGGTACCGCTCCTTTTAGACCAGCAAAAGAAATGAAGACCTTCTCTTGCCACGAATAACGAAACGGAAGAAGACTCACCCAGACTGACAAAGGACGAGCGATGAAAATTAAGATCAGCGCCAACGCAATGGAAGACAGGATGACCTGGACATCGAGCAATTGTTTCGGAAAGACGAGCAGACCGAGCACGATGAACATTCCGATTTGGGCAAGATGCGCCATACTCATCGTAAAACGAACGAGTGTCTGTCGGTAGACGAGTTCATGATTACTGATGTAGATCGCTGTGACATAAACGGCTAAAAATCCACTGGCATGGAACGTATCAGCTAAACCGAAAGACAGGAAAGCAAACGACATAAGCATGATCGGATAAAAGCTAGAAGAGGACAAATCGATCCGATTGATCAAGGTCGAAGCTGCCCATCCGATGAACAAACCAATCAGAAGTCCCATCGCCATTTCCCAAACGAGTGATCCAAGTCCCGATAAGAGCGATGCTTCTTCAGGGTTTGTCACGAACTCAAGGAACAAGACAGTCAAAAAGACGGCCATCGGGTCATTCGTACCGGACTCGACTTCGAGTGTTGATCCGACTTTCCGTCGAATCGGCTGACCACTCAAGACAGAAAAGATGGCAGCGGCATCCGTCGAACCAACGATTGCCCCGAGTAAAAAAGCATTCGCCCAACTGAAGCCCAGAATATAATGGGAAGCAACGGCAACGATGGATGTAGCGATGAAGACCCCGAACGTCGCAAGCGAGAGGGAAGGGGCTAATTCATGACGCACTTCCTTCCAAACCGTTTGCAGACCACCCTCGAATAAGATGATGATGAGGGCGACGGTTCCAAGAAGCTGAGCCAGTTCTGCATCGTCAAAACGAATGAACCCCGTAATGTCGCTTCCAGCAATCATACCAAGGGCGATAAAAATCAGTAGAGCAGGAATATTCAGACGACTTGATAACTTCGTCGTCCAGACGGCGGCAAACAGCAATATACCAATCAATAAAATCGTGAGTTGCAAGGACATGGCATCAAACTCCTATTCATAAAAGAATCTCTAGTTTCATGATACAACAATTCCGATGAAAAGACTCGGATAACGATTGTTCAATATTTTCCACCACACCGGACAACTTTCTCTCTCTTCATTGCAAGCGTTTTCATTTATTGTGAAGATGTAGCACGAAATGAAACGAAATCAGGGAGGGAATCCGAATGCGTAAAAGAAGATGGGCAGCATTACCTGTCGTCACGACGGCGATGGTCGTCGCTTTGGCAGCATGTGGTGGCGGTACATTGAATAGCGATGACTCGAAAGATAGTGGTTCAAAAGACGGTAAGACGCTCAACGTATTCCAATTCAAGGCTGAAATCGCAAAAGACATGGAAAAGATGGCAAAAGCGTATGAAAAGGAAACCGGAACGAAAGTCGTTGTGCAAACAGTCGGTGGTGGATCGGACTATGGCGCGGCTCTGAAATCACAGTTCGCTTCAGGTAATGAACCAGATGTCTTTAACAACGGTGGTTTTACGGAAGCAAAGACATGGCAGGATAAGTTAGAAGATTTGTCAGATGAAAAGTGGGTCGGTGATCTAACGGAGCTATCAAAAGAGCCAATGACGATTGATGGTAAATTGTATGGTATGCCAATGAACCTTGAGGGGTATGGCTTCATCTACAATAAAGATATCTTCAAAAAAGCCGGTATCACGGAACTTCCGAAAACATTAACGGAGTTGACGGAAGCTTCTAAGAAGCTGAAGGCAGACGGAGTGACGCCATTCTCGATTGGGTACGGGGAGTGGTGGATTCTCGGTAATCACCTGTTGAACATTCCGGTCGCACAGCAGGATGATCCAGATCAGTTCATCGCGGATCTTAACTCTGGAAAAGCGAAGTTCGAGGACAATAAACAGTTCAAGGAATTCATGAATCTATTTGACTTAACGATTGAGTACGGGAATAAAAATCCGTTAACGACGGATTACAACACACAAGTCTCTCAATTTGCTGAAGGTAAGACAGCGATGCTTCAACAAGGGAACTGGGCACAACAATTGATTACGGACGTCAATCCGGACATCAACATGGGCTTCATCCCGATGCCGATCAATGATGATAAAGAAAAAATGGATCGTCTTCCTGTCGGCGTACCAAACAACTGGGTCGTCAATAAGAACTCGAAGAACAAAGCAGAAGCGAAAAAATTCCTTGAGTGGATGGCGATGTCTGAAACAGGAAAAGACTACATGGTCAATAAATTTAAATTCATCCCTGCCTTCAAATCAATCGAAGCGAAGGATCTAGGACCGCTTGCAGATGATATTCAAGCGTACTCGAAAGACGGAAAAACGATCTCATGGAACTGGTTCAAGTATCCGGATGGTGCTGTAAACGAGTTCGGAGCGATCATGCAAGCATATGTTGGTAAGCAAAAAACAGCTGACGAGATGCTGCAGGACTTCACGAAAACATGGAATAAAATGAAGAAATAAGAACTGATTCAAAAAAACATGCCTGTTCCGATCAACTGACGGAACAGGCATGTTTTTTATTATAAGAAGAATAATTGGATGAAGAAGAGAAGCGCGAATACATAGATGAGTGGATGGACACGCTCTTTTTGGATAGCTTTCATGATTGGATAGACGATGAAACCGAATGCGATACCGGTTGCGATGCTACCGGATAATGGCATGATCAAGATGACGAGGAAAGCCGTGAAGGCTTCGCTGAAGTCATCCCATGGAATCTGTTTGATGTTTTGAATCATGAAGGCACCGACTAAAATCAATGCTGGCGCAGTAATCGCAGGGACGCTCGAAATCGATTGAACGAACGGTCCAAAGACGGCCGATAATGCGAATAAAATCCCGACCGTCACGGATGTGAGTCCAGTCCGTCCACCAGCAGCAACACCCGCTGCAGATTCTACGTAAGCCGTTGTGGGACTTGTTCCGAATAATGAACCAGCGACCATCGCAGTCGAATCAGATAATAGGGCACGTTCGCTGTTTTTCAATGATCCATCTTCTTCAATCAATCCAGCCTGTTCTCCGACAGCGACCATCGTACCTGTCGTATCAAACATCGTCACGAGAACGAAGGAGAGGACACCGCTGAACAGACCGTATTGGAATACGTCTTGAATGGCGTTGAACGGATTCGTGATGATCAATCCTTCTGGTAACGTCGGTAACGCAACGAAGGAATCGGAAAACTTCAATTCACCTGTCAGGAATGCAATCAATCCAGAAAGGATCATGGCATATAAAATAGCACCTGGTACACGTTTGATCGTCAAGATGGCGGCAACTAATAGTCCGATGAGTGTGATCAATGCTTCTGGTGACGTCAATGCGCCAATCGTGACGAGTGTATCTTCACTAGCGACGAGAATTCCTGACATCTTCAGACCGAGTGAAGCAATGAAAAGACCGATTCCACCTGTGATCGCAAGCTTTAATGTCATCGGAATGATTTCAATCAGCTTCGTACGGATTGGTGAGAGTGATAACAATAAGAAAATGATACCAGCGACGAAGACAACTGAGAGTGCTGTCTGATAGGGAATCTTCTCACCAACGACAAGTGTATAAGTGAAATACGCATTGAGTCCCATTCCGGGTGCGACTGCGATCGGTAGATTCGCATAAAGCCCCATCAGGAGCGTACCGATCAATGTCGCGATGATCGTCGCAGAAAATGCTTGGGCTTGGGGGATACCGGCATCTGCTAAAATCGTTGGATTGACGAGCAGAATATATGCCATCGTAATGAACGTCACGAATCCAGCTTGGATTTCACGTTTTACGGTTGTTTGATGTGCGGCAAGTTTAAACATGGGTAAAAGGACCACCTTCATAACAAATTGATTAAAAAAACGAACATTGATGATATTATAGTAAAATTCATTCGGAATCAAGTCGTAACAAAAAAGAATTTTTTATAGAAATCATGAAAGAGAATATCAGGAAATGATGTAAGCGAATTCAAGGTTATGATACGATTGATTACAAGAAAAAGGATGGGGGCGCCTTTCATGAAAAGTATCCGGACACGTTTGATTCGTCTCGTCGTCCTAGCGATCTTGATTCCGACAGCCCTCGCGACATCGATCTCCTACTTGTATGTACGGCACCAAAACATTGAACAGGCAGAACGTTCTAGCCTGAACGTGTTGACGCGAGGAAATACACAGGTGACCCATTACATAGAGGATATCCGCCGTCTCTCGACAAGTCTGTATGCGAATCGTTCGTTGATGAACATCATGCGCGTCGGAGCAGATCAGGAATTAGACGAATCTGATGGAGTCGTTTCGCGGGCGATGTTAGGTCTGTTTTTATCACGTCAGGATATCGAGCAGTTACATTTCGTCATCTTAAATGGTTATTCGGAGTATTCGGTCTACAACATGAAAACGACGAGTCGGGGAACGTTTGATTGGATGCAAGAAACGGATTATTTTCGATTGATGAAACAAAAAAGTGGCTGGTTGATTGACGGAGCGCACACGATTGAACCATACAATGTGCACACGATGATTCTTGATGAGAAACAAGTCGTCAGTTTTCGTTATCGCATCGATCGTGTCGAAACAGATGAGCCACTCGGCTTCCTTTCAGTGGATATTCCAGTCCGTGTATTCGAACAACAGTTGAAACTGTTCGAGAATGATCCGGAAGAGTCGTTATGGTTGATGACAGAACAGCGTGTGTTGGCACAGACTGGAGCAGAGATGGAACTACCGGTCGATCAATTCACTGGGCAGAGTGGGAGTTTACGTGTCGGAAAATCGTTCATCGTCTATTCGAAGACGATGACGAATGGCGTTCCACTCATACTCGTCAAACGGATTCCGTATGCGTCAGTCATCCAAGGGGCGAATGAAACGGCATTGATTCTTGTTTTGATTGGTTTAGTCTCACTGTTCGTCATGATCATTGCCGCAAGTCTCGTTGCCATGCAGATCACGAAACCGATCAAACAGTTGACAGCAAACGTCTGGCGAGTCGAACAAGGGGATTTATCAGCACCATTCGTTGCGACGACGAATGACGAGATTGGATTACTCAACCGTCAGTTCCAACGCATGATTCAACGGATTGATCGTTTAATCAAACGGGAGTATCGACTGGCACTTGAAAACCGGACGAATGAGCTACGGGCATTACAATCTCAGCTCAATCCGCACTTCTTATTCAATGCCTTACAATCGATCGGAACGACGACGCTACAAGGAGACCGGAAGATCGCGTACCGCTCAATCACCGGATTATCACAAATGATGCGCTACTCGATGAACAATGAGCAGACGATCGTAACCCTAAAACAAGAAGTCGATCATCTTCAAGCGTATATTCGTTTGCAACAGCAACGTTTTCCTGAACGGTTCCGTTATATCGTTGACGTCCCGTGGCATCTCAATGACATTGAAGTGCCGAAGATGATCTTGCAACCGTTCGCTGAAAATTACTTCAAACACGGCTTTCGACAGCAATTAGCAGCGACAGAAAACTATCTCGCCTACAAAGTACGGACGGATGGTGGACGTCTCATCATTCAAATCGAGAATAGCGGCGCCATTCTTGAAACAGGACGACTTGAAGAGATTGATCGAAAAATGCGCATGCATCGTAACCCAGAAGATCTCGAGACGAGCGGCATTGGTCTCCATAATATTTATGAACGGCTCTTGATTTTTTACGGGGAGCAAGCAAATATGACGCTCTCTTCTTCAGCGGTAGAGGGAGGATTCAAAATCGTGATTCGGATTCCATATGAGAAGGGGGACTTGGCATGAACGTGTTGATCGTAGATGATGAACGACATGTACGGGAAGCGGTCAAATTGCTCGGAGAATGGGACAGTTGGCAGGTCTCACATATTTACGAGGCGGAACATGGGGAAGAAGCGAAACGATTACTGGATACTGGAACGATCGATTTAATGCTGACAGATGTCGAAATGCCTGGACTCGACGGATTAACATTACTAGAATGGACAAAAAATCATCATCCAAAGGTCGTCACGATCGTGCTGACAGGGTATGATGATTATACGTATATGCGACGTGCCATTTTGCATCAATCCTTTGATTATTTATTGAAGCCGGTTGATCCAGATGTACTCAATGATGCCTTGTCCCGCGCGATGGAATGTATCCATCCGGTAGTGGAATCAGGAGAAGCGATTGATCAAATCGCCAAATACATCGAAACGCATTATGCGGAAGAATTGACACTGCAATTCATGAGCGAACGGTTTTACTTGAGCCGAGAGTATATATCACGACGCTTCAAACAGCGTTTTTCCGTTAACTTATCTGATTACATCCAAACGATTCGCTTGAATCGAGCGAAGGAATTATTGAGTGAGACGGAAGCGCGCATTTACGAAATCGCACTTGAAGTCGGATATCAGGACGATAAGTATTTTCGGAAAGTGTTCAAAAAACAATTCGGTATGACACCGAATGAGTTTCGTGAATTGTTGTCGATTTAAACGACTATCGAGGAGGAATCGTACATGAGTGTACACATTAATGCAGCTGAAGGACAAATCGCCGAAACGGTCTTACTCCCAGGAGATCCGTTACGTGCTAAATACATCGCTGAGACGTTTTTAGAGGACGTCGTCCTTTATAACGAAGTTCGAGGCATGTATGGCTTCACAGGTACTTATAAAGGGAAAAAAGTTTCGGTTCAAGGAACAGGTATGGGTGTACCATCGATGTCGATCTATGCGAACGAACTTGTTCAGTCATACGGTGCGAAGAACTTGATCCGTGTCGGAACTGCCGGTGGGATCACGCCAGACGTTAAAGTTCGTGACGTCGTCATCGCGATGAGTGCTTCGCATGACATGGCACAGAACCGTGTCCGTTTTAATGGACTAGACTACGCACCGACAGCTTCTTTTGATCTGTTGCATAAAGCATATACAGCAGCTAAAGAACAAGGTATCGATGCAAAAGTTGGTCAAATCTTCACGACGGATCAGTTCTATCAAGATGATTTCCATCACTTCAAAAAATGGGCGGATTTCGGATGTCTCGCAATCGAGATGGAAGCGGCAGGTCTTTACACACTTGCAGCAAAACATAAAGTAAACGCACTGACGATCCTGACGATTTCAGATCATCTGTTGACAGGTGAAGAAACGACATCGGAAGAGCGCCAGACGACATTCAACGATATGATGAAAGTCGCGCTTGAAACAGCGATTCAATTATAAGAAGTAAGACGGAGAAGCCTCTCCGTCTTTTTTCATAGTCGAAAAGAGATATGGTAAGATAAAGGCAGTGTTATAGATCAGTTAAAGGGGAGATTCTCGGATGGAGACAACGATGACAGAGACAGTGCTTTCAGAGCGCCTTGAGACACAGCGTCACTTTTTCCAAACAGGTGCAACACGTAGTCTAGCTTTTCGCTTAAGCATGCTGACGTTCTTACGCCAAGCGATTGAAACGCATGAAGCCGTGATCTATGAGGCATTAAAACAAGATCTCAATAAAGGACAGCATGATGCTTTTACGACGGAAATCGGTTTCGTTTATGGAGAGATTCAACGGATGGAGCGACAACTCCGTCGACTGGCACGCCCGAAGCGTGTCGCAACACCGCTTCTGCATATCGGCTCAAAAAGTGAAATCCAGTATGAACCCTATGGCAACGTTCTTGTCATCGCGCCATGGAACTATCCTTCCAGCTGGCACTTGCTCCGGTCATTGGTGCGATTGCAGCGGGGAATACGGTCGTCCTTAAACCATCCGAGCTGACACCGAACGTCTCTCGTGTATTACGAGAAGTTTTTGAAACGGCATTCCATGAACGATTCGGAATCGTCATAGAAGGAGATGCTGAAGTCAGTAGCGCTTTACTAAACGAGCGTTTTGATTATATCTTCTTTACGGGTTCCACACGCGTCGGAAAAATCGTGCATCAGGCTGCGGCGAAGCATTTGACACCGGTCACACTTGAACTGGGTGGGAAATCACCGACGATCGTTCACAAGGATGCGGATCTTCGTCTAGCAGCGAAGCGGATCGCATGGGGAAAATGGCTGAATGCCGGACAGACATGTATTGCCCCGGATTATGTATTGATCCATGAAGATGTCAAAGAACGTTTCTTGCAGTTGATTGAAGAAGAAGCCTTCAAACAGTACGGGAATGGCGTCGGCGTCTCATCCTACGTCAAAATCGTATCGGACGATCATCTGAATCGCCTTAGCAGTTACTTGTCGCAAGGGACGATCGAATTCGGTGGACAAGTCGATCCGGAAACGCGTAAGATGGCGCCGACTGTCATGACGAATGTAGCGGTGGATGCTCCATTGATGCAAGACGAAATCTTCGGACCGATCTTGCCGGTATTGACCTACCGTGAAGTCGAAGAGGTCATCGCGTTCGTTAACGATCGTGATAAGCCGCTTGCACTTTATCTGTTCACAGAGAACAAAGCCGTCGAACATCGTATCCTTGAACGGATTTCATTCGGTGGCGGATGTGTCAATGACACATTGATGCACGTCGCACAGCATCATCTACCATTTGGTGGAGTCGGGGCGAGTGGCATGGGTGGATATCATGGCAAGTATAGTTTCGAGACGTTCAGCCATCGTAAAGGAATCGTCAAAAACACGACGGCGTTCGATTTACCTTTCCGCTACATGCGAACAAATAGCAATTCCAAATGGATGCGCTTTTTGTTATGATGAGCTGTGATTAATTGACTTAAGAAGGAGCTCTTCACTTGAAAGATCAAGTAAAACAGTGGATGAAACGAACAGGCTTGATTGAACGCAGTCTGCGAACCATCATGAAAGTCTTTACGTGGTTGCCACAAAAATCAAATCGAGTCCTTTTCGAGAGTTTTCTCGGAAAGCAATATAGTGACAGTCCGCGTGCCATCTACGAATTGATGCGTACGATGCATCCGGAATGTGAGTTGATTTTTAGTAAACAACGAGGTGTTGCGTTTCCACGAGACGTCAAGACGGTAGATCGGTTGACGTTTCGCTGGATTTATTTGCTCGCGACGTCACGGGTCTGGGTATCAAACAGTCGGTTACCGAGTTGGTTGATCAAACCGAAAAAAACGTATTATCTCCAAACATGGCATGGCACACCGCTCAAAAAGCTCGCGCTTGATATGGATGATGTCCAAATGGCGAATACGACGACGGAGCGGTACAAGCAAGGATTTAAGCAAGAGACTGCAAAATGGTCCGGCTTAATTTCCCCGAATGCCTACTCTAGTTCAATCTTTCGGCGGGCATTTGCTTTTGAAGGTGAGATGCTAGAAATTGGATACCCTCGAAATGATATATTTTATCAAGAGGCACGGCATGCTAAAATCAAAGAAACGGTTTATCGCCACTATGAGATTGATTCTTCGAAAAAAGTCTTGCTGTATGCACCTACTTGGCGAGATAATGCGTTCGAAGGTCAAGGGAAATATTCATTTGAGCTGCCCTTTTCGTTAGAAGAATTTGAAAAGCGATTCGGGGATGAATATGTCCTGCTTATTCGAATGCACTATTTAGTCGGAAGTCGTCTCGACGTCACTGCTTATCCATCCGTTCGAAATGCATCGGACTACCCGGATATCGCGGAGCTCTATATGGCGTCAGACGCTTTGATCACGGATTATTCTTCTGTCATGTTCGATTTTGCGCATTTATCGCGTCCGATTTTATTCTATACGTATGACTTAGAACATTATCGCGATCAGTTGCGCGGATTTTACTTCGATTTTGAACAGGAGGCACCGGGACCATTATTATCCACTGAGACAGCACTATTTGAAGAATTGAATCAGTTGGATGATTGGCACACACGGTATGCGTCAGCATTCCGAGCGTTCCAAGAGACGTATTGTCAATGGGATGATGGGCAGGCTTCAGAACGGGCGATGAAGACGATCATAAAGAGAATTTACGGATAAAAGGGAGAGCAAAACCATGAAGAAGGTTATTACGTACGGAACATTTGATTTATTGCACTGGGGTCATATCAACATCTTGAAACGCGCAAAAGAGATGGGCGATTACCTCATCGTCGCGATTTCGACAGACGAATTCAATCGTTTAAAACATAAACAGTCTTACCATAACTTTGAGAATCGGAAGATGATCCTTGAAGCTATCCGTTATGTGGATGAAGTTATTCCAGAAAACAGCTGGGATCAAAAAGTAGAAGACGTGAAAAAACATGATGTTGATCTCTTCGTCATGGGTGACGACTGGAAAGGCGAGTTCGACTTCTTGAAAGAGCACTGTGAAGTCGTTTACCTCAGTCGGACTGAAGGCATCTCTACAAGCCAGATTAAAACGGAATTAGCTTCGAAGTGATTGAAGAGGAGACCACACGATCGACGTGCGGTCTTTCTTCGTAGAAGGGCAGGATGAAAGTGGTTAGAGAAGGAATCGTATGGGTCTATTTATTGTTGTTTCGTATTTGTTATGGTGTCTTTCGATGGCTACCGCTTCGACCAGTCACTTTGTTTTGGATGACGTATGGTGATAACGCAAAACCTGTTAATGATCGCTTAGCGCAGGAATTGCCAAGTGAGAAACGGTATCTGGTATATGATCATCATTTCATGAAGCAGCCGGATCTGTGGAAGTCAGATCGGACTCTTCGCTTTCGTCGTTTACGATTCGTTCGGTTGGCGTATTTGCTTGCGACCTCCCGGACGGTCTTCGTCGATAATTATGTCGCAGAATTCAGTGTCGCAACAACGCGACGAGGAACACGACGTATCCAGCTATGGCATGCGGCAGGAACATTAAAGCAGTTTGGACTGACCTCCTCCAAAAGTCTGTTCGTATCAGAACGAGTACGAAATCGTTTTCGACGTGTTTATCAGGAATATGGTGATTTCATCGTGCCAGGGATGCGCTGTGCGACACAGTTCATGGCACCACACGACTTAAAACGGTCTCACTTTAAACCATTCGGCATGCCACGAACGGACTATTGGTTTGATGAGAAGCAACGAAAGCAGAAAACATTGGAATTAAGAAAACAATATGTAAAGACTGATCGTCGGATCTTATTGTATGCACCGACATACCGGGAATACAAAGGAACAGAAGATCATACGATTCAACAGTTCGAACAACTTGCTCAAGCGGGATGGACGATTCTCGTTAAATTACATCCAACGATTCGGTCTCTTTCTACCTATCGTTCTAGCCATATCCATCTTTTGGACGATACGTATCAGATCAATGATTACTTGCTGATCACAGATGTGCTCGTAACTGATTATTCTTCCATTCCATTTGAAAGCTGTCTCCTCAACATTCCAGCGTTCTTGTATACACCGGATATCGACACATATCGACAACTACCAGGGCTCGTGGATCAGTATCCGAAACCGCTACCTGTCCGCCAGACAGAACGGATGGAGCAGTTGATGGAGTGGATCACGTCTGATGTGATACTTGAAGAATGTCGTCAACACATGCAGAAGTTCCAACAGAACTGGTATGATCAGACGCCGGGTCAAGCAGTCAATCGAATTGTTGATCATTACTATGATATAAATCCATGACATCACTCCTGACGATTCCTTTTGTATTCTTAAAAGTAGTCGTCAGGTCATTTTAAAAATAATAATGTGAAATGTTGAACAAAGTTTGACAATCTTTTGAAAATCCATTCTTTTCGACTGTGATGTTCTATACTAAAAGCAGAAGAAGAAGAGAGGAGAAATGGATATGCTAACTTGTGGAACGACTGAAGCCAATACGTTCGTCTTATCACCCGAAACGCGAACGTTGCTTGAGAGCTTCATGACAGAAACGACGTTCAAAAAGGATTCCATTGTCTGTTGGGAAGGGGAAATGAACGATAAGTTGTTTTATGTGAAACAAGGAGGCGTCAAGCTATCGAAGTTGACGAAAAAAGGCAGTCCATTACTCATGTTTTTATATTTCAAAGGAGATTTGTTTGGCGAATTTGATGTGGGAGAAGCTTTTCCGAGTTCTTACAGTATTGAAACGATGGAAGATAGCATCATCGGATTCTTATCGAAAAACCAATTAGAAGAGCTCATGAAAAAAGATGGCGCCTTTGCGCTTGAGATCATGCGATGGCAAGCATTAATGCGGAAGCAAACGGAAACGAAATTACGTGACTTACTACTGTTTGGAAAACCAGGGGCATTAGCTTCGACGTTACTTCGCTTGATTGCGATGGAAGGGGAACAAGTAGGAGAAACGTATCGTCTTGCGAAGCGACCATCCGACGGTGAATTTGGTCAATTGATCGGTGCACCACGTGAAACCGTTAATCGTATGTTTTCTCAGTGGAAAAAAGAAGGGGTCATTTCGATGACAGCAAAAGAAATCATCATTCACGATCCGCAATATCTACGGGATCTGTGTCATTGTGAAGGGTGTCCAGCAGGGGTTTGTCGAATTTAATAAGATGTACGAATCATCCCGACGCGAAACAGGACTTTCCTGTCTCGCGTTATTTTTGTGTATAGAAGTTTTTTCTACGCTCGTTTAGATGTGAATTTTCTGTGTGTTTTCGAAATGAAAAGTGCGGAATTTTCATATTTAAAGTGATATTTATCACAGTTTCCAGACTTGCTGAATTCTTACAATAAAGACAAGTTCAGAGTAGGAAAGGAGTAATCACGATGAGTCAAAAGACAGAATCGAACCTAAAAGGAACATTCGTTGCCGTCCTGATCGTAGCAGGTGTCATCATCGGGATGTGGAGTTCAATCTTTCTATTGTTCATATCACGTTAAGGGGGAATCACGATGCACATTCATCGTTTAGAAAAAATTTGGCTGATCTTCGGAGTAGCGATGCTAGCGGTCTTCTTGACCATCATCGGTGTATCCGCTTTTGCATCGGGCAATCAACCACCATCCGATGCGACATTGATTGATCCGACGAAAGTCGATCAGACGAAACCGTTTGATAAACCAGGACTAAAAAAGATTGATGATGACCGATACGAAGCGGTCATCGTTTCACAAGCTTTTCAGTTTACACCAAAAGATATGGTCATACCTAAAGGGGCGACAGTCGATTTTCTCGTGACATCGAAGGACGTCGTTCATGGATTTGAAATCGTTAAGACGAACGTCAACATGATGGTCGTTCCCGGACATATTAATTCGATTGAGTATACGTTCAAGGAAGCAGGCGAATATCTCGTCGTCTGTAATGAATATTGTGGTAATGCCCATCATATGATGGCAACGAAAATCAAGGTGGTGGAATAAGATGAATGCTATATCAAATAAACTAAGACAGTTCGAGATGGAGCGTGGTCTACCCGCTACCGTCATTGGAGTCAAGGAAGCGAAACTGGCATTTGCACATGTTAGTTTTTCACTTGTCGCCTTATTGATCGGTGGTCTATGTGGATTACTACAAACGATGGTACGGACAGGTGCCATTCCAGAAATCGCTGGAATCGGATACTATGAGCTTCTGACTGCACACGGATTGATGCTTGCCATCGTCTTTACGACGTTATTCATTTTCGGATTATTGTTCTCATTTTTAGGTCAATCGTTCGGACGCTTCGAAGAGTTTCCGCGACGTCTCGGATGGGTCGGGTTCTGGTTCATGATTCTTGGTGTCGTCCTCGTCACGTGGATGGTGCTTGCAGGTGAAGCTTCCGTCCTCTATACATTCTATGCACCACTCAAGGCACATCCTGTATTTTATATCGGACTCGTCATCTTCGTCGTTGGAACGTGGATCGCGTCTGGTGCGATGTTCCGTATGTATGCTGATTACAAGCGGGAACACCCTGGCGTTCATCCACCGCTTCAAGCCTACATGAGCATCATGACTGCCTTGTTGTGGGTGGTTGCGACACTCGGCGTAGCAGCAACGATTCTCTTTCAACTCCTTCCTTTATCTCTTGGTTGGACAGATAAGGTCGGAATCGAGCTGTCCCGAACGCTATTTTGGTACTTTGGTCATCCACTCGTCTATTTCTGGTTGTTACC
This sequence comes from Exiguobacterium sp. E17S, assembly GCF_057772545.1. Classification (NCBI taxonomy): domain Bacteria; kingdom Bacillati; phylum Bacillota; class Bacilli; order Caryophanales; genus Exiguobacterium; species Exiguobacterium sp. E17S. The sequence continues at coordinate 15,539 of NZ_JBYLRU010000007.1, forward strand.
TGCTTACATCGTCTGGTATACGGTCATTCCAAAAATCGTTGGTGGGAAGATTTTTTCAGACGCGTTAGCACGCATGTCGTTCTTGTTATTCCTACTCTTTTCGTTCCCTGTTGGATTTCACCATCAATTGTTAGAGCCGGGGATTTCTGCTTTTTGGAAGTATGTCCAAGTCGTTTTGACATTCCTCGTCATCATCCCATCATTGATGACTGCCTTCTCGATGTTTGCGACATTCGAGCTAGCGGGTCGCCGTAAGGGAGCAACTGGCATATTTGGTTGGGTGAAGAAAATGCCATATCGCGATGTCCGGTTCCTTGCACCATTCATCGGGATGTTGTTCTTCATTCCAGCAGGTGCAGGTGGTGTCATTAATGCATCGCATCAGCTGAACATCATCGTTCACAACACATTGTGGGTCACGGGACACTTTCATATCACGGTCGGTGCCGCCGTCGCACTGACGTTCTTCGGAACAGCCTACTGGCTTGTCCCGCTCTTACGTGGTCGAACGTTAACAGCAGCAATGAATCGTCTTGGACTCATCCAAACGGCTGCCTGGACGATCGGAATGCTCTTCATGTCGACGGCGATGCACATCTCAGGATTACTCGGTAATCCACGACGGACGGGACCAGCCACCTACTTCAAGGATTCAATCGTCGCTGACTGGATTCCATATCATGTCGCAATGGCGATTGGCGGAACGATTTTATTCATCTCGATTCTGCTATTCCTCTATGCGATGTTCCAACTTGCATTCCGAGCGCCAAAAGGAACGGAAGAATTTCCGATTGCTGAAACGGAAGAAGAAGCGATGACAACGCCATTCTTCTTTGAAAATTGGAAGTTATGGATTTTCGTAACGTTCGCTTTGATTGCGTTTGCATACACGGTGCCGATTTGGCATATGATTGAAAATGCCCCTCCAGGCGCTCCCGGATGGAGACTCTGGTAAGACAATAAGGGGCTTCAAAAAAAGAATGACGCGTCTGTACACGCACTTTCCTCAGGCGAGACACAAGCCAGTTTTCCTGCTTCATTTAAGCAGGAAAGCGGGTCTTGTTCGTCTCTGACAGCGCATAAATGCGCTTTTCCTGTAGGAGTGGCGTGTGACGCGTCATTCTTTTTATTACGAGATAAGGGAGGCAGATCATCAATCTGCCTCCCTTATCTTTGTAGAGACTGACTTTTGAGTCAGCCTCTTATTTGCGTGAGCTTAAGGAATAAGTAATGAAGGGCTAAATCTTATTTGACGAGATTATGCTTGAAGGCATAGACGACAGCTTGTGTACGGTCTACGACATCGAGTTTCGATAAGATGTTCGAGACGTGTGTTTTAACGGTTTTTAAGGAAATGAATAATTCGTCTGCGATTTCTTGGTTCGCCATACCACGAGCCATCAATTGAAGAACTTCCTGCTCACGTTCCGTCAAATCGTCATGCAAGTGTGTCGTAGGACGACGAAGACGTTCCATCATTTTACCGGTCACTTGTGCTGCCATGACGGATTGACCGTTTGCCGTCTTGCGAATCGCTTCTGCGATGTCAAAGGCGCTAGCCGTTTTTAAGACATAACTCATCGCACCGGCTTCAATGACAGGATAAACTTTCTCATCATCAAGAAAACTCGTCACGACGAGAATTTTTGCTTCCGGCCAGTCTTTGCGGATCAGTCGCGTTCCTTCGACACCATCGACTGGTTCCATCACTAAATCCATCAAGATGACATCCGGTCGGTGTTCAAGCGCAAGCAAGGCTCCTGCTTGACCATCCGACGCTTCGGCGACGACCTCGATGTCTGGTTGTGTGGAAAGGAAAGCAGACACACCGGCCCGGACCATCTCGTGATCATCTACTAATAATACGCGTATCATACTTGCACCATCCGATCTTTTCTAAGTTTGACTTCGATTTGGGTTCCTTGTCCTGGAACACTGACAAGACGAATCGTTCCGCCCATCTCAGCCGTTCGTTCCCGCATCGAATTAATGCCATAAGAGGCAAGTTTTTTTTCATCAACGACGAATCCAACACCATCATCGTTCATGCTTAAAATGATCGTTTCGTTGAATTGTCGGAGTTCGATATCCATATGAGACGCTTTCGCGTGACGTAATGCATTCGTCAATCCTTCTTGAACGATCCGGAATAACTCGTTTTCAATTTGTCGTGGAAGTGACATTTCTTCTAACTTCCAACTCAATTGTGTGGACTGCTTTCTAGATAATTCTTCGAGCAGTTGAGAAAGTCCTTGTTGTAACGTCATTCCTTCGAGTTCGACAGGGCGAAGCTGAAGTAAGAGGGAGCGCATTTCAGACTGCGCCGTTTGCGCCATCGTCTCGACCATCTCGATCTGTTTGGCAGCAGCTTCAGGTTGAGACAGAATCGTCTGTTTAGCTGCTGTCGTCATCATGGAGATGGCATAGAGCTGTTGCGAAACGGAATCGTGTAAATCACGTGCGAGTCGTTTTCGTTCTTCCGTGACGGCTTGAACTCTTACTTGTTCAACATGTTGCGGACGTGTACTGATTTTTTGGACAGTCTCGACTTGTTCGTCGATACGTTTTCCAATCCGCGACAAGCGTGTCAACGTATGAAAGTAGGGACCCGGAACGATCGTCACATCTTTTCCTTGCTCGAGTTCAATGATGGCAGTCGTGACACGTTTGAAGTCACGTCGCAAGAAAAAGTAATGCATGCTACCGATGGCAAGCGGTAGTAATAACGAGAGTCCGATGACGAGTAGAAGGACAGGGAAATCTTGTTGACGGACGAATAGGACATGCCAATCGACTTGTCGTGTACTTAAGAATAACAACGTTGTCATGACAGCCGTCAAAAAGCCCGTCATGACTTGGAGGGCAATGACACCAAGCGGGAATTGATCACGCTTCATATCGAAGACACCTCCACGTTGCCAATACCGAGCATGACATGAATGCGAACCTTCCGCGTCGCTTCACCGTATTCCGGTGCCCGGAATTGAATACGTCGATTAAAGAAGGTCGGAATCCGGCGGATGTCCGTCTTGACGCTTCCGAAGCCGATTGACGTGTCGAGTGTATAGTCGTAGCCAGACGGTAAAAGAATTCGGACGTCCCCGACGACACCACTGACGACGATCAATGTCTCACCTTCCGGGACGTAAGCGTGCGTCAAATCGATTTCTAAATCCTTGACGATGAACTGTTCGCTCAAATCCTGTAAGACGTACGGTGCATCGGCTTGAGTCGAGAAGGAGTAAGCGGGTTGAATCTTGATCCCTTCCTCTTCATATTGATGCGGAGCAATCCGTGAAAATAAAAATTCGCGGACAGAATGTCGTGTCACGAGAATGATCCCAAGATAGAGCAAGATACCAGCAATGACAAAACCGATGGCAGCCGAACTAAGGACGACGCCAGCAAGAATGATCGTACCGACGATGTAGAAGAGGATTGCTAATTTTTCATGATTACGTCGTCGGAAATGAATCCCGACATAATACAGCAGGAACGGAAATAAGACACCAAACAAGACATTTCCTGCACCGGACAGTAGGTCATAGAATAGACCGAGGGCGAACAGGATCGATACGTAACCGACCAGTTGTTTCGTACTTAATCGTCGCACGATCAATCTCCTTTCTAACATGACAAAGGGAGGCATACGCCTCCTTCATCATTAATTGCTTATTGGTGAATGCGGCGCTCGAGTTCAGCGATACGCGCATCGATATCATCTTCATCAACGGCTGGTTGTTTTGCTTCAGGCTCTACTGCCGTGAACGGATGTGCTTCTTCTTTTATAGTAGCATTTGGTTCGCGATCTAGCACCTGGTTCATCTTGTTTTTTAAGTTTGAGACGTTTTCGCGCATCATCCATTCGTACCGTTTGTTCTGTAAATCTTCGAGCTTTAACTTCAACTCGAGGGCTTCACGTTCCAATTCGTTCAGCTCGCGTTTCGTCTCAGCGACGAGTTCTTCGAAGAAGCGGTATTGCTCTCCGTAATGCTTCGATTCGATGGCTGCGCGCTCAGCCAGTTGTTGTTCACCGGCTTCGTTTGCGATTTCGACTTGCTTGAAGCGCTTATCGGCTAAATCTTTCGCTTCCTCTTGTTTATGCGTTAATTCTTGCAGTAATGTCCGTTGACGCTCGAGTAGTCGATCAATCTCTTTTAAATCAGCTTCTGTAGATCGAATATGACGAACGAGCTTTTTAGCAGGTACTTCACCCTGTTCGGCTGCTTTTTTGACTTCTGTCATCATTTGTGTCGCAAAATCGTTAAGTTGATCAAATACGTTTTCATGAAAAAATTCCTCCTTGAAAGTGGCGAATGATATCGGGTCACACATTTTGATTAGAAACGTTTTTCGTCTAGGTCTTTCCAGTCTGCTTCGAAATGTGTCGTTGATGTACGGCGACGGTTAAAGAGATCTTGAACATTGACACGCTGTAGTTTCATACGCATGTAACCGACGTACAATGCGATGGCTGCTGCGATTCCGATGACTGCCCAGATGTTCGAGAGGGCAAGTCCGATTCCGATGGCTGCTAGGAATCCGAAGCCGAGTTTCGCTGGCCATTTGTTCGATTGCATGAACTTACTGATCGAATAGAACGCGAGTAACGCCCCTAAGCCAAGTCCGATCATATGCGGTAATGTTCCGATGACGACGGCAAGTAACGCCAGTCCGGCGAGAATCATCACCAGTTGTTTTCCTTTCGATTGCTTCATGAGGAAGCCTCCCTTGTGTTGATACCTTTATGATACGGGAGTCCTTTTATTTCGACGACACTCTTTGGACCGTATTTGCTCTCGGGCTTAAGGCGGAGAGAAGGTCTGACTTTAAGGGAAGCGCTATCAGCACCAATGATTCATGTGATACTCTATAAGGGAATCGAATCGAGAGGAGTGATGTTGATGAGTGCCACAATCAACGTAAACCAAGTAACATGTGTCGGAAACCAGGGAGGGGTTTCCCTCCCTTAAATTAGAGGAGGAAACCATTTGAACGAATGGGGTACACCACCTGTCTACGAAACGACAGGAACAGAACGATTAGGACGAATCACAGCCGTCTATCAAACACATTATCGAGTCATGACGGAAACAGGAGAATCGCTCAGCGAACTGTCTGGTAAGTTGCGTTTTCAATCGGGAACGAAAGCTGAATTGCCGGCGGTTGGAGACTGGATCATCCAAACAGAACGAGAACCGGGGAAGGGACGGATCGAGCGTGTCTTGCCACGATCTTCTCAATTTTCCCGAAAAGCGGCAGGAACGGAGACCGAGGAACAAATCATCTGCGCGAATGTCGACGTTGCCTTGCTCGTCATGGCTTTTGGACATGACTTCAACGTCCGTCGACTGGAACGTTATTTAACGGTTGCTTGGGATGCAGGGGTGACACCAATCATCGTCCTGACGAAAAAAAGTTTGATGCCGTCGATTGAAACGGAAATACAGGCTGTCGAAGCGATCGCGTTCGGAACACCAATCCTTGCCGTTGATTCTTTGACCGGCGACGGATTAGAGGAGTTGCGTGAACAGTTACAAATCAAGCAGACGATTGTGTTAGTTGGATCGTCCGGCGTCGGGAAGTCGACGCTCGTCAATGCTTTAGCTGGAGAACAGTTAATGGAGACGGGTGGCGTACGAGAAGACGATGAACGTGGACGTCACACGACGACGCATCGCGAACTGAAACGACTATCGAACGGTCTACTGCTCGTTGATACACCGGGGATGCGAGAATTGGCCTTATGGGATGGAAGTGACGGTTTATCGTCGACGTTTTCCGATATTGAGGAGCTTGCTGAAAACTGTCGTTTCCGAGACTGTGAACATGATAAGGAACCGGGCTGTGCCGTTCGGACAGCTTTAGAAGATGGCACACTAACTGCTGAACGCTGGAATAGCTTCGTCAAGCTAAAACGAGAAATCGCTTATGCGGAACGCAAGCAAAATGTGGCGTTGCAGGCGGCGGAGAAAGAAAAGTGGAAAAAAATCCACAAGCAGGCCCAAGCGCATACGAAAGTGAAGTATCAAAAGCGATAATACGACTGAAATATGAAAAGCATCTGCAACGGAAAAAGGAGTCTCTTTTTCTATGCAGATGCTTTTTTCTCGTTATTCTTTTGAAAGGAATTCATTTGTTTCTGTATGGAACGGCACGTTACCCGTCAACGCATCAAGACGATGTAAGTCGGATTGAATCGCTTCAGGGTCACTTCGGCGCGCGTTTCGTACCGTGGCCGTTCCGACCGGATGATCGTTGAATCCAGTCGTTAAATCAAACGTCCGATTCGACAGCCGATCGGTAAAATAACGATCGTGAGAGACGAAGAGGAGCTCACCAGGGAAAACATCGAGGGCGGCTTCGATTTGTTCACGAGTCGCAAGGTCCAAATAGTTCGTTGGTTCATCGAGAATAAGCAAGTGAGCACCAGAAAAATACAGACGTAAGAAAGCGATCCGACATTTCTCACCCATACTAGCGTCGGAAATCGACCGGTAAACATCATCGCGACGGAATAAAAAACAGGCGAGCAACGTCCGGGCATCCGTTTCACTCATCGTGCCGTACTCAAGTAATGCCTCTAACAACGTACCGGATGTCGGTAAGTGGGAAAGGGCTTGTGAAAAATAGCCGGTCTTCAATCGAGGATGACGGATTACGTTCCCTTGATGAGGAGCATATTCGCCCTCGATGAGACGCAGTAAGGTCGTTTTCCCGCTTCCATTCGGTCCGATGACAGCAATTCGGTCACCACGTTCTACCGTAAACGAAACATCCTTTAGGATCGGTTTCGTCTCATGCATGAAAGAGACACGTTCGAACGAAATCAGTCGTTTCGTACGAATCGCTTCATGTTCGAATGCGACGTGAACAGTCGGTGCAACCTGTGGTTTTTGTACACGATCCTCGAGTAGACGCTCGAGTTGCTGCTCTTTTGCCTTGACCTTCGTCGCATGTTTAGCAGCCTTCTTTTTCGCATACGGATCCCGTTCACTCGCTTGATTCGAGGCTTTTTGATGCCATTGCCGATAACCCTGAATCATGCGTGTCAGCTCTTTACGGGTGCGTTCTTGTTTTTCGTACGCTCGTTGTTGCGACAGAGCTTGATGTTCCTTTTGTTCTTTATAGGACTGATAGTTTCCGCTGTATCGCGTTGCCCCTGATTCAGATAATTCAATGACGGCATCAGCCGTTGCGTCGATGAAGAATCGTTCGTGTGAGACGTAGAGAATCGAGGTCCGTGACATGTTGACCCATTCCGTGAGCCACTCGAGTGTCTCTTGATCCAGATGATTCGTCGGTTCATCGAGAATGATGAAATCAGGTCGTGACAGAAGCAGGCAGGCAAGTTGGAGGCGCGTCTGTTCACCACCGCTTAAACTGGATGCTTTGTGTGTCCAGAGTGCTTCCTCTAATTTGACTTCTTTTAAGACGCGTGCTGCATCTGCTTCCAGCGAGAAGGCGTCCTGATCGAGTGCTTGTTGATAGATCGTCAAGTCACCATTCATGGCATTAGCGCGAAGTTGATAACGAACCGCATCCGCTCGTTCGACGACATCAAGAACGGTGTGATCGCCCGCTACGAAGTGTTGTGATAGTAGACCGAGTTTTTTGTAATGACGCTTGATCGAACCGTCAGTCGGCTGAAGTTGGTCAGCGATCAAGTGTAACAGTGTCGTTTTTCCGATGCCGTTCGGACCGATCAAGGCGACATGTTCACCGGTATGAATATGAAAAGAAACGTCCGAGAAAAGACGTCGTTCGTCGTAGTCCATCGATAGGTGTTGGATCGTAAGTGTTTCAGTAGGCATAAAAGCAGCTCCTTTAGTGTTCATTTCCGATAAGATGAAATGAAAAACACACCATCCGAAGCGAGCGGATGGTGTGCCGGAGTGTAACTCAAAGAAGGTGCTGGCCAGAGGTTGGTCACACCGAAAAAGAGCAGACTCGTAGCGTCAGACATCCGCAACTGCATTGCGAAAGAGATGATTTCATTCATCAAGCGACGTGTACGAGTGATTGCTTCATTTCGGTGTTGTACCTCCTGTTCATAGTCTATGCCGTCATTGTAACAAAATGGAAACGTTAACACAAGTACGATTCAAGTAAGGTTTGCGCAGTATCCGTTTCTTCTGATGAAGGGGGAAGCACATCAGTTAATGGATATGCAAGACCGAGGTTTTCCCACTTATAGACACCGAGTTGATGATACGGGAGTACTTCGACGCGCTCGACGTTTCCGAGCGTCCGGATGAACTCGCCGGTCTGACGGAGGAAATGTTCTGACATCGTAATACCTGGAACGAGGACGTGGCGAATCCAGACGGGAATGTTTCGCTCGGCTAGGCGTTTTGCGAAGGCGAGTGTATTGGCGTTACTCCGTCCAGTCAAGACGCGACAAGCGGCATCGTCGATATGTTTGATATCGAGCAGTACTAGATCCGTCGCATCGAGAATCGCATCGATGTTTTTCGGGACGACGGATCCCGCGGTATCGATGACCGTATGCAGTCCATGGCGTTTTGCTTCTGTTAAAGCAGCCTCCAAGAATTCTGGCTGAGCGAGCGGTTCACCTCCAGAGAAGGTGATTCCGCCACCCGTGGTCTCGAAAAAGGAGCGATAGCTGATCGCTTCTTTTACAACTTCGTCTGCTGAGACACGCCGTCCGCAACCGAACTCCCATGTATCCACGTTATGACAGTATTGACATCGTAGTGGACATCCTTGCGTAAAGACGATGAATCGAATGCCAGGACCATCGACTGTTCCACATGATTCAACGGAATGGATCATACCATAGGTCATCGTGCTCACTTCCTTTCACATACTACACATCATTTTAGAGAGAACCGTGGAACGTTCGATTGATGACATCGATCTGTTGTTCACGCGTCAGTTTAATGAAGTTGACGGCATAACCGGATACTCGAATCGTTAATTGTGGATATTGTTCTGGATGCTCCATGGCATCGAGTAACGTCTCACGGTCAAAGACGTTGACATTCAAATGGTGTCCTTTTGACGTCGTACCGCCCATATATCCGTCAAGTAATCCGACTGTATTGCGAATGCGTGTGGCTTCATCCTTACCAAGTGCTTTTGGCACGATCGAGAACGTGTAGGAAATCCCGTCGAGCGCATGTTCATATGGTAATTTTCCGACAGATGTCAGTGCGGCGACAGCTCCTCTAGTGTCACGTCCATGCATCGGGTTAGCACCCGGTGCGAATGGTTCACCCGCACGGCGTCCATCTGGCGTATTTCCTGTTTTTTTACCGTAGACGACGTTTGAAGTAATCGTCAGGACAGACTGCGTCGGAAGGGCATTGCGATACGTTGGATGTTTACGGATTTTCTCCATGAACAGTGTGACGAGATCGACTGCCATCTGATCGACCCGTTCATCGTTATTCCCGAACTTCGGAAACTCGCCTTCGATCTTGAAATCAACTGCAATCCCATCTGCATCTCGGATTGGACGAACTGTTGCGTAACGGATGGCAGATAGACTGTCAGCGACGACCGATAAACCAGCGATACCGCATGCCATCGTCCGTAAGATTTCCGGATCATGTAACGCCATTTCAATCCGTTCGTAGCTGTACTTATCATGCATGTAGTGGATGACATTCAGTGTGTTGACGTACAGCTCTGCGAGCCAATCGAGTTGACGATCATAAGCCGCCATGACGGTTTCGTAATCGAGTACTTCATCAAGCATCAATGGACTTGCTGGGGCGACTTGAATTTTGAGCTTCTCGTCCATTCCGCCATTGATCGTATAAAGTAATGCTTTTGCCAGGTTTGCTCGCGCACCGAAGAACTGCATCTGTTTCCCGATCTTCATCGCGGAGACACAACAAGCGATGCCGTAATCATCTCCATAAACCGGTAACATCAAATCATCGTTTTCATATTGAATCGAGCTTGAAACGATCGACATCTTCGCACAGAATTCCTTGAATCCGCGTGGAAGCTGAGTAGACCATAGAACGGTTAGATTCGGTTCCGGTGCCGGACCAAGTGTCGAGAGTGTGTGTAAGAAGCGGAATGAACTTTTCGTGACGTTTGATCGTCCATCTTCACTCATTCCACCGATTGATTCCGTTACCCACGTCGGATCACCTGAGAACAGATCGTTGTAGTCTGGTGTCCGTAAGAACTTAACGATCCGAAGCTTCATGACGAAATGATCGACGAGCTCTTGTGCAGTCTCTTCCGTCAAACGACCAGTCGCAAGATCACGTTCGACATAAATATCAAGGAACGTCGAGACTCGACCGAGTGACATGGCTGCCCCGTTTTGCTCTTTGATGGCAGCAAGATAGGCAAGATAGACCCACTGGAATGCTTCTTGTGCTGTTTCGGCAGGGCGGGAGAGATCGAAACCATAGCGAGCTCCAAGCTCGGTCAATTCCGTTAATGCGCGCAACTGTTCATTCATCTCTTCACGGTCGCGAATCATCGATTCAGATAAGAATCCGCCACGTGCCTTTAAATCCTTCTTACGTTCTTCGATCAAGCGTGCCGTTCCGTACAAAGCAACACGACGATAGTCACCGATGATCCGTCCGCGACCATAAGCATCAGGTAATCCGGTGATAATACCGGCTTTACGTGCAGCGCGCATCTCAGGGGTATAGGCATCGAAAACCCCTTGGTTATGTGTCTTCCGGTATTCGCTGAAGGTTTTCGTGACGGTCTCGTCTGCTTCAAAGCCATACGCAGCTAGGGCATCATTCACCATCCGAATCCCACCGTTCGGATGAATCGAACGTTTAAACGGTTCGTCTGTCTGTAAACCGACGATTTTTTCGAGTGAGCGATTCAGATACCCTGCATCATGCGAGAGGATCGTTGATGGTGTTTTAGCATCGACGGCATATACACCACCACGTTGTCGCTCTTCATTCGTCAGCTGTAGAATTTGTTGCCAGAGCTGTTCCGTCGCTTGCGTCGGACCGACTAAAAAGTGATCATCTCCTGTATATTCCGTGCGATTGAGTCGGATGAAGTCTGCGACATCGATCGTCTTTACCCATTCACCAGACGTAAAGTTCGTCCAAGCACTCGTTTTTTCTAATAACATGGATACCACTCCTTTAATATTGAGCTAATCATCAGTTCCTTATGTGAATAGTGTAACAAAAGGAAGGGCTGATTCCCTTTACGTTCATGTGAATGTTTTAACAAGTGAACAAACGTTGATATGACGGGCTTTCTTTATTTCTGTATTCATATGAAAATAGTTTGAAAAAAACAGTTTTAGGTTGCTAATTCAAGGTTTTTTGGAAACTGTATGAGTTGATTTGAAAAAGATTCACTAGAACAGTTGAAACTGTGAGGAATGTCACGCTACGGTGCCTTGTATTTTTAAGACGTATCGTTGACAATGAAAAAGGGAATATAGAACGTGGAGGTGTGCCAAATGGAGTATGTATCATTAACACAACAAGGAGAGTATCAGTCAGGAGACTGGGTCTCGCTGAAAATCGGATCGGACGGTTCAACGCGAACGGGAATGATCACGGAATTCGAAAATGATGGATTCTGGATTCGGTTTGAAGATGATTTTGATTATGAAGACTTTATCGGCTATGATGAATCGTATTGGATTGCGCTTGTTCGTCGTCCGGTTGACGTAAAAGCGACGTATGCGAGTCTTGCGGAGTACCCGGCACTCGCTGCAGAATTACAGGATCGTGTCATCCAAGGATTCGAAATTTTAGAAGAAGAAGCCGGTGAAGGCGAGATTCGCTTCCATATTCGATTGCTCGACGCAGGAAATGAATATACACAGACATTACGGGGATACCGTGATGCATCAGGAGATCATGTCGAATACGTAACGGCATGATGGAATTAAGAGAGTAGGAGAAATCGTTATGAACTTTACAAAACCATTTTTACAGGAAGCATGGGAACGCGCACGCTTTACCGAGTTGATGCCTGTTCAAGAACAAGCGATTCCGTTGTTGCGCGAAGGAAAAGATGTCCTGGCGGAAGCGCCGACAGGAACAGGGAAGACGCTTGCTTATGTCATTCCAGCTTTAGAAAAGATTGAAGTAGAAGAACCACACGTGCAAGTCGTGATCACGGCACCCACACGGGAACTCGTCATGCAAATTCATCAAGTCATTCAATTGTTTGCTCAAGGAAGTGGTATCAAATCCGGTGCATTCATTGGTGGTGTTGAATTAAAACGACAATATGAACGATTGAAGAAAAAACCACAAATCATTGTTGGTACACCTGGGCGTCTCGTGGAGTTGATCGATTCGAAGAAGGTGAAAATGCATAAGGTGAAATTGATCGTCTTGGACGAAGCGGATCAAATCTATGAGAGTGGTATGAGTGACTCGGCGACGCGAATCGCAAACAGTGCACTACGCGATCGACAACTGGCATTCGTCTCCGCGACATTGCCGGAACGGACAGCAGAATGGGGACGGACGCTTGCAAACAACCCTGAGACGATTCGGGTTGAGCGTGCCGTCAGCACCCAAGTGACATTCGGTTATTTGGAGACTTCACGTCGTCAGAAGCCGGAGTTGTTACGTCGCCTGGCGAACATGCAAGGATCAAAAGTACTGACATTCATCAATAACCGTTCCTTCCTCGGACCATTGAATGGCGAGTTGAGTAAATTCTCATTGAAATACCGGATTTTAGACGCTGAAAAAGGCAAACGAGAGCGGATGGAGACATTGCGTTCTTATAAAAAGGGAGAGTTTCCTTTACTCGTCACGACAGGTCTTGCGGCACGTGGGTTAGATATCGAAGCAGTCACGCATGTCGTTCATTATGATTTGCCGGAGTCGCTTGACGATTTCGTACACCGTTCAGGTCGGACGGGACGTGGAAACGCGAACGGAATGGTACTTGCTCTTGTGACAGATCAAGACTTAAAACACTTAAAAACACTTGCGAAGCAAATGGGCGTCGAGATAGAAGCGATGGAAATTTACCGTGGGGAAGTCATTCCAAAACGTGAATTCACAGCACCTCAGACGATTAAACGACCGGCTACTCCTCACCGGAAAGGGCGATCGAAATGAAGAACGATCGAAAAGTAATTCCGTTTCCGACGACGGTTTCTGAAGCGGAAATGAATGCAGCCTTGAAGAAGATGTATCAAGAAGCAGCGACAGCGCGTAGCACGGATTGGGTCGCTTTCATTGAAGAGATTGCGACGGAGGGACGTTGGTATTTAAAAGATGCTGAATTGTTCCGGGACTTATTCGTAGATTGGGCAATCTTCTATGAGACGGATGATCAAGGAAAAACGCCGCACGGTCGTTTTCTTGAGCAGGTCAAAGAAGAGTTATCGCCTAGTCTCTACCGTGCCTTGCGTGGATTAGCGGACCCGATGCCTTCGTTGTTTCAAGTCGAGGCGGATGGTGTCGTTGATTTAATGTCAAAACAGACGTATCAAACGGATTTGTCTGAGATTGAAGTCGAACCAGGTGATTTGTTGATTGGAAAACTGCTCTACATTTCTGGGAAATGGCGCTTTGCGATTGCCTATATGAAAGTAGCGCGCGCACTGGTACCAGAAGTCCTCGCTTTGTTGACGGACTTCGTGGATGAAGTAGGAGAAGACGCGTTGCTTCGTCAGTATCCAGAATTTTGTGCGGAATTGATCGACTTACTCCTCGATATCGAAGAAGGCAATATTTCACCGAGACCAGAAGAATAATCGAAAAAACCTAGAATACATGACCCGATTATGGTCAACGTATTCTAGGTTTTTTTCATGAATCTGCTCGATATAGGGCGACATCGTTTTTATCCCGATGTTTCACGCGATACATGGCAAGGTCAGCTTGCTTTAAGCATGTTTCAAGATCAGCCTTATGACATACGGTCACACCGATGCTTGCAGAAACAAATAAAGATTGTCCTTTGTAGAAATAAGGACGTCTTAAAAACTGTAAAAAGGTCTTACATTTCCGGCGTAAGGATAGTTCATCATCGGCGTGTAAGAGAATCGCGAATTCATCTCCACCGAGGCGATATACGGATTCTAAAGAATTCATATGTTCGCTCAAGCGCTTCGCGACCTCAATCAAGACATAATCACCTGCCTCGTGACCATACGTATCATTGACTTGTTTAAATCCATCTAAGTCGACTAAGGCGAGATAATTCATCTCGGGAAGACGGTTTGAAAAATCTCGTTCTAAGGAGCGGCGGTTTCCGATACTTGTCAAGGCGTCATGGTAGGCGTGGTATTCGATCCTTTTTTGCCGGAGCTTTCGTTCAGTGACGTCATGTAAAATCGTGAATCGCCCCATCGAGGTGGCAGCAATCTGAATCGGAATATCAATGATCTCATACTTTCTGTGTTGTTCATCTTCATACTCATCGATATCTGTCTCAAGTGTTTCTAATAAGTGACGCATCGTACGAGGTATATGTTCAATCGTCATGTCGGGTAAATGAAACAGACGTTGGGCAGCTAAATTTGCGTATAGTGCCGTTCCGGATTGATCGAGTCGAATCATCGGGTCAGGATGACCGAGAAAGAGTGGGATGACTTGCTGTTCACTATCTTTGATTTGTTGTTTGCGATGTTCGATGCGTGAAGCGAGTTGTTCATTCCGTTCGTGTAATTGTGCAACGATCAACCTATGCTGACGAGCAATCAAGATTTGTCGAATGATTAGTAAAACTAAAATGATGAAGATATCGAGCTTCCCGCCTTCTTGTTCCACCATGTAGTGAATGAATAAAGGAACGGCCAGTAGAGGGAGCCAGGAACGGGGAATGACCTTCGTTCGAGTGGTTCCTTCTTCAATATGATCAATATGCCATAAAATAGCTGCACTTTGCGCCAAACGGATCAAGATCGGGAAAAACAATAGATAATTTGCTGAGAAGTCCGGGAAATAAACACTTGAGACTTCGTAGATACCGCGAATGAAAATGGATAAGAACAATAAGAATAATGCCATCCTTGATACCCAATGAGTTTCTTGAATGAACGTGAAATAGAAGAAGACGAATAAACCGAGTGATGTATTCGTAATGACGATGATGGCATAAGGAACAGTTTGCAGTCCCGGATTCGTCAATTCATTGAGGATATGAAACGCAACAAGTGCTATGAAAACAACGATGATCGCGGCATCGACGAAAGCGAGCACGTGTTGTCCGAGTGTCCGTTTTGTGATGATTCGGTAAAAAATCGCGTATAAGAATACGTAATGAGATATTGAAAATAAAACCAGGCTATAAATAGATGGAACTGGAAAGTCTTGATCGAAGAAATGTAACGTCTCAAGAACGGAACCGATGCAGGATAAAACCAGTGATCCTAAAGCGATCAGCCAAAACTTTCGTCTGGGTACGACCAATGTTTGTTCCTTACGATAAGCAGTAAGAATAAAGTAAGCAATCAATCCAAGAGAGGCATACTGTAGTACTTGTTCAACGATCCGATTAGAGATGGAAGGAGTCCATGTAGCAAGGATCATTAGAGCAAAAGATATGACGAGCATGGCAGGAAACCAACGGATGAAATAGTTCGATTTAAGCATGGACTCCCTCCTAACGTTTAATTTGAGTAGCGAACAAAAAATTGTTTTTTTCGGTCTTCTTAATATGGTACATAGCTTCGTCTGCTCGAATCAATAATTGTTCAGAGCTTTTACCATCTTCAGGGTATAAGGAAATTCCGATTGATGGTGTGACTTGAAGCGTATGTGTCTGGATGTAGAACGGATGATTTAGAACTTCGAGAACGTGTTCGGCAAACTGGCGTGTTTCCGAAGCAGATGCCTGAATGAAGATCAAGAACTCATCTCCTCCAAGACGTGCAACGAGATCAGTTGACGTCGTCATCGATTGAAGGCGGCTCGCCGTCTCTTGTAACACGAGGTCACCAACATCATGCCCATAAGTGTCATTGATTTGTTTGAAACCGTCTAAATCAATGAATAGCAAGGAGCCGTATTCTAACGTCGGCAGAGTCAGATAAAGTTGTTCCTCGAAGTAACGCCGGTTTGGCAAATGCGTGAGCGAATCATGGTACCCCATACGTTCTAGCCATACTTCCTGTTGATAATCTTCCGTGATATCCGCCAAGATGACGAAATAGCGTTGTTGATCCGGGATATCGATGATTGTCGTATTCAAAAAGATTTCCGGATGTTCCTCCGTAGCCGGTACATGTAGCAAGTGAGAGGGATAAATCAGCTGCGCTTGTTGAAGTAATGGAATGAGTCGATCGAGTTGCAGCCGTTGGCTCGGTCCGAGCGGTAAATCGCTCCATCCAGCTTCGACAGCAGCTGGATTGACAGATCGAATCTGATACGTAGCATCGATTTCAAGAACAACTTCTGGATAAGATAGAAAAAGCGACGTTAGTTCTTTTTCGCGTAACTGTAAGAGTGCTGTCTTTTGATGGACGATGTCTTCTAGATTCGTTTGCAGTGCTGTTGTTTCCTGTAACAACCGCAGATTTTCCTGATATGAAAAAAGCTGTCGTGTTAAAAATAATAAAAACGTAATGCCGACGGAAAGTGAGAAGAAGGTTTGGGAGACAGGGAAGAATGTAATATAGAGAATCAGTACAGATAATAAGATGTACGACATCAAGGAACGCGTAAGTGTTTCGACCCGAATAAGAGTTGCTTGTTGTTCATGACTGATGGGAAGAGCGCGAGTATTCATGAAGGCAAGGATGAAGAGTCCGCTGAGTGGGTATAGCGGAAGCATTAAACCAGCTATTCGCGGTTCACCGTTTAATAACAACGTATAAAAAATAAAGTTCGTCATACCAAGCACGAACGTTCCGAGTACTAGGAAGAGAAATCCCAATCTCGATACGTTTCGCTTTAGTCCAGAAGCATAAAGTAAGAAAAAGAACAGCGTCAACAGAATCGTTAAGAAGGCATAGAAGGTCCAACTGATTTGCTCGAGCACCGTTCGCGTATAAGAGGGGACAAGGCGGAAAATAGCGATGTATCCAGCAATCATCGATACAGTGAATAATGTTAAAGAATCAAGAATCAATAATTTTTGTTTTTGAAACAAAGTCAAATCCAACTGCCGAAATAAGAAGATGACCATCATCGTTAAATGAACCGTATAAGGTAGATCCAGTAAAACGTTCAGGTTAACAGCGTCCCATTGAAAAAGACGGCCGATCATATTGAGGAGATCGCCTAGAAAATATGAGAAAAAGGCGATCGATAACCATTTATATGGAATGGAAGATTGTTTGAAAGCCTTCGATTGACTAAGTAGGAAGATGACGAAAGAACCGACTAGACTAATGATCGCTGAAAGTTGTAACGAGCGATCTTGTGGCAATAGCCAGAGCAGGGTGTACGTGACGACTAAGTAGAATGCGACGGTAGGGTAGATGTTTTGAACAATCCGTTTCACCGGAACTCCTCCTTTCGCAAGCCTTTCATGAAAATGAAATATGCTATAACATTACCCGATATCTAGCATGAATTCACATTTATTTTCATATTAAAAAAGAAATAAAGAGATGGCTCCCATTTCATGAAAAAAGCGGAGTTCTTCTCATTGAAGAACTCCGCTTTGAAATCATTGATTGGATTGGCGATAGGTCTCGAATGCTTCGATCTTCTCGGATAGGTATGACCAATACTCCATCCGTTCATCAAGCATCGCTTTCGTTTTTTCGATGGATTGGTACAGTTCATTGACCTTACCGAGATCGCTTCCTGCCGAAGCAAGTTCGGCTTCTAATTGCTCCAGTTCAGCCTCACTCTCTTCGATTTGTTGTTCAATGACAGCCCAATCTTGCTGTTCCTGGTAGCTCAATTTCTTCGGTGCTTCTACTTTAGGTAGATTAACTGAAGTGGTTTTTTCAACGATGACTGAAGGAGCAGGTGTCGTGATTTGCTCGAGATAGTCTGTATATTGTCCGTAATAGAAAACGATATTCGCATCTTCGAAAGCAATCAGACGATCGACGACCCGATCGAGGAAATACCGATCATGACTGACTGTGATGACGGTGCCTGGGAATGATTCCAAATAATCTTCGAGTACGGATAACGTTTCGGTATCCAAGTCGTTCGTCGGCTCATCGAGGAAGAGGACGTTCGGTTCCTCCATCAAAATCGTCAACAATTTCAATCTCCGCTTTTCTCCACCAGATAGTTTACCGATTTGTTTATATTGTGCTTCTGGCTTAAAGAGAAACTGTTCGAGCATCTGACTTGCCGTGATTTCCTCACCAGCAAGTGTCGTGATGACTTTTGCAATCCGTTCGACCTCATCGATGACACGGCGTTCGGGATGCGTGAACTCGGCAAATTGCCCATAAAAGCCAATCTTCACCGTTTCGCCGTGAATGATTTCACCGGTTGTTGGTTCTAAGCGTTTCGCAAGGATTGAAAGAAGTGTTGATTTTCCGCTCCCGTTTCGCCCGACGATACCATACCGTTCTTTCCGTCCGATCAGAGCGTTAAACGATTCAAAAAGAGTCCGTTCACCAAATCGATGCGAGACATCATGCGCTTCGATGACCTTTTTACCAAGACGGGTCGAACCGACTTGTACTTCGAGTGTCGATTCTTCTTCCTCGTACGAGAGGTCTTGTAAAGCATCCACGCGCTGGATCCGAGCTTTTTGTTTCGTCGTCCGCGCCTTTGCTCCGCGACGCAACCAGGCGAGTTCGCGACGGAGGATGTTTTGACGTTTTTCTTCCATAGATGCTGTCCGTTCACGACGTTCGGCACGTTTCTCAAGAAACGATTCATAGTTTCCGACATAGAAATAAGCCGTACCGTTCGCGATCTCCATCATATGATTCGTCACACGATTCAAGAAATAGCGGTCGTGGGTGATCAGTAGAATCGCACCACGGTATTCCTTGATTTGAGTTTCAAGCCAACTGATCGTCTCGGCATCGAGTTCGTTCGTCGGCTCATCGAGTAGGAGAAGATCGGCTTCATCAAGTAAAGCTTCAGCGAGTCCGACACGCTTGCGTTGTCCTCCGGAAAGGGAGCCGATCAACGCATTCAAGTCGAGGATGCCGAGTTTGTTTAAGATCATCTTTAAGCGCGATTCCGTGTCCCAAGCTTGTGCGGCATCGACTTCTGTCTGAGCTGTGATGAAGCGGTTGAGTAACGTCTCACTCGTCGGATCTTGTTCAAGTGCTAGACGCGCCGTTTCGTAGTGACGCAAAGCGTTGATCGTTGGTGTATCACCAGACAGCAATACTTCCATAACAGTTTGGTCTTCCGGATAATCGGTCGTTTGCGATAGCAGACGGATGCGATAATCATTCGGATGATGCATCGTACCAGCGTCTGCTGTTTCTTTTCCTGCCAATATGTGCAGGAGGGTCGACTTACCGGTACCGTTGACGCCGATGATACCAATCCGGTCACCGGGAGAGACAGAGAACGTGACGTCTTCAAAGACGATTTTATCGGCAAATTCTTTTTTGAGATTTTCTACTTTCATTAACATATTAGACACCTTCTACAATCTGTTTGATTTGCTGTTCGACCGTCTGGACGAGTTCTTTTTGTGTCATCGTGCTCGGATCAATCGAGGGTAAGATTGTGACTTCGACCGTAGCCGGACGAATCTTACCCGTTTCCTCCATGACACGGTAACTACCTGAAATCGCGACGGGAACGACGCGTGCGCCACTTGATGTCGCAAGGGTAAAGCTTCCCGCTTTGAATTCCGCCATCGGTCCGCCTTTGGAGCGAGTTCCTTCCGGGAAGATGATCATCGATTGTCCGTCTTTGATCGTGTCGACACCAGATCGGATTGCTTTTAGTGATTGGCGTCGATCTTTTCGGTCAATCATGACACACCCCATCAGATTCATCCAGACATTGACGATTGGAATTTTATTCACTTCAATTTTAGAAATGAATGCTTTTGGTTTATCGATTGTTCCAAGTAAAATTGGAACATCGAAGTTCCCTTGGTGATTCGAGATGAAGACGACGGGTTCGTTTGCTGGGATGTGTTCACGACCTGTCACGTTGACACGAACGCCAGCAAGTCGGAGAAGAGAGTTTGCCCAGGCGCTTGCTACACGCTGAACGAATGCATAGCGCGCGAGATGCGTTCGACGTTTTGCGCTCGGTAAAAACGGTAAGGTACAGGGTAAGACAAGTCCAAAATAAATGAACCATATGACAGTACGTATCATGGTGAAGTGACAGCTCCTTTTTCATTACTGATGTTATTGTACAAAAAAAGACCGGGCGTCGCACCCAGTCTGCGTGATTATTCCCAGTAACGAGGTTCAGATTCCTCTTCGCTTTCTCCTAGTTCAAAGGTAAGGCGACGTGTCGTTGGATCGACGGAGAACGTAGCGTTCGTATTGTCGATCTGTTTGATTTCCATCGTTTCCTCATCCAAAATGAGAGTCAAGCGGACCTTATCTTCGTGATCTACGAGCAGTACGCCATCTTCCTTCAACCATAAATCGATGACAGGGGAGTAGCGAAGTGTCCAACCGTTTGATAAAGGGATTTCGTTCATAATGAATCTGTTCCTCCTAGATGATGAAATCGTGTTCTTTACTTATCATGCTGGTCTGTCGCGGAGAATGCAAGTGGTGTGCTGGAATCTTGTTGAGGATAAGAGACTTGATAAGAAAGTTCACGTTTTTTCATACGTTCGTACTGTTTTTTGACACGGCGGTGTTGGATGTATTCAATGTAAGTTAGATAGGACGTACGTATCAGCTGGCGAATAGATGATAGTGACAGACAAATCGCTAGCGTAAAGACGAACACACCGATCGAACTCGTATAATAACCGGTAACAAAACTTAAGTATGTAGTGATGAGACCCGCAATCGTCGTGAATAAGTAGAAGAGCACGTCCGTTTCCTCCTCGAAATTAAAATAATGGTATGTTCATTACAATTCGAGGTAAGGCGTGATTTTCCTTTATCGTCCTGTAAATGTCCGGAAAAAATAAAAAATCCACACGGAAGGTGTAGATTTTAAGGGCGGTCGATTTGCTGAAGCGCTGGTGTCTTAGGTGTCATATCCGTACTGTTTGATCCTTCTGCGAAGACGATTCCAATCGTAGCAAGGAACGCGAAAAATGCAAAAACCAATGTTTTCGTGAAGCGTCGTGCGAACGAACGCGATTGAATGTTATGAAACATTTTTATCCCCCATATTTACCTAAACTAAACCTTCTTTTTCCTGTTATTTAATCATATATCTTTTTTTCAAAAAAATCACGCAAATGTGTTCCGTTCACAAATATGTCACAACTGTCACCATTGTGTCGATATCAGAGATGAATGGAAAAAGAGTATAGTATGGTAGGGAAAGAACAGCAGAACGATTCACAAGGACTGGAATCGATTCAAATACAGAGAGGAGATGACCCGAAATGGGATTACGCGCAGGACAGGTTGTCACATTAAAAGTAGAACGCGAAGCAGAGTTCGGAGTGTTTCTGACAGATGGAAATGAAGACGTGTTGTTGCATAACAATGAACAAACACGGAAAGTAGCCCTCGATGAAGAGGTAGAAGTCTTCTTGTATCAAGATAATGAAGGGCGTCTAGCATCATCGATGACGATTCCAGAAGCTTCATTTGAAGACTATGTCAAGACGACGATTAATGGAACACGCTATAACACAGGAGTGTTCGCGAATATCGGCATTCAAAAAGACGTTCTCGTCTCACTCGACGATTTGCCGCAGCGCCGGATGTTCTGGCCGGAAGAAGGCGATCAACTCTTCATTCGTCTGAAACATGATCAGAAGCTTCGGTTACTCGGAGACCCTGCACCTTATGCATACTTCAACTTACGTGCGAAGCCAGCTCCAGAGGAGTGGAACAACATGGACGTCGAAGGTCTCGTCTTCTCACAACGCGAACCAGGCGTTAACGTCTGGGTCAACGATCAATCGATCGGATTCTTGCATGAACGTGAGATGGAACGTTGGCCGCGTCTTGGAGAAGTCTTGAAATTACGAGTGACAAATGTAAAACCAGATGGTACAGTATTACTTTCAGCACGACCACGTGCCTTTGAAGCCATTGATACAGACGCGGAGTTGATTCTGAACCATCTACTTGAACATGATGGTCAGATGCCGTATGGTGATAAGACAGCTCCCGAGACGATCGATGAAGTATTCGGTCTCAGCAAGGCAGCATTCAAACGAGCGCTCGGTCGCCTGTTGAAAGATAAAAAAATAGAAAAAAATGAAACGGGTATTCGGTTGACGAAATAATCGGACCGAGTAAGCCTGCGTTTCGAATAGATAGTAAGGAATTCATCATTTTGGTGGTTGCGGCTGGTTTGATTACCGGCGACCATTTACTGAATATACCCCATCACTAGTGGGGGCACGCGATGACGTACATCGCACGGTCCGGGCACTTCGCCTTTCCCTCGCCCTTATGGCAACGATTATGATGGTGACTTCCCTAAACATTATTATAAGAGAAACCACTCTATCTTTATGTGATAGATTCTGTTATAATAGGTAGTCGATTGTATTCGTTACGGTAGCGTCTGTTTAGTGGCAGACGCTTTTCATATGACAAAGGAGAGTATTTAGCATTGACAACATTTCGTGAATTAAATCTTAGTGAGGCACTTATCAAAGGTGTCCTAAAAATGGGCTTCGAAGAAGCAACACCAATCCAAGCAGAAACAATTCCAGTCGGACTCAGCGGCGTTGACTTAATTGGTCAAGCACAAACAGGTACTGGTAAAACTGCAGCATTCGGTATCCCAACAATCGAGCGTCTTGACGCAAAATCACGCAACATCCAAGCGTTGATTCTTGCTCCAACACGTGAGCTCGCAATCCAAGTAGCAGAAGAATTGAACCGGATCGGTGAAGTAAAACGCGTTCATGCACTTCCTGTTTACGGCGGTCAGCAAATCGATCGTCAAATCCGTGCACTTCGCAAAAATCCACAAATCGTCGTTGCGACACCAGGACGTTTGATGGACCACATGAACCGTAAGACGTTGAACCTCGATCACGTTCAAACGGTCATCCTTGACGAAGCAGATGAGATGTTGAACATGGGATTCGTCGAAGACATCGAGAAAATCCTCGGTGCACTTCCTGAAACACGTCAAACACTCTTATTCTCAGCAACGATGCCACCACAAATTCGTAAAATCGCAGATCGTTTCATGACGACTCCGACACACATCAAAGTCAAAGCAAAAGAAATGACAGTTGAAAACATCGACCAGTCATTCATCGAATTGAAAGAAAGCCAAAAATTCGACGTTCTTTGCCGTTTGATCGACACGGATTCTCCGGAACTCTCAATCATCTTCGGTCGTACGAAAAAACGTGTTGACGAAATGACTGAAGGTTTGATCCAACGTGGATACACAGCTGACGGTTTACACGGTGACTTAACACAAGCAAAACGTGACCAAGTCATCCGTCGTTTCAAAAAAGGAACGATTGATATCCTCGTCGCGACAGACGTTGCAGCACGTGGTCTTGACATCTCTGGTGTCACACACGTCTACAACTTCGACGTCCCACAAGATCCAGAGAGCTATGTTCACCGGATCGGTCGTACGGGTCGTGCTGGTAAAACGGGATCGGCTGTCACATTCGTTACACCACGTGAATTCGGTCAAATCAAAACAATCGAACGTGTCACGAACAAAAAAATGTCACGTCGTCATGCACCAACACTTGATGAAATCTTAGAAGGCAACTTGAAGCTTGCTGCACAAGAACTCATCAAACGCGTTGAAGCAAAAGACTCAAAAGAATATACGACACTTGCACAAGAACTCTTAGAAGAGTACGAAGCAGTGGAACTTCTTTCAGCAGCACTTAAAGGATTGACGAAAGAGCCGGATGCAACACCAGTCCAAATCTCTTCAATCGAACCAATCCGCGTAAAACGTTTCGGTAGCAACGGTGGTGGAAACCGTCGTCCTTACGGAAACAAAGGTGGAAGTGGAAGCGGCAACCGCAGTGGCGGATACCGTGGAAACAACCCACGCGGTGGCGAGCGTCGTGAAGGTGGTCGTTCATCATCTTCATCAGATCGTCGTGAAGGCGGTTATGCTGGACGTAGCAACCGTAGCGAAAGCGATCGTAACCGTGGTGGACGTAAGCCACGTTTTGAAAAGTAAACGATTCGAACCGATTTGTCACAGACAAGTCGGTTCTTTTTTATGATTTATCTGAGCGGTCATGATAAAATGAGCCATGAACGATAGGGAGAGGGCTGAATCATTCGTGTATACCATTTATGTAGCAGCATCCGTCTGTCTCGTTGCACTGATTGTCGCGACGAAAAAGATTTGTGAGCGGACGACAAAAGGACATTTTCGTTATATTCCGTTGGCAACCTTATTATTTGGCGGCATCATCTTTCTTGTGCTAGCCATCGGTAAGGGAGGAGCCGTCGGAATCCAATACGGTGTCCTGAGTATCATCTACTTGACGGCGACATTCGGTGTGTACTTGTATATCGCATTGCGGAAAGATACGACGTTATCGTAAAACAGGGGCTCTCTCGTTACAGAGAGGCTCTTTTTTTGTTAAGATAGAACAAGAGTACAAGGGGGGAATAGAATGGATGCATTAGATGTCATCGTTCATCCCGAAGAGATAGAGGCATGGTTTCAACCGATCGTAGGCGCTGCCCCTTTTAAGGTGGAAGGGTATGAAATCCAGTCCCATTTTCGTGGAGAACCGTTAAAACCATTTTTTCAGGAAGACGATGTTCCAATCGAGTATCAACTCGAAGTCATGGGGCATGTCGTCCGTCAAGCATTCCAAAAAGTACCCTCCGATGCACAAGCGTTCATCTTGATCCGTTGTCGTCCAGCTTGGCTGTTTGAAAACGGTGGGGAGGACTTCTTGCATGTCTTACGGACGGTCGACTCGTCGTTTCCAAAAGAGCGGATGTACGTTACTTTGACGGATGTCCAAGTCGATGATTTTGACCGTCTGGGTCGGATCGTTGCGTATTACCAGAACTCTGGACTGAAGGTAGCACTGGACCGTGCGGAAGCAACGAGTCTTGAACGTGTCTTTTCGATGTCGCCGGATATGTTGATCGTCGATTTATCCTCCATGATTGAAAAAAAGACCGTCTCCGCGTCGTATCCACATCTCTTACAGACGATGGAGCATCTTTGCGACCAGCTTGGAGCGCCACTTTTGTATAAGAATATCAGTCATCTCGGTCAACTTCGGTATGCGTGGCAACACGGAGGACGTTACTACATGGGGAATCTACTTGGAGAAGCATCACCTGAATGGGTCATGACCTGTCCTGGTATGGAAGTGTTGATCCATGAAGTCCCGATGTTTTATAAATATGATCGCGAGCAGATGAATCGTCTATTTCAGCTCGAGCAAGACTGGACGGTTCGGTTTAATGAAGATTGCCAGTCCTTGAAGCCGGAGCAAGATCTCGATCAATGGTTGCTGACGCTCGCCCGGAAGATGGAGCCGGAATTCATCCGGTTTTATATCACGGATGCGAATGGATTCCAACAGTCTTCAAACGTCAGTAAAAAGAGTGGGGAGTGGAAACTGTATTCCTTCTACAAAGGATACAACTGGAGTTTCCGTCCTTACTTCATCCGGACGACGGTAGCGATGGAACGACGACATAGTGGATATTTGTCGGAACGGTACGTCGACTTCAGCTCGAGTGAACAAACGCGGACATTTAGTATGCCGCTTAGTAATGGGATGTTCTTATTTGCGGATATCTCTGCAGATTATCTATATCAAGAACGATTGAGTGAATGAGGAGGAAATGAAAGTGTTAGATTATGATTACGAGGCATTACGAGAAATTGGACGAATCGTCGCCATGGCACGCGATGAGATGGCGGATGCCGTCAAACCGGGAATCACGACGAAGGAACTCGATGACATCGGAGCACGCATCCTGAAGGAACAGGGAGCAGAGTCTGCTCCAATCGTCATGTACGATTTCCCAGGAGCGACATGTATCAGTGTCAACGATATCGCAGCACACGGTATCCCAGGGAAGTACGTCATTCAAGAAGGTGATATCGTCAATGTCGATGTCTCGGCTGTGAAGAACGGTTACTACTCGGACACAGGGAAGACGGTCATCGCAGGAGAAGCAAAACGTCCGGAAGATGTCCGACTCGTTGAAGTGTCATTGACGGCGCTTGAGAAAGGACTTGAAAAAGTCAAAGCCGGAACGAAGGTCAACCAGATCGGAAAAGCAATCTATGCCGAAACACGTAAGAGTGGTTTCACGGTCATCCGTAACTTAGCGGGACATGGTCTCGGTAAGACACTTCATGGTGAGCCAGAATCCATCTCGAACTACTTCAATCGTGAAGAGAATGATTTGTTGAAGGAAGGCCAAGTCATCGCTGTCGAGACGTTCATTTCAACAGGAGATGAGTTCTGTATCGAAGATGAGCGGGATGGTTGGACGTTATACACACCGAACCGGAGCCTCGTCTCACAATTCGAGCACACGGTCGTCGTCTTAAAAGACGGGTATGAGATTTTGACGAAAGTCGAAGGCAAAGAATCGTTCTAAGAAAAGCTCATATAGTAAAACACGAGAAGGGGGCTGACTCAAAAGTCAGTTTCCACAAAGATAAGGGTGGCAGAATGATAATCTGCCACCCTTATCTCATAACAAAAAGAATGACGCGTTTCACGGAACTCCTACAGGAAAAAGCGCATCTTTGCGCTGTCAGAGACAAACAAGACCCGCTTTCCTGCTTGAATAAGGCAGGGAAAGCTGGCTTGTGTCTCGCCTGAGGAAAGGGCGTGAAAAGACGCGTCATTCTTTTTTGAGTCAGCCTTCTTTTTCGTCGTAGTGCTCCTGTTATAAGGATATCCGGGACGTTGCCAATTTGTTTAACTGTGACTCGGATACGGCTGGAGCGGAATAACGAATGTGTCCGTGTTCGACATGATACGGGGTCTCAAGCAAATCTTCTTCGAAATAATCGGTAGTACTTGCCATATCGATCGGATAAGCGAGTCCAGGCAGTGTTGCAAAAGCAAGGGTCTGACGACGCCCGATACCGCTCTCGAACATCCCACCGAGCCAGTATGGTGCTTTTGTTCGAAGGGACAAAGCGTTCGTCAGTCCACCGACGCGTGCCGGCTTGATGTTTAGAATCTGACCAGCGTGGAGCGTCTGCATCAACTCGGCATCTACTGGAGCGACGATGGATTCATCCAGACAAATCGGTGTCTGTAAGAGTCTAGCGAGACGTTGATGTCCGGACCAATCCGACGCTGCGAGCGGCTGTTCCATCATAACGAGACCGAATGAATCCCACTGTTGTAATAGAGGGAAGTCTGCTTCAGTGAAGCTGCCGTTAGCGTCAAACATCAAGGGCGCATCAGGGAAAGCGGCACGTACTTGCTCAAGAACGACGGTATCCGTCGGAGCGAGCTTCAGCTTGATCCGTCCATATCCGGAGGCGATCGCTTGTCCGACGGCTTCGACGGTCTGTGCTGCAGAAGCCCGTCCGAGTGCTTTCCCGCAAGGTACGAGAGATGATTCATCACCTCCGAGATACGTGGCGAGCGATTGACCGGTAGCTGCTGCGAATAATTCATAGATCGCGCCTTCGAACATCGCCTTTGCCATCGGATTACCTTGCACGATGCGCAAGCGATCCGTAACGTCTGCTGGATGATGGAGCGGTTGTTCAAGTAATCGATACAGCAGCGGAGCG
Source organism: Exiguobacterium sp. E17S (assembly GCF_057772545.1). Taxonomy (NCBI): domain Bacteria; kingdom Bacillati; phylum Bacillota; class Bacilli; order Caryophanales; genus Exiguobacterium; species Exiguobacterium sp. E17S. Next base: position 43,225 of record NZ_JBYLRU010000007.1, read on the forward strand.
ATTCCTTGAAGGGAGTGCTGCGTTTCCGATGTATACCACGGCGTATCAAACGCGACACCTTCCCCGTAACCCACTCGTCCTTCCGAATCAGTCAGACGCAAAATCGTCGTCCGACGTACTGTCAGCGTCGAGAGGGCGGTTTGCATCGGACGACGAAAGACGAGCGGAACATCGAACAGTTCGGCAGACCGGAGAGTGATACTCATAATGACTCCTTCAGTTGCTTCCGCAATAGTTTACCGTTCGCATTGCGTGGCAGCGCGCTACGATAGATATATTCAACCGGACATTTATATTTAGCGAGCAATTGACTGATTTCCGTTCGGACGGTGACTTCATCGAGTGTGCTGACGATGAAGGCGACCGGAACCTGTCCCCATTTAGCATCAAATCGTCCGACGACACCTGCTTCTTGAATCCCATCAATCGAGAGAAGTGCTGATTCGACTTCAGCCGGATAGATGTTTTCCCCACCTGAGATGATGAGGTCGCTTCGACGATCGAGGACGTAGAGGTATCCGTCGGCGTCCAAGCGTCCTAAGTCACCAGTCTTGAAAAAACCGTCTGCCGTAAACGCTTCTGCCGTTTTCTCTTCCTCATGAAAATAACCTTTCATGATCGTCGGTCCTTTGACTTCGATTTCTTGATGACGTGTAATGCGAATTTGTGTCGGATGAATCGCTTGTCCGGCCGATCCAATCTTTCGTAAGGCATCCTCAGGCAAGAGGGTTGCGATTTGAGAAGCGGTTTCTGTCATCCCGTATGTCTGCATGACCGGGATATTGCGGTCGAGTGCACGCGTCAGAATCGGTAATGGTACAGGACCGCCTCCTGTCAGTACGACGCGAAGTGCGTGGCGACGTAGCCCGGCTTCGAGCAGTCGATCAAGCATGACCGAGACGAGTGAGACGTGGGTGATCTTTTCCGTCGTAATCCAGTGTAAGGCGCGTTCTGGCGAAAAATGTGGCTCAAGAATGATTGGTACTCCATAGATGACTGCCCGATAGACGACAGCTAATCCGCTCATATGGAACAGCGGCGTGACGATCAAAAAACGATCCTCTGACAGTGATCCGATATGACGCGCGGCGTTCGTCGCACTCGAGAAATGATTCAACATCGTTTGTTCGACGGCTTTCGGATGTCCGGTCGTACCACTCGTAAAGAGCATCGATTGGACGTATTGCTTGGGCATATGGCGTATTAACAAGTCAGGTGCTTCTTTTTCATAAGAGAAAGCCACGCACGGGATCTTTGTATCAAGTGTCCGGTCCGTCACGATGAGCCGTACATCTGCCTGTTTGAATTGACGTAATACTTCCGTTTGTGTCAAACGTGTGTTGATCGGGACGACGGTCAATTCAAGCAATTGAGCTGCGTGAAGTGCGACGATGTAGCGCGCACTCGATGGACCGTACAGGGCGATTCGGTCTCCACGTGTCACGATCGTCGCCCAAGTACTCGCTAAGCGATGCGCGCGTGCATATAGTTCGGACCACGACCAACGCTCTGTTTCCGTAATGAGCGCGATGTCATCCGGCTGTTCTTTTGCCCGTGTATAGATCCAAGGATACAAAATAGTCACTTCCTTTTGAGATGAATATACGAAAAAGGTTCAATGTCGTAAGACGATTGAACCTTTTTTTCATTATGGGAAACGCGGGAACTGTCCGAAGTCCGGGTTGCGTTTTTCTTTGAACGCATCGCGTCCTTCTTTTGCTTCGTCCGTTGTGTAGTACAACAACGTTGCATCTCCTGCGAGTTGCTGAATCCCTGCAAGACCATCTGAATCAGCATTGAATGCCGCTTTGAGGAAACGAAGAGCCGTTGGTGAATGTTGAAGGATTTCAGCACACCATTGAATCGTTTCTTGCTCGAGATCTGCGAGTGGAACGACCGTGTTGACGAGTCCCATATCAAGTGCTTGCTGTGCGTCATATTGACGGCAGAGGTACCAGATTTCACGCGCTTTCTTGTGTCCAACAACGCGTGCGAGGTAACCAGAGCCATATCCAGCATCGAATGAACCAACTTTTGGACCAGTTTGTCCGAAGCGGGCGTTGTCTGCAGCGATCGTCAAGTCACACACGAGGTGAAGGACGTGTCCGCCGCCAATCGCATAACCTGCGACCATAGCGATGACTGGTTTTGGGATGACACGAATCAAACGTTGAAGATCAAGAACGTTCAAGCGTGGAATTTCATCGTCACCGACATATCCACCATGTCCACGTACCTTTTGATCTCCGCCAGAACAGAATGCGAGATCGCCTTCACCTGTTAAGATGATGACGCCGACATTTTGATCGTCACGTGCACGTGAAAATGCGTCGATGAGTTCGTGGACCGTGTGTGGTCGGAACGCATTGCGAACTTCAGGACGGTTGATCGTGATTTTCGCGATCCCGTTCCATTGTTCATATTTGATGTCTTCATAGCTGCGGGCTGATACCCATTCCGGAGCATATTTCATGTGAATTCCCCCAATATGTTAGTGATGAATAAGTAGATTCTCTACCATTGTAACAAACTTTTGCGGTTGGTCGATATGTGGGGCGTGCGAAGCATGCAAAATCACGTGAATTTTTTCAGGTGATGCCGCGCGCAAAGCGATGGCACGGAATTTTTCATCCTCTTCCCCGACGATCCAATCAATCTCTTTCGGAAGGCATGACCAAAGGGATGGCATGCTCCCTGTACCTTGTGCACGTAACGAAGCACTCAGACCTTCCACCGTTTGGGACAGGCGCTCCTGACGCAGTCGCGTACGTTGCGATTCTGGGAGAAGGGCTTGGGGTTTAAATAGCCCAAGTGTCTCCCAGTGATTGATGAAAGCTTCGAGTCCGTCTTTTTCAAGTCGCTCCGCTAACATCCGATCGGATGTACGACGTATTTTTCGCTCCATTGCCGTCTTAAGACCCGGTGTCGTACTAACAGCGATCGTCCGAGCGATTTGCTCAGAGACGACGCTCAGCATTAAAGCGATTCGTCCGCCCATCGAATATCCGAGGACGATCCATGGCTCGGATCGCATAGCGAGCAGTGCCTCGAGATCCTTGACCTGTTGCGTCAAACGCATTCGTTGCTCAGACGCCGGTGTCGTTTTTCCATGTCCCATCAAATCAAGGCGATAGACGGTGAAGTGAGTCGATAAATGCTCACTTAGCATGTCCCACGTCGAGAGGGAGCCTGTAAAACCATGGAGCAGTAGGAGTGGTGGACCAGCACCCTCGATTTTCAAGTTATAAGGATGACCGCGTAAAATCATCGGAACACCTCGGCTAACGCTTGATTCGTCACGTCCCAGATCGAACGGTGCATCTGTACGTTCTCTGTTCGTGTCGTCTTGACTTCAAGAATCCGAGTGACGTTCGTCTCTTCCGCAAGTGCTTGACGTAACGCGGCGATGGAATCGATCGCCTGATAGGTTACGCCATATCCGGAAGCGAGAGAAGCGAAGTCGAGATGCTGCGGTGTACCGAAAAGTGGCTCGAACACCTCTTGCTCGAGTTGCTGTTGCGGTAAAAAGCTAAATATTCCGCCACCCGCATTGTTGACAAGAATGATCGTTAACGGAAGCGTCCGTGCTGTCATCAGACCGTTGATATCATGAATGAACGCTAAGTCGCCGACGAGTAAATAGCGGTGTGTGGCGTCAAACGTTGCTCCTAGAGCGCTTGAGAGAATGCCGTCAATTCCGTTCGCACCTCGGTTCGCGAGTAGACGAAGCGGTGTTCCTGTCGGTAGGAACGTATCGACATCCCGTATCGGCATACTGTTCGAAACGAAGAGACTTCCGTCCTGTAACGTCGTCAATGCACGGACGACGTTATATTCCGTCATCTCCTCTTGATCGATTGTCGCAAAAGCAGCGGCGACGCGTCGCTCCGCCTGTTGCAACAGTGTCAGATACGCAGGATCGTGCGGAACAGATTCATGATGCGCGAGTTGTCGCGCGTGACCAATTACGAAATCCGAATGGAGTTGCGGGTCACGCCAGTTTCCTGGATGACCGACGACCGTCGTCGGAATATCCCGAGACCAAAGCAGATAAGGTTTTGACGTCGGCATGGCACCGAAACGAATGATTCGGTCTGGTCGGACGTGCTGAGCGGTAGCGGGATGTTTGAGCCATGTATCGTAATAGGCAAAAACGTGAGCATCATGCGATTGTCGTCCTTGACTGAGTGGATCCGCCAACACCGGAATCCCTGCTTGTTTCGCATACGAGATGACAACCTGACTGTCCGCCGCAGTAAGTTGTGGTCCAAGTACAAAAAGAAGACGCTCTTCTTGAAGTGCGGTCGCTAAAGCGTTGTTTACGCCCGGTATCGGTTCAGGTAATACACCGACCGGACGCCCTGTCCGTAAGAGATCGAGTTCCGGCACGAGCGGTTCACGTAACGGAACATTGATTTGAACCGGGCCAGCTGGTTCCGTCAGAGAGAGTAGGGTTGCACGTTGTGCTACATGAGCGACGTAAGGAAGGCTCGCTTCTTCTGCTAACGGAAGATCAAACGCATGCCGAACCTGCTTCCCGTACAGATCGACCTGATCAATAGCTTGTGGCGCACCGACATTCCGTAATTCATGTGGTCGATCGGCGGTCAAGACGATCAGCGGAAGTTCAAAGATGTTCGCTTCGGTAACTGCTGAATAATAGTTCGTCGCAGCGGTACCGCTTGTACAAATCAACGCAACGGGACGAACGCGTTCTTCCGTCCGTGTTAGACCTAAAGCAAAAAAACTAGCCGACCGTTCGTCAACAAGGACGTGGGTACGGCTAGAAGGATGCAGAAAAGCAGCAATGGCAAGTGGTGTCGAACGGGAACCGGGACTGATGACGAAGTCCCGGACACCAGAAGCGACGAGCGTATCGATTAACGTGTGCATCCACTTAGTCAACATAAATATCATCCTTTTCAATCGAACCGATGTGTCCAAGTGCTTGTACCATCGGTGATAGTTTAGTTTCCGTCTCTGCCAGTTCACTATCGAGATGAGAGCCTTCGACGAGACCGCAACCGGCGTAAAGAATGACCGCCCGTTCTGTAAACAATCCAGATCGAATGGCAACGATGAATTCCCCGTCATCCTGTCCGTTCATCCAACCAACAGGTGAACCGTACCATCCTCGTTCGAACGTTTCGATTTCTTGGATGGCATCGACTGCTAACTGCTTGGGCTCGCCCCCAAGTGCAGGTGTCGGATGCAGTTTTTCGATCAATTGGAATAACGTCACATCTTCTTTTAAATGAGCTGTGATCGGTGTATAAAGATGTTGGATATGGCGATTCTTCAAGAGAATCGGCGTATCCGGACAATCCAGTTCCTCTGAAAATACAGATAATGTCCGTTCGATCGAATCCGCGACGATTCCGTGCTCCACCCGATTCTTTTGATCTTGTAATAACGATTGACCAAGTGCTTCGTCCATCTCATCCGTCGCGTGGCGTGGTGCAGAACCAGCGACGGCTGCTGTTTCAAGACGACGTCCACGTTTTAAGACGAGTCGTTCCGGTGTGGCGCCGATGAAGGCTTCTTCTGGATTCGGTTGGAAACAGAAGACGTAGCTGCCGGGCTGCGTATCTTCGAGTTCAGCGACGACAGCGGCTATATCGAGTGGACGATCCAGTTCATAGACGACTTCGCGCGCCAGGACGATTTTTTCAAGTGTCGTCTCCAAGTAGTGCATAGCTTGATGGAACGAAGCTTCAAAGGCTTCATTTCCATCCCGCGATAGTCGTAAGCGCGTGACGCCTGCGGAAGTCGATGATTGCGGTTGATTGACTTTGGCGAAATCGAGTGCGAGTTCATTTAAGATTGAATCGACTTGATCCATTGGCTCGACGCGGGCAAAAATCGTCACACGTGTCTTGCCATCTTGTTCTAGAAATAAAAACTTCGGAATCGTCATCGAGGCATCTCCGAAGGAAGACCAGCGATAATCCGGTTGTTTGAGTTCGGTAAACGAAAATCCGCTGAACGCAAATAAATCATGACCGACATGATCGCGATTCAAGTTTGTCCATTGCGATTGAATCCGTAAAAAACGATCCGTTCCTGAAGCCTGAAGTTGTTGTACGATGCCAAACCCGATGGCCCGCATCGAGCGATCAGGTGTCGCGAAATAAAATCGTTCCTCGATACCCTGTTCGAGGGAACGCATGTCAGTTGCTTCGATTTCCCATGAATACGAAGCGAGTATAGGTCGTTGTGAGGCGTTCGCCTGACTGACGGCCTGTTCGATACACTGTTTTAGCTCTTGTTGAGCGTAAGCCATACCGCTCATTGCCCCCTAGTCTATAGATACTGTGATATGTTTCACTTAATCTAAGTGTAAACTTTTTGCGGACAAAAAAGAAGGAATAAGCTATCTCGGATTGAACATTGACAGCAAAAAACGAAACCCGATACACTTAGACAGGAAAGGGGTTATTATATGAATAAATCAATCGCTGTCTATTGGCGAATGACACGACCGCATACGTTAACAGCAAGTTTTGTTCCGGTCGTCGTCGGTACGGCAGTTGTCGCACCACGCGTGGAATCGATACGCTTGGATTTGTTCGTGGCGATGTTGATCGCATCGATGCTGATTCAAATCGCAACGAATCTGTTCAATGAATACTACGATTACAAACGTGGTTTAGATACGGAGGAGTCGGTCGGAATCGGTGGATCGATCGTTCGTGACGGATTCAAGCCGGGGACGATTCTAGCGTTCGCACTTACATTGTACGGCATTTCGGCATTACTCGGTGTGTATCTGTGCATCGAGACATCGTGGTGGTTACTTGTCGTAGGACTCATTTCGATGTTCGTCGGATATATCTATACGGGGGGACCACTCCCGATTGCCTATACACCATTTGGAGAGGTCGTTGCAGGCTTTTTCATGGGATATATCATCATCGCGATTTCTGCGTACTTACAAATTGGTTATGTTCCGACAGAAGCCGTTGCGATTTCGGTACCAGTCGCCATCTTGATTGGTTCGATCCTACTTGCGAATAACATTCGTGACTTGGATAATGATAAGGTCAACGGACGAAAAACGATTGCCTGTCTCGTCGGACATCGCCGTGCCGTGTACGTCTTGATCGGATTTTTTGCGGCGGCTGTCCTGTCTCTCATTATTGCCGTACTCGCATTTGAAGTCTCATGGTTTGCGTTACTCGCGTTATTGAGTATTCCGCTCATGATCAAAGCGGTCCGTCTCTTCTGGGAAGACTTGCCACCGGAAAAGCTGATGCCTGGAATGGCACAGACCGGTAAAGTGAACACGATTTTCGGACTATTACTTGCAATCAGTCTCGTGATTGCGAATATCTGATTCTTTGGAGCAGCAGGCGATTCGCTTGCTGCTTTTTTTTACGTGAAGATAGCGAACAGTTAGAAAAAAAGTACTTCGGTTGTCACTGATTTAAAATTTTACTATAATTGAAGCAATGTGCCTGAAAGATCAAACAAGGTCGGAAATCAGGAAATATGGTTAGAGGTGGAACTGAAATGAATAAAATCGCGGTAATCGGAAAAGTATTCGTCGACATAAAAGGAACTTCGTTCGCTCCTTTGCATAAGGATGCGAAAAACGTAGGAGACATCACGTTTTCGAATGGAGGAACAGGACGCAACGTAGCACAAAATCTAGCCGTCCTCGGGAATGAAGTTCGCTTTATCTCGACGGTTACGAATGATCAGATTGGCGTGGGAGTGCTCGATGAGCTGAAATCTTACGGTGCGAATGTGGATCATGTCGAAATGTTAGAAGATCATGGAATGGGCATGTGGCTAGCTGTCATGGATAATGAAGGCGATTTGCAAACATCGATCTCAAAACAACCAGATGCCAAGTTGCTCGAAGAGGCGATCTTACGTCAATCAATCTATGCACTCGATGGGGTCGATGCCGTTGCGATCGATCTTGATTTATCCGTTACGGTCTTAGAACGTTTGATTCATCTATGCCGTAAAATGGAGTTGCCATTGTTTGGTGTTTGTGGTCACTTGAGCGTCATCGAACGAAATCGTCATCTGCTACAAGGGTTCACTGGATTCATTTGTAGCCGAGAAGAGGCGGAAATTCTGTCTGATCTGTCGATCGTGACGGTCGAAGATGCGATTCATGTAGCAAATGAGCTAGCGAAAAAGGGTGCTCCGTTCACGGTCGTGACGATGAGTGAACTCGGGGCGGTCTACGTTGATCGTCGTACAGCGACATCAGGTCATGTCGGAACGAAAAAAGTAAAAGTCGTCGACTCGACGGGAGCAGGCGACTCATTTTTCTCTGCTGTCTTGTCTGAATTGACACAAGAAAAGTCAGCAGAAGAGGCATTGAAGCTTGGTATGAAGGTTGCAGCAGAAGTCATCGCTTCGACAGAGAATGGACTCGTTCCTGAAATGCTGGATGCTCTTCAATAAGTAGAAATGATAAAAGGGAGGTGGCGTCATGCCGATTCAACGAAGTGCAATCATTTTACGAAACGAACAGGATCAAATTGCGTTGATTCGTCGGGATAAACTGAACGAAACGTATTATGTCTTTCCAGGCGGTGGGAAAGATGATGGAGAATCGTTAGAAGAAACAGCGATTCGTGAAGCACATGAAGAACTTGGAATCGACGTGGAGTTGACCGGTATTGCCGCCATCGTCCGTTTTAATGGATTTGATAATCCTTATTTTTGGGCGAAAACAATTGGTGGTCGGTTTGGCACGGGTACGGGTGAAGAATTCGAAGAGGAAGGATCGGGTTATACACCGGTCTGGATCAAGCGTTCGGAGCTACCTTCGTTACCGGTTCGTCCACCGTCACTTGCTAAACAGCTGGCAGAAATGACAGAACCATTCTATGAATTGATCCTTTCTGAAAACGAATGAGGTTTTAGTTGAAATAAAATGGGAAAAGTATATTAAAACAATGAGGTGGTCGTTGACTGCCTCTTTTTCATGAAGGAGAGATGACGATGGCGCATTCACGCGATCCAAAAGGGCTTGCCCTGAACTTAAAGCAACGAATGTCCGATCATAACATCACAGATTATGCAGGGACACTCGCTTATTACTGGTTTTTATCCATTTTCCCAGGTATCATTTTCGTCATTTCCGTCTTATCTTTCTTTGACATCGATCGTCAGACGCTCGAATCACAAATTCGCGACTTAGCGCCAGGTGGAGCCGTCAACACATTCACCGATACGATTTTCCAAGCCATCAAGGAACCACAAGGTGGATTGTTATCGATCGGTGCGATTCTTGCCGTCTGGTCCGCCTCAAAAGGAGTCGATCGTTTGATCACGACGGCGAACCATGCCTATGGTGACTTCTCTCCCCGTGGTTTCGTCGCAGCACGTGGGATTGCCTTGTTGCTCACAATCGTGCTTGGAATCGGGATGTTGTTGCTGATCGTCTTGAATGTTCTCGGTGGTCCGATCATCACGTATCTTGCCAATTTCGTGTTGCCGATTGATATGGGGCAAAAAATCCTACTGACGGTCTTACGATACGTCGTGTCGACGATTCTATTGATCGGTATCTTATCGATCTTTTACCGCGTCGCACCAAAGCGCCCGATTACATTCAAAGAAGCAATTCCAGGAGCTGTTTTTGGTGTCATCGTCTGGCAATTATTATCGGTTGGGTTCGGATTTTACGTCTCGAACTTCTCGAACTACAATCAGACCTACGGTTCGCTCGGTAGTGTCGTCATCTTGTTACTATGGCTCTACTTCACAGGGCTGATTATCTTACTCGGTTCTGAATTGAACGCGTCATGGGAACGGTTCATGAAAAAAGCGGATCCAAAGAAGATGGAAGAGAAACGCTTGAAGGAACAAGCTGAACTTGATGCGATTCCGACGAATACGTTCGGATGAAGATACGAAAAAACGTCTGACTGCCTTCCGGCAATCAGACGTTTTTTCGTGTTAAGCAGCTAATCGTTTTTCAGATGAACGCTGTGGAAGACTTGGTAAAGCATCCTGTTGAAGAAGACGTAAACCGTTCAAGATGACGAGAATCGTTGATCCTTCGTGTCCGACGACGGCGAACGGCATGATGAGGAACTGGGACAAATTCGATGCGATCAATAGGAGGATGACACCAATCGCAAGCGTGATGTTTTGTTTGACAATCCGGTTCATCTTACGGGCTTTATGCACGGCATAGGCAAGGCGACCTAAGTCATTTTTCATCAAGACGACGTCAGCGGTCTCGAGTGCAGCGTCCGTTCCTTCACCCATCGCAATCCCGACATGTGCTAATGCAAGGGCTGGGGCATCGTTAATGCCGTCACCGACCATCGCGACGGTCCGACCTTCTGTTTGGTATTGTTTGATGTAACGTACTTTATCTTCAGGTAGGCACTCAGCGACGAAGTCCGTCAATCCCGCCTCACGTGAGATGGCAGCTGCCGTGACCGGATTATCGCCAGTTAACATGATAGTTGCAATGCCAAGATCATTTAAGGCAGCAATCGCTGTTTTGGCTTCCGGACGAATCGTATCACGTAACGCATAAAGTGCTACGATCTGTGCTCCATTGCTGACATAAACGATCGTATGCCCTTGCTCTTTCAATGACTGTTCGATCGCGACGAATGGATCGTCTAAACCATCATGGAATGCCCGTTTACCGATACGATACGTGACACCATCGACGGTTGCTTCAATCCCGTATCCTGTCACATCTTTAAACGTTGATGGTTCGCGGACATCGGTTTTTAAGTGATCGACGATTGCTTGTGCGAGTGGATGGTTCGACTGCGCTTCGATGGAAGCAACCGCTTGTTGGACTGTGCGGACGTCCATGCCTTCCGCATAACGACTTTCGGTGACGACGGGTTTCCCTGTTGTCAGTGTTCCCGTTTTATCGAAGACGATCGTATCGACTTGACCGAGCGTCTCAATGTGGGCGCCTCCTTTAAAAAGAACGCCATTTTTCGCAGATGCGGCAATTGCAGATAAGGCAGCAGGTGTAATCGACGCAACAAGGGCACAAGGTGAGGCGACGACGAGAAGAATCATCGCGCGGTAAATACTTGTCTCAAATGTCCAGCCAACGACGTAATGAGGGAGGACCATCATCAGTGCGACGACAAGCAATACGATTTTGACATAACGGCTTTCGAAACGTTCGATGAACTGAGCAGATGGAGACTGTTCACTTTGTGCGTTTTGGACCATATAAATGATTTTTTGGAACAACGATTCGTCAGCAGCTTTCGTCATCTCAATCGTCAAGACACCGTTCATGTTGACAGTCGAGTTATAAACGGTATCACCTGTTTGTTTTTCAACCGGAATCGATTCTCCTGTAATCGATGCTTCTTCGATCGCGGCTTGACCACGAATGATGACACCATCAACCGGAATCCGTTCCCCAGGACGAACATAGACGAGGTTACCAATCGTTAATTGCTCGATTCCGACGACTTCGAGTTGACCGTTTGCATTCAGACGTGTTGCTTCCTCTGGTTGTAAGGACATCAAGCTTTGCAAGGCACGTTCGTTCTTATTCATCGTGTATGTCTCAAGGGCACCGGATAACGCAAAGATGAAGATGAGGATTGCACCTTCCATCCAGTAGCCGATGGCAGCCGCACCGATAGCAGCTAAAATCATCAATAATTCGACGTTCAACGTTTTTTCTTGATACGTCTCCGTCAATCCTTCCTTCGCTTTCGCATATCCTCCGATTACATAAGCCGATAAGTACAATGTGACATAAACGGCAGACGCCGTATTGAATTTTTCGAGTCCGTAAGCAACTAAAATCAATATTCCGCTAAACAATGCTAGAATCAATTCGTGATGCTCATCCCAAGCATGACGGAATACGGAACGCTGTTGAACATCGGTAGTAGTGGAAGTCGTCATATTAAAACTCCTTTCAAAATGTAAATGAGAAATGAAATCATTATAGAAAGAGAATGAGAATGTGATATATCAATGAGTTTAACTGATTGATAATGAGTTTCATTGTCTCTAGATTATAATTATTATTATCTGTAGAATTACTATACCATGCTTCAGTGAAAAGGAACAGGAAAGGAACTAGAAAGATGCAAAAAATTTTAACCCATCGGATTGGACTCGTCGTCTTTGCGTTACTGACGACTTTTTTGTGGGGCAGTGCATTTCCCTTCATTAAAAAAAGTTATGACTTATTACAGATCACATCTTCGGAATACGGAGAGCAATTGCTGTTTGCGAGCTATCGTTTCTTTTTAGCAGGTGTATTATTACTTGTCGTCAGTGTCTTCGTCTTCAAACAGACGATTACACTGAAGGAGCGGACCTACGCCTATAGTCGTCTCGGCTTCTTTTTGACGTTCTTGCAGTACGTCTTCTTTTATATCGGTCTATCTTTGTCAACTGGCGTACAAGGATCAATCATTGCCGGATCGACTTCGTTCTTCCAGATGTTGCTGGCACATTTTCGATATGAAGACGATCGACTGAATCGATTTAAAGGACTCGCCTTATTCCTTGGATTCACAGGTGTCATCTTGGCCAACTGGCCACAAGGTGGGCAAGGTGTCTCGTTCGGTATAGGGGAAGGGCTGTTGATTGCGGCAATGGTTTCCGGGGCGTTCGGTAACTTGATCGCGAAAGAATACTCAGCACGTTATCCGGTGGCGCCGATGACAGGATGGGCGATGGTCATTGGATCAATCGGTCTCTTTATCGCAGGAGTCATTCTCGATGGTCATGTCGCACCGTTTACCTTTTCAACGACAAGTGCTTGGATGCTCGTGTATCTTGCCTTCTTATCAGCGACTGGATTTACGCTTTGGAACTTACTAATGAAATATAATCCAGTCAGTAAAGTGTCGTTGTTCATGTTCTTCGTACCGATCTATGGTGTCAGTTTATCGACCTTGATTCTCGGCGAGACGATTCCACCGCAAGCGTTGCTTGGGTTACTCTTCGTCGTCAGTGGTATTTTAGTCTCGACGTACCTTCCTGTATGGTTTCAAAAGCGAGGTTGACGAAGATTCAGAATCGTGCAAAAATAGTTTCAATCAAAGTAACTCCCAATCGTTCGTTGCTCAAGCCGACCCGTTCGGCTTTTTTCTGTACGGTCAAGTGAAGACCGATTCGGCCTTGTCTGAAAGGCTAGTGCGACTATAAAACGGAAGGAGATGAAAACGAATGGAACGGAATGAGATCGTTCGAAAGATCATTGCCACTCGTCGTCCACGTGATGAGTTTGCCCGGTTCGTCGTAACGTGCGTCAGTCAGCAGTTGAAGGAAACCCATGGAGATGTGGATGTGGAAATCATCGAGGCGGAGAGAGGTTACGATTCAGTGTGGTCAATCAACGGTCGAGAGGTCGTCGTGCTGCTCGAGACAGAAGAGCTGAAGCGTGCAAAAGAACAGCCGTATGCGATCGACGATAAGCTCTGGCGGAGTTTTCGGCAAGAAGGAATCGTGAAATAAAACAAAGGATCTTGCGCATCATTAGCGCAAGATCCTTTGTTTTAGATCCGGGATGATTCGTGACGTTTCGCGTATCGTAAGAGAAACGCAAGTGTCGCTAGAACCAGAACGAATAGACTGAAATAAAGCATAGCTGGAAGCAGAACGAACATGCTGCCAGCAATCGGTCCGAGGATCGAACCAAGACTAAAGGCAATCCCTGCAAGCAAGTTGCCCGTCGGAAGAAGGTGTCGCGGTAACTGTTCCGTCATATAGGCGACACCGAGCGAGTACGTCGAGCCAAGTGCCATCCCGCTAATAGCAAAAATCGCGAATAACCAACCGTATCGTTCGAAGACGAAGCAAGCGATAAGGAAAGCAACGGAGCCAATCGAAAGAACGGTTACTAACGTCCGACGTTTTCCGAAGTGATCCGCAAGTCGTCCAAGTGGAAGTTGCATGATCAACGAGCTGACGACGAATGTCGTGATCAAGGTACTCGTCTCAGATAGACCGTACCCGTTACGCGTCGCAAAAACGGGAAAACTGGCATTCAGTGTGGCTTCGAGAAAACCATATGTAAAGCCAGGAAGTAACGTGAACCAAGCAGTTGATAGGACAAGTTTATACCGTGAGGCGGCGCTTTGCAGCTCCTCCGGCATGACGGATGACGGTTTTTCGTTCGGCATACGCGATAACAAGATCAGGACGATGACAGTCAATGTACCAGTCAACACGAATGGTAGCCAGTTGATGACATCGACGAGAGGTGCCGCAAGAGGACCGAGAGCAAAACCGAGACCGAATGCCATTCCGTATAGTGACATCGTTTGTCCTAACCGTTCATTTGGGGTAATGGACGTCACCCAAACCTGTGATCCATAGTGTAACGTCTGATCACCAAATCCGACGAGGAACCGTAAAATCATCCAAGCAATGACGCTTGGAAGAAGTGGAAATAAGAAAACCGCTACTGCAACAAGAGCGAGTCCAAACGAGATGACCGGAATATAACCACGTCGTCGTAGTGGACCTTCCATGAGAGGGGCGGCGACGATGACACCGATATAGAGAACGGCAGCGCTGAGACCGTTGATGAAAGCGGGGGTTCCTTGGCGTTCAAGTAAAATAGATAACAGTGGAATCAGCAGACCTTGCGTGAATCCGGAAATGAAGACGATCGATAAGATAAGAGCAAAACGACGTGACACAAGTAACGACGACCTTTCTTTTTTCTTTTAGCATAACACGCCCCGGTCTCTGAAACGGGAGACCAGGGCGTGCTTCATTTATTTTCTTGTTCAAAACGTGTCGGACGCGGCATATGCAGAAGATGTTCGTCCCAGTCTGTCTGGTCGAATACTTCATCATGTTCGATGCTGTGTGAAGCGCGAATACCAACCATCATGACGAACAAGACCATACTGAACGTACCGATGATTGCGACAATACCTACGAGCCATTCCATCCCGGTCACCCCTTTTAGAAAAACAGAATGTGTCTACTTTGTGACATTTTTCCCGGGATGCCATCGATCAAAACCTTTTTTTTAGTTTTAAAGCCGGCTGGACTGTTTTGTGAAATCAATCTCAGGGTAATATGCGTTTTTCACAAGCGCGTTCGGTCCAAGGCATTGCACCGCAGGGCAGTGACATGACAAGCTTTTATTCAGTTCTGTCTCTTGCCACTCGGCATAAGCATCATTGAAGGATGTCTCATGAATCGTACCTAGCGAAGCAAGTTCGTCACCGAAATCCGTTACGATGATCTCGCCATCAAAGATGTTGACGTTGAGACGGGAACGTCCATCAGGGTCATTGCGAACAGAGACGTTTTTCTCTTGACGCAATCGACGATGAAGTTCTAAATCCGCCTCTTCCATCGAACAAGCATAGAAGGGGAGTGTTCCGAATAACATCCAGACGTTCGGATCCCGGACGTCAAGCAAACGATGGATCCCGTCGCGAATTTCGGGCAAGCTAGCTGCTTCGATCATCGACGCGAAGTCAGCGGGGTACATCGGATGCACCTCGTGGCGGACACAGCCCATGTCGACGATTTCCTTATGAATCGCTTCAAGGTGTGGTAATGTCCGTTTATTGATCATCGTCTCTGCAGAAACGATGACACCACGTGCATTTAGAACACGGGCATTCTCTTTCATCGTCTCGAAAAGCTTCGTCCGTGCTTCACGTGACGGTTTTCGTTCCATCATCGCAAAGCCACCATCGATGAAATCATCAGCTGTTCCCCAGTTATGTGAGATGTGCAAGACATCTAGATAAGGAATGATTAATTCGTAGCGAGATAACGGAAGTGTTAAATTTGAGTTGATTTGGGTTTTAGCACCACGTTCGTGGGCATACTTAAGTAAAGGGACAACGTACTCCTTGATGGACTTCATTGAAAGCATCGGTTCGCCGCCGGTGATTGAGAAGGCACGCAGATGTTCGATTTCATCCAGACGTTGAATGAGTAGCTCGACTGGAATCTCGGGTGACTCGCTACTGGATAACATGTAACCGACGGCGCAATGTTCGCAGCGCATGTTACACAGTTTTGTTGTCGTGACTTCAATGTTCGTCAAACGGACCGTGCCGTATTGTTCAATGTCGCGATAAGCTTCCCACGGATCGTTCGCAATCGTGATGGGTGATGAATGTGACATAGATACTCCTCCTTTTTAGTGCTCCACTTCGTATCGTATGCTAAAATAACGTCGGAATCCAGCGGAAGAAAGGAAGTCTGAATAATGGGAAAAGCAAGAACTGATAAACTTGGTCAAATGAATGTGCTAAAATCAAGAATGCAGCTTCTCTGTCATACAATCGATTCACTCGATGAATCATCAGATATCGAAGATTTGGAACGACTGATCGTATCACTGGATCAACTCAAGGCGAAGGTCGTTCGATATGCAAAGGATATGAAAGAACAAGAAGAAACGAAAAAAGCGGTAGATTGAGACCGCTTTTTCATTTGCGTAAAGAGAAAGGATGAAATCAATGGCAACAAAAATCAAATTACAGACGGGTGAGGTCCGTTCGGTCACTTGTCTACGAATGGGAATCAACGGTGAAGGGATCGCAACACTTGAACGACAAATCGTCTTCATCCCAGGTCTACTCGTCGGTGAGACAGCACAGATCGAGATCACGGAAATTCATGCGAACTATGCGAATGCAAAAATCTTAAAGCGTGACGATCGTTCACCAGACCGTGTTACTCCACTTTGCCCGGTCTATAGTGTCTGTGGCGGCTGTCAATTACAACACATGAGTTACGATGGACAATTGCGTTATAAGGAAGAAATGCTTCGCAACGCTTTCTTGAAATCAACGAAGTTGAATGTCGAGAAAGCGGATATCCGTCCGACGATCGGTTCGAAGGAATGGGAATACCGCAACAAGTCGCAATTCGTCGTCGGTAAACAGGGGAATGAGATTGTCAGCGGTCTCTATTCTGCGAATTCGAATCGTCTGGTCGCGATCGATGATTGTGTCGTCCAAAACAAGGATACGCTTCGCGTCAACCAAGCTGTCACAAAATTACTCAATGACTATAAAGTACCCGTTTATCATGCAGCAAAACAAGACGGTGTCATGCGCCATATCGTCGTCCGGACAGGAATCAAAACGGGTGAAATTCAGGTCGTACTAGTTGCTTTTAAAGACGGCTTCCGTGATCTAGAAGGTTTGTCACGCGATATCATGGATATCCCAGGTGTCGTCTCGGTCGCACTGAACATCAATGATAAGTTGACATCACGTGTCTTCGGAGAAGAGACGGAAGTCTTGCGTGGCGTGGAACGGATTGAAGAAGAGATGGGCGAATTCACGTATCAACTGTCTCCGCGTGCCTTCTTCCAATTGAATCCGGAACAAGCAGAGCGGATGTATGAAGAAATTGCGCGTGCTGCTGCTTTGACAGGCGAAGAACGTGTCGTTGATGCCTACGCAGGTGTTGGTTCAATCGGACTTTGGATCGCTAAAGGAGCAAAAGAAGTCCGCGGCATGGAAATTATTGAAGAAGCTGTCGAAGATGCCAATGCGCACATGAAGCAATACGGATTCGACCATGCCCACTACGTCGTCGGTAAGGCAGAAGCCTGGATTCCGCGTTGGGTCAAGGAAGGCTGGATTCCAGATGTCTTCATCGTCGACCCACCACGCTCAGGTTGCGATACACAATTGTTGAACGCGATGATCTCGTCTAAAGCGAAAAAAATCATCTATGTCTCGTGTAACCCGCAGACGCTTGCGCGCGATTGCGATCACTTGATGAAAGCGGGATACAAGGTATCGTACATTCAGCCGTACGATATGTTCCCACAAACAGCGCACGTCGAAGCAATCGTCGTGCTCGAAAAAAAGAAAAAGAAAAAGTTCTAAGTAACAAGCCCGTATGCACTCTTTGAACGAGTGGACATACGGGCTTTTTATCATGTTTGCGAAAGATAACCGAACGTCGCGTCACACTCAGCGAAGCGTTCCTTCAACCGAGCAACACGATCAGCAGGAAGTGGACCGCGCTCGATCAGTTGCTGATTCAGCGCGAGGTGTTCTGGTCGAGACGTACCGATGATGGCTGTCGTGATCCCTGGCTCAAAGACCGTGAAACGAAGTGCAGTTTCAAGCCAACTCGATTCCTCGAGTGGATAAGCGAGTTGTTGCGCACGTTCCCAGTAGGGTTCGACGTACTGTCCGACCGGACGCTCTGCGAATCGCCACGGGGCGTTACCGATTGGACGCTTGGCGATGACACCGTGATCTAGAAGGGTGGGCAGGACTTCATCGACACGTTGATCAAATAGATTGAATGACGTTTGGAAACTGTCGAAGCGATTCGTTTCGATAGCATATGTTAAGTCTTCCCGATCACCGGAATAAGCGATGACGCGGACTTTTCCAGCTTGTTTTGCTTGGTCAAGCGCTTCGATGACATCTCCCTGGGCGAGAATTTCTCGACTACAAGAATGGAGGTGTACGATGTCGAGATAATCCGTTTGCATCGTCTGTAAGGCTTGATCGATGCCACCATGGACCGCTTCAAAGGTCCAGTCCTGCGTACCGGGAACATCATAGCCGACTTTCGTCGACAGAATGACGTCGTGACGACGATTCTTTAGAAATTGTCCGACGCGTTGCTCCGATAAGCCATAGCCGCGTGCTGTATCGATCAGATTGATGCCGAGATCACGTGCTTGTTCGAGTAAATAAACTGCTTCGCGATCCGTCATCTGTTCTGCGCCGATGTGACCAGCTCCGAACCCAAGCGGGGATACGAGTAGGTCGGATGTTCCAAAACGTCTTAACTCCATGAACGATACTTCCTTTCAGAAAACCTGTAGTTTTATATCGATGATGCTCGTTTTTGTTGAATACGATAGGCCAGATAACCAACGAGTGCCACGCCTGCAATCGACCATTGGATGATGGATGAGGATTGCATGAACTGGTGGACTGCAAGCACTTCGATTAACATGGCTGGAATTTTTCCGATCGTACTGGCAGTCAGGAAAAGTAGAATCGAAATACCACTAGCGGCACTGACGATGTTGACGATGCCAGACGGAACGAACGGTAACAGCCGCAGCAAGATGATCGTCAAAAATGCTTCATGTCCTCGTTGTGCTTGCAGTTTTTGTTGCAAACGAGCGAATCGATCCGGAAGTGGGCGACGAAGGGCATACCGCAGTCCTTTTCGGTAAAGTAGAAACGCACAAACCGCACCTAGGACTTCACTGATGAAAGAGAGCAATGTGCCGATCCATAATCCGAAATAGACGAGATTCGCAGCGGTGACGAACGTACTCGGTAGGACACCAAGTACACTGACGACGACGCCGACCAAGACACTAACGAACGGAGCGAACGGTCCGAAGAGTTCAAAGGTTTGGATGACATGATGTTCCATCATTCGAATCCATCCGCTTCATCCGGAAGAAGCGGTAACTCGATGTGGACAGTCGTTCCTTCTCCAAGAACGGAGTCAAACCGGATCGTTCCATTATGACGATCGATGATGTGTTTTGTGATCGCAAGACCAAGACCGGTTCCGCCATCTTTCCGCGTCCGTGATTTATCGACACGGTAAAAACGTTTTGTCAGTCGATCAAGATGCTCTTCCGGAATGCCTTCTCCTTCGTCCCGGATAAGACAATGCGTCCGGTCGCCGATCGTTTCAGTCGACAAGAAAATCTGTTTACCAGGCGGTGTGTACCGTAAGGCGTTATCGAGTAAATTGCCGAAGACTTGCTCAAGGCGGTCCGTATCGCCTAAGACAATTTGATCCGGATCGAGATTCATGACGAACGTGACTCCTTTTGACTGGGCGATGGGTTCCATCCGGTAAATGACATCTTCAAGTACTTGACTGAAGACAAGTGGTTGTTTCGACATCGGATAGGAATCGCGTTCAAGTTGAGCGAGATCGAGCAGATCATTGACGAGACGTTGCAGACGCTCTGTTTCCCGCTCGATGATTTGGTAATACTGCGCACGTTTTTCTTCCTCGAGCGAATCATCCTGCATCATCTCCGTATAGCCACGGATGTAGGAGAGCGGTGTCCGCAATTCATGACTGACGTTCGCGAGGAACTCCTTCCGCTGCTCGTCGACTTCTCCGAGCGATTCCGCCATCTTATTTAATGTTTCTGCGAGTTCCCCGATCTCATCGTCCGATTGAATCGGAATCCGATAATCAAAGTCACCTTGTGCATAAACAGTCGAGGCGCGCTTCATGTCGATCAACGGACGGATGATCGTATCGATGATTTGTCGTCCGAAGATGACGAGATTCAAGACGATCAGTCCGATCATGAAGAAAATCATCAGGCGGAGTGGGCGGAATGGTTCACTGATTTGACCGAGTTCTAGATATAAAATCAATGTACCGACCAGTCGATTGTTTTCGATGATCGGAAATCCGGTCATCAAAATGTCCGTTCCTTCAATCGGATGGGTCCGACTGGAGACGACGGTTTCACCGTTTCGAAGTTCTTCGATATCCGCATTCGTCAAAAAGCGCAGTCCAGCTGGATTTTTCTTCAGGAAATCGATAAAGAAGACTTTCGATTCCGTCAACTCATTCGTATAAGTCATTCCATCGTAAAAAGCACCAGATAATCCTTCAGATTCATAAATGTTGATCAGCTTTTCGCCTCGATTCAATAAAATATCTTCCTGCGTCTGAAGATAGAACCGGTCGTAGAGATAGAACGTCAGCAGGACGAATAAAATAGCGGAAAACACGCTTGTGAACCAAATCGTGATCCAAATCCGGCGCCGGATCGTATAGCGCTTAATCATACTTCCTCGAATTTATAACCGATGCCCCAGACCGTTTGAATCGAGCCACCAGCTTCCCCGAGCTTTAAGCGAAGTGTTTTGATGTGTGTATCGACCGTCCGTAAGTTCCCGATATAGTCCGCACCCCAGATTTGATCGAGTAACTGTTCGCGAGAAAAGACCTTATCATTGTTTTGAGCGAACAGGTGCAACAAATCAAATTCCTTACGCGTCAGACTGACCGGCTTGCCATTGACGTGGACACTCCGACTTTCAGTGTCGAGTTCAAGCATGCCGAGCGTCAGGGTAGCCGATTGATCAACTGTAAAGCGATGAGAACGACGAAGCGTTGCTTCGATGCGAGCAAGCAGTTCTCGAGGGCTGAATGGTTTTGTGATATAGTCATCAGCTCCGATTTTCAGACCGTGAATACGATCGAGCTCGTCCGAACGTGCCGTCAGCATGATGATCGGAACGTTTGAGAATTCACGGATGCGCATACATGCTGTCAAGCCGTCCATTTCCGGCATCATGACATCGAGTAGAACGAGATGGAATGTATTTTGTTGAATGAGATGGATCGCTTCTTGTCCGTTAGAAGCTGTCATCGTCGTGTAGTGTTCTTTTTCAAGATTCGAGACGAGAAGGTCACGCATTTGTGCTTCATCATCTACTACGAGAATGTTAAACGATTCTGGCATTAGTCTTCGCTCCATTTCCTGTAGAAGAAAGTGTTTCTTCCATAAAGATGAGTTTTCTTATTTATCATACCATTTCAAACTTTAGAAGCGCATGCGTGGACACAAAAAAGCATGAGAGACAAGGCTCTCATGCTTCGAGTTGTTGGTGATCGTATAGTGTTTCGAGCTCCCGACCATGAATGTACATGTGGAAACTAGATTTTGAGACTTCATATAGCGTGAACTGTGTCTCGCCGGCATTCAATTGCTCAAGAAGCGCAGGACGCAACTCATCCGCACAGAACGCATACGGCAATTTTTCAGCTGCTTTTTGTGACCGAATATTGCTTTTGCGAATTTTCATGAAGACACTTTCATATCCAAGCTCAAAGAACAGCTCAGAGAAGAAGGCTTCTTTCGCTAAATGATTGTATCCTTTACCATGATACGGTTTACCTAACCATGTACCGAGAAACCCATATTGTCCTTCGATATCGAGTAAACTAATCGTACCAATCGGTTGATCGAATTCATCTAGGATGGTACGTGATACGATTTCACCACGTTCTTCCTCTTCGATTGCCTGCTTTGTAGTAAACAGAAATTCATCAAAGTACCGTGTTTTTTGGCGGACGTACGGATATACGTCTTGATGCTGCATCAGTTCGAACAAATCAGCGCAGTCGCTCAGCTCCCGTTGCTTGAGCATACTTCCATTCCTCCTTTTAGGACCGCAAGAATGATTGTCGAAAGCTACCTGTCTGACTCGTTTGAACCGCGCATGGTATGCCTTCTTCAGTTGTCGGATAAGATAATATTACCTTCTTTTTTTAAAATTGCAAGAAAATAATTTTTGTGAAAAAAGATACAAAAACAAGATGTTTTCCGTAAGCGTTCAAAACCCCCGAAAGGTGCAAAAAACACCTGGCGGGGGTAGGGTTAAGTCAAGTTCAGTTGAGCGTGTTCAAAAATAATTTTTCCGTCAATCATCGTCATGAGCGGCTTCGCTAAATAGTCGAGTGGAAAGTGGCTCCACAGGACGAGATCCGCGTCTTTTCCGATCTCAATCGATCCGACGCGATCGTCCACACCGAGTGAGCGGGCTGGATGAATTGTGATCGCGCGCAAGGCGACATCGACCGGTAGACCTTCTCGTGCAGCTAGACCGGCACAGAGATTCAAGTACTGGACAGGGGTGTACGGATGATCGGTCGTAATGGAGATCTCGAGACCATGCTCATGAAGAATCCGGTACGTTTCCCATGTCTTATTCTTCAGTTCAATTTTAGACTTTCGCGTGAAGGTTGGTCCGACCGTTACTTTTTCAATCGGTAGCAGTTCCATCTCTTTTGCGACGAGATGACCTTCCGTACAATGTTCGATACGCAAATCGAGATCGAACTCTTCCGCAAAACGGATGGCAGAAAGGATATCATCTGCTCGGTGCGCATGTACACGAAGCGGCATTTTATGATCAAGGACCCGTTTGATCATCTGGTGAGCGAACGTTTCGGAAACTCGTTGTGTCCGAACTTCAAGAAAGGCTTCGCGCAACATCCCCATGATGCCCATCCTTGTCAGTTCACCGGCGCGACCAGCACTATGGACACGCTTTGGGTTTTCACCGAGCGCAACCTTCAGACCCGCGTACTTTCGAAGAATCATATCATCGATGAACCGTCCGTGCGTCTTGATGACACTCGTGACACCACCGATGATGTTCATGCTACCGGGCATGACTTGAACGGTCGTGATCCCGTGTTCGACGGCTTCCTTAAATCCTTCATCAAGTGGGTACACGCCATCAATGGCACGCAGATGAGGGGTCATCGCAAAAATCGTCTCATTCGCATCATTCCGACGGTTCCGGTACCTTCGTCATATAATCCGAGATGTGTATGGGCATCGATGAAACCGGGTAATAAAAAGTGACCTTCTGCTTCAATGACTTGATCGTTTTCTAAGTGATCCAGTAATTCACCGATTTCAATGATTTTCCCATCACGAATGCGGATGTCCCCGTAAAAACTGTCCGAAGTAATCGGATAGATATGTGCATTTCGAATTAAGATATCCAAGTATCGTCCACCCCTGTACTAGTTTGAATGCTCGATTGCTCGCAATGCATCCTTTAGTTCAGCATACCGAAACTTGTATCCGTTTTCGAGCGCTTTTTTCGGAACGACACGAGCTCCTTCTAGTACAATCGTACTCTTTTCACCGAGTGCGAGTTCTAACGCGAAGCGTGGCGCCGGGAGCCAGTGTGGGCGATGTAAGACTTTTCCGATCGTCTGTCCGAAACGCCGCATCGTCTCCGGATGAGGAGCAGTGATGTTCAGCGGTCCTTCGACTGTCGGGGTCTCAAGTGCGAATACGAATAAATCGACTAAATCATCGATGTGGACCCAAGAGACCCACTGTTTTCCGTCGCCCATCGTCCCACCACCAAACAAGACATAGGGCAGGCGCATTAATGGGTAAGCGCCACCGGCTTTCGTTAGGACGACACCGATTCGTGGATGGACAAGTCGAATGCCAGCGTCAGCAATCGGGCGGGCAAGGTCTTCCCACGCGACACAGACATGACTTAAGAAGTCAGCGGTCGGTGGAAGTGGTTGATCTTCGGAGAATGTTTGATGCCGATCTTGTCCGTAAATGCCAACCGCAGAAGCAGACAATACGACATTTGGCTTTTGATCGAGTGCTTCAACGATTCGAACGAGCTCCTTCGTCGTGCTGACGCGACTGTCGAGAATGACGCGTTTGCGTTCATCTGTCCAACGTCCGTCGTTGATCGAAGCACCAGCCAGATGAATAAAGGCATCCACGCCTTCTAAGTGCTGTTCCGGTTTTGCGTCTTCTGTCATCCACTTGATATATGTGACATGCGCATCATTCGCTTTCGGATGACGCGTCAATATAAAGATGTGATGTCCTTGATCTAGTAAACGTTTCGTCAAGGCTTGACCAATCATACCGGTTCCACCGGTAATCGCAATGTTCATGTAATCCATCCTCCCTAAATAAGTAAAAGTAGCTTCTTTCCATTTGTTCCCGTTCCATGGTTTCACTCAAACATAGACATGCCTGTTCATGATATCGTAGAACTACCGAATCAGGTTAGGGGAGGGAACGAAATGAAGATCAAACGGATCTCGACGCAGAAAAAGAACAGCGAACGATTCAACATCTATGTCGAGCGCGATGGCAAAGAGGAATATGCCTTTGCCGTAGACGTCGATATCTTAATTAAATACAATCTACAACGCGATAAGGAACTGGATGACGACTTCGTCAAGGAAGTGTTAACGGCTGAAGAACAGCAAAAAGCGTATCGTCTCTCGTTGAATCATTTATCGTACCGCATGCGGGCGACGAGTGAAGTCGTCGCCTATTTAACAGAGAAAGAGACACCGGAGCATGCGATCAAACATGCAATCGATCGATTGACGGAGCAACGCTATTTGGATGATCAACAGTTCGCACTTGCTTATACGGCAACGAAAAAAGCGACGACACCTCAAGGTCCGGGACGGATTCGCCGCGACCTTGAGGCATTGAAGATACCGAAGACAGCGATTGATGAAGCGATCGTGACGTTTACGGATGAAGAGGAATACGAAAAAGTCCTGAAGTTTTTGCGACAAAAGCAAAAAGAGCTGCAACGGCGTTCCGTGCGGGAACTGACACAAAAGTTGCAGTTAACGCTCATGCAGCGTGGGTTTTCGTCCGATTTGATTAAAGCGGGCATTGAAGAGGTGTTTCGAGCTGAAGAAGGTGACGAAGAAGAACAAGCGGCCCTTTATCAAGCGCGCAAGTATTATCCGAAATATCGACAACTTGAACCGTTCGAACGCGAACAAAAAGTCAAGCAAGCACTCGTCCGAAAAGGATTTCCATACGGTCTAGCCGCTCAAGTCCTCGAACAAGTCAAAGAAGAAGAAGAGGCGGAGTAATAAAAGCAAGACGAAAAATTGACAATTATCCGACAATTGTGCTATTCTACGCACAGACTAAGAAAAGGAGGAACCGTCCTATGAAAAAGCCAATTGGTTTCACTCATATCCAACAGCTGAATACGACGGAGACTCTTGAGCACGTATAAGTAATTCATTTCATGTGCGAGCAAGGGGATTCGTCTCCCGAGCGCGCAGACGAACAAGAATGCATCATGCCCATTTCAAGGCATACTGATTCTCGGACTGCATCCGGAAATCCGTATGCCTTTTTGCGTGCTCGGAAAAAGTACTTCATTTCACAGTAAAGGGGGGACCCTCATGCGTTTATTTCGGCAATTGAGTTGGTTTCTAAAAGAACACAAATCATCGTATCTCGTAGCAGTCGTCTTATTGATCATCACCGGCTTCATCGATTTAACGCCGCCATGGCTAATCGGTAAGGTCATCGACGGATTGCGGTCGGGATCGATGGACCAGGCGACGCTCTTGCAATACGTCATCGGATTAACAGTCATTTCCATCGTTTCCTTCATCTTGACGTATCTGTGGTTAGCGAAATTATTCGGAACGGCATTTTTATTAGAACGGACACTTCGGAGTCGCTTCTTTACGCACTTATTGAAACTGACGCCGACGTTCTACCAAAAGAATCGGACGGGAGACTTGATGGCGCTCGCGACGAACGACTTGAAGGCGGTCGAGCGGACAGCTGGATTTGGTGTCTTGACGCTCGTCGACTCGTTGAACATGACAGCGATCACTCTCGTCGTCATGGGGGTGGCGATCGATTGGAAGCTGACGCTCGCTGCCTTGTTACCGATGCCACTTCTCGCCTACGCGATGAATAAGCTCGGAAGTCAAATTCACGGACGCTTCATCACTGCCCAGGATTCATTCGGAACGATGAATGACCAGGTCGTCGAGTCGATTTCCGGACTGCGTGTCATCCGCTCGTTCGTACAAGAACCAGTCGATGTTAAACGCTTCGACGATGTCACGACGGATGTCTTTGAGAAAAACATGCACGTCGCAAAAATCGATGTCTTGTTTGAACCGATCATCAAGTTGCTCGTCGGTTTCAGTTACTTGATCGGCTTATCGTTCGGGACATATCTCGTCTTTACGAACGACATCACGCTCGGACAATTGGTCGCCTTTAACATCTATCTCGGGATGCTGATCTGGCCGATGTATGCCTTTGGTGAATTAATCAATGTCATCCAGCGCGGGACAGCAAGTCTTGACCGCTTAGAAGCAACGATGCGAGTCAAACCGTTGATTGCTTCGACACCGCGGGAACACGTCGAACATCCCGAGCGGATCGAGATGAACGATTTGACGTTCACGTATCCAGAGACAGCCCATTCGGTCTTGCGAGATTTGAATATTACGATCGAACAAGGAACAACGATCGGTATCGTCGGACCAACGGGATCCGGGAAAACGACGTTCTTGCGTCAATTTTTACGTGAGTATCCAATCGGACGGGATATGCTGACGGTCAACGGCGTACCGTATGAAGATATTGCGCTAGAGACGGTTCGCGGTTGGACGGGTTATGTGTCACAAGAACATTTACTATTCTCAAAATCTGTTCGGGATAACATTCTGTTTGGTGCAGGTGAAGCGACAGAAGAAGAATTGCAGGAAGCGATTCGTCTCGCATCGTTTGAAAAAGATATCGAAACGCTGGAACAAGGACTTGAGACGATGGTCGGTGAACGTGGCGTCACGTTATCAGGAGGACAAAAGCAACGTCTCTCGATCGCGCGGGCGATGTTAAAAAAACCAGAGTTGCTGTTGCTTGATGATTCATTATCAGCGGTAGACGCGAAAACGGAATCACATATCATTGATTCGATTCGATCGAATCGTCACCAATCAACGACATTGATTGTTGCCCATCGTTTGTCGGCAGTGGCACATGCGGACGAAATCATCGTCTTGCAAGATGGAATGATTTCTGAACGAGGAACACATGACAGCCTGATGGCACAAAATGGCTGGTACGCTCAACAATTCGAGCGACAAAGTGAAGAGATGTAAGGAGGTGCCTCTGCATGAATGAATTAGAATTATACCAACTCGATCCGGCACGTCGGAAGACGACGATCCGTTCGTTGATCCGCTATGCGATGCATGAGAAACAAGCGATCTTTTTAGGATTATTTTTACTCGTACTGGCAGTCGGAGCGGAATTGACAGGTCCGTATATCGCCAAAGTCATCATTGATGAACATATCGTGGCAATTGAGAAGGACTGGGTCGAAGTTAAATCGGACGGTGCGGTCACGTATGACGGCCGTCAGTTCGCCAAAGCACAAGACGTCTCTAAAAGTCAGATCGTTCAATCCGTCTCGATCGTCCAAACGACCAACGGCTACTTTTTCGTACCGAAACAAGTCGTCAGTGGAGGAGAGCGGAAAATCAGTGGAAATACGATGACGGTCACGCGTGGAGACGACGTCTACACGTATGATAATATTCAAAAACTGACACAAGGACAGGTCTATGATTTTTATTCAAAAGACTTAAAAGCAATCGGCTGGTTGTCCTTGATCTATGTCCTTTTGCTGCTGGTAGCAGCTGGTTTGAACTGGATTCAGCAAATCTTGCTCCAGCGATCTGCTCATAAAATCATTAAACGGATGCGTCTTGATGTCTTTACGCATCTGCAACGGTTACCGGTTCGTTATTTCGACCAGACACCGATCGGGAAAATCGTCAGTCGAGTCACGAATGATACGGAAACGATTCGCGATCTATATCTCGGTGTGCTCGCCCGGGTCTTCTCGGGGATCATCACGATGGCGGGGATTCTGGTCGCGATGTTCTTCCTCGATTATCGCTTAGGACTAGTCTCGCTGATCATCATTCCAATCGTCTATTTCTGGATTCAGCTGTTCCAGAAACTCGCGACGAAAAACAACTTCAAGGTCCGATCCCTCGTTGCCGACATGAATGGTCAACTGAATGAGAACATCCAGACGATGCCGATCATTCAGGCTTATGCACGCGAGAAGGAAGTCCTTGCTGAATTCGAACAAAAAAACGAAGAGAACTATCAGACCCGGGCAAAGTTGTTACGACTCGATGCCCTGATGTCCCATAACTTATCCTACTTTTTGAAAAACTTGACGCTCGCCTTGTTGATTTGGGTCGTCGGCGGAAAAAGTCTGACGAACGGGTCGTTTTTATCGCTCGGGATCTTATATGCGTATATCGATTACGTGTCCCGTTTATTCGAACCCGTCACCCAAATCATGAATCAGCTGTCACCACTACAACAAGCACTCGTTTCAGCGGACCGGATGTTCCAGTTGCTCGACGAAAAGGGAGAGCCGGTCGAACAAGGTCGCGTTGCTCGGTTTAAAGGAGCGGTGTCCTTCAAGGACGTCGAATTTAGTTATGAAGCGGGAAATCCCGTGTTACGTGAAATTCAAATCGATGCTCGTCCTGGCGCAACGATTGCTCTTGTCGGACACACGGGTAGTGGGAAAAGTTCGATCATGAACCTGCTGATGCGTTTCTATGATCCGTCAAAAGGACAGTTGTTGATTGACGGACAGGACGTGACGCGTTTGCCGAAACAAGCGGTCCGTGAGCATATGGGCATCGTCTTACAGGATCCGTTCCTCTTCACAGGAACGATTCGCTCGAACATCACACTTGGCAATCCTGACATTTCCGAGGAACGTGTTCGCCAAGCGATCGAAGCCGTCGGCGCGGATCGGTTCATTGATCGTTTACCGAACGGACTCGATGAACCAGTCATCGAAAAAGGTGCCACGTTATCAGCGGGTGAACGACAGTTGATCAGTTTTGCCCGTGCGTTAGCGTTCGATCCTGCGATCCTAGTTCTTGACGAAGCGACAGCGAGCGTTGACTCGGAAACGGAAGCGGTCATTCAGGATGCCTTGCTGACGTTGACGAAAGGGCGGACAACGTTCATCATCGCCCACCGCTTGTCGACGATCAAGGATGCGGATGAGATTCTTGTTCTCGATCATGGTCGGATCGTCGAGCGAGGATCCCATGATGTGCTCCTCGCAGCATCCGGTATTTATGCGAAAATGTATGCGTTACAAAGTAAACGGAATCTTGAATTGAAATCAAGCTAATCCATCCAGTTTCTCCTCCTTTTCGTTTATACTGAAAAACGAAGAGGGGGAGTTTTTGTAATGGAGACACGGATGAGTCAATTATCGAAATACGAGCTTGAGATGTTGATCACGAAATTAAGTGAACAAAAACGAAAAGCGGAGCAACATGGGAATGTGAGTGAAGTGGAAGTCGTGACGCGAAAAATCGCCATTGCGAAAAGTTATTTGATCGATCCAGCACGATTCGAACGGGGAGCCTTTTACCGAATCGAAGGAGAAGAGGCACGATTTGAGTTACATTTCGTCAATGGGGTCATGGGCTGGGGACATTTTGAAGGAACCGCTCAGGAAGTCGCGATTCCGCTCGCGTTATTCACAGGAGAGGGAGAACAGACATGACGAATCGAGAACAAGCCCTTCAGCAATTGGCTGAAGAATTATTGCAAGTAAATGAAGTACTGACACCGGAAGAAGCACTGACGTGGGTGGAAGTGCTTTGGGAAGATTTCGAAGCGACACTCGCGCGCGCGGGTGAGAAATATCAAGGTGAAGCCGTCGCAGTTCATTTCGTCGAACAACAGATCAAACAGCACGGGGCAATGTTACACCGGTTTAATACGACGAACGAAAAATTCAAGCATTTGATGACAGGTCGAAACGTCGAATGAAAAAAGCTCCGCACATCGGGATTTCCGTTGCGCGGAGCTTTGTCTTTATAATGCAGGGATGAACAGTTTTTTCTGCAAGGTCCGTTCGCTGAAGACCCAGCCGGTATAGGAGCTGACGATTTCTTGTGTAGCAGCGTCGATCCTGACGACGGCAACGAATGGATAGACTTCCTTCGTGAAGTAACGTAAGTTCGTAAAGCGGTATTCGACAATACCGTCCTTTCGTGAGACCGTATACGTATGAATCTTTGAAAACTCAAGAAACGCTTGCAAGTCAGCGTTTTGTTTGACGATTTCGTACAAGGCGTCACCGTGTGGTTCGTCCTTGATCCGGAAGTTTCCGCATTCGACGACGGTTCCACTGTTAATCTTAACGACGGAATACTCATCGCGTAAACGTGCCGCGACATGCCATTCATCCCATTTCATGCCAGGGGAGATGAACAGTTTATGTGCACCGCGATAATAGCGGGCTGCGGTCGCGAGTGCATCGTTTCGTAACTTGAATTGAACAGCGTAGTAGATGATGACGATGGCGATTAAAATCGGGAAGATGACGATCGTCGCTCTCGTTAGTAGCCAAATCCCGAACGCGGCATAATACATCGTGAACAGATATGGATCAAATGTATTGATGACACCCCAACCGATCCAGGATTTTTTGAACGGGTGTAAGGCTTGTGTTCCGTAAGCGTTAAACAGATCGACGAAGACATGAAGAGCGACAGCGATCTGCGCCATCAGCCATAATGAAGTCGGAGGTACACTGAATAACGTGCCGATGACGATTGAAAGTAATAACGGCCAGGCGAGCAAGGCGATCAACCCGTGCGATTTTCCGCGGTGTTGACGCAAGTAGGCGCTGTTTCCTTTAAACTTAAAGACAGTATCGAAGTCCGGTGCGTGTGAGCCGACGAGCGCCGTCGTCGTCACGGCAGCAAACATCGTCGTGCTCGCTGCGACGTCAGGGTGTAGCGTCGAGATGGCGGCGAGACAAAGTCCCATGCCGATATGCGTACCAGTATCCAATGCCAATTCGCTCCTTCTATAAAATCGTGATGGTTGATCCATCGTGGTTCTGCCGAGTAATTTTTAATAAATATATCGTATTCAAGAGAAAAGAGGTAACCTTTTGACTGTCGTTCAAGAATATTTCACAAACTTTAATAAAACACAATTTACCACAGAACTGATTACCTGGTTCCTTCGTGAACAGCGAGATCTCCCATGGCGAAGAACCAAAAACCCATATCATATCTGGATTAGTGAGATCATGCTCCAACAAACGCGCGTCGATACAGTCATTCCATATTATGAACGCTTCACGAAACGTTTCCCGACACCGCATGATTTAGCGCAAGCGGATCAAAGTGAAGTGCTCAAACATTGGGAGGGTTTAGGGTACTATTCCCGTGTCAAGAATCTTCAAATCGCGGTTCAGGAAGTTGTTGAAAAATATGATGGAATCGTTCCGGACGAAAAGGAATTGTTCAGTCAGCTGAAGGGCGTTGGTCCGTACACGACAGGAGCGGTTCTATCGATTGCTTATGGGCAAGCAGAACCGGCAGTAGACGGAAATGTGATGCGCGTCCTCTCGCGTGTACTTGGGATTTATGAAGACATCGCTGCGCCGAAGACACGGAAATTGTTTGAGGCAGCAGTTCATCAATTGATTGATCCGGCTGACCCGTCAAGTTTCAATCAAGGCTTGATGGAACTCGGTGCGATGGTCTGTACGCCAAAGTCTCCGATGTGTGGACTCTGTCCTGTTCAAGACGTTTGTTTCGCATATGATCGAAATGCACAGGAAGAACTACCTGTGAAGACGAAGAAAGGGAAGACGCAAATTATTCCGTATGATGCTCTCGTCTATGAAACGAACGGAAAAATCGCAATTGAACAACGAGCAGAAACGGGTTTGCTCGCAGGTATGTGGCAATACCCACTTCGAGAAGCAGAAGAAGATCGTAATGGGACGCTTGTCGGTCACGTCCGACATATCTTCTCACACCGGATTTGGGAAATTGCCGTCTATCGCGTGACGGAACAGCCGGACCAGACAATACTGGTTGATCAGGAAACGTATGCGACGCATCCGGTATCTGTCGCGCAAATGAAGATTGATCGACTATTAAAGGGGGAGATCTAATGCATACTTTTCGTTTTGAGACACGTGTCGATACATCAAAGGAGCAAGCGTGGGATTTTTTAAGTGACGCCAAAGCCTTAAGTCGATTGACGGTATTTCCGCAAGTGAAGACTTCGGGTGATACACGGACGCGAGCAGGAAATACGATTCGTCTGCGCGTTGGTGTTCCTCCACTATTTGTCTCGTGGACGTCTTGGATTCCTTTCGTAGAAGAATATGTCTTCGTCGATGTCGGTACAAAAGTTCCGTATCCATTCCGGGCATGGTGCCACGTGCACCGAGTCGAAGAACGTGAATCTGGCGTCTATTTCGTGGATGAAGTGACGTATGCATCGTTCTTGCCAGCCTTCGTCATTGAAGCATTCATCTTGAAACCGATGTTCAAACAACGAAAAAATGCGATTTTGAATCACTTTCAAGCCTGAATTCCGTCATTTTTCTGAAAAAATACCCTTTCGTTTTTCATGCGTTCTGAAAATGGGTATAATAAGCACGAGAGTATAACAGAATGGAAGAAAAACGCTTTAGAAAGGAGTAGCACATGAGTCGATTCCCAAAAGAAAGTAGCAAGATTGAGATTCAAAGTTTCAAACATAACGGGAGCTTACACAGAGTTTGGGAAGAAACGCTCGTGCTGAAATCGACGGAAGAAGAATTGATTGGGTTCAATGACCGCATCATGGTCAGTGAATCGGATGGTCGTCAGTGGCGAACGCGAGAGCCTGCAATCTGTTACTTTTCAACAGAACTCTGGTTCAATGTCATTTGTATGATTCGGGAGGATGGCATTTACTATTACTGCAATCTTGGATCACCTTCTACGTTCGATGAGAAAGATCGAGCAGTCAAGTACATTGATTACGATTTAGATATCAAAGTGTATCCGGACATGTCCTACATGATCCTCGATGAGGACGAGTATGAGAAGCATCGCCGCGAGATGAACTATCCGAAGGCAATCGATCGTATTTTGAAAGACAATGTCCAAATCCTGATTCAATGGATCCGCAGTCGGAAGGGTCCATTTAACCCGGCTTTCGTGGATATGTGGTATCGTGAATATGAAACAAGATATCGGAGATGATGGTTCGCCATCGTCTTTTTTTAATTGAAGGAAGTGAAACACGTGGCAACACAAGCAAAACGTAAGAAACAAGGTTCGATCCGCCGCTATATGGCGTTCGTCAAGCCGTATCAAAAACAGATTCTCCTGACGGTTTTCGTTGGGATCATCAAGTTCTCGATCCCACTTGGACTTCCGTTGTTGTATAAGTACATCATCGACAATATCCTAACTGGAAACACGATGCCGATGGCGGAAAAAAGTAAACAATTGGCGTATTTGATTGGAGCGGGTGTCTTCATCTTTTTGATCGTCAAGCCGCCGCTCGAATACGTCCGTCAGTACCTCGCGCAATGGTCCGCGTCGAAGATTTTATTTGACGTTCGTAATCGATTGTTTGATCATGTTCAGAAATTATCGCTTCGTTTTTATTCGAATACGAAAACTGGGGAAGTCATCTCGCGAATCATCAATGATGTCGAGCAGACGAAAGACTTCGTCGTCACGGGATTAATGAACCTATGGCTTGATATGATCACGATTTTCATCGCGATCGCGATCATGTGGACGATTGATCCGCAGTTAACGCTCGTCGCGATTATTCCATTACCATTCTACGCCCTCGCCGTTAAGTTCTTTTACGGTCGTTTACGTGGATTGACACGGGAACGTTCGGCAGCCCTTGCGGAACTACAAGGTCATTTGACGGAACGTGTCAACGGCATGGCAGTCATTCGTAGTTTTGCACTCGAACCGCACGAGAACAAGGCGTTCAAACATCAAAATGATGGATTTTTAAAAGCGGCGCTTCGTCAAACGAACTGGAATGCGCGGACGTACGTCGTCGTCTCGACGATTACGGACTTCGCACCAATCCTGATCTTCGGAACGGCGGCGTTCTTCGTCTTGAATGGACAAGTCTCGCTCGGAACGATGGTCGCATTCATTGGTTATATCGACCGTCTGTATGCGCCGCTCGGTCGTCTCGTCAACTCCTCAACGACGTTGACACAGTCGATTGCCTCAATGGACCGGATGTTTGAGTTTTTGGATGAGCCGTATGACATCACGGAAAAACCGAATGCACGTGAACCGAAAGATGTCCGCGGAAACGTTCAGTTCGAAAACATCAGCTTTGCTTATGAAGAAGGCGGCGAGCTGGCGATCGATCGCTTGACGCTTGACGTTCAGGCAGGTGAACGGATTGCTTTCGTCGGGATGTCAGGTGGTGGGAAATCAACGCTCGTCAGTTTGATTCCGCGTTTTTATGATGTGTCTTCCGGTCGGATCACGCTTGACGGCGTTGATATTCGTGACTTGAAATTACGTGGTCTTCGCGATCAGATCGGGATGGTCATGCAGGAGTCGATTCTCTTCAGTGAGTCGGTTCAGATGAACATTAAGATGGGGAATCCGGAGGCGACGGATGAGGAAGTCATCGCAGCGGCAAAAGCAGCGAATGCCCATGAATTCATCGAACGATTACCGAACGGTTATCATACGCCGGTCGGAGAACGCGGCGTTAAGTTATCGGGTGGTCAAAAGCAACGTCTTGCGATTGCGCGGGTCTTCTTGAAAAATCCACCGATTCTGATTTTGGATGAAGCGACGAGTGCGCTCGATTTAGAGAGCGAGGCGATGATTCAAGATTCGTTAGCACGTCTCGCGAAAGGGCGGACGACGTTTACTGTCGCGCACCGTTTATCAACGATCACTGATGCCGATAAGATTGTCGTCATCGAAAATGGTCAAATTACGGAAATCGGAACACACGAAGTCCTCATGCAAAAACGGGGTGCGTATTTCGAACTGTATGCCATTCAAAATCTGGAACTCGTCGAATAACACAAAAGCAGCGATCCTCGTGAGGATCGCTGCTTTTTTAGAAGGAAGACTTAGAGTCGAGCAAAGGCACGATCGACTGCAACGATCGTCTCTGTGATGTCGGCTTCCGTATGTTCTGTCGTCAAGAACCACGCTTCGTATTTCGAAGGAGCAAGGTTGACGCCTTCTTCCAACATCAATTTGAAGAAACGTCCGAACATCTCGCTGTCTGCACGTTCTGCACCATCGTAATCGATGACTGTTTCATCCGTGAAGTAGACCGTCATGGCACCTTTTAGACGGTTGATCGTAATCGTGACGTCATGGCGTTTTGCTGCTTCAAGTACACCTTGTTCGAGTAAGGCACCAAGGTGATCAAGTTGTTCATAGACACCAGGCTGCTCAAGTAATTCAAGACAAGCGATACCGGCAGCCATCGATGCTGGGTTACCAGCCATCGTTCCCGCTTGATAAGCTGGACCGAGTGGCGCGACGTGTTCCATGATTTCTTTACGACCGCCATAAGCACCGATTGGTAATCCACCACCGATGATTTTGCCGAGTGCCGTCATATCGGGGCGGATATCGAGTAACTCTTGTGCACTGCCGTACGTGAAACGGAAGGCTGTGATGACTTCATCATAGATGACGAGTGCGCCGTGAGCATGTGTGATTTCGTTGACCGCAGCAAGGAATCCAGGTTGCGGTTCGACGATACCGAAGTTTCCGACGATCGGTTCGACGAGTACACAAGCGACCTGATCGCCCCATTGTTCCATGATTTGACGATACGATTCGATATCATTGAACGGTGTCGTAATGACTTCTTTTGCCGTCGCTTTCGTGACGCCGGCTGAATCTGGGGAACCAAGTGTCGCTGGTCCGCTTCCTGCTGCAATCAGCATCAGATCCGAGTGACCGTGGTAACAACCACTGAACTTCACGACGAGCTCACGACCCGTATACGCTCGTGCGACACGAATCGTCGTCATGACGGCTTCGGTTCCCGAGTTCGTAAAGCGTACTTTTTCAAGCGAAGGGATCGCTTTTTGTAGTTTATGTGCAAAGTCAATTTCTAGACGGTGTGGTGTGCCGTAAAGAAGACCATTTTGGGCAGCATGGGTGATCGCTTCCGTAATGTGAGGATGACCATGTCCCGTGATGATCGGACCATAGGCTGCTAAGTAATCGATATAGCGATTGCCATCGACATCATAAAAGTAAGCACCTTCTCCGCGTTCCATATAGACAGGTGCGCCGCCACCGACGGCTTTGAATGAACGGGATGGGCTGTTGACGCCACCAACGATACACTCTTGTGCGATTTCATATAACGCCTCTGAAGTAGGACGTGTAGTGTGGGTAGACATGAGGATTCCTCCAATCGATGATTCGTGAAAAATATCACGATATGATTGTATCATGGACGTCAAATCCGATGCAGAGCCGTTGACGGAATGCCTATTTGTAGGTAGACTAATTATAAAGATTACAATCTGATAATCAATGAAAGATAGAAATGAGGGGATGGACGTGGCTAACGAAATGCTGGATGACGCCGTGAAGTCACTTCGGGAATCAGGCGTTCGAATGACACCACAACGTCACGCGATTTTGGAATATTTAACGACGGGACACACGCATCCGACAGCGGATGAGATTTATCGTGCACTCGAACATCGATTTCCAAACATGAGTGTGGCGACTGTATATAATAACTTACGCGTGTTTCGAGAAAAGGGAATCGTTGAGGAAATGAATTACGGAGACGCTTCAAGTCGCTTCGATTTCGTTACGACACGCCATTACCACATGATCTGTGAGAACTGTGGAAAGATCGTTGATTTCAACTATCCTGTGCTCGATGATGTCGAAACGGTTGCGGCGCACTTAACGGGCTTTAAAGTCGATCGTCACCGATTAGAAGTGTACGGAACTTGTCCGGACTGTCAATCGAATGTCCAATAAAAAAACGAGCTGCCTTAGCGGGGAGCTCGTTTATTGTGTTTATTATATTTTTCATCGAATTCTTTTCCTTCAAGAGACGGATCCATCGTAAGTGGTTCATCGCAATGCATACATAAGTCGACGCGACCAAGGACTTTTGTTTCTTTTCCGCAGTTTGGACAAGTGACGACAGCTGCCTTCGTTGATGTCAGACCAATCAAGAAATAGAGTGCCGTACTGGCAAGAACCATGACGAAACCGAGAAGCATGAGTAAGACCATGATGATTTCAAATTGTTTGAGTAATAGACCGCCATACATGACGAGCATCCCACCGAACACAAGAAACATAGCAAGGTTTCGCGCGCGGTTTATTTTATTTTTACGTTGTTTTTTCAAGTGAATTCCCCCTGTTGTCAGTCTAGCATAAGAAGTGCAACTGTCTGAAGGAGGAAAGCTTGTTTTTTTGTCGAAAATGGTAACGACGAGTTCGTATAGAAGGGTGAGAAGTACATGGAACAAGCAACACGAACGATTTATTCGGAATACGCGGCTTATCGTGAAACACAAGGGATCATTGCTGTTGAGAAACGGCAACCACGGGATTCCTTGACGGATCAATTTGATACACTTCTTGTCGTCATCACGAGAGACCCAGAAGTCGAGTGGACGATCAAACATTATCGACTGAATACACTAAAGGTGTCATTACACCTCGTACATGAAGATGTCTTATCACGCTGGATTTTGTTAAATGCCAATCGACGTGCGATTCACTGGATTGCAGAAGGAACGATCGTTTTCGAACGGAACGATTATTTAGTTGACTTAAAACGGCAACTCTTAAACTTTCCTGATGAGGAAAGATGTCTACAGATGACGATCTCATTCGCTAAACTTCTGCGTCGTTTCCAAGATGGAAGGAATTTGTTCAGTCGCGGACATCATTATGATGCCTATACACACGTCCATCACGCTTTGCATCATCTCGCGCGATTATCTGTTCTTGAAAAAGGAAAACATCCCGAGACAGTCGTCTGGGAACAAGCACGACTGGATGATCCGGATGTTTATAAACTATATGAACAATTGTTGATGAGTGAAGAGACATTAGATCAACGTATTCACCTCGCCTTGATTGGTCTTGAGCATCTTCTCCAGTCTAAGGTCTTATCGGGAGGACGCTATTTATTCGAAATCATGCGTGAGCGGACAAGTCCTTGGACGATGTATGAATTGATGGAAGAAGAGCGACTGCAAGAAGTCAAAGTGGATTTAAGTAGTCTGATTGATTTCTTCATGCGAAAAGGTCTGATCAGAATTTCTTATCAAACAACTAAAGGAGCAGGGGTCGAACTCGTGACGTATGAGCCGGTCGTATGACGATCGGCTTTATTTTATCCATTTGATTGTTTTTTGCTATATATAGAAGGGAAAAGATTATAAAAGTTTTTTTAGAAAAACTATTGACGGTATTATACCGAGATAGTATATTAATACATGTCGACAGGGCAACACGCACTGGACGGTGACGAGAAAGAAAAAAGATTTCAAAAAGGGATTGACGCTTAAGTTATTCCGTGATATCTTATTAAAGTCGCTGAAAACGACACGACGAACTTTGAAAACTGAACGATGAGGCAAAAATCGTATTCTACGGAATACAAAAACGAATGAAGCGCAAGCTTCGTCAATCGTGACTTCGGTCACAACAACGAGCAAGTCAAACACTTC
>NZ_JBYLRU010000008.1:0-54497 GCF_057772545.1 Exiguobacterium sp. E17S
TAAGATAATAAATGTCTGGTGGCGATAGCCAAGTGGTCACACCCGTTCCCATGCCGAACACGGAAGTTAAGCACTTGAACGCCGAAAGTAGTTGGGGGCTTCCCCCTGTGAGGATAGGACGTTGCCAGGCACTTGACCGATCTGCAGATTGCAGGTCGGTCTTTTTGTGTTTTCTAAAAAGCCTTATCAGTTGCATTTCTTTTTTTAGATGATTACTATTAAATCAAACAATAGTCAAAGATGGTCAGAGAGGTGGTGCCAATGCAAAACATCACAGATATCATCGAAGCCTATTTAAAGCAAATTTTACACGACGAAAAGACGATTGAAATCAAACGTCAAGAAATTGCACAACGTTTTGACTGTGTTCCATCACAAATCAACTACGTCATTAATACTCGTTTTACGGTCGAGAAGGGCTATTTTGTTGAAAGTAAACGGGGTGGCGGTGGATACATTCGCATTCAAAAAATCGTTGTGCTCGATAGTCACGATCTATTAGACGAAGTCAGTTCATGGATTGGTGATCATTTGACGGAACAAGCTGCAGAAGATTATTTGATTCGTTTGATGAACGAACAATTACTGACGCGGCGGGAAGCTATTTTGATTCAATCGCTGTTGCAAAAAGAGAGTTTGCCAATGGCGGTCGAAGATCAACACCGGATGCGTGCCCACTTGATGCGGACGCTTCTTCAAACCATGAAGCGACTCTAGTCGTCGGACATTGGAGGAATGCATGATGCGTTGTCAACGATGTGGCGAACGAGAAGCAATCGTCCGTGTCAAACTTCCACAAGAATCGGAAACCGATGAAAAGTTCTTATGCTCGGTTTGTGTGCGGGAGTTAGCACGTGAATATCAAGGGACGGCGTGTCCGTCTTGTGGTATGACCCGTCAACAATTGCTTCATCTTCGTAAAGTCGGTTGCCCGACTTGTTATTCATTTTTTAAAGACGAAGTCGACGGCATGGTTCGTCAATTCCAACACGGTCATACGCAACATTATGGCTCACGGCCTGATGAGGAATCCGTTGAAAAACGATTGAACCAGCAGCTCAGTCGACTGAAAGAACAACTCAACCGCAAAATCTTAGCAGAAGATTATGAAGAAGCAGAAATCATAAAACAACAGATTGAGAGTGTCGAGGAGGATTTGCGTCATGTTTGAAGAGTTGCTCCAACACCCTCTAAGCAAATCGATGAATCAATCTTCTCCCTTTGACGACATCGTCGTCTCGACACGGATCCGGTTGGCGCGTAATACGACACGTTATCCGTTCTCAACGATGTTGTCAGAAGCACAAGCCAATGCGCTCATTGAAGAGACAGAACGCCAACTAAACGGGATGAAAGGGTTCCGGTTTGGTCGCGTCGATCAAGCAGATGTTCTGACGCGAACCGCTTTAGTAGAAAAGCATCTGATCAGTCCAGCGTTAGCAAGTCATCCACGGACAGGACTCTTCATTAGTGAGGATGAGCAGATCAGTGTCATGGTAAACGAAGAGGATCATTTTCGAATCCAGACGTTATTACCTGGGCTACAGCTTGAAGAAGCGTTTCGGATTGCAAAACAAGTCGATCGTTTGATCAGTGAACGATTTAAAATTGCTTTTGATGATACGCTTGGTTATTTAACGACATGTCCGAGTAACGTTGGAACTGGTCTTCGTGCTTCCGTGATGTTGCACTTACCGGGACTGGTCCTGACGAATCAGATTCAAGGCTATATCAAACACTTACGACAGCTAGGATTCGCGATTCGTGGGCGTTACGGCGAGGGAAGCGATGCCTCTGGTCGCATGTTCCAACTTTCGAACCAACGGACGCTTGGGGCAAGTGAAGATATGCTGATCACGGACTATCAATTTGCCGTCGAAGCATTAATTGAAGCAGAACAGGCAGCACGAAAAGGATTATTGGAGATGTATCAAGAAGAACTAGAGGACAGACTATATCGTTCCTACGGTGTCCTGACATCAGCTCGACTGATTACAGCGCGGGAAGCAACGGAACGACTATCGGATGTTCGCTTAGCAGACAGTCTGGGACTAGAAGTCAATCTTCCTCCAAATCTTTTTCATCAACTGCTCGTTTCATTACAAACAGGTTTTCTACAAAAGCATTTCGGGAAACAATTAACATCTAGAGAACGGGACATCGAACGGGCGAAACGAATCCGGACGATGTTAACCGAACAGACAAACAGGGATCACACACAAGGAGGTTTTGCATAATGATGTTTGGACGATTCACAGAACGTGCACAACGTGTATTGGCACTTGC
The DNA here is from genome assembly GCF_057772545.1 of Exiguobacterium sp. E17S. Lineage (NCBI taxonomy): Bacteria > Bacillati > Bacillota > Bacilli > Caryophanales > Exiguobacterium > Exiguobacterium sp. E17S. Next base: position 2,287 of record NZ_JBYLRU010000008.1, read on the forward strand.
TCAAGAAGAGGCAGTACGGTTGGGGCACCACAATATCGGAACAGAACACATTTTACTCGGACTTGTACGTGAAGGAGACGGAATCGCTGCGAAAGCCTTAACAGCACTCGGTCTCAGTTCAGATAAAATTCAGATGGAAGTCGAAGCATTGATCGGTCGCGGACAAGATGGTGCAACGACGATTCACTATACACCACGTGCGAAAAAAGTCATCGAGTTATCAATGGATGAGGCACGTAAACTAGGTCACTCTTACGTTGGAACAGAACACCTCTTGCTCGGATTGATCCGAGAAGGAGAGGGCGTTGCTGCTCGTGTCTTAAATAACTTGGGTATCAGTCTTTCAAAAGCCCGTCAGCAAGTACTCCAGTTGCTCGGGAACAGCGAAACGACAGCAAACGCGTCGCAAGCAGGTTCAGGTGTCGCAACACCAACACTTGATGGTCTTGCTCGTGATTTGACACAACAAGCGCGTGAAACACGTCTTGATCCAGTTATCGGTCGTGCGAAAGAAATTCAACGTGTCATCGAAGTCTTGAGCCGCCGGACGAAAAATAATCCGGTCTTGATCGGGGAACCAGGGGTCGGTAAAACGGCTGTCGTCGAAGGTCTCGCTCAACAAATCATCAACAATGAAGTACCGGAGACGTTACGCAATAAACGCGTCATGGTACTCGACATGGGGACACTCGTCGCTGGTACGAAATACCGTGGTGAATTCGAAGATCGTTTGAAAAAGGTCATGGATGAGATTCGTCAAGCGGGGAACATCATTCTCTTCATTGATGAGTTGCATACATTGATCGGAGCGGGTGGAGCAGAAGGTGCAATCGATGCATCGAACATCCTTAAACCATCGCTCGCACGAGGCGAACTCCAGTGTATCGGAGCAACGACTCTTGATGAGTACCGGAAATACATCGAGAAAGATGCGGCACTCGAACGTCGTTTCCAACCGATCCAAGTCGCAGAGCCAACAACGGATGAAGCAACACAAATCCTATTTGGTCTTCGCGATCGTTATGAAGCACACCACCGTGTGACGATCACAGACGAAGCGATTCAAGAAGCCGTCACATTGTCGGATCGATACATTTCGGATCGTTTCCTTCCGGATAAAGCGATCGATTTGATCGATGAAGCGGCATCGAAAGTTCGGTTGCGTTCATACACAGCACCACCGAACTTAAAAGAAGTCGAAGCAAAACTCGAAGGTATCCGCAAGGACAAGGACGAAGCGGTCCAAAGCCAAGAGTTCGAAAAAGCAGCAAGCCTCCGCGACACGGAACAAAAATTACGCGATGAGCTTGAGCGTTTGAAAGAGGAATGGCAGAATAAACAAGGCAACGAAAAACTTGAAGTCACAAAAGATGACATCGCACAAGTCGTTGCCAACTGGACAGGTGTACCGGTCACGAAGATCGCGGAAGAAGAGACGGATCGTCTCCTTCGCCTCGAAGAAATCCTTCACGATCGTGTCATCGGTCAAAACGAAGCCGTTAAATCGATTTCAAAAGCCATTCGTCGGGCACGTGCTGGACTAAAAGATCCAAAACGTCCGATCGGTTCATTCATCTTCCTCGGTCCTACTGGGGTTGGTAAGACAGAACTCGCCCGTGCGGTTGCCGAAGCGATGTTCGGAGATGAGGATGCGATCATCCGAATCGACATGTCAGAGTACATGGAGAAACATGCAACGAGCCGTCTCGTCGGTTCACCTCCAGGATATGTCGGTTACGAAGAAGGCGGTCAATTAACGGAAAAAGTTCGCCGGAAACCATACTCAGTCATCTTACTTGATGAAATCGAAAAAGCGCACCCGGAAGTCTTCAACATTCTCTTGCAAGTACTTGATGATGGACGCTTAACAGACTCGAAAGGTCGGACGGTTGATTTCCGTAACACGATCATCGTCATGACATCGAACGTCGGTGCAAGTGCCCTTAAACGGAATAAATATGTCGGATTCGCTGTTTCGGAAGATACGGATCGCGAATACAAAGACATGAAAGATAAAGTCATGGAAGAACTCAAACGGGCGTTCCGTCCAGAGTTCTTGAACCGGATTGATGAAACGATCGTCTTCCACTCACTCGAGAAACAACACATCGAAGAGATCGTGAAGTTGATGGCGAAAACCCTTGAAAAACGTTTGGCTGAACAGGAAATTCATTTCGAATTGACACCAGCTGCCCTCTCGAAGATTGCCGATATCGGATACGATCCAGAGTACGGCGCACGTCCAATCCGTCGTGCCCTTCAACGGGAAGCGGAAGACCGGTTGTCAGAAGCATTGCTCGCAGGCGATATCCAAAAAGGAGAACGTGTTGCGCTTGATGTCGAAGAGAACGAATTCATCGTTCGCCGGAATCACGTGAGTTCTGCCGCAACGGAATAAGCACTGAGCACAGGGCCAGCTTTCGCACTTTCTGAGCGAAGCTGGTTCTTTTTTTGAAACAGAAAGGATGAATCGATTGGCTAAGTTAAAAACAAAATTCGTTTGTCAAAGCTGTGGGACCGAATCACCGAAATGGATGGGACGTTGTTCTGGATGCGGAGAATGGAACACGATGGTCGAAGAAGTCGTCGAAGAGAAAAAAGGACGGCGCGGTGCCGCTTTCGTTCATACGACGACAAAACAATTGAAGCCAGAGCGCCTCGCGAACATCGTCTCACAAGAAGAGAGTCGCGTCTTTACCGGAAGTGGTGAATTCGACCGTGTCCTCGGAGGCGGTATCGTTCCAGGTTCGATGGTGCTTGTTGGAGGAGATCCGGGGATCGGGAAGTCGACGATCTTACTGCAGACGAGCGCACGTCTTGCCCAACGCGGCGAAAAAGTGCTCTACATTTCAGGAGAAGAATCGCTCAAACAAACTAAATTGCGCGCGGAACGGCTTGGCTTACCGACTCAGGATTTGTTCGTCCTTAGTGAGACGGATATGAACATGATTGAACGTGTCGTCGATGAAGAACAGCCACGTTTTTTAATCATCGACTCGATTCAAACCGTTTACATTGATGAAATCCAGTCTGCACCCGGGAGTGTGACACAGGTACGTGAATGTACGGCGATGCTGATGAAAATTGCGAAGAGTCGCGGGATTGCGATCTTCATCGTCGGTCACGTCACGAAACAGGGTTCGATTGCTGGACCACGTTTACTGGAGCACATGGTGGATGCCGTCTTGTATTTCGAAGGCGAACGTCATCATACGTTCCGGATTCTGCGTGCCGTCAAAAACCGATTTGGTTCAACGAATGAGATCGGAATTTTTGAGATGCGGGAGTCTGGTCTTGAAGAAGTCTTGAATCCTTCAGAAATTTTCCTCGAGGAGCGGACGTCCGGTGTATCCGGTTCGACGATCGTCGCTTCGATGGAAGGGACACGGACGGTCCTCGTCGAACTGCAAGCGTTGATTTCACCGACGTCATTCGGGAATCCTAGACGGATGGCGACCGGAATCGATCAAAATAAGGTGGCTTTATTGATGGCTGTGCTTGAGAAACGATCGGGTCTTCTCTTACAGACACAAGATGCGTACCTCAAGGCAGCCGGTGGTGTGAAGCTTGATGAACCTGCGATTGACTTGGCGGTTTGTGTCGCGATTGCTTCTAGTTTCCGTGACAAGCCGACGCATCCGACGGATGTCGTGATTGGTGAAGTCGGATTGACAGGTGAGGTTCGACGTGTATCGCGGATTGAACAACGTGTAGCAGAAGCGGCAAAACTCGGTTTCACACGGGCGATCATTCCGAAAAATAACTTAGGCGGCTGGACGTATCCGGACGGGATTACGGTCGTCGGTGTCGAGAGTGTGGATGAAGCATTACGTGAAACGATTCCGTTTTAAGCTGGAATGACGCAAAAAATGGGGGAACTGTAATGGATATGTAAACAGTTTCCCCTCCTTCCGGCGTAGGTAGTTCAAATCAGTACATGTTACAATGAACTTAAAATAAGCAAAGGAGGTGAGAAGATTGAAAATCGTCATTCGGGTATTTTTTGCATTACTCGGACTTGCCCTCGGGATTTTGTTGCTTCCTCAGTTCTTCCAATTAATTGAAACGGCAACGAATACGACATTCCCTGCATGGTTGATGAGCGAATACGTAACTGGAACGATTGGTGCACTCATATTCTTATTAATTGGATTATTCATTACGGATTCGGTAATTCGACTTCTCCGATTTTTAGAAGAACGACTCGTCAAAGCCCCAGTGGCAGATCTCTTTTTTGGAACATTTGGTTTGTTGATTGGGTTGGTACTGGCCTTTCTCGTCAGTACATTGATTGATTTAGTAGGTATTCCTGTCCTCAGTAACGTCTTAACGATCTTCGTGACCGCGTTGTTCGGATATCTTGGCTTTACGGTCGGGTATCGTAAACGTCATGAATTGACGAAAATCTTCTTACGTAGCAACCAAAGTGAGAAAAAGGCGACGCCAGAAGTCGTCGTTCCAGTTAAATCAAACAGTAAGGTACTCGATACGAGCGTCATCATTGACGGGCGGATCACGGATATCACGAAGACCGGTTTCGTCGAAGGAAAACTGATCGTCCCGCAATTCGTCATCGGTGAGTTGCAGTATATCGCCGATTCTTCGGATACGTTGAAACGAAATCGTGGACGTCGTGGACTCGATGTCTTAAAAGAGTTACAAGAGATCCCTGGAGTCGAGGTCGAAATTTATGATGGCGATTTCGAGGATGTACCGGAAGTCGATATTAAGCTGATCAAACTCGCGGAACTCGTCAAAGGGATCGTCGTCACGAACGACTATAACTTGAACAAAGTCTGTGAAGTCCGACATGTTCCTGTCCTCAACATCAATGATCTGGCGAATGCCGTCAAACAAGTCGTCATTCCAGGAGAAGAGATGACCGTCCTTGTCATCAAGGAAGGAAAAGAACAAAAACAGGGTATCGCCTATCTCGAAGATGGGACGATGGTCGTTGTTGAAGGAGGCAAACACCTCATTTCGAAAACAATTGGCGTTGTCGTCACGAGTGTCTTGCAGACGTCAGCTGGACGAATGATTTTTGCGAAACCACAAGAAAAATGAGACACTATGCCTAGAGAGACATCGAGAGGCATTCGGATAGACCCCGCAACGGATTCGATTTCATGATCGAGTCCGTTTTCGGTGTGATGGAATGGATCACGATGATCAGTGAGAGAGAAAAGAGGGAATGGGATGTCTACAGCCACATATCGCGTCGTCATCCCCGCTGCCGGTGCCGGTAAGCGGATGGGCGCAGATCGTAATAAATTAATGCTTGAACTAAGAGACCGTCCAATCATCGCTTGGACACTGGATGTCTTCGAGGCAGATCCGGCATGTACGGAAATCGTCCTTGCGATCAATCCACTAGAACAGGAATGGTTTACAAGTCTTATCGCGTCTTATAAGACATCGATTAGACTTGTCACGGGTGGTACCGAACGTCAGGAAAGTGTGCTCCGTGGTCTTGAGGCGTTAGAAGGCGAAGGGATCGTTCTGATCCATGATGGTGCCCGACCGTTCATTTCACAAGCAGCGATTCATGCGGTCGTCCAAGCGGCAGTCCTAGATCAGGCGGCGATTCTTGCCGTGCCGATTAAAGACACGGTCAAACGGATTGAAGCGAACCACATCAGCGAGACCGTCCCACGGGAACATCTGATGGCAGCGCAGACACCACAAGCGTTTGATCTTGCGACGATTCGCACGGTTCACGAAAAAGCGGCAACGAAATACCTAGGAACCGATGATGCAAGTTTGATAGAATGGGACGGAGGAAAAGTAACGATCGTCCACGGTCACTACGAAAATATCAAGATGACGACACCGGACGATTTGTGGTTCGGTGAAGCGATTCTAATGAAACGAGGGAAATGACGATGATTCGAATTGGACAAGGTTTTGATGTACATGCCTTTGCAGAGGATCGGAAATTGATTTTAGGCGGCATCGAGATTCCGCACACGAAAGGATTGCTCGGTCACTCGGATGCAGACGTCTTGTTACATACGATTGCCGACGCGGCACTTGGTGCAATCGCAGCAGGGGATATCGGAAAACATTTTCCGGATACGGATCCGGAATTCAAGGATGCCGATTCAGCAAAATTGCTGCAACATGTCTACGCGCTCGTTAAACAACAAGGGTATGAGCTTGGCAACCTAGATGCGACAGTCATCGCACAGGCACCAAAGCTTCGTCCGTACATCGACACGATGCGTGCGCGAATCGCGGAATTACTCGAAGCGGACATTGAACAGATCAATGTCAAGGCAACGACGACGGAATGGTTAGGTTTTACGGGACGAGAAGAGGGAATCGCTTGTCAAGCAGTGATTCTACTGAAACGAATCGAAGAATAAGGTATACTAGATAAGCGAATTTTAGTCGAAGGAGTGATTGGCAATGGCAGAAGTACGAGTACGTTATGCCCCAAGTCCAACAGGACACTTGCATATCGGGAATGCCCGGACTGCATTATTTAACTATCTCTTTGCGCGCCACTTAGGCGGTAAGATGGTATTACGAATCGAGGATACGGACCAAAAGCGGAACATCGCAGGTGGTGTCGAGAGTCAAATGAAGAACCTCGAGTGGCTCGGTGTCGATTGGGACGAAGGTCCAGGTCGCGGTGGTGAGTACGGTCCTTATTCACAAATGGAGCGTCTCGATATCTACCAAAAGTACACGGACGAGTTACTTGAAAAAGGACTTGCTTACCGTTGCTACATGACATCGGAAGAGCTCGAAGCAGAACGTGAAGCACAAATCGCACGCGGAGAAGCACCACGTTATTCAGGAGCGCACCGTAACCTGACAGCAGAACAAGAAGAAGCGTTCCGCGCAGAAGGTCGCACGCCGTCGATTCGGATTCGTGTACCGGAAGATGTTACGTATACATGGAATGATATCGTTAAAGACGACGTCTCATTCGAATCAAAAGACTTCGGTGACTGGGTCATCGTCAAAAAAGACGGCATTCCGACGTATAACTTTGCCGTCGTCATCGACGATCACTTGATGGCGATCAGCCATGTTCTTCGTGGAGATGATCATATTTCGAACACACCGAAACAAATGATGATCTATGATGCGTTCGGTTGGGAATACCCGACGTTCGGTCACATGACATTGATCGTCAACGAATCACACAAGAAACTCTCGAAACGTGATCACTCGATCATTCAGTATATCGAGCAGTATAAAGAGCTCGGTTATCTCCCGGAAGCATTGCTCAACTTCATCACGCTTCTCGGTTGGTCACCAGTCGGCGAACAAGAAATCTTCACGAAAGAAGAGTTCATCGAGATCTTTGACGCGGATCGTCTCTCGAAGAGTCCAGCTGTCTTTGACCAAAACAAACTAGCTTGGATCAACAGCCAGTACATGAAACATCAATCGTTCGAAGAAGTATTCGAAGCCAGTCTTCCGTTCCTACAAGAAGCAGGTCGCGTCGAAGCGTCACCTTCAGAAGAAGAGCTCGCTTGGGCACGTGATCTCGTTGCGTTATACCGCGAACAAATGACGCATGGCGCGGAAATCGTCAAGCTTTCAGAGATGTTCTTTGAGGACGAAGTGGTGTATGATGAAGAGGCAAACACTGTCTTGAGTGGCGAGACGGTTCCGACTGTACTTGCAGAATTCGCGAACCAGTTACGTGCTCTCGAAGAGTGGACACCAGAAGCGATTAAAGCATCGATCAAAGCGACGCAAAAAGCGACTGGTCAAAAAGGTAAAAACTTGTTCATGCCAATTCGTGTCGCGACGACAGGACAGACACATGGTCCAGAACTCCCGAACACGATTCAATTACTAGGAAAAGACCGTGTGCTTGCACGGCTTGAAGCAGAATAACGAAAGCGTAGACGAGGAAAGTAACGATGCGTCTTCTTCTCCAGAGACAAGCTCGAATGGTGCGAGGGCTTGAAGAAGCGAATCATGAAATGCCCCTCTGAGTGCTGCCCGAAATCCGTGAGAGTAGGCGCAGACGTATCTCCGGCGTTAACGGACGTCGAGAGGGACGAGTCAATCGTTCAAACAGAGTGGGACCGCGCTTCGTTAGCGTCTCTGTGCAGCAATGCATAGAGGCGCTTTTTCTTATGGAGAGGAGAACGTATATGACACGGATACGAGAAGATATCCGCAATGTGTTTGAGCAAGATCCAGCTGCCCGCAGCACGTTAGAAGTCATTTTGACATACCCGGGCTTACATGCGATTTGGATGCATCGCCTGGCCCATCGACTCTGGAACGCAAAGTTCCGCTTGCTCGGTCGATTAATTTCGCAGTTCAGTCGCTTTTTGACAGGCATCGAGATTCATCCAGGAGCGACGATTGGACGCCGGTTCTTTATCGACCACGGGATGGGTGTCGTCATTGGTGAGACGACGATCATTGGTGATGACGTCACGTTGTTTCAAGGCGTGACGCTCGGCGGAACGGGGAAAGAAACAGGAAAGCGTCATCCGACGATTGAAGACGGCGTACTTGTCTCTGCCGGTGCCCGTGTCCTTGGTGATATCACGATCGGAGCATACTCGAAAATCGGTGCCAGTTCCGTCGTCTTAAAACACGTTCCTCCAAATGCGACTGTCGTCGGCATTCCGGGACGTGTCGTCATTCAGGACGGTATGAAGGTCGAAGCACCACTTGATCATCGTTTCCCGGATCCGGTCAGCGAATGCCAAGAGCGGATTGAAATGGAACTAGAAGTATTAAAACAAGAAATTGAACGGATTAAAGGAGGGCGACGTCATGATTCAACTGTACAACAGCATGACCGGAAAAAAGGAACCATTTAAACCATTAGAAGAAGGAAAGGTCAAGATGTATGTCTGTGGCCCGACTGTATACAACTACATTCATATCGGGAACGCACGTCCAGCCATCGTCTTCGATACGGTCCGCCGCTACTTCACATATCGCGGATATGAAGTCAAATATGTCTCGAACTTCACGGACGTCGACGATAAGATCATCCGGACAGCGAACGAACTCGGAGAAGACTATCATGCGTTGACGAAACGTTTCATCGAGGCGTACCACGCGGACACGGGCGCCTTGAATGTCCAAAAAGCGGACATCCATCCGCTCGTCACGGAAACGATGGACGATATCATCGCCTTCATCGAAGTTCTCGTCGAAAAAGGCAATGCCTACGCATCAAGCGGAGATGTCTACTTCCGGACGCGTAGCTTCGATGATTATGGACAATTGAGCCAACAGTCGATTGATGAATTGCGTGCAGGCGCACGAATTGAAGTTGGAGAGAAAAAAGAAGATCCACTTGATTTCGTGCTCTGGAAAGCAGCAAAACCAGGAGAGCCGGCATGGACGAGTCCATGGGGCGAAGGACGACCAGGCTGGCACATCGAGTGCTCGGCGATGGCGAAGAAATACCTCGGGGAGACGATCGATATCCATGCTGGCGGACAAGACTTGAAGTTCCCGCACCATGAGAATGAGATCGCCCAGTCGGAAGCATGCAACTCACAGAAGTTCGCGAACTACTGGATGCATAACGGGTTCTTGAACATCGAAAACGAGAAGATGTCGAAGTCGCTCGGTAACTTCTTGACGGTCCATGAAGCGATCCAAGCAGTCGACCCGATGGTGTTACGTTTCTTCATGTTATCGGTTCAGTATCGTCACCCGATCAACTATAGTCGGGAACTAATCGATCAAGCAGCGAACGGTCTCGCGCGGATTCGCGAGTCGGTCGCAAACATCGAACACCGTCTTGAAATGACGGCCGATCTCGGAACAGGTGACGAGAAGTGGTTGAATCGTCTAGCGGCGATCAAGGAACATTTCATCACATCGATGGATGATGATTTCAATACAGCGAACGCTGTGACGGATTTATTCGATCTCTCGAAAGAAGCCAACTTGTACCTCGGAGAAGCACATGTGTCGAAACAGGTGCTCGAACAGTTCCTCGCACTCTTCTCGGAATTATCAGATGTCCTCGGTGTCACGTTGACAGTCGACAAAGGCTTACTCGATGAAGAAGTCGAACAGTTGATCGAAGAGCGGAACACAGCCCGTCAAAATCGTGACTTCGCACGAGCGGACGCAATCCGCGATCAGCTGCGTGATCAAGGGATCTTGCTGGAAGACACAGCACAAGGGATGCGGTGGAAGCGCGGATGAAGAACTACAAACAACTGAATGCACTCGCGTTAGCGTACATGGGCGATGTCGTCTATGAGATTCGTGTGCGGGAGCGATTGCTCGAACAAGGTTATGTGAAGCCGGGCGAGTTGCATAAAGCAGCTGTCCGGTACGTTCGGGCACAAGCACAAGCGACGGTCGTGACGCACTGGTTGAATACGGATGCGTTGACGGAAGAAGAGGCAGCGGTCGTTCGGCGCGGAAAGAACGCGAAATCCGGTTCTGTCCCGAAGAGCACGGACGTCCACACGTATCGCTACGCGACAGCATTTGAAGCATTGCTCGGTTATATTTATCTTTCAGAAGGAGGGGATCGCCTTGAAGAACTCATCGGACAAGCGTTCGAACTACTCGAAGCCGAAAAAACAGACGAATCCTAAGGCTACCGGTGCGAAGCCGAAAACGAAGGCGCAGCGCCCAGCACAAGAGAAACGAAAAGCCGCTCCAGTCAAGGAACAGCCTGTCATGATCGAACCACTCGAAGAAGGACAAGATTTCTTGTCAGGTCGTAATCCGGTCTTAGAGGCATTGCGGAGTGGACGAGAGATGAACAAGCTGTTCTTGCAGGAAGGACAACAAAAAGGACCGCTTGCCGTCATCCATGCGATGGCGCAGGAAGCGGGTATTCAAATCCAGCTCGTCCCGCGTTCGCGGTTAACTGGTTTAGCTGGAACGGAAAACCACCAAGGTGTCGTCGCAGCGGTTGCTGCGTATGAGTACGCCGAGATGGAAGATATCTTCGAGCTTGCACGTCAAAAGGATGAAACACCGCTCTTGATCGTGCTTGATGAACTCGAGGATCCACATAACCTCGGATCAATCTTGCGGACGGCAGATGCTGTCGGAGCACACGGAATCATCATTCCAAAGCGTCGCTCAGTCGGATTGACGCAAGTCGTCGCGAAGGCATCAACAGGCGCGATCGAACATATCCCGGTCGTTCGTGTGACGAACCTCGCTCGGACGATGGAGGATCTAAAGAAACAAGGTATCTGGTTCGTCGGAACGGATGCACGTGAAAGTGACGACTACCGGACACTCGATGGTACGATGCCGCTCGGAATCGTCATTGGAAGTGAAGGAAAAGGAATGAGCCGGCTCGTCCGTGAGAAATGTGACTTCCTCGTCCACCTCCCGATGGCAGGACATGTCACGTCGCTCAACGCATCGGTTGCGGCTTCGCTATTATTATATGAAGTCTACCGGACTAGAAAGCCGTATGCGCGATGAAATATGATCGCCTCATCGTAGATGGCTACAATATCATTGGCGCATGGCCAGAATTTCGGACGTTGCGGGAGCAAGACTTTGAATTAGCACGGGAACGGTTGATTCATGCGATGGCGGAGTACCAAGCCGTCACAGGGATCAGCGTTACGATCGTCTTTGATGCCTATCTGCAACCAGGGCGTGAGTCTCGGATGCTAAAAAGCGGAATCGATATCGTTTATACACGCGAAAACGAGACGGCGGACGAGTGGATTGAGAAAACCGCCGCTGACTGGCTGCAGGATATCCGGGTCAAGCTGACGGTAGCGACGAACGACTACACGGAGCAATGGGTCATCTTCACGCTTGGAGCACTCCGTATATCGGCGCAGGAACTCCGGCGTGAATGGAAAGCAGCAGTTGCCGTCATCAAGCAACAAACGACGTCTGCGAAGACGACGGCTCAACCGCGCTCGAAGATTGATTTACCGGAAGACGTCGTCGCGCGTCTCGAAGCGATTCGTCGACGAAAGAATTCAGATACATGATATGAACCATTCGTATGAGCAATCCGCCGTTCTCCTTCATTCGAGGGCGGTGGATTTTTTGTAGAAAAGATACATTTTGGATACAACAAAAGAGGTCATGCCAATTTTCATTGTCGTGCGACAGGTAATTATTGTATAATTAAAAACAATTGAACTATTCGTCAATGATGCTTGGAGGGATACAGGATGAGTTTGGTTTCGTTCGACCAGTTTGAGTGCATGACCGATGAAGCGCTTGTAGAACAAGCGAAAGAGTTCGATAACAGCGATGCGCTCGAATTTTTGATCGAGCGGTATCGAAATTTCGTACGTGCCAAAGCCCGTTCTTACTTTTTGATCGGGGCAGACCGCGAAGACATCATTCAAGAAGGAATGATCGGTCTCTATAAGGCGGTACGGGATTACCGAACGGATAAGCTCGCCTCGTTTAAAGGATTTGCCGAATTATGCATCACGCGACAGATGATCACTGCGATCAAGACGGCGACACGTCAGAAACATATCCCGTTGAACTCGTACATCTCGCTCGATAAACCGATCTATGACGATGAATCGGAGCGGACGTTACTTGATATCATCACGTCGACAGCACCTTCTGATCCACAAATCTTGATCATCAACCGGGAAGAATACGCAGACATCGAATCGAAGATGGATGAGATTCTGAGCGACCTCGAACGGAAGGTCCTCGCGCTCTATCTTGACGGACGGACGTATCAGGAAATCTCTGACGACCTCGATCGTCACGTTAAATCGATCGATAATGCCTTGCAACGTGTCAAGCGCAAGCTTGAGCGATATCTTGAAGCACGAAAGATGACGGTCTAACAGAGAGGTAGATTGACCGTAATCCCTTCCTATGCTACTGTATAACTAGCGCCTTACTAGCGAGACGCCGCTCATAGGCGTTTTTTTTTACGCTCTTTTTCGGAAGGAAAGTACCTTAACAGAAGAGAAGAGTGGCAAAGAAGGAGGACTTTGAGATGGCGAAGAAAGTAGGCCTTGCTTGTGATAATTGCGGTGCCCGCGACTATACGACGATGAAAAAAGAGGACGTCACTGTCCGCTTGGAATTGAAGAAATTCTGCCGTCGTTGTAACGCGCATACGATTCATAAAGAAGCGAAATAAGGCTTCATCTGTCCCGATTTATTACATCCTGGAGGGAAAGTACGATGAAATTTTTGCGTGACGTATGGAATGAATTGAAAAAGACGAGCTGGCCAAAACGGAAAGAGCTGACGAAATACACATTGACGGTCATCGGTATGGTGATCTTCATGGGTGTCTTCATCTTCGGCGTCGATTCAGGGCTTAGCGCATTGATGAGCTGGTTGATTAAGTAAAAAGAAGAGGTGGCCTACCATGGAGAAACAATGGTTTGTCGTCCAAACGTATTCCGGATTCGAAAACAACGTCAAGGCGAACCTTGAACGTCGGATTGAATCCATGAACATGGACGAAAAAATCTTCCGTGTACTCGTTCCGATTGAAACGGTACAAGAAGAAGTAACGAACAAAAAGGGAGAAACGAAAATCAAGGAACGTGAAGTCAAGATCTTCCCGGGTTATGTCCTCGTCGAGATGGTCATGACGGATGATTCTTGGTATGTCGTCCGGAATACTCCGAACGTCACGGGCTTCCTCGGATCAGTCGGCGGCGGTTCAAAACCGACACCGCTCCTTCCGGAAGAAGCAGAAAACATCCTTGGATCAATGGGTCTCGTCGATCTGAAGAGCCGTTACGACTTCTCACTCGGACAAATCGTCCGAATCAAAGAAGGAGCTTTCGAAAATCTCGAAGGTACGATCGAGGAGCTTGATACAGATGCTGAGAAAATGAAAGTCTCTGTTGATATGTTCGGTCGCGAAACGAAGGTCGAGCTTGATTTCGCACAGGTCGATAAAATCGATTAAGTTTCCTATTGCGAATGTTTTGTTTTAATGATACAATTTTTCGTGTTTGATGTTGTGCTTATTTCGATAAATAACTCGTCGAATAGAATGAGTGGGAGGACGCGCAACGTCCAATTAAACCACATTAAAGAATTAAGGAGGTGTGTCTCGTGGCGAAGAAGGTTATGAAACTCGTAAAACTTCAAATTCCTGCGGGCAAAGCAAACCCAGCTCCACCAGTTGGACCGGCACTCGGTCAAGCAGGTGTGAACATCATGGGCTTCTGTAAAGAGTTCAACGCTCGTACACAAGACCAAGCCGGCTTGATTATCCCTGTAGTCATCACGGTTTTTGAAGATCGTTCATTCACATTCATCACTAAAACTCCTCCAGCAGCAGTTCTCTTGAAGAAAGCAGCTGGAATTGAGAGTGGTTCAGGTGAACCGAACCGTAAGAAAGTAGCGACTGTCAAACGTGACAAAGTTCGTGAAATCGCTGAAACAAAAATGCCAGACCTTAACGCATCATCTGTTGAAACAGCAATGTTGATGGTTGAAGGTACTGCACGTTCTATGGGTATCGTAATCGAAGACTAATGTCTTTTTGATTACCATGAACAACGATGAGGGTCGCAGGCGGATAGTTTCTTGAAGCCTGCTACCCTTTCATTATGTGGGAGGATTTTCCGCACAACCACAAAGGAGGAACCTAAAATGGGTAAGAAGTACAAAGAAGCTGCTAAGCTTATCGATCGTACGGTTTCATACGAACTCGCAGAAGCTGTAGATTTGACTAAAAAATCTGCAACTGCGAAATTCGATGAGACTATCGAATTGGCTGTTCGTCTCGGAGTAGATCCGAAGAAAGCAGACCAACAAATCCGTGGAGCAGTCGTATTGCCACACGGTACTGGTAAAACACAAAAAGTTCTCGTCTTCGCGAAAGGTGAGAAATTAAAAGAAGCGGAAGCTGCTGGAGCAGATTACGCTGGTGATGCTGAGTACATCAACAAAATCCAACAAGGATGGTTCGACTTCGACGTTATCGTCGCGACACCAGACATGATGGGTGAAGTTGGTAAACTTGGTCGCGTTCTCGGACCAAAAGGCCTCATGCCAAACCCGAAAACAGGTACAGTTACATTTGACGTCACAAAAGCAATCAACGATATCAAAGCTGGTAAAGTTGAGTACCGTGTCGACAAATCAGGTAACATCCACGTTCCTGTCGGTAAAAAATCATTCGATAACGAGAAACTCGTTGATAACATCAACACAGTTATCGAAACTCTCGTAAAAGTTAAGCCTGCTACTGCTAAAGGTGTATACCTTAAGAACATCGCGATCGCTTCTACAATGGGTCCTGGTGTAAAAGTATCTTCAGCTGACTTCGCGAAATAATTTCGTCTAAAACGAACTTGACAACGTTCTAAGAACGCTGTTACAGTATAAAACGTTGATATATTTCGACATACCGTAGACAGAAGGTGCTCACATGGGCATAAATCCTTCCGAGGTGTTCTTGCTCAGAGAGCCTGTTTGTTCAGGTATCCTTTTTGACGATTACGCCTCCTCTGCTCTGCAGACGGAGGCTTTTTATTTGAAATCGAGCAGCCCCTCGCACCGGTACATTTCATCTACCAGGAGGTGCAACAGAAATGGCAAACGAAAAAGTTATCGCTGTCAAAGCGGATCTCGTATCTGAGATCGCTGAGAAACTCCAAGCGAGCGCAGGAACAGTTGTCGTCGACTACCGTGGTCTCACAGTAGAAGAAGTCACTGAACTTCGTAAACAACTCCGCGAAGCGGGCGTTGAATTCAAAGTTTACAAAAACGGTCTCCTCCGCCGCGCGGCAGTTCAAAGCAACCTCGAAGGTCTTGATGAAGTCTTCACAGGTCCTAGTGCGATCGCCTTCAGCAATGAAGACGTTATCGCGCCAGCTAAGATCTTGAACGACTTCGCTAAAACGCACAAGGCTCTCGAACTTAAAGGTGGTATCATCGAAGGCAAAGTCACTTCAGTAGAAGATGTCAAAGCCCTTGCGGAACTTCCATCACGCGAAGGTCTCCTTTCGATGCTCCTCAGCGTGCTTCAAGCGCCAATCCGTGGACTCGCGGTGGCAACGAACGCAATCGCAGAGCAAAAAGAAGAACAATCTGCTTAATTTCTGCTTAGCGGGATAGGCAACCAACACAATTTTCACACCCCAACGTGGGCTAAATCAAAGGAGGAAAACCATAATGGCTTTCAACAAAGAGCAATTTATCGAAGACCTCAAGGGCATGACTGTTCTTGAACTTAACGAACTCGTAAAAACAATCGAAGAAGAATTCGGCGTATCAGCAGCAGCTCCAGTAGCAGTTGCAGGTGCTGGCGCAGGCGCAGCAGCTGAAGAGCAAACTGAATTCGACGTTATCCTTACTAACGCTGGATCTGGTAAAATCAACGTCATCAAAGCAGTTCGCGAATTGACTGGTCTCGGTCTTAAAGAAGCGAAAGCTCTCGTAGACGGAACTCCAGCACCAGTTAAAGAAGGCGTTTCGAAAGAAGACGCTGAAGCAATGAAAGCTAAGCTTGAAGAAGCTGGCGCTACTGTAGAAGTTAAGTAATTTTCTTCTTCCGTAGAAACAAGAGAAGCTCGCATTGCGAGCTTCTTTTGTTTTCATCTTTTACATGAGAGGGGAAGGAAACATGGCGGATCATTATTATACGAATGACCCTTCATCGAAACGAGATCCGAAGACGTGGGAATATGTTCTGCGTGGTCAGACGCTCCGCTTTACATCGGATCATGGTGTCTTTTCGAAGAACGGAATCGATTTTGGTTCCCGTCTGTTGATCGAGGCATTCACGGAACCGGCTGTAGCGGGAGATATCTTGGATGTCGGTTGCGGATACGGACCGATGGGCATCGCGCTTTCGAAGTCGACGGGTCGTCCGGCACACTTGATCGATGTCAATGAACGGGCGCTCGAACTAGCGGCAGACAATGCGCGCGCGAACGGTGTTTCCGTGACGACCGGTGTGAGTGACGGGTATGATGGGGTAGGCGAATCGACATTCGCAGCGATCGTGACGAATCCACCGATTCGGGCGGGAAAAACGGTCGTTCATCGTATTCTCCGGGAAGCGTATGATCACCTTGTAGTCGGCGGCGAGCTTTGGGTCGTCATTCAAAAGAAACAAGGTGGACCATCAGCGAAGAAATTGATGGAAGACGTATTCGGTATGTGTGAGACAGTTACCCGCGATAAGGGTACTCGATATTTAAATCAATTCGGTCTTGACAAATCGAAGGATTTGTCGTTGACCGCATGTTGTGTCTATGATAGTATTATAAAATGCCATTGGAGTGATTTTTGGATAAGATGTTTGAAAGCAGCTGGCGTTCTCGACTACAGATGATTGAGTAGACAAGACGTCGCTTTTTTGCGCTTATCAATCAAAAAATGGCTTCAATGTTCGATATTACACCCGTCCTTCTCTATAAGAAGAAGTGGGTCTGAGAGGTGAATCAGTTGACTGGTCAACTTGTTCAGTACGGTCGTCACCGTCAGAGAAGAAGCTATGCACGTATCAGCGAAGTATTGGAACTTCCAAACTTAATCGAGATTCAAACGAATTCGTATGAGTGGTTCCTGCGGGAAGGTCTTCGTGAGATGTTTCATGACATTTCGCCGATTTCCGATTTCACAGGGAATCTCGTATTAGAATTCATCGACTACTCGCTCGGAGAGCCGAAGTATTCGATCGATGAATCGAAAGAGCGCGACGTGACCTATTCGGCACCACTACGCGTTAAAGTCCGTCTTCAAAATAAAGAGACGGGTGAATTGAAAGAACAAGAAGTCTTCATGGGTGACTTCCCGCTTATGACGGAGTCGGGAACATTCATCATCAATGGAGCGGAGCGCGTAATCGTTTCGCAGCTTGTTCGTTCGCCAAGTGTTTATTACAACAATAAGTTAGATAAGAACGGTAAGCGTGGATTCTCCGCAACAGTCATCCCAAACCGTGGTGCATGGCTCGAGCTCGAGACAGACGCGAAAGACATCGTTTATGTTCGCATTGATCGCACGCGTAAGATTCCAGTAACGGTTCTTTTACGTGCTCTTGGTTTCGGTACGGATCAGGAAATCATCGATCTTATCGGTGATGATGAGTACCTCCGGAATTCACTTGAAAAAGATAATACGGAATCAACGGAAAAAGCCCTCATCGAGATTTATGAGCGTCTACGTCCGGGAGAGCCGCCGACAGTCGAAAACGCAAAAGCGTTGCTCGTATCGCGCTTCTTTGACCCGAAACGTTATGATTTGGCAAACGTTGGTCGTTATAAAATCAATAAAAAGCTTCATCTTAAGAACCGTCTCTTCGGTCAAAAACTTGCGGAAACGCTTGTTGATCCTGAGACAGGTGAAGTCATCGCGGAAGCAGGAACGGTCCTTGATCGTCGTATGCTCGATAAAGTCCTTCCATTCCTTGAAGGATCCGTTGGTTACATCGAAGCGACGCCTACAGGCGGCGTGACGCAGGGTGAGGCTTTCAACTTACAGTCAATCAAGGTGTTCGCACCGGACGATGCTGAAGGTGAACGCATCATCAATATCATCGGTAACGGTAACATCGATCGTGACATCAAGCACATCACGCCTGCTGACATGATTGCTGCCATCAACTACTTCTTCAACTTGTTGCATGAAGTCGGTACGACAGACGATATCGACCACCTCGGTAACCGTCGTCTTCGTTCAGTCGGTGAGCTGCTCCAGAACCAATTCCGGATCGGTCTCTCACGGATGGAACGTGTCGTTAAGGAACGGATGTCGATTCAGGATCAGAATGCGATCACGCCACAGGCATTGATCAACATTCGTCCAGTTATCGCATCGATTAAAGAGTTCTTCGGTAGCTCGCAGTTGTCTCAGTTCATGGACCAAACGAACCCGCTTGCGGAATTGACGCACAAACGTCGTCTTTCAGCACTCGGACCGGGTGGTTTGACACGTGAGCGCGCTGGTTTCGAAGTTCGTGACGTACACTACTCGCACTATTCCCGTATGTGTCCGATCGAAACGCCAGAGGGACCAAACATCGGTTTGATCAACTCGTTGTCTTCGTACGCGAAGGTCAATGAGTACGGCTTCATCGAAGCGCCATATCGTCGTGTCGATCCGGAAACGGGCGTCGTCACGGATGAAATCCACTACATGACTGCTGACGAAGAGGATCTCTACGTCGTCGCACAGGCAAACATGTTGTTGACGGAAGAGAAGACGTTCAAAGATTCACACGTCCTTTCACGTTTCCGTGGACAAAACTTGTCTGTCGAACCAGCACGTGTCGATTACATGGACGTATCGCCGAAGCAGGTTGTATCTGCCGCAACGGCTTGTATCCCGTTCCTTGAGAACGATGACTCGAACCGTGCCCTCATGGGAGCGAACATGCAGCGTCAGGCCGTCCCACTTCTGAACCCGGAATCTCCGATTGTCGGTACAGGAATGGAGTACGTGTCTGCGAAAGACTCAGGAGCCGCTGTCGTTGCGAAGCACGCAGGGATCGCTGAGCGTGTCACGGCGCGTGAAATCCTTGTCCGTCGTACGACGGAAGTCGATGGCAACATCGTTGAAGGTGAACTCGACCGTTACAAGATTCAAAAATTCATCCGTTCTAACCAAGGAACGTGTTATAACCAAAAACCAATCATCAAAGCAGGCGACCCAGTCGATAAAGGCGAGATCCTTGCAGATGGTCCATCGATGGACGGTGGGGAACTTGCGCTTGGTCGTAACGTACTCGTCGGTTTCATGACATGGGATGGTTACAACTATGAGGATGCTGTCATCATGAGTGAGCGTCTTGTTAAAGACGACGTCTACACATCGATCCACATCGAAGAATACGAATGTGAGTCGCGTGATACGAAACTCGGACCGGAAGAAATCACACGTGATATTCCGAACGTCGGTGATGATGCCTTGAAAAACCTCGACGATCGCGGAATCATCCGCGTCGGTGCGGAAGTCAAGGACGGCGATATCCTCGTCGGTAAAGTTACGCCGAAGGGTGTAACGGAATTGACAGCGGAAGAACGTCTTCTTCATGCAATCTTCGGTGAAAAAGCACGTGAAGTCCGTGATACATCTCTCCGTGTACCACACGGTGGTGATGGAATCATCCTCGACGTCAAAATCTTCGACCGCGATAATGGGGACGAGCTCTCACCTGGTGTCAACCAGTTGATCCGTGCTTACATCGTTCAGAAGCGTAAGATTCACGAGGGTGACAAAATGGCGGGTCGTCACGGTAACAAAGGTGTTATCTCGCGTATCCTTCCAGAAGAAGACATGCCGTACATGCCAGACGGTACGCCAATTGACATCATGTTGAACCCACTTGGGGTTCCATCACGGATGAACATCGGGCAGTTGCTCGAGCTTCACCTCGGGATGGCAGCACGTCAACTCGGCATCAAAGTCGCATCACCGGTATTCGATGGTGCGCGTGAGGAAGATGTTTGGGCAACGATTGAAGAAGCAGGTATGGATCGCGACGCGAAGACTGTCCTTTATGATGGCCGTTCGGGTGAAGCGTTCGATAACCGCATCTCTGTCGGTGTCATGTATATGATTAAACTTGCTCACATGGTCGATGATAAACTTCACGCACGTTCGACAGGACCATACTCACTCGTCACACAACAACCGCTCGGTGGTAAAGCCCAGTTCGGTGGTCAGCGTTTCGGTGAGATGGAAGTATGGGCACTTGAAGCATACGGCGCAGCCTACACGCTCCAAGAGATCCTTACAATCAAGTCGGATGACACGATCGGTCGTGTTAAAGCGTACGAAGCAATCGTCAAAGGTGAGAATGTACCACAACCGGGCGTACCGGAATCGTTCCGAGTCCTCATTAAAGAGCTTCAATCACTCGGTATGGACGTCAAGATGATGTCTGCTGATGATGAAGAGATCGAAATGCGCGACGAAGACGAGGACAATATCCCGAACGCGACTCCAGCACTCGAAGAAGTTCAAGCGCCTGTCGCACCAGTTGTTACTGAAGAGGAATAAGCGAAAGGGAGGTCCACCCCTTGGTAGATGTTAATAGATTTGAATATATGCAAATCGGCCTCGCTTCCCCCGAAAAGATCCGTTCATGGTCTTTCGGGGAAGTGAAAAAGCCGGAGACGATCAACTATCGTACACTCAAACCGGAGAAAGACGGTTTGTTCTGTGAACGTATTTTTGGTCCAACAAAAGACTGGGAATGTTACTGTGGTAAATACAAACGGATCCGCTATAAAGGAATCATTTGTGACCGCTGTGGCGTTGAAGTCACGAAGTCGAAAGTCCGTCGTGAGCGCATGGGTCACATCGAGCTCGCAGCACCGGTTTCGCACATCTGGTACTTCAAAGGAATTCCTAGCCGTATGGGACTCGTCCTCGACATGTCACCGCGTGCGTTAGAAGAGATCATCTACTTCGCGTCGTACGTCGTCACAGATCCAGGCGAATCGACACTTGAGAAGAAACAACTCCTTTCAGAGAAAGAATACCGTGCATATCGTGAGAAGTTCGGTCGTTCGTTCACTGCTGAAATGGGTGCGGAAGCAGTTCGTAAATTGCTCCGTGACGTGGAACTCGATAAAGAAGTCGCTGCATTACGTGAAGAGCTTCGTATGATTCAAGGACAACGTCGTACGCGTGCGATCAAACGCCTTGAAGTCCTCGATGCGTTCCGTAACTCAGGCAACAATCCAGAATGGATGGTGCTTGAAGTACTTCCAGTCATCCCACCGGAACTTCGTCCGATGGTTCAACTCGATGGCGGACGTTTCGCAACGTCTGACTTGAACGACTTGTACCGCCGCGTCATCAACCGTAACAACCGTCTCAAGCGTCTTCTTGACCTTGGCGCTCCGAACATCATCGTTCAGAATGAAAAACGGATGCTTCAAGAAGCAGTCGATGCTTTGATCGATAACGGTCGTCGTGGTCGTCCAGTCACTGGACCAGGTAACCGTCCACTTAAATCACTTTCACACATGTTGAAAGGGAAACAAGGACGTTTCCGTCAAAACTTGCTCGGTAAACGTGTCGACTACTCTGGTCGTTCGGTTATCGTCGTTGGTCCAAACCTGAAGATGTATCAATGTGGTCTTCCAAAAGAAATGGCCCTTGAGCTCTTCAAACCGTTCGTCATGAAAGAACTCGTCTCTCGTGGCATCGCACCGAACATCAAGAGTGCGAAACGGAAAATCGAGCGCGTTCAACCTGAAATCTGGGATGTCCTCGAAGAAGTCATCCGTGAGCATCCGGTTCTCTTGAACCGTGCACCGACACTTCACCGTCTCGGTATCCAGGCGTTCGAACCAACGCTCGTCGAAGGACGCGCGATTCGCCTTCACCCACTCGTATGTACGGCATACAACGCCGATTTCGATGGTGACCAAATGGCGGTTCACGTACCACTTTCGGCAGAAGCACAAGCAGAAGCGCGTCTTCTCATGCTCGCTGCACAAAACATCTTGAACCCGAAAGACGGTAAACCTGTTGTTACACCATCGCAGGATATGGTCCTCGGTAACTACTACCTCACGCTCGAGCGCGAAAACGCGATCGGCGAAGGTAAAATCTTCTCGACAGTGAACGAAGCGCTCATCGCTTACCAAAACGGTTATGCGCACTTCCATACACGTGTTGCGATTCCAGCCGGCGTTCTGAAGAACCCGACATTCACGGAAGAGCAAAACGAGAAATTATTGATTACAACAGTCGGTAAGTTGATCTTCAACGAGATCCTCCCAACGACGTTCCCTTACTTGAACGAACCAACGATGACGAACCTTCAAGAAGCGACGCCAGACAAGTACTTCCTTGAAAAAGGAACAGATGTCGCGGCAGAACTGAAGAACCGTCCGATCATCGACCCGTTCAAAAAAGGATTCCTTGGAAATGTCATCGCGGAAGTCTTCAAACGGTTTGAGACAACAGAAACAAGTCGCATGCTCGACCGCATGAAAAACCTCGGATTCAAACACTCGACTCGTGCCGGTATCACGGTAGGGATCGCGGACATCATCGTTCTTCCGGATAAACAAGAAATTCTTGTTGAAGCGCAGGACAATGTCGACCGCGTCATGAAATCGTACCGTCGTGGTCTCATCACAGAAGACGAGCGCTATGAGCGCGTCGTTAAATCGTGGAATGATGCGAAGGATGAAATTCAGTCTCGTCTGATGAAATCCCTCAACCGTCTCAACCCGATCTTCATGATGAGTGACTCCGGTGCCCGTGGTAACGCGTCGAACTTCACGCAGCTCGCTGGTATGCGTGGACTCATGGCCGCTCCAAGTGGACGGATCATCGAGCTCCCGATCAAATCATCGTTCCGTGAGGGTCTAACGGTACAGGAATACTTCATCTCAACACACGGTGCACGTAAAGGTCTTGCCGATACAGCCTTGAAAACGGCTGACTCAGGTTACCTGACTCGTCGTCTCGTTGACGTTGCTCAAGACGTCATCATCCGTGAAGATGATTGTGGAACGGATCGTGGTATCCGCGTCACAGCACTCCGTGAAGGAACGGAAGAGATCGAAAGCCTCTACGACCGCCTCGTCGGCCGTACGGCATTCGAAAACGTCGTTCACCCTGAAACAGGAGAAGTCCTCGTTTCAACGAACGAACTCATCGATGAAGACATCGCGCGTGTCATCACTGACGCTGGTGTCGATAACGTTGAGATCCGTACTGCCTTCACATGTAACACAAGCCATGGTGTCTGTAAGAAATGTTACGGACGTAACTTGGCAACAGGCAACGACGTCGAAGTCGGCGAAGCTGTCGGTATCATCGCGGCACAATCAATCGGTGAGCCAGGAACGCAGCTTACGATGCGTACCTTCCACACAGGTGGGGTTGCCGGGGACGATATCACACAAGGTCTTCCGCGTATCCAAGAGTTGTTCGAAGCGCGTAACCCGAAAGGTCAAGCGGTCATCTCGGAAATCGATGGTCAAGTCATCGACTTCACGGAATCGCGTGACAAACGTGAATTGACGGTCCAAGGACTCAGCGAAACACGCACATACACGATCCCATTCGGTTCGCGTCTACGTGTTCAGCTCGGGGACGAGGTCAAAGCTGGTCAAGTCTTCACGGAAGGTTCGATCGATCCGAAAGAACTCTTGAACGTTAAAGGTGTATCCGGCGTTCAGAACTACTTGCTTCAAGAAGTTCAAAAAGTATACCGGATGCAAGGGGTTGAGATCGGTGACAAACACGTCGAGGTCATGGTTCGCCAAATGATCCGTCGCGTACGTGTCATCGAGTCTGGTGAGACTTCACTCTTACCAGGTTCGCTCGTCGATATCAGCACGTTCAAGGAAGCTTGTAAAGAAGCGCTCCGTAATGGGAAAGCTCTCGCTTCGGCGAAACCAGTTCTTCTCGGTATCACGAAAGCGTCACTTGAAACAGATTCATTCCTATCGGCTGCGTCGTTCCAAGAAACGACTCGTGTCCTTACAGATGCAGCGATTAAAGGGAAGAGCGACTACCTTCGCGGCTTGAAAGAGAACGTCATCATCGGTAAGTTAGTTCCAGCTGGTACTGGGATGTCACGTTACCGTCAGATCGATCTCGAAGTAGCTGGCGAAGCACCTGTAGAAGCCGATTCTCCGGTAGAATAAAACGCCTTGACACGCCGGTATGGCGGTGCTACTATGATATAGTGTTGCCAACCGGCTGTGTTATTTTGGAGGATATCTTCATGTCTTACAAAAAAGTAGTCGGCGCAGATTTGAAGTTTGTCGGTCAAAAGCAAACGCTCAAAGCATTGCGATCTGGCAAGGCGTCGGAAGTGATCATTGCGGATGACGCAGATGAACACGTAAAACAAGCATTGCTCGATGCGGCGAAACAAGCAAACGTTCCAGTCGTGAATGTTCCTTCTAAGCAAGAGCTTGGAAAAGCTTGTGGAATCGATGTCGCAGCAACCGCTGTTGCCATTAAGAAAGTTTGATAATGCGTTTTGTGTGGCGATGGAATGCCTGAGCCACGCAAAACGTTTCATTATGACTTTCGATGAACCACCCGGCTCGGTGGTTTTGAAATTTGTCATGAATTCAGGAAGGGAGGATCTCAAAGATGCCTACTATCAACCAATTAGTCCGTAAAGGACGTCAATCAAAAGTTGTGAAATCAGATTCGCCAGCGCTGAACAAAGGGTACAACAGCTTCATTAAAGCTCGTACTGACATCAGCTCACCACAAAAACGTGGTGTTTGTACTCGTGTAGGTACAATGACTCCGAAGAAACCGAACTCGGCTCTTCGTAAATACGCACGTGTACGTTTGACGAACACAATGGAAGTAACAGCTTACATCCCAGGTATCGGCCACAACCTTCAAGAGCACAGTGTTGTTCTTATCCGCGCGGCCGCGTAAAAGACTTACCAGGGGTACGTTACCACATCGTTCGTGGTGCGCTTGATACAGCTGGTGTTGACGGCCGTATGCAAGGTCGTTCGAAATACGGTACTAAACGTCCTAAAGTTAAAAAATAATCTAGATATCTTAAGATATCACCTCACTATATGAAAGGAGGGACTCGGAATGCCACGTAAAGGTCAAGCAGAACGTCGTGATGTAATGGCTGATCCGATCTACAACTCTAAACTCGTTACCCGCCTTATCAACCGTCTTATGTTAGATGGTAAAAAAGGTACTGCTCAACAAATCTTATACAAAGCTTTCGAAACTATCGCTGAACGTTCAGGTCGCGATGCAATGGAAGTCTTTGAAGAAGCGATGAACAACATCATGCCAGTTCTTGAAGTTAAAGCACGCCGTGTAGGTGGAGCTAACTATCAAGTTCCTGTCGAAGTTCGCCCAGAGCGTCGTACGACACTCGCACTTCGTTACCTCGTGAACTACTCACGTCTCCGTAACGAAAAAACTATGGATGCGCGCCTTGCTAACGAAATCATGGACGCTGCAAACAACACTGGTGCTTCTGTTAAGAAGCGCGAAGATATGCACAAAATGGCGGAAGCGAACAAAGCGTTTGCTCACTACCGCTGGTAATTCCGAAAATCACCACCTCATGCATGCCATTTTTAATGGAATTATGAGGTGGCTTTCGGGTATAGTCATGACGTGTGGCAACACACGACCACTAAACTAAAATGCGAAAGGAGAATGTTTAAAGATGGCAAGAGAATTCTCCCTTAAGAACACTCGTAACATCGGGATCATGGCTCACATCGATGCTGGTAAAACAACAACGACTGAGCGTATCCTGTATTACACGGGTCGTATCCACAAGATTGGTGAAACGCACGAAGGTGCTTCACAAATGGACTGGATGGAGCAAGAGCAAGAGCGTGGGATCACGATTACATCGGCAGCAACAACTGCTCAATGGAAAGGTAACCGCGTAAACATCATCGATACACCTGGACACGTAGACTTCACAGTTGAGGTTGAACGTTCACTTCGCGTACTTGATGGTGCGGTAGCAGTACTTGACGCTCAGTCTGGTGTTGAGCCACAAACTGAGACAGTATGGCGCCAAGCTACAACTTACGGCGTACCACGTATCGTTTTCGTTAACAAAATGGATAAAATCGGTGCAGACTTCTTGTACTCGGTCGGAACGCTTCGCGAACGCCTCCAAGCGAACGCACACGCGATCCAACTTCCAATCGGTGCGGAAGATGAATTCAAAGGAATCATCGACCTCGTCGAACAGAAAACATACATGTACGGCAACGATCTCGGAACTGACATCGAAGTGACTGACGGTTTCCCAGCTGATCTCGCTGATCAAGCTGAAGAACTCCGTGGATCATTGATCGAAGCAGTTGCGGATTACGAAGAAGAATTGATGATGAAATACCTCGAGGGTGAAGAAATCACAATCGACGAGTTGAAAGCGGCTATCCGTAAAGCAACTCTGACAGTTGACTTCTATCCTGTACTCGTAGGTTCGGCATTCAAGAACAAAGGTGTTCAGCTTATGCTTGACGCAGTTCTCGATTACCTCCCATCACCAATCGACGTTAAAGCGATCTCAGGTATCGACATGGATACGGATGAAGAAATCGTGCGTGAGTCTTCGGACGAAGCACCATTCTCTGCACTCGCGTTCAAAGTCATGACTGACCCTTACGTCGGTAAACTTACATTCTTCCGTGTGTACTCTGGTACAGCTTCGGCAGGATCGTACGTTAAAAACTCAACAAAAGGCAAACGTGAGCGTCTTGGACGTATCCTTCAAATGCACGCAAACAGCCGTGAAGAGATCCCGATGGTATACGCGGGTGACATCGCTGCAGCTGTAGGTTTGAAAGATACAACTACTGGAGATACGCTTTGTGCAGAGAAAGACAACGTCGTTCTCGAATCAATGACATTCCCAGAACCAGTTATCTCGGTCGCTATCGAACCAAAAACGAAAGCTGACCAAGATAAAATGGGTCAAGCCCTCGCTAAGCTTGCTGAAGAGGATCCAACGTTCCGCACTGAAACAAACCCAGAGACTGGTCAAACGATCATCTCAGGTATGGGTGAGCTTCACCTCGACATCATCGTTGACCGTATGCGTCGCGAGTTCAAAGTCGAAGCAAACGTTGGTGCTCCACAAGTAGCTTACCGTGAAACGATCCGCCAAGCGGCGAAGATCGATTCGAAGTTCGCTCGTCAATCTGGTGGTCGTGGTCAGTATGGTCACGTCGTCGTAGAATTCGAGCCGAACGAAGAAGGCGCTGGCTTCGAGTTCAACAACAAAATCGTCGGTGGTGTTGTTCCACGTGAATACATCCCAGCGGTTGAGAACGGAATCGAAGAAGCACTTCAAAACGGTATCCTTGCTGGTTACCCGGTCGTTGACGTAAAAGCTTCACTCGTCTTCGGATCGTACCACGATGTCGACTCAAACGAGATGGCATTTAAAGTTGCGGCTTCAATGGCAGTCAAACAACTCAAAGATAAGAGCGGCGCTGTTATCCTTGAGCCAATGATGAAAGTTGAAATCGTCATCCCAGACGAATACATGGGAGACATCATGGGTGATGTTACATCACGCCGTGGTCGCGTAGAAGGTATGGAAGCACGCGGTAACGCTCAAGTTGTCCGTTCAATGATTCCACTTTCTGAAATGTTCGGATACGCTACTGGTCTTCGTTCACGCACACAAGGTCGCGGAACGTACTCGATGCACTTCGATCACTACGAAGAAGTACCGAAATCAGTTGCGGAAGAAATCATCAAAAAAGCGAACGGCTAATCCTTCACAGGTTGTCACGCTTTTATGATTAGTGTAAGCTAAGGAAGGTGTACGTTATCTTACGACTCACCTTCCTAGTTATAAAAAATTATTAGACACATAGAGGAGGAATTCAGAATGGGTAAGGAAAAATTCGACCGTTCTAAACCGCACGTTAACGTTGGTACAATCGGCCACGTCGACCACGGTAAAACAACTTTAACAGCAGCTATCTCAGCTGTACTTGCAAAAGCACAAGGTAAAGCTGCAACTAAGTTTGACCAAATCGATGGTGCTCCAGAAGAGCGCGAGCGCGGTATCACAATCGCAACAGCTCACATCGAGTACGAAACAGAAAAACGCCACTATGCACACGTTGACTGCCCAGGTCACGCTGACTATGTTAAAAACATGATCACTGGTGCTGCACAAATGGACGGCGCGATCCTCGTTGTTTCTGCAACAGATGGTCCAATGCCACAAACACGTGAGCACATCTTGCTTTCACGTCAAGTAGGTGTTCCTTTCATCGTAGTATTCATGAACAAAGTTGACATGGTTGACGACGAAGAGCTTCTTGAGCTCGTCGAAATGGAAATCCGTGAGCTTCTTTCTGAGTACGACTTCCCAGGTGATGACCTCCCAGTTATCCAAGGTTCTGCTCTTGGCGCGCTTAACGGCGAAGCTAAATGGGAAGAAAAAATTCTTGAACTCATGTCAGCTGTCGATGAGTACATCCCAGAACCAACTCGTGACACTGAAAAAGACTTCATGATGCCAGTTGAGGATGTCTTCTCAATCACTGGTCGTGGTACAGTTGCTACTGGCCGCGTTGAGCGTGGAGTTCTTAAAGTCAACGACGAGATCGAAATCGTTGGTCTTCACGAAGAAACTAAAAAATCAGTATGTACTGGTGTAGAGATGTTCCGTAAGCTTCTTGACTATGCTGAAGCTGGCGACAACATCGGTGCTCTTCTCCGTGGTGTATCACGTGACGACATCGAGCGTGGACAAGTTCTCGCGAAACCAAACACAATCACACCACACAAAAAGTTCAAAGCGCAAGTTTACGTTCTTTCTAAAGAAGAGGGTGGCCGTCACACGCCATTCTTCGCGAACTACCGCCCGCAGTTCTACTTCCGTACAACTGACGTAACTGGTATGGTTCAACTTCCAGAAGGTACTGAAATGGTTATGCCTGGGGACAACATCGAAATGACTGTTGAACTCATCGCACCAATCGCTCTTGAAAAAGAAACTCGTTTCTCAATCCGTGAAGGTGGCCGTACAGTAGGCGCTGGATCAGTTACAGAAATCGTTGAGTAATTTTTAAGACAAAGGTCTTCCGTCTCCCGTGGCGGAAGACCTTTTTTCATTTCTTTGAAAACAGTCTTGCAACATGGTCTGACATCTTATATACTGAGGAAAGTGTTTGTGCGAGTGGTGAGAGACTTGAATACATATTCTATTTTATTAGTGCTTGCATTCTTGCTGGTGATTCAGTATGATAGAATATGTTGGTCACAAACACAACGCGATGAAGCGGGAGGTTATGACACACCAGGCGGCATTGCCATGGCTAGTGTGGAAATTTCCGCGGAGAATGTCTATTTACGAAATAGGCGAAAAGGAGGGAAATAACATGGCAAATGAAAAAATTCGGATCCGTTTGAAAGCATACGATCACCGCGTGCTTGATCAATCGGCTGAGAAGATTGTCGACACAGCAAAACGTTCAGGTGCTACTGTATCTGGTCCGATCCCACTCCCAACGGAGAAAGCGGTCTACACAGTACTTCGTGCCGTTCACAAGTACAAAGATGCTCGTGAGCAGTTCGAAATGCGTACACACAAACGTTTGATCGACATCGTTAACCCAACACCGAAAACTGTTGATGCGCTTATGCGTCTCGAACTTCCATCGGGCGTTGACATCGAAATCAAACTTTAATTTTTCTTCTATAGATAGTTGATACTAGCCAGAAGATCAAAATCATTCAATATTAGGAGGTGTATCTCATGGCTAAAGGAATCTTAGGAACTAAACTCGGTATGACACAAATCTTCAACGAGTCAGGCGAAGTCGTCCCTGTTACTGTCGTTTCAGTCGAAGGTAACGTTGTTCTTCAATTGAAAACAACGGAAGTTGACGGTTACGAAGCAGTCCAACTCGGCTTTGGTGATATCAAAGAAGGTCGTCAAAACAAACCGCAAAAAGGTCACGCTGCGAAAGCAAACGCGACACCTAAGCGCTTCATTAAAGAAATCCGTACATCAGTAGCAGATTTCGAAATCGGTCAAGAGATTAAAGCAGATACTTTCGCTGCAGGCGAAATGGTTGATGTAACAGGTACGTCGAAAGGTAAAGGTTTCGCTGGTGCAATCAAGCGTCACAACCAATCACGTGGTCCAATGGCTCACGGTTCGCGTTACCACCGTCGCCCAGGTTCAATGGGTCCTGTTGCTCCTAACCGTGTATTCAAAGGGAAATTGCTCCCTGGACGCATGGGTGGAGAGCAAATCACTGTTCAAAACCTTGAAATCGTAAAAGTTGATGCAGAACGCGGCTTACTCCTCGTCAAGGGTGCTATCCCAGGCGCACGTAAGAGCCAAGTTGTCATCAAATCTGCGGTTAAAGGCAACTAATCCGTTTGCAAGGAAAGGAGGAATAACGAATGCCTAAAGTAGCTTTGCTTAACCAAACAGGTACACAAGTTGGAGACATCGAGCTCGCAGATGCCGTTTTCGGAATCGAGCCAAATGAAGCAGTCGTATACGATGCAATCGTCATGCAACAAGCTTCACGTCGCCAAGGTACACATGATACAAAAGGTCGCTCGGAAGTTCGCGGTGGCGGCCGTAAACCATGGAAACAAAAAGGTACTGGTCGTGCACGCCAAGGTTCGATCCGTTCGCCACAATGGGTTGGCGGTGGAACAGTCTTCGGTCCAACACCACGTTCGTACGCTTACAAACTTCCTAAAAAGGTTCGTCGTCTCGCACTTCGTTCAGCACTTTCTTCGAAAGTCGCTAACAACGAGTTCATCGTTCTTGAAGGATTGACAATCGATGCTCCTAAAACTAAGGACATGATCGCAGTATTCGCTGCTCTTTCAATCGAACGTAAAGTTCTCGTCGTTACTGCTGATTACAACGAGTCAGTCGTTCTTTCAACACGCAACATCCCAGGTGTCACAGTCGTTGACGCTGCAGGTGTAAACGTCCTTGATCTTGTCGCTCATGACAAAGTCATCATTACGAAGGACGCTGTTGCGAGAGTAGAGGAGGTGCTTGCATAATGGCACACACACACGACATTATCAAACGTCCTGTCATTACTGAACGTTCAGTAAACCAAATGGCTGAGAAAAAGTACACATTCGAAGTAGACGTGAAGGCATCTAAGACTCAAATCAAAGATGCAGTTGAAGCGATCTTCGGAGTGAAAGTTGACAAAGTCAACACATTGATCTCAAAACCAAAAGCAAAACGCGTAGGTCGTCACGCTGGTTACACAGCACGCCGCAAAAAAGCGGTCGTCACGCTTACTGCAGATAGCAAAGAACTCGATTACCTCGGTTAATCGGAACTCTGTAGAAAAGGAGGGAACTCTCGATGGGAATTAAAAAGTTTAAACCGACCACTAACGGTCGTCGTAATATGACTGCACTTGACTTTGCTGAGATTACGGCTTCACGTCCTGAAAAATCGTTAACTGAAAAGCTTTCGAAAAAGGGCGGACGTAACAACCAAGGTCGCTTGACAGTACGTCACCAAGGTGGCGGACACAAACGTAAATATCGTATCATCGACTTCAAACGGAACAAGGATGGCATCGCTGGTCGTGTCGCTACAATTGAGTACGATCCAAACCGCTCTGCTAACATCGCATTGATCCACTACATCGATGGTGAAAAACGCTACATCCTCGCACCGAAAGGCTTGAAAGTAGACATGCAAGTCATGGCTGGACCAGAAGCTGACATTAAAGTCGGTAATGCTCTTCCACTTTCAAACATCCCAGTCGGTACGTTGATCCACAACATCGAACTTAAGCCAGGTAAAGGTGGTCAGCTCGTTCGCGCAGCTGGTACTTCTGCTCAGCTTCTCGGTAAAGATGGTAAATACGCGATCGTTCGTCTTCAATCAGGCGAAACTCGTATGATCCTTGCTACTTGCCGTGCAACAGTCGGCGCTGTCGGTAATGAAGAGCACGAGCTCGTCAATATCGGTAAAGCTGGTCGTTCACGCTGGCTCGGAAAACGTCCTACAGTTCGTGGTTCTGTCATGAACCCAGTCGATCACCCACACGGTGGTGGTGAAGGACGTGCTCCAATCGGTCGTTCGGGCCCACTTACTCCTTGGGGTAAACCGGCACTCGGATACAAAACTCGTAAGAAAAACAAAGCGAGCGATAAATATATCGTCCGTCGTTCTAAAAAATAATTACATGATTTCTGGACGGTTCGTAGGAACCGTTCCTGAATCATGCCAAAGGGAGGTACAACTATGGGTCGCAGCTTGAAAAAAGGTCCATTCGCAGATCACCATCTGCTCGCTAAGGTTGATAAAGCCAACGAAGCTGGTGACAAACATGTCATCAAAACTTGGTCACGCCGCTCGACAATCTTCCCAGAGTTCATCGGTCACACGATCGCTGTCTACGATGGTCGTAAACACGTACCGGTTTACGTGACAGAAGATATGGTCGGTCACAAACTTGGTGAATTCGCTCCAACACGTTCTTACAAAGGACATGCTGGAAACGATAAGAAAACGAAACGTTAATCTGAGGGGAGGTACTCATTATGCAATCAAAAGCATCGGCTAATATGGTTCGCATTGCTCCTCGTAAGGCACGTCTCGTAGTAGACTTAATCCGCGGGAAGCAAATCGGCGAAGCACTTTCGATTCTTGCTTACACGAACAAGGCAGCAACGCCAATCGTTGAGAAAGTATTGAAATCGGCAATCGCGAACGCTGAGCACAACTTCGACATGAACATCGAAAACCTCGTAGTCACTGAGGCTTACGTAAACGAAGGTCCAACGCTCAAACGTTTCCGCCCACGTGCAATGGGTCGCGCAAGCCGCATCAACAAACGTACGAGCCACGTTCACATCGTGGTATCTGAAAAATAAGGAGGGATTACCGTGGGTCAGAAGATTAACCCAACTGGTCTTCGCGTAGGTATCATCAAAGACTGGGAATCACGTTGGTTCGCAGATAAAGACTATGCTGATCTCCTTCATGAAGACTACGTAGTTCGTGAATATATCGAAAAACGTCTTAAAGACGCTAGTGTCTCTAAAGTAGAAATCGAGCGCGCAGCTAACCGCTTGAACATCTCACTTCACACTGCTAAGCCTGGTATGGTTATCGGTAAAGGCGGTTCTGAAATCGAAACACTTCGTAAAGACATCACTAACCTTGCAAAAGGCAAACGCGTTCACGTTAACGTCGTTGAAGTGAAAAACCCGGATGCAGTTGCTAAGCTCGTCGCTGAGAACATCGCTCGCCAACTTGAAGGTCGCGTATCGTTCCGTCGTGCTATGAAGCAATCAATCCAACGCTCAATGCGTTCTGGTATCAAAGGAATCAAGACTGAAGTTTCTGGTCGTCTTGGTGGCGCTGATATCGCTCGTTCTGAGAAGTATTCGGAAGGAACAGTTCCACTTCATACACTCCGTGCAGACATCGATTACGGTACTGCAGAAGCTGATACAACTTACGGCAAAATTGGCGTAAAAGTATGGCTCCACCACGGTGAAGTGCTTCCTACGAAAAAAGCAGCAGCAAACGAAGAATAATCCACATCCGTCTAGGGAAGGAGGCAACACAACATGTTGTTACCAAAACGTGTAAAATATCGTCGTGTTCACCGCGGCAACATGCGTGGTAAAGCGAAACGTGGTACTACAGTACACTTCGGCGAGTTCGGTATCCAAGCTCAAGAAGCTAGCTGGATCACTAGCCGTCAAATCGAATCAGCGCGTATCGCGATGACTCGTTATATGAAACGTGGTGGTAAAGTGTGGATCAAGATCTTCCCACACAAGCCATACACTAAAAAACCTCTTGAAGTCCGAATGGGTTCAGGTAAAGGTGCTCCGGAGGGCTGGGTAGCAGTCGTCAAACCGGGTAAAGTAATGTTCGAAATCGCAGGAGTATCGGAAGAGATCGCACGCGAAGCTCTCCGTCTTGCATCACACAAACTTCCAGTAAAATGTAAGTTCGTAAAACGTGAAGAAAATGGTGGTGATACGAATGAAAGCAACTGATCTCCGTCAGCAAACAACTGAAGAGCTTAACGGTAAAGTCGGTTCGTGGAAAGAAGAGTTGTTCAACCTTCGTTTCCAACTCGCGACTGGTCAGCTTGAGAACCCTGCTCGTATCCGTGAAGTGCGCAAGTCGATTGCACGCGCGAAAACCGTTCTTCGTGAACGCGAACTCGGCATCAACAACGCATAATTCACTCGGATTCTGAGAGGAGGAACACTCAATGGAACGCACTAACAACCGCAAAGTGTTAACTGGACGCGTCGTTTCTGACAAAATGGACAAAACGATCGTAGTTACAGTTGAAACAAAAGTAAAGCACAAGCTTTACGGCAAACGCGTAAACTACTCTAAAAAGTACAAAGCGCATGATGAAAACAACACAGCTAAAATCGGTGATGTTGTACGCATTCAAGAAACACGTCCATTATCTAAGGACAAACGTTTCCGTCTCGTAGAAGTCATTGAAGAAGCAGTAATCATCTAAACTCTAATTAGTTCGGGTGAATAAACATCCGGAGGGAGGTACAATCGTATGATTCAACAAGAATCTCGCTTAAAAGTAGCAGACAACTCAGGAGCTCGTGAAGTCTTGACGATCAAAGTCCTCGGTGGTTCTGGTCGTAAAACTGCTAACATCGGTGACGTTATTGTTTGTACAGTAAAACAAGCAACACCAGGTGGCGTTGTCAAAAAAGGTGAAGTTGTACGCGCAGTAGTCGTTCGTACTAAACGTGGCGTTCGTCGTAAAGACGGTTCGTACATCCGTTTTGACGAAAACGCAGCAGTCATCATCAAAGATGACAAAAGCCCACGTGGCACACGTATCTTCGGACCAGTCGCACGCGAACTTCGTGAAAAAGACTTCATGAAGATCGTCTCGTTGGCACCGGAAGTACTTTAATTCCAAAGAATTCCTACAAGGAGGTGCTCTAACGATGCATGTCAAAAAAGGTGATAAAGTTCAGGTTATGACTGGTAAAGACAAAGGCAAACAAGGCGTTGTCCTTACAGCTATGCCTAAAAAAGATCGCGTAATCGTCGAAGGCGTTAACATGATCAAAAAACACTCAAAACCTTCTCAACTCAACCCGCAAGGCGGAATTGTCGAGAAAGAAGCACCGATTCACGTATCGAACGTTATGCTCATCGACCCTAAGACAGGTAACCCAACACGCGTTGGTTTCACTGTGGTTGACGGCAAGAAAGTACGTATCGCTAAAAAATCGGGCGAAGCTTTAGATAAATAAGAAGATTTAAAGAAAGGAGGTCCACTTTCTGATGAACCGTTTAAAAGCTAAATACCAAGACGAAATCGTCAAAGTAATGATGGAGAAATTCAATTACAGTTCTGTAATGCAAGCGCCGAAAGTCGATAAAATCGTAATCAACATGGGTGTTGGTGACGCTGTTACGAACTCTAAGGCACTTGACATGGCAGTTGAAGAGCTTCAGCTCCTCACTGGTCAGAAACCACTCATCACGAAAGCTAAGAAATCAATCGCTGGTTTCAAACTTCGTGAAGGTATGCCAATCGGTGCGAAGGTTACACTTCGTGGCGAGCGCATGTACGAATTCCTCGACAAGTTGATCAACGTGTCACTTCCACGTGTACGTGACTTCCGTGGCGTATCGAAAAAATCTTTCGATGGCCGTGGTAACTACACGCTAGGCGTGAAGGAACAATTGATCTTCCCAGAGATCGACTACGATCGCGTATCGAAAGTCCGTGGTATGGACATCGTTATCGTAACTACTGCTAACACGGATGAAGAGTCACGTGAGCTTCTCACTGCACTCGGCATGCCATTCCAAAAATAAGGGAGGTCGACAACATGGCTAAGAAATCAATGATCGCACGTGAAGTAAAACGTCAAGCACTCGTTGAGCGCTACGCTGAAAAACGCGCAGAATTGAAAGCACAAGGCGACTACATCGGCTTGAGCAAACTCCCACGTAACTCTTCAGCGGTTCGTTTACACAACCGTTGTAGTATCACTGGCCGTCCACACGGTTACATTGGTAAATTCGGTATCAGCCGTATTAAGTTCCGTGATCTTGCTCATAAAGGTCAAATCCCTGGTGTTAAAAAAGCAAGCTGGTAATTCATTAAAGTTGTGAAAGGAGGTACATCGCATGGTTATGACAGATCCGATTGCAGATATGCTTACACGCATTCGTAATGCAAACATGGTTCGCCATGAGAAGTTGGAAATGCCAGCTTCTACAATCAAACGTGAAGTCGCTGAAATCCTCAAACGTGAAGGTTTCATCCGCGATGTTGAATATCTCGAGGACAGCAAACAAGGTACGCTCCGCGTATTCCTTAAATACGGCGCAAGCAACGAGCGCGTCATCACTGGACTCAAACGTATCTCGAAACCAGGTCTTCGCGTTTACGCGAAAGCTGATGAAATCCCGAAAGTACTCGGTGGTCTCGGAATCGCTATCGTTTCAACATCTAAAGGTGTAATGACTGACAAAGAAGCTCGCCAACAAAAAGTCGGCGGCGAAGTGATCGCATACATCTGGTAATACACGCATAAAAAGAACGGAGGTGTCTTAAATGTCACGTATTGGTAAAAAGCCAGTCGTCATCCCAGCAGGCGTTACAGTAACAGTTGAAAACAACACGGTTACGGTAAAAGGTCCTAAAGGGGAACTCTCACGCGAGTTCAGCCCAGCTATGGCGATTAACGTAGAAGGTAATGAATTGACTGTCACTCGTCCGAACGACGAGAAAGCAAACCGTACGATCCACGGAACGACTCGTGCGCTTATCGCGAACATGGTCGAAGGTGTAAGCAACGGTTTCGCTAAGACACTCGATATCCAAGGTGTTGGTTACCGTGCACAAAAGCAAGGTAACAAAATCGTACTCAACCTCGGTTACTCACACCCAATCGAGTACACTCCGGAACAAGGCATCGAAGTCGAAGTTCCTACGAATACGCAACTCATCGTTCGCGGAATCAGCAAAGAACGTGTTGGTCACGTCGCTGCATTGATCCGTTCGTACCGTCAACCTGAGCCGTACAAAGGTAAAGGTATTCGTTACAGTGATGAAGTCGTTCGTCGTAAAGAAGGTAAAACAGGTAAGTAATTCGCGAATGCGAATTGACCGGAAAGGAGTGGCATAAATGATCTCAAAGGCAGATAAAAACGCTACGCGTAAAAAACGTCATGGTCGTGTCCGTCGTACAATCATCGGGACTGCAACACGTCCACGTATGAACGTATTCCGTTCGAACAAGAACATTTACGTACAAGTCATTGACGATGCAACACATGCAACACTCGCATCTGCATCATCACTCGACCTTGAAAAAGGCAACACGACTGACGCTGCGGCAGCAGTTGGTAAGCTCGCAGCTGAGCGCGCTCTTGAAAAAGGTATCGAAACAGTCGTTTTCGACCGTGGAGGATATCTCTATCATGGACGTATCAAAGCTGTAGCTGAAGCAGCTCGTGAAGCTGGTCTCAAATTCTAATAGAAAAGGAGGGAACCTCTACATGCGCCAGTTAGAAATTAACATGGATCAACTCGAAGAACGCGTTGTTACCGTAAACCGCGTCGCGAAAGTAGTAAAAGGTGGCCGTCGCTTCCGTTTTGCTGCCCTCGTCGTCGTTGGTGACAAGAATGGTCACGTAGGTTTCGGTACGGGTAAAGCTCAGGAAGTGCCTGAAGCGATCCGTAAAGCAATCGAAGATGCTAAGAAAAACATGGTTAACGTTCCAATCGTTAACACAACAATTCCACACGAAGTCAACGGTGTATTCGGTGCAGGTCACGTCTTCTTGAAGCCTGCTTCTGAAGGTACTGGAGTCATCGCTGGTGGTCCAGTTCGTGCGGTTCTCGAATTAGCGGGAATCAACGACATTCTTTCAAAATCACTTGGATCAAGCACTCCAATCAACATGGTTCGTGCGACTGTCGAAGGTCTCACATCACTCAAACGTGCTGAAGAAGTTGCGAAACTCCGCGGTAAAACCGTCGAAGAACTTCGCGGTTAAGAAAGGGAGGGAAAACAGATGGCGAAACTCGCAGTTACCCTCACACGCAGCATGATCGGTCGTCCGGAGAACCAACGCGTTACTACTCGTACGCTTGGTCTCCGTAAGATGCACCAGACTGTTGTCGTACCTGACAACGCTGCTATGCGTGGGATGATTAACCACGTGTCACACTTAGTGACAGTAAAAGAAATTCAAGAGTAATAGTTCGATATAATTTTATGAGGAGGTGCCCCACTATGAAACTCCATGAATTGAAACCAGCTGCTGGTTCACGTTCAGAACGCAACCGTGTAGGTCGCGGTATGTCTTCTGGTAACGGTAAGACTTCTGGCCGTGGTCACAAAGGTCAAAAAGCTCGTTCAGGCGGTGGTGTTCGTCCAGGTTTCGAAGGTGGACAAAACCCACTTTACCGTCGTTTACCAAAACGCGGCTTCAACAACCCAACTCGTAAAGAGTTCGCGGTCATTAACCTTGACACACTCAACCGTTTTGAAGAAGGAACTGAAGTCACTCCAGAACTTCTTGTCGAGACTCGTGCAGTCAAAGGCATGAAAGACGGCGTGAAAATTCTTTCTAACGGTAAGATCGAAAAGAAACTAACAGTCAAAGCTCATAAGTTCTCCGACGCTGCGAAGCAAGCAATCGAAGCTGCCGGCGGTACGGTTGAGGTGATCTAATGTTTCAAGCGATCTCCAATATGTGGCGCGTAGCTGACATTCGTCGGCGCATTCTCTTTACCTTGGCATTGGTTATCGTGTTCCGGATCGGAGCACATATCCCGGTGCCGATGGTAAACACGGAAGTGTTCAAGATTGACCAGAATGGTATTCTTGGTTTCTTGAACTCGTTCGGCGGGAATGCTTTGCAGAATTTCTCACTCTTTGCGATGGGAATCATGCCGTATATCACGGCCTCGATCGTTGTCCAACTCTTACAGATGGACGTTGTTCCAAAGTTTGCCGAATGGGCAAAACAAGGAGAGGCGGGCCGTAAGAAGTTAGCAACGGTAACGCGCTATGGAACGATCGTACTCGGCTTAGTCCAAGCGTTTGGAATCGCGCTTGGATTTAACCGTATCTACCCAGGTCTTGTCGACGAACAGTTCGGCACCTGGACATACGTTATGATTGCACTCGTATTGACAGCGGGAACAGCATTCTTGATGTTCCTCGGTGAACTCATCACGGAGAAGGGCATTGGTAACGGGATATCAATGATCATCTTCGCTGGGATCGTCGCGGGCTTCCCGAATGCATTCCGCCAGATTTACGAAACGAAGCTCCAAAATGCAGGGGATGCTTTGTTTGTAAACGTGCTTTATATCGTACTCTTGCTTTTAATCATCATCGCGGTCATCGTCGGAGTCATCTATGTTCAGCAAGCTGCACGTAAGATTCCGATTCAGTACGCTAAGCGTACGGTGAACCGGACACCAGTTGGCGGTCAGTCGGCACACTTGCCGATCAAATTGAACGCTGCCGGTGTTATTCCAGTCATCTTCGCGGTGTCGTTCATGGTGACGCCACCAACGATTGCGAGTTTCTTTGCAAGTCCGGAGACGGCAACGAAGATCCGTGACATTTTCGACTATACGAGTCCAATCGGTATGTCGATCTATGTGGCACTGATCATCGCGTTCTCGTACTTCTACACATTCGTTCAGGTTAACCCGGAACAAATGGCAGAGAACCTTCAAAAACAAGGCGGATACATTCCTGGTATTCGTCCTGGTAAGCAAACGGAGCAGTACATCACGAAGATTCTATACCGTCTGACATTCTTCGGTTCACTCTTCCTCGCTGTCATCGCGGTGACGCCGACATTCTTTATTAAGTTTGCTGGCTTACCGAACTCGGTGCAGATTGGTGGAACGAGCTTGTTGATCGTCATCGGTGTAGGACTAGAGACGATGAAACAGATTGAAAGTCAATTGGTTAAACGACACTACAAAGGCTTTATCCGATAAGGCGGGAGGAAGGGGACCATCCCTTTCCTTTCTGTTGTGTCTATAGAGCTATAGAAGTGGAGGCTACCGACATGAATCTAGTATTGATGGGTTTGCCGGGTGCTGGTAAAGGAACGCAGGCTGCGAAAATCATCGAAGACTATGCGATCCCCCACATCTCGACAGGCGACATGTTCCGCGCGGCGATCAAAGATTCAACGCCACTCGGACAAGAAGCGAAATCATACATGGATAAAGGGGAACTCGTTCCGGACGAAGTCACAATCGGCATCGTACGTGAGCGTCTCGCCAAAGAAGACTGTGCAAATGGTTTTCTCCTTGACGGTTTCCCACGCACAGTGAAACAAGCAGATGCTCTTGAAGCATTACTTGAAGATCTGGGCAAACAAATTGATCACGTCATCCACATCGGTGTAGACCCGGAGAAACTTGTCCCTCGTTTGACAGGTCGCCGGATTTGCCCAACTTGTGGAGCAACGTATCATGTTCTCTACAACCCACCAAAAGTGGAGGGGATCTGTGATATCGACGGATCAGCACTTGTACAACGTGAAGATGACCAAGAGGAGACAGTACGTCGTCGCTTGGAAGTCAACGTCGCTCAAGCGCAACCTTTGATTGACTTTTACGCAGAAAAAGGGTATCTTCGTAATTTGGACGGTGATCGTCCAATCAACGATGTATATTCCGATGTTCAGGCACTCCTTGGTGATCAGTAATGATCATCACGAAAGCGCCGCGTGAAATCGACATCATGCGTAAAGCAGGACAAATCGTCGCCCGGACGCATAAGGAGCTTCAAGCTCACATTCGCCCAGGTATCACGACGGGGCAACTCGACGCGATCGCTGAACGCTATATTCGAAGTCAAGGGGCAACACCATCGTTTAAAGGGTATAATGGTTTCACGGGTAGCATCTGTGCTTCCGTGAACGAAGAGCTTGTCCATGGTATTCCGGGAGATCGTGTACTTCAGGACGGTGACATCATCTCGATTGACATCGGAGCAGAGTACAATGGGTATCACGGAGATTCAGCCTGGACATATCCGGTAGGTACAATCTCTGAAGAGACGAAGCGGTTACTTGACGTAACTGAAGAATCTCTGTATAAAGGATTGGAGCGCGCCAAAGCTGGCGTGCACCTGACAGATATTTCGCATGCGATTCAGTCACATGTTGAAGCTGCGAATTTTTCTGTAGTCCGCGAATATGTGGGCCACGGCGTGGGACAAAATTTGCATGAAGATCCGCAAATTCCACATTATGGACCACCGGGGAAAGGGCCGCGCCTGAAAACCGGCATGACACTGGCAATTGAGCCAATGGTCAATGTCGGGAAACGCTATGTTCGCACACTATCCGACAATTGGACGGTAGTGACGGTGGACGGTAGCATGTGCGCCCACTTTGAGCACACCATCGCCATCACAGACGACGGCTACGAGATCTTAACGGTCGATGCAGAGTGAGCTGTGCGCGTTATTGGTGTCACCTTTCTATAAGCCAGTATCCACTCGTGTTTGTGACCGATGATCTCTCAATGGCTCTTGTAGAAAGCCCCTAGCGCTACAAATCGTCTGGGCTCCCAATCAACTTTATAGAGAAAGGGGTATAATTGATGGCGAAACAAGATGTAATCGAAGTGGAAGGTACGGTTATCGAGCCGCTTCCAAACGCGATGTTTAAGGTGGAGTTAGAAAACGGCCACACGGTCCTCGCGCACGTCTCAGGAAAAATTCGGATGCACTTCATTCGGATCTTGCCAGGAGATAAAGTAACGGTTGAGTTGTCACCATACGACTTGACTCGCGGACGGATCACATA
The DNA here is from genome assembly GCF_057772545.1 of Exiguobacterium sp. E17S. Lineage (NCBI taxonomy): Bacteria > Bacillati > Bacillota > Bacilli > Caryophanales > Exiguobacterium > Exiguobacterium sp. E17S. Next base: position 44,477 of record NZ_JBYLRU010000008.1, read on the forward strand.
CCGTTTCAAATAAAAACTCCGATTTTTTCAGGAGGAGGTATTCACAATGAAAGTAAGACCTTCGGTTAAACCGATCTGTGAAAAATGTAAAGTTATCCGCCGTAAAGGCAAAGTAATGGTTATTTGCGAAAACCCTAAGCATAAACAAAAACAAGGGTAATTAAACAAGGAGGTGCACACATGGCACGTATTGCTGGTGTAGATATTCCACGTGAGAAACGCATCGTCATCTCACTCACTTACATCTATGGTGTTGGTAAAACGACTGCTCAAAAAGTCTTGAAAGAAACTGGTATCTCTGAAGATACTCGTACTCGCGACTTGACTGAGGAACAATTGAACCAACTTCGTGATGGTTTAGACAAAATCAAAGTTGAGGGTGACCTTCGTCGTGAAATCTCACTCAACATCAAACGTTTGATCGAAATCGGTTGCTACCGTGGTGTTCGTCACCGTCGTGGTCTTCCAGTTCGTGGTCAAAACACTAAAAACAACTCGCGTACTCGTAAAGGCCCACGCCGTACAGTAGCGAACAAGAAGAAGTAAGGGAGGGTAAACTAAGATGGCAAAACGCAAACAGAACGTTCGTAGTAAACGTAAAGTCAAAAAGAATATTGAATCTGGTATCGTGCATATCCGTTCAACATTCAACAACACGATCGTTACGATCACTGATATGCAAGGGAATGCAATCTCTTGGGCAACTGCAGGTAACATGGGCTTCAAAGGCTCACGTAAATCGACTCCTTTCGCTGCACAAATGGCATCTGAAACAGCTGCTAAAACAGCAATGGATAACGGTATGCGTACTGTAGAAGTTAACGTTAAAGGTCCTGGTGCAGGTCGTGAAGCAGCTATCCGTGCTCTTCAAGCAATCGGTCTCGAAGTCACTGCAATCCGTGACGTTACTCCAGTACCACACAACGGTTGCCGCCCTCCAAAACGTCGTCGCGTGTAACCCGTCTTGTACTGCAGAGCGGGGATTCGAGTAGACTTTTGTTGATCGTTTGACCAAGCAAGGCAGTAGAAACGTACACAAGGCGGTTGGCGATTGAACGCGATGGCCAACATGACGATATTCAAGGAGGGGTTCAGATGATCGAAATCGAAAAACCGAAGATTGAAACGATCGAGTTAAGCGAGAATGCTACGTTTGGTAAATTCGTAGTTGAGCCGCTTGAGCGTGGATTCGGTACAACGCTTGGTAACTCATTGCGTCGTATCCTATTGTCTTCACTTCCGGGTGCTGCAGTCACTGCAGTCCAAATCGATGGCGTTCTTCATGAGTTCTCGACGATTGATGGCGTTGTAGAAGACGTTACCCAAATCATCTTGAACCTTAAGAAACTCGCCCTCAAAGTGTACTCGGAAGAAGAGAAAACGCTTGAGATCGATATTCAAGGCGCTGGTGTTGTCACTGCTGCGAACATTACGCATGACAGCGACGTCGAAATCCTCAACCCAGAACTTCACATCGCAACGCTTGCAGAAGGTGCATCACTTCATATGCGTCTGACAGCACGCCGTGGTCGTGGGTATGTTCAGGCTGAAGATAACAAACGGGACGATATGCCAATCGGTGTAATCCCAATCGACTCGATTTACACGCCAATTCAACGTGTAAATTATCAAGTTGAAAAAACACGTGTCGGTCAAGATGCGAGCTTCGATAAGTTGACGCTTGATGTTTGGACGGACGGTTCAATCCGCCCTGAAGAAGCAGTGTCACTCGGTGCGAAAATCATGACAGAACACTTAAACATCTTTGTTGGTCTTACGGACGAAGCGCTCCATGCTGAAATCATGGTCGAAAAGGAAGAAGATCAAAAAGAAAAAGTACTCGAAATGACGATCGAAGAACTCGATCTCTCAGTTCGTTCGTACAACTGTTTGAAACGCGCTGGTATCAACACGGTTCAAGAACTCGCGAACAAGAGCGAAGACGAGATGATGAAAGTCCGTAACCTCGGACGTAAATCACTCGAGGAAGTTCAAGCGAAACTCGACGAACTCGGACTAGGCTTGCGCAAAGAAGACTAATACTATTAATTGCACGAAGGAGGGAATCCATCCATGGCATACTCGAAATTAGGCCGTACAAGCTCACAACGTAAGGCACTTTTGCGTGACCTTGCGACTGATCTCATCATCAATGAGCGTATCCAAACTACAGAACAAAAAGCGAAGGAACTTCGTCCAGTCGTAGAGAAACTCATCACTTTAGGTAAACGCGGTGATCTCCACGCTCGTCGTCAAGTTGCATCGTTCGTTCGCCGTGAAGCTGCTGGTCAAAACGCAGAGGGCAAAGCACAAGACGCGATCCAAAAATTATTCGCTGATGTGGCTCCACGTTTTGCTGAGCGTCAAGGTGGTTACACACGCATCATGAAAATGGGACCACGTCGTGGTGACGGCGCAGAAATGGTCATCATCGAACTCGTTTAATCCTCATTAAATGATTCGCCATAAAAGGGCAGTGCGTATCCCGCTTCTGCCCTTTTGCTACAAAATGAAAGTATTGATTTGATGAAGGAGGAGAGATTATGGACAAGCTGATTGAACTGGAACAGGTCACCTATCGGTATCCGGAACAGGAGCAAGCAGCCTTACACGAGGTCTCTCTGACGATTCGTTCAGGTGAATGGGTCGCCATCGTTGGTCACAACGGCTCTGGAAAATCAACGCTGACGAAATTGTTTAATGGATTGTTGTTACCGGAGACAGGGACCGTTACGGTTGCTGAGCGCTTTTCAAGTGCGAATCCGGAGCAACTGTGGGAGATGCGTCGAGCGATCGGCATCGTCTTCCAAAATCCAGATAATCAATTCGTTGGCACGACCGTGCGCGACGACGTGGCATTTGCTCTAGAAAACTGGGGTGTGCCACGCGAGGAAATGGTTCGTCGTATCGACGACAGTCTAGCGCGCGTTGGCCTTACGGATTTTGTTGATCGGGAACCCCATCAACTATCCGGCGGACAGAAGCAGCGTGTCGCAATCGCTTCGGCGCTTGCGATGCGCCCTGATGTTCTCGTGCTCGATGAAGCCACATCGATGCTTGATCCATTAGCACGACAAGAGGTCATGTCGACCGTTCAGGAACTCCATGCGACTCACCCAATGGCGGTCATCGCGATTACACACGAATTAGACGAAGTATTACGGGCTAGTCGTGTCATCGTCATGGATGCCGGGAAAATCGTATTAGAAGGATCCCCTCAGGAAGTCTTTCGTCATGCATCGTTCTTAGAAGACATCGGACTCGATGTTCCATTCGTTGTTCGGATACAAGAACGTTTACGGGCGCAAGGTCTCTCACTCGAGGAGACGATACTAGATGAAAGAGAATTGGTGAACCGTTTATGCCAATCTTAATCCAGGAATTAAATTATACGTATCAACTCAATAGTCCGTTCGAACGAGTCGCGCTACGTGATGTGAATCTTGAGATTCCGTCAGGGGCGCTTGTTGCGTTTGTAGGGCACACCGGATCCGGGAAATCGACGCTCGTGCAGCACATCAATGGGTTGCTCAAGCCGACAGCGGGGAAGGTACAAGTCGATGACATCATCGTCGAACCGAAGAAAAAACAGGACCTCAAGCCATTAAGACGTCGCGTCGGGCTTGTTTTTCAATATCCGGAATATCAATTGTTCGAAGAGACGGTCTTAAAGGATGTCATGTTCGGTCCGATGAACTTCGGTCATGATGCCGCGACGGCTGAGCAATTAGCGAAAGAGGCATTACGGACTGTCGGACTCGATGAAGTCTTTTGGAGTCGTTCGCCGTTTGACCTGTCTGGTGGGCAAATGAGGCGTGTTGCAATTGCCGGCGTACTCGCTAGTCAACCAGACGTGTTGATCGTCGATGAGCCGACGGCAGGACTCGATCCGCAAGGGCGCAAGCATATGCTGAGTCTGTTTGCCCGGCTCCATGCAGAGACCGGTATGACATTGCTCCTGATCACGCACGACATGGATCAGGTGCTTGAGTATGCAGAGCGTGTCATCGTCATGGAAAACGCCCAGGTGGCGTTTGACGGACTACCGCTTGATCTGTTTAAAGAAGAGACATTGCTCGAGCAATTCCACCTCGATCTTCCGCACGTCTTATCGCTTGCTTGGCAAGTCGCTGATCGGCGTGGACTGCAACGACCGGACATCCGGACGGAGACCGAATTGATCGAGTGGTTGATGACGAAAGGGGTGAGCGAATGATCGTCGGACAACATATTCCCGGTCAGTCGTACTTGCACAGGTCGTCGGCACTCGCGAAGATCATCTTTGCCTTTTGTTTCATTCCGCTCGTCTTTCTTGCAAACAATGCAGCAACGAACATCTTTTTACTCATCTTTACGTTCTTAGCACTCATGAGTAGTCAGTTACCACTTCGTTATGTTCTAAAGGGACTGCGACCGATTCTTTTCCTGATTGTCTTTACGTTCGTCATCCAGCTGTTCTTCACACGCGAAGGGGCTGTCCTCTTTGAGTTCGGCTGGCTCCGGATCTATGAAGAAGGACTGCGACTCGCGATCATCGTCTCATTACGCTTCTTCTATCTCGTTTCGATCACGACACTCGTCACGCTGACGACCTCACCGATCGAACTGACGGATGCGATTGAGTTGTTGTTAAAGCCGTTCAAGGTCGTTCGTGTCCCGACGCATGAGATTGCGCTCATGTTATCGATTTCGCTTCGGTTCTTACCAACCTTAGCGGAGGAGACGGAGAAAATCATGAAGGCACAGCAAGCACGTGGTGTTGATTTATCGGCAGGACCAATCAAGGAACGTTTACGGGCGATCATTCCGTTATTGATTCCGTTGTTCATCTCCGCCTTTAAGCGGGCAGAGGATCTTGCGACAGCAATGGAAGCGCGGGGATACCGTGGAGGAGAGGGACGGACACGTCTACGGGAATCCAAGTGGACGATGCGGGATACAGGTCTGATGATCCTACTCGTCCTCCTAACGATCAGTTTAGTAGGATTGCGAGGGATCGGTTAATGCGTCGTTTAAAATGTACGATTCAGTATGACGGAACCGGCTATGCCGGGTATCAGGTGCAACCAAACGGATTGACGATTCAAGAAGTGATTGAAACGACACTTGCGCGGATGCACAAACATCCCGTCAAGATCATCGGGTCGGGACGGACGGATGCGAGGGTGCATGCCTACGGGCAAGTCATTCATTTTGATACGGAACTAGCGATTCCACCGGAGAACGTCGTCAAGGCACTGAATACGCTCTTACCAGCGGATATTCGTGTCCGGAGCTGCGAGGAGGTCGAACCGACCTTTGAAGCGCGTTACGATGTCGTAGGGAAGGAATACCGCTATTTCGTCCGCCGTGAAGAAAATGCGTTTCGTCGGAATCTATCGGTTCATATTCCGTATCCGCTCGATCTCGAGCGCATCCGTCAAGGGATGGCACATCTCGTCGGCACGCACGATTTCAGTTCGTTCTGTGTCGCGAAGACGGAAACGGATAACCGGGTCCGGACGATTTACGAGACAGAGTTGATGACAGTCGGTGACGAACTCGTCTTTCGGTTCCAGGGCAGTGGGTTTCTCTATAATCAAATCCGGATCATGGTCGGGACGTTACTTGACGTCGGACGCGGTCGTTTTGCACCAGAGGACATTAAAAAAATGTTGCTGGCAAAGGACCGGAACGTCGCAGGCGTGACGGCGCCTCCCCATGGACTCTATCTATGGGAAGTTTTCTATCCGGAGTGAAAAAAGGCAATTGACATTGGCTATTAAAAAACATACAATGTTTATTGGCATTTCATTTATTATGAAACCACAATCTTAGCCCCGTACACCTAAGATTATGATAGATTCACCTAGTGAATAAATGAAAAATCAAAAACAGAACTTTTAATTCCTTAGGAGGTATTTTACATGCGCACAACTTTCATGGCGAAAGCTACTGATGTAGAACGCAAATGGCTCCTTATCGACGCTGAAGGTAAAACACTCGGTCGCCTTGCGAGCGAAGTTTCATCACTTCTCCGTGGTAAGCACAAGCCTACGTTCACACCACACGTTGACTGTGGGGATAACGTTATCCTCATCAACGTTGAGAAAATCGTTTTAACTGGTAACAAACTCGACAAAAAAGTCTACTACCGTCACTCTGGTCATCCAGGCGGATTAAAGCAGACTGTTGCACGCGATATGCTTGCTAACAAACCTGAGCGCATGCTTGAACTCGCGATCAAAGGAATGCTTCCAAAAGGTAGCCTCGGTCGTCAAATGTTCAACAAACTCCACGTCTACGCTGGAGCTGCACACAAGCACGAAGCACAACAACCAGAAGTTTACGAACTTCGCGGTTAATACGAATTTAGGAGGAACTACACGATGGCAGATGTACGTTACTACGGCACTGGTCGCCGGAAACACGCGGCAGCGCGCGTTTTCCTCGTTGCTGGAGACGGTAAAGTCACAGTTAACGGTCGCGATATCAGCGAATACTTCGGTTATGAGACATTGATCATGACTGCAAAAGAACCACTCGTAATCACAGAAACAGAAGGCAAGTACGATGTAATCGTAACGGTCAAAGGCGGCGGCTTCACTGGTCAAGCAGGCGCTATCCGTCACGGTATCTCACGTGCTCTTCTTCAAGCGGATCCAGAATTCCGCGGCGCACTCAAAGCGAAAGGCTTCTTGACTCGTGATGCTCGTATGAAAGAGCGTAAAAAATACGGTCTTAAAGCAGCTCGTCGTGCACCACAATTCTCGAAACGTTAATTCTTTTCGAATCCCTCTCACCCTTGTGGTGGGAGGTTTTTTGTGCACTAAAAAACCGCTCTCCTGACGAGGTGTCAGAACAGCGATTCAAGTCAAGTCGACGGAGTGGAGCGTAATCGGTGCAATATCGTCAGAAGAACGTAGAGGATGACGATCGTCAGCGGGATGCTCCAAACAAAGAGAGATTGTATGAATTGGGTAGGTGTATGTGCCGTCGCTTGACCGACATGTCCCGTAAAAGAGGTTTCTTCACTTAAGACGGTTGCATTGTCCGGTAACTTCGTCTCGGTAGCGACAGTCGGTTGCAGCGTCAGATACAGGACGAAGCTAAGATGTAAGAGACAGGTGACGCCAATTGTCCAAATGATGCGTTTTTTCATAGGATGCTCCTTTTGATATGAGTTAAAATCATTCTGCATTCCATAAGTATAGCGGATTTTGTTTTCGGGAACAGGAGACAAAGGGAGTGAGCATAGATGGCATTATCGATCAGCTGGTTACTCGAGCGAGCGAATCGGAAGTTGAATGCTTCGGGACTTTCGCAAGAAGTCGCCAAACGGACGCAAGAGGTCATTCGGGAGATGCATGCGCAAGGGATTTATGTAGGCGTCGCACAAGGGTACCGATCCATTGCAGAACAGAATCGGTTGTACGCACAAGGACGGACACTACCGGGACCAATCGTAACGAATGCACGTGGGGGACAATCCAATCATAACCGCGGCATTGCCGTCGACCTCTTTCAATATTCCAAAGACGGTACACAAGCGCTGTTTCGAAACGACCAAAGCTTTCAAAAGATTGTTGCTGCGATGAAACGACGTGGCTTTTCTTGGGGTGGGGACTGGACGAGCTTTAAGGACTATCCACACTTTGAATTACTAAGAGTGTCTGAAGAAACGCCGAATCGCTCTCGTGCGATCGTTCCGTATCCAGGTCGTCCGTTGTATCAAGGTGCAGCCAATATGAATCCGCGGGATATCGAACGGATCCAACGTGCAGTCAAAGCAACCGTGACTCGGCGCTTTGATGCAGAGACGGCTCAGAAGGTGCGTGCCTATCAAACACGTCAAGGACTTGATGTCGATGGTGTCGTGGGTCCTCGTACATGGAACCGAATGTTCTAAAACGAGCGAATGATCGAGTAAAATGATGAAAACCGACACTGGACATGGAAAAGTCATCCTTTCCGGTGTCGAAATGTGCAAGCGCTCTCTTATTTTTGTTATACTAATAAGGATTAAATCGAACGTTTTCAGGGGGAAGGCACTATGTTGAATGAACAAGAAATTCGCGAGGTAGTCGGAACGCTCGTCGATCCGACGATTGACCGCCCGCTTGCAGATACGAACGGCATTCGTGACGTCCGGATTAAAGGTGATTATGTCAGTCTGAAAATCGCTTTAGCACAATCCGGTTCTGGGGAGCAACTCGTGCTCCAACAGCAAATCGTCAAGGAACTGAAAGAAAAAGGATTCAAGACAGTGGGACTCCGTTTTGAGGCACTCGGTGATCACGGAATTCAAGCAGCTACGACACCATCAATTCTCAAACCAGAATCTGGTACGACGTTCATCGCGATCGCTTCTGGTAAAGGGGGCGTTGGGAAATCAACGGTTTCCGTTAACTTAGCAGTCGCCCTCGCGCGAGCAGGGAAGAAAGTCGGGTTGATTGATGCCGATATCTACGGCTTTAGTGTTCCAGACATGATGGGAATCGAAACACGTCCGACTGTCGTGAACGACCGAATCGTTCCACCAGAACGCTTTGGCGTCAAAGTCATCTCAATGGGCTTCTTCGTCGAAGATAATGCACCAGTCATCTGGCGGGGACCAATGCTCGGGAAGATGCTCAATAACTTCTTCGCAGACGTCGAATGGGGCGATCTCGATTACTTGTTGCTTGATCTTCCGCCGGGGACAGGGGATGTCGCACTCGACATTCATTCGATGCTCCCGAGCTGTCAGGAAGTCATCGTCACGACACCTCACGCGACAGCCGCTTTCGTTGCAGCACGAGCAGGAGCAATGGCGATCAAGACGAACCATCGTCTCCTCGGAATCGTCGAGAACATGGCGTACTTTGAAAGCAAAGTGACAGGCGAAAAAGAATATGTCTTCGGTAGTGGTGGCGGAGAGAGGTTGTCAGAAGCGTTAAAAACCGATATTCTAGCTAAGATTCCACTTGGACAACCATATGCGAACGATGCGGACTTCGCCCCATCGATCTATCGCGATGAACATCCATTTGAGACGTACTATAATGAACTCGCCACGCGTGTCATCGAAAAAGTAGAGGGATAAGAATGAAGATTAAAGGATTTTTGAAGCTGTTTTGGATGACGCTCCTAATCGGAACGCTCGCCGGCTTCGTGTTTAACTTGGTAGCGGAACCTGGATATATCCGAAATCAATCGATTAGCGGATATGTGACGGCTCTCTCCTACAGTAGTACGTGGACAGCCATCAGTTTGATGGGATTCTTCTCGTACTTGATCTTACACCGCGTCGGACTCGATTTATTCCGCGGCGCAAAGCTTTGGAACCGTGTCCAGGTCGTCTTGATTGCATTTGCACTATTTGATGGTGTCTATCTACGCGGATTAGCATACGGCTTTGATAAGACGAGCCTTTATATTGGTGAAATGGTCGTCTTGCTTTTAATTGCATTCTTAGTCGCGCGGACGAAAGCACGGGAAACGAACTTTACAGCGTTCATTCCAACATTGTTCCTCATGACAGTCATCACGTTGATCGAATGGGTACCTGCTTTGCAGGCAACACAAGATAAACGGATGTTATGGGCGGCGCTTGCGACACTTTTAATCTGTAATGCGTATCAGATTCTAATGCTGCATCGCTTGCAAGAAAAGCCGGCTTCTCAAGGACAATCGCAAAAACAGGCGTAACGAAAAAGACCCGCGAACGGGTAGTGTTTTACCGGTTCAAGCGGGTCTATCTTTTTTCTAAAGTTTTTTTAGAAAAACAGTTGACGAAAAAAACAAGAGTTGATATATTAATACATGTCGCTGAGGCACACGCCAAACGCGAGCGTCACAGACGAAAAAAACTTCAAAAAAGTAATTGACATCACATATTACTTTACTGTAAGATTTAAAAGTCGTCAAATGACATATTGGACTTTGAAAACTGAACGATGAGGCAAAAATCGTATTCTACGGAATACAAAAACGAATGAAGCGCAAGCTTCGTCAATCGTGACTTCGGTCACAACAACGAGCAAGTCAAACACTTCATGGA
>NZ_JBYLRU010000009.1:0-41602 GCF_057772545.1 Exiguobacterium sp. E17S
CATGCCGAACACGGAAGTTAAGCACTTGAACGCCGAAAGTAGTTGGGGGCTTCCCCCTGTGAGGATAGGACGTTGCCAGGCACTTGACCGATCTGCAAATTGCAGGTCGGTCTTTTTGTGTAATCATTTTAGAGGAAAAGGAGTTTTTTCATGAAACACGAACTTCCTATTGTACATGCACTTCAACGCCATTTAGATCGAACGCCCATCTCATGGCATGTTCCTGGTCATAAGAATGGAACATTGACACCTCTTCCTGACTTCTTTAAATGGGACATCACAGAATTACCTGGTCTAGATGATTTTCATCATCCGGAAGAGGCCATTGCAGACGCGATAGCTTTGCTGCAAAAAGTCTACGGTGCAAAAGCGAGTCATTTCCTTGTAAATGGTTCGACCGTTGGGAACTGGGCGATGCTTGCCGCTACAGCAACAAGAGGAGAGCGTGTTTATGTACAGCGTAATTCCCATAAATCGGTGTTCAATGCGTTAGAATGGCTGGGGATCGAACCGATCTTTCTTGAACCAGACATCCATGAGGAAACGGGAATCAGTGGACATGTTTCACGTGAAACATTAAAGGAAGCGTTTACGAAATACCCAGGAGGAGTCGGCGTGTTTATCACTTCACCGACCTATTACGGGGAAGCTGCTGATATCACGTCACTCGTTCAGCTCACAGCGTCGCACGGGCTCCCTTTATTAGTGGATGAAGCACATGGTGCACACTTCGGTGAAGCATTTGGTGTACGCTCTGCATTTGAATTGGGAGCAACTGCTGTTGTCCAGTCTGCTCATAAAACACTTCCAGCACTGACGATGGGAGCATGGATGCATGAGCGATTTTCGGAAAAGATGAGAAGGAAGTTACAGCGAGCGCTTCAAGCGTTTCAGACTTCGAGTCCTTCATATTTACTGCTGGCTTCATTAGATTACGCCCGTTCCTATCGTGAACAATGGACAGTTAAAGGTATGTCAGATATTCAGGCTAGTCATGATGCATTCATCGAAGCACTTCAACGGTTCGATCATATGACGGTCCTTCGCTTCGATGATTGGTCACGGATGACATTAACGTATGAGGGATATTCAGGAGATGCGTTGCTGCACGCGTTACGAGCTGTTCAACTCGATGCAGAATTTGCTTTAGGAGATCACGTCGTCTGTATTTTGCCACTTCGTCCGCTAGCTAAGTCTGAGCAGGCTGACTGGGTCCACCGTGTCGAACGAGCCATTCAAATGATGAAATCAGAAGGAATTCCTTTGAAAGGTATATCGAGCAACCAATTATGGGTAAAATACAGGTATCTGCTTTAGCTTGTTCTTATGAACAGTTAGAACAAGCAACAGGTACGTTCCGTCAGCTGGATGAGTGTATCGGTCATGTTTCACTCGAAACGATTATTCCGTACCCGCCAGGCATTCCGTTGATCGTCAGAGGCGAACGCATTACGGCGGAACAGGTACTACGTTTACGACATTATCAAACCGTAGCCGTTCATTTGCAAGGGGGCGAACAATTGCAACGAGGAGCGTTACGCGTCATAGAGGAAGGGTTTGAAGGATGAAAGGTACGTTCATTACTGTCGAAGGACCAGATGGTGCCGGTAAAACGACACAACTACAATTGCTTAGTGATGTGTTAAAAGAAAAAGGCTATAACGTCATGACGACCCGTGAGCCAGGTGGCACACGCGTTGGGAACGAAATTCGTTCGTTGATTTTGAATCCTGATTTTGAAGAGATGAAAGAGATGACAGAAATTCTGTTGTATGCAGCGTCTCGTGCCCAGCATGTCGAGGAATTGATTCGACCGGCGTTAGAGGCAGGCACAATCGTTTTATGTGACCGATTCGTTGATGCGTCACTTGCGTATCAAGGGTATGGTCTTGGACATCCGATTGATCTCGTGCGTCAAATCAATGATTCTGCAACAGGTGGGTTAGCGCCAGACCGAACGTATTTATTTGATTTAACGGTAACGGATTCTAAAAAACGAATGATGGAACGGGGAGCACTTGATCGAATCGAGCAGCGAGATGATGCGTTTCGTGCCCGCGTCTATGAAGGTTTCCAACAGATTGCAATATCGGATCCGGAACGGGTACAGATCGTACAAGCCAATCGGTCGATTGAAGCGATTCATCAGGACTTAGTGGAAGATGTCATTACGTATTTAGAAGAAAAGGAGAGATTTTCATGAAAATGGTCATTACGATCGTTCAAGATAAAGATAGCTTACGTTTGGCGGAAGCACTTGTCGAGCATGATTTCCGAGCAACGAAACTGGCAACGACAGGTGGTTTTCTTAAAGAAGGGAACACGACGTTCATGATTGGTGTACAGAGTGAGCGTCTCGATGATTTGTTACGATTGATCAAAAAGAACTGTTCGAGCCGCGAACAGATGGTCTCTCCAATCTCACCAATGGGTGGTCATGCCGATTCTTACATCCCGTATCCCGTTGAAGTCCAGGTAGGCGGGGCAACGGTCTTCGTCTTGCCAATCGAAGGGTTTCATCAATTCTGATGCAGACGTTTCATGAACTGGAACAGACACAATCGGTCATTTCGACGATTCTTCAAAATTCGTTACGAAACGATCGAATCAATCACGCTTATATCTTCACCGGAGACTATGAGCCGCTTCTACTTGAAGCGGCTCACTTGTTCGCGAAAAGCCTTTTTTGTGAGGCCCCGGTTGATGTAGAGCCATGTGGTGTCTGTCGTAGCTGTCGGCGAATGGAAAGTGGCAACTTGGTCGATTATTATGAAATCGAACCAGATGGCGCGACCATCAAAAAAGAACAGATTCAACAATTGATGCATGATCTCTCACTCCGAGGACTTGAAGGCGATCGTCAGATTTATGTCATTACCCAGTCCCATAAGATGACTCCTCAGGCAGCAAACAGTTTGCTGAAGTTCTTTGAGGAACCAGGAGAAGGAAAAGTGGCCTTATTGTTGACGAATCAACCCCAGCTCCTTTTACCGACGATTCGATCGCGGGGACAGTTATTAAGTTTTCGCCCGGCGGATCGTCAAATGATTGGCGAGGTTTTATCTGAAAAAACGGGACGGGACCACGAGTTGACGCAATTGGCAGCGCGTGTCTATCCAAAAGTCGAGGATGCAGAAGAAGCATTACTCGAAGACTGGTTTGTAAATGCGCGAGCGTCAGTGTTACAATTGATGGAGGAATTAGCGAATCGTCCGGCTGATTTACCACTGTTCGTACAAGAGAAATGGATGGGACAATTCAAGAACCGTCAGGATGTCCGAATCGGTCTTGAACTCGTCACCTGTTTCTTTGAGGATGTCTTACGTCTGAAACTGAATCCGGCGTGGGAAGGTATGACCTATACGAATAGTAAACCCCAACTTGAACAGATGGGGTCCAAGAGCCAGACGACGATCACCCGCTGGTTGCAAGCTGTGCTTGCCTCAGTAAGACGGGTCGAAGCGAATGTTAATCCCCAATTAACAGTTGAGCGTCTCATGTTTGACTTACAGAAAGGGTAGAGCGACATGCTAGAAGTAGTAGGCGTTCGCTTTAAAGAAGCGGGCAAAATTTATTATTTTGCACCTGGACAAGAGTCATTATCACGAGGACAAGCAGTCATCGTTGAGACGGTACGGGGCATTGAATATGGCGAAGTGGTCATCGCCGATAAACAAATGGACGAAGAAGATGTGGTGTTGCCACTGAAATCCATTCTTCGGATTGCTGACGATAAGGATGCAATGATCGTCCGCGAAAATAAAGTCGCAGCGCTTGATGCGCATGCGGTATGTGTCGAAAAAATCCGTGAACATAAACTCGATATGAAATTGGTCGATGTCGAGTACACGTTTGATCGCAATAAGGTCATCTTCTACTTCACGGCAGAAGGACGTGTTGATTTCCGTGAGCTCGTCAAAGATTTAGCGGCGGTCTTCCGGACGCGTATCGAACTCCGTCAAATCGGTGTTCGGGATGAAGCGAAGTTACTGGGAGGCATCGGTCCGTGTGGTCGTGTCTTATGTTGTTCATCTTTCCTCGGTGAGTTCGAACCGGTTTCAATCAAGATGGCAAAAGATCAAAACCTGTCGTTGAATCCGACGAAGATTTCAGGAGTATGTGGTCGTTTGATGTGCTGCCTGAAATACGAGAACGATACGTATGAAGAAATGCGCCGTGATTTGCCGGACTACGGAAAACGTTTGACAGTACCTGAAGGCGAAGGACGCGTCGTTGGTTTGAACATCCTCGATCAAATCGTTCAAATCGAACTGAAGGATCGTTCCCGCGTCTTGACGTATTCAATGGAAGAACTATTATCCGTTGGTGCCGTAAAACCAAAACGACCAAAAGAATAACGGGGTGCATACGCGTGGAGAGAGTCGATAAAAAAGAAATCATTACGCGTGTCGATGCGATTGAGCAACAGATTCATTTGCTGACTGAGCATCTGAGCGTGTTAAAGGATCAGCTGGCTTACATGATGGAAGAGAACCAACATCTGTATCTGGAGAATCATCATCTTCGGGAAAAAGTCGAACGCGATGAACAACAGCCGGTCACGGAAGCGGAAGAAGCGGAAGCGGGCGTCGGTGCGGGCTACGATAATCTCGGACGATTGTACCAGGAAGGGTTCCACATCTGTAACTTGCATTATGGACAAGTACGAAAAGACGGCGATTGCCTCTTTTGCTTATCCATGTTAACGAAACATTGAGAGGCTGACTTCTACATGAGTCAGTCTTTTTTTCGGAAAGGAAGGCACGACATGTTTGAACTATTACCAGACGAACGACTTGATTATCTCTTAGGACAAGAAGGGAAAATCATTCAAAGTCCATCCGTCTTCTCGTATTCACTCGACGCGGCACTGCTCGCACGATTTGCGTGGGTCCCGATTCAACAAGGACGGATTGCCGATCTCTGTTCAGGAAACGGTGCGATTCCACTCTTTTTATCTTACCGGACGAAAGGGCAGATCACGGGTCTTGAAATCCAGCCGCGACTAGCGGAGATGGCACGACGTAGCGTCACCTTGAATGAACTGAACGACCGGATTGAGATGATTGAAGGGGACGTCAAAGAGGCGGGTACGCGTCTTGGATACGGCATCTATGATGCTGTCACCTGTAATCCGCCTTATTTTTTAGCAAACGAGACATCGAACCAAAACCAAAGTGAACATTATACGATTGCACGACATGAAGTCCTCTGTACACTCGAAGACTGCATTCGAGGTGCATCTGATTTGTTGAAACAAGGCGGAAAGGCAGCGTTCGTCCATCGACCGGAACGACTGCTCGATATTGTCACCTTGATGCGGACGTATCGCTTGGAACCGAAACGGATGCAGCTGATTTATCCGAAAGCAGGGAAGGAAGCAAACATGCTGTTGATCGAGGGGATCAAGGATGCAAAACCTGGACTGAAGGTGCTCCCCCCATTCATCGTCTATGAAGCGGACAACTCGTATGCGGCTCAGATGAAGGAACTGTTCGATGTCTGAGCATGCAGTCTATATCGTTCGTTGCCAAGATGATACGTATTATACGGGTTACGCTGTAGACGTCACGCAACGCATCGCGACACATAACGCAGGTAAGGGTGCGAAGTATACACGTGCCCGTCTACCGGTCGTCCTCGTTCATCAGGAAGTTTTTGCGACGAAGTCAGAGGCAATGAAGCGGGAATATGCGATTAAACAATTAACCCGTTCACAAAAAGAACGTTTGATTCAAGGAGGAACCTCATGAAAGCGACGAGTAGCTATCAACAGCAAGGAGCCGGTCTCTATATCGTCCCGACACCAATCGGCAATTTAGAAGACATGACGTATCGGGCCGTCCGGATCTTACAGGAATCCGATATCGTCGCAGCAGAAGATACCCGGCAGACGATGAAACTGTTTCGACATTTTTCGATTGAGACGAAGCTTGTCAGTTACCATGAACACAATAAACAAACAAGCGGCGAACGACTCCTCGCTGACTTAGAGACAGGAAAACAAATCGCCCTCGTCTCCGACGCCGGCATGCCAGGTATCTCGGACCCGGGAAGCGACTTGATCCGCCAAGCGATTGCAGCAGACATCCCTGTCATCGTTCTTCCGGGTGCGAACGCTGCGTTAACAGCTCTGGTCGCGTCTGGTCTGTCGACGGAACGCTTTTTATATTACGGCTTTTTGCCACGGAAGAAAAAAGAACGTCGCGAAGCGTTAGAGCAATTGAAATACGAAACCGGAACGCTCGTCTTTTATGAAGCACCACATCGATTGAAAGAGATGTTGCAAGGGATCGAGGAAGTACTCGGCGATCGCCAGGTGACGTTAGCCCGGGAATTAACAAAACGGTACGAGGAGTACATTCGGGGAAGCGTGAGTGAATTACGCGCTTGGGCAGCAGAAGACGTTCGGGGTGAGTTTGTCGTCCTTGTCGAAGGATCACACGAAGAACGACCGGATGCGGTCATCCAAGACAGTGATCCACTCGAGCAAATCCGTCGGTACATCGAAGAAGGCGAAAAGCCGAACGCGGCGTTGAAGCGTGTCGCCAAGGAACGGGGACTGGATCGTCAGGAACTATACCTTGCGTTTCACGAAGCAGATTAAAAAAAGGAAGCCCCGTCAGGAGCTTCCTTTTTTGTTTATTCGTTGCTTGCGTAATGACGATCGAGGAAATCTTTTAATTCAACGAGAACGCGTTGTGCGCCATCTGGTGAAAGAATCAATTTACCATCAGCCAATTTGAAGTTATCTTCTGATACTTCTCCTGTTACTTGGCAAGTCATGTTTGGTTTATATTTTTTAAGGATGATCTGTTCGTTGTCGACATAAATCTCGAGGGCATCCTTTTCTGCAATTTGAAGTGTACGGCGTAATTCGATTGGAATTACGACACGACCGAGCTCGTCTACTTTACGTACAATACCTGTTGATTTCATTTTGTTGTTCCTCCTTTGATGTCATGGATCTCTTTTTCTTTTGAAAAATCGTCAAAATTCGACATCGTTTCTATAGAATGTAGAATACTAGACTTTCCAAAAGTAGTCAACCAATCTGAATAGCTTGAAATCAAAATGTCATTTATTTCTCAAAAAAACCATATTTGAAACGATTTATTAATACATTTTCCCTTTTTAAAGGAAATGAAACTATAGAGTGTGTTTTTTTGTAATTTGATGTCTGATGTCAAAAAATGTTTCGATTCGACAAAAAGTGAGTTTCGACATCAGTCCCGTAACAGCGTATAATAGCCTATAATGAAGATGGAAATCAGAGAACGGAGGAATAACATGGCAAAGACATTTTATATCACGACCCCGATTTATTATCCAAGTGCAAAACTACATATCGGTCACGCGTACACGACGGTGGCTGGAGATGCGATGGCACGGTACAAACGACTTCAAGGATTCGACGTCCGGTATTTGACAGGTAGCGATGAGCACGGTCAAAAGATCCAGGAAAAAGCAGCAGAAGCAGGGATTTCGGAACAGGCATTCGTCGACGGTGTCGTCGAACAGATAAAAGTCTTATGGGATCGTCTCGACATCTCGTACGATGATTATATCCGGACGACAGAACCACGTCACAAGAAAGTCGTCGAAAAAGTGTTCGAAACACTTCTTGAATCAGGCGATATCTATTTAGGTGAATACGAAGGTTGGTATTCGATTCCGGATGAGACGTACTATACCGAATCACAACTCGTCGACGGGAAGAGCCCTGACAGTGGACACCCGGTCGAACTCGTTCGCGAAGAATGTTACTTCTTCCGGATCAGCAAGTACGCGGACCGTCTACTTGAGTACTTTGAAGCGAATCCGTCATTCATCTTGCCAGAATCACGTAAACACGAAATGATCAATAACTTCATTAAACCAGGTCTTCAAGACTTAGCGGTCTCACGGACGACATTCAACTGGGGTGTACAAGTCCCGTCGAATCCGAAGCACGTCGTCTACGTCTGGATCGATGCGTTGACGAACTATATCTCGTCACTCGGTTATGGTACGGATGATCATGGTAACTTCGATAAGTACTGGCCAGCAGATGTTCATCTCGTCGGAAAAGAAATCGTTCGTTTCCACACGATTATCTGGCCGGCACTCTTGATGGCGCTTGACCTCCCATTACCGAAGAAAGTCTTCGCACATGGTTGGTTATTGATGAAAGACGGAAAAATGTCGAAATCAAAAGGAAACGTCGTCGATCCGATTCCGTTGACGGATCGTTACGGTCTCGATGCTCTTCGTTACTACCTCTTACGGGAAGTGCCATTCGGTTCGGACGGTATGTTCACACCTGAAGCATTCGTTGAGCGGATGAACTACGATTTAGCGAACGATCTCGGGAACTTACTCAACCGGACGATCGCGATGGTCACGAAATACTTTGACGGTGAGATCCCAGCCTATACAGGTAATGTGACACCGTTTGATGCGACACTGTCAGATCTTGCAAAAGAAACGGTCACGAAAGTCGAAGCATCGATGGAACACATGGAATTCTCTGTCGTGCTATCGAACATTTGGCAATTGATCAGCCGTGCCAATAAATACATTGATGAGACACAACCATGGGTGCTTGCAAAAGACGAATCCAAAACGGCGGAACTCGGTTCAGTCATGGTGCATCTCGTCGGCGTCTTACGTCACGTGGCGATCATGTTGCAACCGTTCATGACGCGTTCACCAAAAGAGATCTTCGCGCAACTTGGTCTCTCTGGACAAGCGATGGACTGGGCGGCGCTCGAGAAATTCGCAGACATCACACCAGGAACAAAAGTCGGTACAGCGACACCGATTTTCCCACGTCTCGACGTCAAAGAAGAAGTCGAAGCAATCGTCGACATGATGCGTCAAGCTTCTGCAGCACGTGTTGAGGAAGAAGAAGTTGAAGAAGAAGACGAAGATATTCGTCCAGAAACGACAATCGATGTCTTTGACCAGATCGAATTACGTGTCGGTGAAGTCGTGACGGCTGAAAAAATCAAAAAGGCGAAAAAACTATTGAAGCTACAAGTCGATATGGGCAAAGAAACACGCCAAATCGTCTCTGGTATCGCTCAGTGGTATGAGCCGGAAGATTTAGTCGGACGAAAAGTCATCGTCGTAGCGAACTTAAAACCGGTCACGTTACGTGGCGAACTCTCACAAGGAATGGTCCTTGCTGCTGAAAAAGCAGGAAAACTTGAACTAGCGACGGTCCCGTCAACGATGGCGAACGGCGCAAGCGTAAAATAAAACCGATGCCTGTGGACTTCATGTCACAGGCATTTTTTTAAAGAAGGAGTCGAACAGCTATGTTAATCGATACACACACTCACTTGAATGCAGACCAATTTGCGGACGACGTCCACGAGACGATCGAGCGGGCACGCGCGAACGGTGTCTCACCGATGATCGTCGTCGGATTTGATCATAAGACGATCGATCGTGCGATGGAACTCGTTGAAGCGTACGATGATCTTTATGCGGTCATCGGCTGGCATCCCGTCGACTCGATTGATTTTGATGAGGAAGCGTACCAAAAGGTCGCACGGTTGATGGATCACGAAAAAGTCGTTGCGCTCGGAGAAATCGGACTCGACTATCACTGGGACACGTCACCGAAAGATGTGCAGCAGGAAGCTTTCCGCAAACAGATCCGTCTCGCGAAGCAGAAAAAGAAACCAATCGTCATCCATAACCGGGAAGCGACAGAAGATACGTTACGGATCCTTGAAGAAGAGGATGCAAAAGAAGTCGGCGGGATTCTGCATAGCTACAGCATGAGTGCTGAATTATTACCACGATGCCTGGCGATGAACTTCTACATTTCACTCGGAGGTCCCGTTACGTTCAAGAATGCGAAGATGCCGAAACGTGTCGCGCAGGAAGTCCCGCTCGATCGTCTACTCGTTGAGACGGATTGTCCGTACCTGACACCAACACCGCACCGCGGTAAACGCAACGAACCGGCTTACGTCCGATTCGTCGCCGAAGAGATCGCGCAGCTCCGTGGCATGATGTACGCTGACGTCGAAGCAGCGACGACGGAAAATGCAAAACGGGTCTTCCGTTTGCCATGATGCGTTCGTTAACGTTCATTACGATCGGGTGCAGCCTGCTACTTGCGGCTGCACTCGTCTATGGGATGATGGATCATCCACAAATCGTGACTGTCTTGATTGATGGCCAAGAACAACAAATTGAAACGACAGCTGACTCTGTTTATGGAGCACTTGAAGAAGCCGGTATTACGACGCGTGCCAATGATGTGATTGAACCTGCACTCAGTGCCGACCTGCCGAAAAAACGATTG
The DNA here is from genome assembly GCF_057772545.1 of Exiguobacterium sp. E17S. Taxonomy (NCBI): domain Bacteria; kingdom Bacillati; phylum Bacillota; class Bacilli; order Caryophanales; genus Exiguobacterium; species Exiguobacterium sp. E17S. The sequence goes on from NZ_JBYLRU010000009.1 coordinate 10,304, forward strand.
ATCGTCATTCAGCGGGCGAAAGAAATCACACTGATCATGGGCTACGGTGAGTCCCGTCGCGTTCGAACGCAAGCACGCCAAGTGAAGGACTTGCTGGCAGAACGTGGTATCAAAAAAGCGGATACGGATGATATTTATCCGTCGTCTGACGCTGTGTTGACGAACGGAATGACAGTTCGGTACCGAGAAGCTTTTCCCGTTGATCTCGTCGTTGGTGGAAAAGCCCGACAAATCTACACGTATGAGACGTCAGTTCGGGAATTGTTAGCACGAGAAGGAATCCGTCTGCAAAAAGAAGACCGGGTCGCTCCGGATCCCGATACCCGCGTGACGGAAGGAACGTTGATCACGGTCAACACGACACGTCGTGCGACGTTGACGCAAGAACAGCTCGTGCCGTTTGAAATTGAAGAAGTCGAGGATCCGACCTTACCGGAAGGCGAGCAACTCGTGACGGCATCTGGTCGTCCGGGTGTCCGAACGAAAAAGTATCAATTGACGTTAGCTGACGGTCTTAGCAAAGAGAAGAAACTGATTGATGACCAAGTGACACGGACACCGATCAAACAAGTCGTCAAGGTCGGAACAAAACCAATCGAGACGCCTACTGAAGCACCCGTCTTTAACGAAGAGCAGGCGACGAATCCACTAACTGAAACACCTAAAGCCGACGCGGACCTTGATTTTTCGAGTGCGAAGAGTTTGATGGTCGAAGCGACGGCGTATACGAACGACCCAGCTTCGAACGGCAGTCGTTTGTACAACGGACGTGCCTTGACAGCGACCGGGTATGACGTGACGGATACGATCACCTATCAAGGGATGCCGATCATCGCGGTTGATCCGAAAGTCATTCCGCTTGGAACGAAGGTCTACGTCGAAGGAGTGGGTCTTGCGATCGCCCTCGATACCGGTGGAGCCATCAAAGGAAATAAGATCGATGTCTTGGTCGATGGAGAACAAAAAGCGAAGACGTTCGGTCGAAAACAACTGCAAGTCTGGGTCATTCCTAGTGCAACGGAAGCGGACACGTGACGCTTCCTTGTTTTTTTCGTGGAAACAGGTACAATTACGAGAGTGTTTGAAGAAGGTGGAGAGATCATGCGGAAACGCTTAAAAGAAGTCATCGTCGTCGAAGGACGGGATGATACGACACGATTACAAGAAGTCTTTGATGTCGATACAATTGAAACGAACGGTTCAGCCGTTAATGAACAAACGATGCAACGCATCGAGAAGGCACTGGAACGACGCGGTGTCATCATCTTCACGGACCCTGATTTTCCAGGAGATCGTATCCGTGCCCGAATCAATGAACGCGTACCAGGCTGTAAACACGCCTATCTTCCGCGTGCTCAAGCAAAAGATAAACGAGGGAAAATCGGTGTGGAGCATGCCTCACCTGCCGCAATCGAAGAGGCGCTCGCTGCTGTCTATGAGACGGAAGAAGCACCGGTTGCCGAAGTGACACGTGAGATGATTCTAGCAGCCGATTTGATTGGTGGACCAGCAGCCTCGATCCGTCGTCGTCGTCTCGGTCAGATTCTTGCGATTGGTGAACCGAATGCAAAACAACTCGTCAAACGCGTCGCATCGATCCGAATCACGCGGGCGGAATGGGAAGCGGCATTGAAACAATTAGAGGAGGAAGAAGTTTGAAAGACATTGCTACATTGCACCGGACGAAGGAAATTTTAGCGAAACATGGCTTTTCGTTTAAAAAATCGTTGGGACAAAACTTTTTAATTGATTTAAACGTATTAGGAAACATCGTCGGGGCAGCTGGATTAACGCCTGAAAGCGGCGTACTCGAGATCGGACCAGGAATCGGCTCATTGACGGAACAATCGGCGAAACAGGCGAAAAAAGTCGTCGCTCTTGAAATCGATCAGCGGTTGCTACCGATTCTTGACGATACACTTTCACCATATCCTCATACGAAGGTCATTCACGGCGATGCTCTTGAACTTGATCTTTCGACGATCGTCGCAGAAGAGTTCACGCAAGAAGGCATCACTGACATTGCCGTCGTCGCGAACCTCCCGTATTACGTCACGACACCGATCATCATGCGGATTCTCGAAGCGAAAGCACCGTTTCGGACGCTCGTCATGATGATTCAAAAGGAAGTCGCTGAACGAATCGGTGCAAAACCGGGCACGAAAGCATACGGTTCTCTATCGATCGCGATTCAGTATTATGCGGAAGCTGAAGTCTGCTTCACGGTTCCAAAACAAGTCTTCATTCCGGCACCAAATGTCGATTCAGCAGTCATCCGTTTGAACATTCGAAAAGAGCCGGCGGTACAGACACAGGATGAGGCATTATTCTTCGAAATCGTCCGAGCAAGTTTTGCACAACGCCGGAAAACGATTTTGAACAACTTGACGACACACTTCGGGAAGACGGAAAAGGCGGCGGTCGAAGCGGCATTGTTGGAAGCTGGAATCGAACCACGTCGTCGCGGAGAAACGCTCAGCCTGCAGGAATTCGCACAGTTAGCGGATGCACTTTTGCCAATTAAAAAACGTTGACGGATACGATTAGAACAGATATAATATTTCCCCTTTCTAATATTTATTTAATATGCTATAATAAATATTAGTGAGGTGAAGCGTATGCCAAAGACGTTGAACGAAATCAGACATGTTTTCGAAACACATGTTGGTGAAAGACTGACGCTAAAAGCAAGCGGCGGTCGTAAAAAGGTCGTAACCCGAATCGGAACGCTCGTTGAGACGTATCCTTCGGTGTTTGTAGTCAAGCTAGACGCAGAGCGCCACAATGTCGAGCGAGTTTCTTATAGCTACGCCGACGTGCTAACAGACTCCGTACAAATCGAATTTGCGAATTCGTAAACTTACCTTCCGAAGCGGACAAAATGTTCGCTTCTTTTTTTGTGGAAAGGTTGATACAATTCCTACAGGAAACGAACTAGAGGAGGAACGGCACGATGACGATTATTGTAAAGGCTCCGGCCAAGATCAACCTAGTCCTGGATGCGACAGCAAAGCGCCCGGACGGCTATCACGATGTACATATGGTGATGACGACAGTCGATTTGGCAGACCGTCTAGAATTGACGGAGCTGCCGTCAGGAGAAATTCGAATGAATGCCCAGCACGCTTACGTTCCGAACGACGAACGTAATCTTGCGTATAAAGCAGCAGCGATCTTAAAAGAAAAATACGACGTCAAGACAGGGGTAGAAATCTTCTTAGAGAAACACATCCCGGTCGCAGCGGGACTTGCCGGTGGTTCTAGTGACGCGGCAGCGACGTTACGTGGTTTGAACGAGTTATGGCAACTTGGTTTGACGCTTGAAGAGTTGGCGGAAGTCGGCGCGGCGGTTGGCTCTGACGTCCCATTTTGTGTCATGGGAGGAACGGCGATTGCAACGGGTCGCGGAGAGAAGCTAGAAAAACTTGTCTCACCACCCCCATGCTGGGTCGTTCTTGCTAAACCGACGATTGGTGTCTCGACGGCTGACGTCTATGGTGCCCTTGACTTGAACACGGCAAAACGTCCGAACGTCGAAGCGATGATCGATGCGGTGAAGGCGCAAGATTTCCAAGGCATTTGCCAGTCACTCGGTAATGTTCTCGAATCGGTCACGTTGCCGATGCACCCGGAAGTCGAGCAGATCAAGGAATTCATGGCGAGTTGTGGCGCAGAAGGCGTCTTGATGAGCGGAAGTGGTCCGACGGTCTTTGCGTTGACGGAACACGAGAATCGAGCACAACGTCTCTATAATGGATTACGCGGCTTTTGTAACGAAGTCTACGTCGTTCGTCTTTTAGGCGAAAACCATTGATAATATCCGTATGAAAATGATATATTCACTATTGAATATTCGGAATTACGGAGAGGTGGAACAAAACAAATGAAAATTCGGAGAAGTGGTCGATTGGTCGACATGACGCGGTACTTGCTTGACCATCCCCATCATCTCGTCTCATTGACGATTTTTGCAGAACGCTATAAATCGGCGAAATCGTCGATCAGTGAAGACTTAGATATCGTCAGTGAGATGTTAGAACATGAGGGAACAGGTCGTCTCGTCACGGTACCAGGTGCTGCGGGTGGCGTCATGTTCATCCCGACGTGGAGCAGTAAGAAGGCGTTACCGTTCATCGATGAACTATGTGAACGTGTCGCACGTCCAGATCGACTGTTACCGGGGGGATATCTCTATTTGACGGACTTACTCGGGGATCCGAAAATGGTCAAACAAATGGGGCAAGTGTTTGCATCTGTCTTTAGCCAAAAGAAAGTCGATGTCGTCATGACGATCGCGACGAAAGGGATTCCACTTGCTTATGCGGTCGCTGAGCAACTGGGTGTGCCGTTCGTCATCGTGCGTTCGGATAGTCGCGTGACAGAAGGATCAACAGTCAGCATCAACTATGTCTCAGGGTCTTCAAAAGCGATCCGGACGATGGCACTCGCGCGTCGGAGTTTACCACGCGGGGCGAACGTCTTATTAATCGATGACTTCATGAAAGCCGGCGGAACGATTCGCGGAATGATGAGTCTCTTGAGCGAGTTCGAAGCAAAGGTCGCAGGTGTGGGTGTCTTGATCGAGGCAGAGGGTGCCGAGAAGAAGATGGTCAACGAATACGTCAGCTTAATGAAATTAGCGGACGTCGACGTCGATCTTGGTCAAATCCAAGTCAAGCGTGGAAACGTCGACCACTATTTCTCAGAAGCTGAGACTACCTGAAATTGACAGCCGCATGGATTGTAACTATACTGTAATTATCAAACTTTTGGAAATTATGCGTAAAAAGATTGGGAAAGACTAAACCTTTATTTGTTTTAAGCCGTAAGTAGAAGTAGACAACGAAGAGTTGTGACAACGGTTAAAGGGGTGCGGACAAAATGAACGTTACTGACGTTAAAATTCGTCGCGTCGTGGCAGAGGGTCGAATGAAAGCACTTGCCTCTATTACGCTCGACCACGAATTCGTGGTACATGATTTGCGTGTCATCGAAGGGAACAGTGGTCTCTTCGTCGCCATGCCAAGCAAACGAACGCAAGAGGGGATCTTCCGGGATGTCGCTCATCCAATCAATGCATTAATGCGAAAAAAGGTCGAAGATTCAGTACTCGAAGCCTATGCGGCACGTGAGGATCAAGAAGAAGGCGTCGGTTACGAAGTCTCTTCTGCCCAAATGACAGATCAAGCATAAGAAAAAGACAGTTTTTCTCTTCTTGGGAAAAGCTGTCTTTTTTCTCGTTTTTTCCTCGATTCTCCTTCGTCCTATCATTGAATAACGAGGTCATTTTCGTTATAGTTGGAACGAGTGTACTATTTCAGAACGAAATCAACACTAATTTACGTGGAGGAGCGACAAGGATGAATCATTTCGCGGTAATTCTAGCAGCGGGTAAAGGAACTCGGATGAAATCGAAGCTTTACAAAGTACTTCACCCAGTCGCTGGGAAACCTATGGTACAGCACGTCGTCGATCAATTAGCGACGCTCGGCGTCAAGCGACAGGTCGTCATCGTCGGTCACGGTGCGGAATCCGTCAAAGAAGTGCTTGGCACATCGGTGGAATACGCACTTCAAAGTGAGCAGCTTGGCACAGGTCATGCTGTTCAAATGGCAGAACCCGTACTCGGGAACGAACAGGGAGCAACACTCGTCGTCTGTGGCGATACACCACTCTTGACGAGCGAGACACTGTCTTCATTGTTACAACATCATACGGATACGAACGCAAAAGTGACTGTCTTGACGGCACTCGCTGACGATCCGACAGGTTACGGACGAATCGTGCGTGGCGAAGATGGAAACGTCTCGAAAATCGTCGAGCACAAGGATGCGAATGCAGAAGAACTTGCACTTCGGGAAATCAATACAGGTACGTATGTATTTGATAACGAGATGTTGTTCGCAACGCTGAAGCAGGTCAAGAACGATAACGCGCAAGGTGAGTATTACTTACCAGACGTGATTGAGATTGCTAAAGCAGCAGGCGAAACGATCGCAGCGTATGCGGCACCTACGTTCGAAGAGACAATCGGTGTCAACGATCGCGTCGCACTTGCGCAAGCGGAAACATCGATGCGTAAGCGGACGAACGAGTACTGGATGCGTCAGGGTGTCACATTCGTTGATCCGTCTTCGACGTATATCGGACCGGACGTCACGATTGGTTCAGATACTGTTCTTTATCCGGGAACGCAAATACTCGGTCGCACGGTCATTGGTTCAGAATGTACGATTGGTCCGAACTCGGATATCCGCAATAGTGAAGTGGCAGATGGTGCCATTGTTCGTCAATCCGTCGTCACGGATAGCAAGATTGGTCCAGCGGCACAAGTCGGTCCATTCGCGCATTTACGTCAGCAAGCGGTTCTCGGTGCGAACACACGCGTCGGAAACTTTGTTGAGATCAAGAAATCAACATTTGGCGAAGGTAGCAAATCAGCACACCTGAGCTATGTCGGAGATGCGACGATCGGAGAGAACGTCAACCTCGGTTGTGGATCAATCACGGTCAATTACGATGGAAAAATAAATTCCAGACGATCATTGAGGACGATGCCTTCATCGGCTGTAACGTCAACTTGATCGCACCGGTCACGGTCGGCAAGAATGCCCTTGTTGCTGCCGGATCAACCGTCACGGATGATGTGCCGGAAAACGGTCTCGCGATCGCACGGGAACGTCAAACGACGAAACCCGATTATCGTTAATTCATTACTTGTCGCTCTACTCGTCTAAACCCAAACAAATGGAGGCCACCTACACATGTCTACTGTCTTAGAACATGAAATTCGTATTTTCGCACTCAACTCGAACAAACCACTGGCAGAGGAAATCGCTAAAGTCATCGGAATCCCGGTCAGCGAAAGTTCAGTCAAACACTTCAGTGATGGCGAAATTTCGATGAACATCGAAGAAAGTGTCCGAGGGGATGATATTTACATCATTCAATCGACAAGCCAACCAGTCAACGAAAACCTGATGGAACTTCTCATCATGATCGATGCACTGAAACGGGCGTCTGCACGGACAATCAACGTCGTCATTCCATATTACGGTTATGCGCGTCAAGACCGCAAAGCACGTTCACGTGAGCCAATCACGGCGAAACTCGTTGCGAACTTGCTTGAAGTAGCAGGGGCGACACGCGTCGTGACGATGGATCTCCATGCAGCACAAATCCAAGGGTTCTTCGATATTCCAGTAGATCAATTGATGGGTGTACCGCTTCTCGCTTCATACTTCGAGAAAAAGAACATCGATCCAAACGAACTCGTCATCGTTTCTCCAGACCATGGCGGTGTCACACGGGCACGTAAATTAGCAGAACAATTAAAAGCACCGATCGCGATCATCGACAAACGCCGTCCGAAACCGAACGTCGCAGAAGTCATGAACATCGTTGGTCAAGTCGATGGTAAGATTGCCATCATTATCGATGACATCATCGATACAGCGGGTACGATCACACTTGCAGCGAACGCTTTGATCGAAAACGGAGCGAAACAAGTCTATGCATGTTGTACACACCCTGTTCTTTCAGGTCCAGCAATGGAACGGATCGAGAACTCAGCGATCGAAGAACTCGTCGTCTTGAACACGATCGACTTGACACAACGCGAATGTGCAAGCAAAATCAAACAAATCTCTGTGGCACGTTTGCTTGCAGAAGCAATCATCCGTGTACACGAACAGAAATCAATCAGCCCGCTCTTCAGCTGATTGATTGATGCATACGAACGACGTGGTCCGGTTTATTGAAATCGGACCCTTGTTCGTTTACTTTTTTTAATAGAAATGAGGAATCGATATGAAATGTATCGTCGGATTAGGGAATCCTGGTGCGAAGTATGCGAATACGCGCCACAACATCGGTTTTCTTGCGATTGATGCCTTAGCGGAGAAGCACGGGATCAAGCTTTCAGAATCGAAGTTTAAAGCCCTCTTCGGAACGGGAATGATAAACGGAGAACGTGTCGTGCTCGTCAAGCCATTGACGTATATGAACTTATCAGGTGAAGCGGTGCGACCGTTACTTGATTTCTATAAAATCGCGGTCGAAGATGTGCTCGTCATCTATGACGATCTGGACTTGCCGCTTGAGAAACTACGGTTGCGTTCAAAAGGCAGTGCAGGCGGTCATAACGGCGTCAAGTCGTTGATCCAGCACCTCGGTACGCAGGAGATCAAGCGCCTTAAGCTCGGCGTCGGTCGACCACCGGCACCCATCCAAGTCATTGACTGGGTGTTAATGAATTTTTCGAAGGCGGAGCAAGGAAGTCTGCAACACGTACTCAATGCGTCTGTCGATGTAGCGACGGACTTCATAGACACACCGTTTCTCGCTTTGATGAATCGGTATAACTGAACGCAACGCTTTGGGGTTCCAAAGCGTTTTTGCTGTCGTGTTTTAGGAGGAAGAAGATGAAACAATTACAAGAACTCTTACTAGCGATTCCTGAAATCAAGACGGTTCGGGAACGCTTCCGGGACGGTGTCAACGCTCAGTTGATCACCGGTCTGATGAACAGTGGGAAAGCATTGTTCGTCGCCGGGATTTATCAGGAGACGAAACGTCGATTCGTACTCGTGACACATAACATGTTCCAAGCACAAAAGTTGTACGATGATTTGATTGAACTCGTACCGGAAGAAGACGTCATGCTCTATCCGGTTGATGAGACGTTAGCAGCGGAACTTTCCTATGGCGCAAGTCCAGAACTGCGGGCGACGCGGATCGAGACCCGTCATCGTTTACTGACGACGGACGACGGAATTTTGATCATTCCGCTCGTCGGTTTACGTCGATATGTTCCGGATGCACAGACGTTCCTGTCACACGTCAAACAAGTGAAGCCGGGCGACATCTTATCGATTCCGGACTTCGTCCAGGATTTAGTCGATGCGGGGTACGAACGGACAGCGACCGTGACGACACCAGGTGAGTTTGCTGTTCGCGGAAGTATCATTGATATTTATCCGCTCACGGTCGAACGCCCATACCGGCTCGATCTATTCGACGAGGAAGTCGACTCGATCTATACATTCGATGCGGAGACACAACGTTCGCTTGGCGTCGTCGCAGAAGCATGTTTGATGCCAGCGGCGGAACACTTCGCGACGAAGGATCAGTTGAAGGACGCGGGTGAAAAAGTCCGTCGTCTTTATGAGGCGACGAAAGAGCGCGTCCAAAGTACGGAGGTCCTCGCGGCACTTGAAGAGGGCATTGCTTATGACGTCGAGTTGCTAGAAAACGGCGATCGTCCGAAACAGTTCGCGAAGTATGCACCGATTCTCTACACGTCGACGCTACGTCAAGACGTGACGGGAAGCGTCTTGATCGTTGATGAAGTCGCACGGGTCGAAGAAGCGGCGGAAGTCCAGGATGCAGAGGAAGCAGAATGGATGGCGTCTCTCATTGAACGCGGACAAAGCGTCAGTGATTACGTCCTGTCCGTTCCGATGGCACATGTCTTTGAAGGACAACCCTTGTTATACCTCTCGCTCCTACCGACCCGCCGGAGTGGGGTACCGGAAAGTGCGGCAATCCATTTCAGCATCAAACCGATTGCACCGTTCCATGGTCAGATGGAACGCCTGAAGCAAGAAGTCGAGCGATATCGTCGCGCTGACATGTGGATGGTTTTCTTAGCGAGTAACCGAGAACGTGCCGAGCGGATGCGTCAGACGTTATCCGATTATGGAGTCGAAGCCTCGATCGTAACGAAAGAAGGCATCACTCGTGGTCAACCCGCGATCCTGATTGGCGGAATTCATGGTGGATTCGAGATGACGAATGCGCGTCTCGTCGTCATCACGGAAGAAGAAGTCTTCAAGCAACCAGCGCGTCGCCGGAAGCAAACGACGAAGCTGACGAACGCTGAACGGATCAAGAGCTACCAAGAATTGAAGACAGGCGATTACGTCGTTCATATTCATCATGGGATTGGACGATACCACGGCATCAAGACGATTGATGTAGCCGGTAATCATCAGGATTATCTCCATCTCGTTTATGCGGGAGAGGACTCGTTGTATGTTCCTGTCGATCAAATCGACTTGATTCAAAAGTATGTCGGCGCTGAAGGAAAAGAGCCGAAGATCTATAAACTCGGTGGAACGGAATGGAAAAAGGTCAAAGCGAAGGTCCAAAAATCGGTCGAGGATATCGCTGACGAGTTGATCAAGCTTTATGCGGCTCGCGAAGCTGCCGTCGGTTTTGCGTTCCCAGAGGACGACGATAACATGCAAGCATTCGAGGCTTCGTTCCCGTATGAGGAAACGGTCGATCAATTGCGATCGATCGCTGAGATCAAGAAGGATATGGAACGTCCGCGTCCGATGGATCGTTTATTATGTGGCGACGTTGGATACGGGAAAACAGAAGTTGCGATTCGAGCAGCGTTCAAGGCGGTCATGTCTGGAAAACAAGTCGCGTTACTCGTACCGACGACCGTCCTTGCACAACAACACTACGAAACGATGCTTGAACGATTCAGTGAATGGCCGATTCGTGTGTCGGTCATGAGCCGGTTCCGTTCGCCAGCAGAATTAAAGGCGACGAAACAAGGACTAAAAGAGGGAACGATCGATGTCGTCGTCGGGACACACCGTGTGCTGTCGAAAGACGTCCAGTTTGCTGATATCGGATTATTGATCATTGATGAAGAGCAACGATTCGGTGTGAAACACAAAGAGCGTCTGAAACAGTTGAAGACGAACGTTGACGTCTTGACGTTGACAGCGACACCGATTCCACGGACATTGCACATGTCGATGATCGGGATCCGCGATCTCTCGGTCCTTGAGACCCCACCTGAAAACCGTTATCCGGTTCAGACGTATGTCATGGAATACGACGGAATCGTCATGCGGGAAGCACTCGAGCGGGAACTCGGTCGGGGGGGACAAGCGTTCTTCCTGTATAACCGGGTCGAAGGCATCGAGCGAAAGGCAGAAGAGATTCGCGCGCTCGTACCGGAAGCACGGATTGTCACGGCGCACGGTCGGATGACGGAAACCGAACTCGAGAGTCAGTTGATCGCGTTCTTCGAAGGAGACGCGGATGTTCTTGTCAGTACGACGATCATCGAGACAGGAATCGACATTCCGAACGTCAATACGTTGATCGTTCATGACGCGGATCAAATGGGCTTATCGCAGCTATATCAATTGCGCGGTCGTGTTGGTCGATCAAGTCGCGTTGCTTATTCGTACTTTACGTACCGTCCGCAAAAACGATTGACGGAAGTAGCAGAAAGTCGTCTACAGGCGATCAAGGAATTCACGGAGCTCGGTAGCGGCTTTAAGATCGCGATGCGCGACTTATCGATTCGTGGTGCGGGGAACTTACTCGGTTCCCAACAATCGGGCTTCATCGACTCCGTTGGTTTCGATCTTTATTCGCAGATGCTCGCAGAAGCGGTTGAAGAACGCAAAGAACGGATGAAAGGTAAAAAACGCGTCCAGAAATTCGTACCCGAGTTCACGTTCAGTCTTGATGCGTATATTCCATCACACTACATGACGGACTCCGAGCTGAAAATCGAGTTCTATAAACGCTTGAAATATGTCGATACCGTCGACAGTCTCGAACAACTTGAAACAGAGATGCTTGAACGATTCGGTGAGTTCCCGGATGAGGTTGCGCGTTTGATCCAATTGACACGGATGCGGATTTTTGCCGAACGAGCGCGTGTCGAACGCGTCAAACAAACCGATCCGAAAATCGAGATCGTCTTGTCGCTCCAATCTACACAGCAGCTTGACGTGGCGGACTTCGTCAAGTGGACCGTTCCGCTTGGACGTGGTCTAGGGATGGGACAACAAGAACAGAAACTCGTCTTGACGCTGAACCGCAACAAGCAGTCGACGCAACAGATGACAATGCAAGCAGAACAGTTGCTAGCAGAGCTTGATCGTCGGCTCGTCGCACGATGAATAGACGAACGATTGCGCAAGGCGCAGCACTGCTTGCAATCTCTAGTTATATCTCGAAACTGCTCAGCTTCTTTTACCGGATTCCGTATCAGAACCTTGCTGGTGATTTCGGATTGTATGTCTATCAGACGGTCTATCCTTTATTCGCGATAGCGGCAGCGCTTGGAATTTATGCGCTGCCCGTCATCGTGGCGAAGTTGACGCTTCACCACCCGGATGAGAAACGAGAAGTCCTTTGGTCGATTTTTTATGTCTTACTTGCGATGACGGTCTTTTTTGGTCTGCTCGGATGGTGGATTGCCCCGACACTCGCGGGCTGGTTCGGCGATGCAAAACTGGTCGTACCCCTGCGTGCGGTGACGTGTACGTTTTATTTACTACCCGTGATTGCTGTTCTGCGAGGCATGTTTCAAGCAGATCTCGAGATGCGACCGACGGCTGTATCCCAAGTCTCTGAAAATGCCGTCCGTGTCGGACTCTTGTTGCTCGTGACCTATATCGGCGTCTCGATGCAGGCAGATCCGTACTGGATTGGTGCCAGTGCCCATCTGACAGCAATCGGCGGCAGCATCGTTTCGTTATTCGTCCTGTTACGTTTTGCGAAAGGGAAGATCGGCCGCCCTGTGTTTTCAGGTATTCACGTACGACGAGTCGGGAAAGTGCTCGTGACAAGCGGAGTGGCGGTCAGTATCGCCTCACTTGCTTTATTGCTGATGCAATTGATCGATGGATTGACGTTCGTCAATCTGCTTGGTAATACGACGGAGACGAAAATTGAAAAAGGGGTGCTCGACCGTGGATATCCGTTACTGCAATTCGCGATTCTCTTTGCGACATCGATGAGTCTTGCGAGCGTTCCGTCCTTATCGACCGCATACCGTAAACACGATCCACAGTTGATGCGTCAACAACTCGAGACATTACTCCGTTCCGGTCTGTTGATTGCCGCTGCAGCGACAATCGGACTAATGGGTGTGATGCGTCCGCTCAATATTGCGTTATATCAAGATGACCAGGGAACAGCAGGGTTGATTTGGCTCGCGGCGACGGCATTTGCTGCTTCGATTGCGATGATGATCATCTCTTGTCTCCAGTCGGTCGATGCTGAAAAATATGCGCTCGTTGGTGTTCTTGTCGGATTAGGGGCGAAGCTCGTTCTGAATCTCTATTTCATTCCCCGATATGGTATGATCGGGGCGGGTATGGCGACATTTGGCGGCTTTGCCGTCATGGCGGCAGCACAATGGACTTTATTGAACCGAAAGTTCGGTCGCGTATCGGCAGGAAACACGTTCTACCGACGACTGGTCTTACCTGTGCTCGCCATGGGTGTGTTTCTGTATCTGATCGAAACGTTCTTCCAGCTGTTTGAGCTTGAGACACGAATCGGTGCGGCACTCGAAGTCGGCGTCCTTGTCGTCGGTGGTGCCATCATTTATGGCAGTATGGCATTACGCGTCCGTGCATTAACAGAACAAGAGTGGGCGCTATTGCCTTTAGGAGATAAGTTATATCAGATGTACCAACGTAGGAGGAGTATATGACACACCGAATTACGATCGTCGGCCTTGGCGTCGGCGAACTCGAACAATTGCCGTTTGGCATCTATCGATTATTAAAAAACACGACACAACCCGTCTATTTACGGACAATGGATCATCCGGTCGTTTCAGAACTCGCAGCAGAGGGAATGAACTTTACATCATTTGACTCGGTTTACGAACGACATAGTCGGTTTGAAGACGTATACACAGAAATCGTTGAGGAATTACTTCGCCTCTCAAAGACGACGGACATCATCTATGCCGTCCCAGGTCATCCGCTGGTCGCTGAAAGTACCGTCCAACAGTTATTAGAGCGGACGGACGCGGTCGACGTTGTAGGCGGACAAAGTTTTCTTGATCCGATGTTCGCGGCGCTTGGTGTGGATCCGATTGAAGGATTCCAGTTGCTTGATGCGACGGCGTTTGCCGTCGATGAAGCACAGATCCGTCAACATCTGCTGATTGGACAAGTCTATGATGCGCTCGTCGCCGGTGATTTAAAGGTCCAGTTGATGGAACGTTATCCGGACGAACATCTTGTCACTCTTGTCACGGCAGCGGGTACAAGCAAACAAACCGTCCAAAGCGTGCCGTTGTATGAACTCGATCATGTGACGACGCTCAGTAACTTGACGACAGTCTACGTGCCACCCGTCACGGATGAGCAGACGTTGAATCGTGACTTCGCGACATTAAAAGAGATCATCGCGCGATTACGTGGTGAAGGTGGTTGCCCATGGGATCAAGAGCAGACACATGAGTCCCTAAAACGTCATTTAATCGAAGAATCTTACGAATTACTGGAAGCAATCGACCTTCAGGACGATAACTTAATGATAGAAGAGCTAGGAGACGTCCTGTTACAGGTCATGCTCCACGCACAAATTGGTCTAGATGAAGGGTATTTCGATATTCGGGACGTCATCGGAAGCGTCAGTGACAAGATGATCCGTCGCCATCCACATGTCTTCGGTGAAACGACTGTTGATTCTTCAGCAGACGTCGTTTCGAACTGGCAAGATATCAAAGCACAAGAAAAACCAGAGCGTACATCTCTGCTCGATGGTGTGACAAAAGGAGCACCCGCCTTGATGCGCGCAGAAGACATTCAAAAGAAAGTCGCGAAAGTCGGTTTTGAATGGGCAGACGTCGAGGGTGCACTTGAAAAAGTAATCGAAGAGTTACGTGAATTGAAGGAAGCGACACCAGAAGAACAACTTGGTGAATTTGGGGACGTCCTGTTTTCGATGACACTCGTCGGGAAGTACCTCGGTCTCTCGGCAGAAGAGGGACTGCAACAGACGAATGATAAATTCATCCGGCGCTTTACACGAATGGAACAACTAGCGGATCGACCGCTCGTTGAGATGACGCTTGAAGAGCAAGATTCACTCTGGCATCAAGCGAAGCAGGAGGAACAGTCATGAGACTTGATAAATTTTTAAAAGTATCGCGTCTGATCAAACGACGGACGCTTGCAAAAGAAGTAGCGGATCAAGGTCGGATTACGATCAATGGTAATGTGGCGAAAGCAAGTAGCACGGTAGCAGCAGGTGATGAGATGACGATCCGGTTCGGAAACAAGATTGTCACGGTTGCTGTTTCAAGCATTAAAGAACATGCGAAAAAAGAAGAAGCGTCTGACATGTATGAGATCATCCGTGAAGAAAAGGTGAATTCCGAAGAATCGATGTAATTTACCGGAAAAAGGAAGTATACTAAAGAGTGTCAGCGATGACCATTCAGAAAGAGGAGGGATGATATGCCAACACCGCTCGAATCAGGGCGTCCAGCGCCAAAGATCAAGCCGCTCAATGACCGTAAGAAGCAGTTGAGTCAGAATGCCATCGAAAACCGTCGACGTCTCAAAAATCGCTTTTTCTTGTGTCTGACCGTCTTTTTGCTCATCTTTTCCCTCATGGGGTGGTCATACATGGAAAAACGGCAATTGATCGCCGAACAAAAGCAATCGTTTCAAGTCGCCGAACAAGAGCAGACGAAAGCAAAAAAAGAGACCGCCCGTCTGAAAGAAGAAATCAATCGCCTCAATGATAAAGAGTATGTAGCGAACTTAGCCCGGAGCGAGTTGCTCTACTCGAAAAAAGGGGAAACGATCTTCTACTTTTCACCAGAAGACTAATTGAAGGTTGCCGATTGATTGAAAAAAGAATGAATCACTCGTATAATAAGAAACGAATCAACTAAAAAGGAGCAATACAATTTATGTCGATTGAAGTAGGCAGCAAAGTGCAAGGGAAAGTAACAGGCATCACGAATTTCGGAGCGTTCGTTGAGTTACCAACAGGGAAAACTGGTCTTGTTCACATCAGTGAAGTGGCAGATTCTTACGTTAAAGACATCAATGATGTGTTGACGGTTGGTCAAGAAATCACCGTCAAAGTCTTAAGTGTTGAAAACGATGGTAAGATCGGTCTTTCCATCAAAAAAGCCGTCGATCGTCCAGAAGGCGAACGTCCTCGTCCTGCACGTCAGTTCGACCGTGGACCACGTCCAGCAGGGCAAGATCGCGGACCACGTTCGTTCGATAACAAAGGACCACGTGGAGGCGGTAATCGTGGAGGCTTCAACAAAGGTGGCCGCAACACACCACCACCGCGCAAAGAACAATCGTTCGATACGTTGATGTCTAGTTTCCTGAAAGATAGTGAAGATCGTCTTGCTACATTGAAACGTCAAACGGATTCAAAACGTGGCGGACGCGGCGCAAAACGTCAATAACTTGCTGACCTGTTCTTTATAAGAATAGAGATGGAATGGCGCTGTTCATTCCATCTTTTATTTTTTTAAAATTATTTTTATAAAAAGCGTTGACTTTCATTTGACCTGCCCGTATTATAGAAAATGTGCTTAAGACGCACGAGTTAAAAATATGGCGGTGTAGCTCAGCTGGCTAGAGCGTACGGTTCATACCCGTGAGGTCGTGGGTTCGACTCCCTCCGCCGCTACCATATTTTTTTGGCCCGTTGGTCAAGCGGTTAAGACACCGCCCTTTCACGGCGGTAACACGGGTTCGAATCCCGTACGGGTCATTCTCAAAAGCTATCTCTATTATATAGAGATAGCTTTTTTTAGGTTTTAACGGGAAGGAGGAAGTCGTTATGGAAGGTGTGCCGTTCGAACCGCTCTTAGTGGGTGTGTCGGGAGGATGTGACTCGATGGTACTCATTGATCGATTGTACAAAGAAGGGTACGATGTCGCAATTGCACATGTGCATCATGGATTACGAGAAGCGTCGGACGAAGAAGCGTGCTTTATTAAGGAGTGGGCGACGTCCCGAAAGATCTCCTTTTTCATGACACGTTTAGAATGGACCGGACGTACGAGCTCTCAAGCAGCTTGTCGTGAGGAACGATATGCGTTTTTTGAACGAATCATGGAAGAGACCGGGCGTTCGCATCTCGTTCTCGCTCATCATCAAGACGATCAAATCGAGACGCTACTTATTCAGCTCGTTCGTGGAGAAGCGCAAATTGATGGGATTCCGACGGTTCGTCCGTTTGGTAACGGTTGGTTACATCGTCCGTTGCTACACGAATCGAAGCAAACATTACTCGAGTATGCGTTGCAACATGAAGTTCCATGGCGAGAAGATGCATCAAATGCAGAAACCACATATTTGCGCAATCAAATTCGACATACGATTGTTCCGTCACTTCGCGACATTCGTCCCGGGTTTGAACAGGCGACAGCAGCGGCAGCACATGCGCGACAGCAAATCATGCGTGAGCAGACGACATTCGTCGCGACCTATCTCGACCAGTGTAAGGAAGAAAACGGAATTCCGCTCGTACGTATTTTAGAGTTACCGACGGATTTACAGCGGCTCGTCTTGCCGACATTAACGGGCGAAACGTTTTCTTCCGATGTGATTCGTCACTTTGTTACATGGCTTCGGGTGGATAAGGGCTCGGACGAAGTGTATTATGGAAACTGGAGGATGCGACGTGCATATGGCTTTTTGATGCAGGATCGTGTGATACGGTCAATGAATGACGATTTACCGTTTCAAGTAGGGGAGAATTTGGGAACGTATCATTATGGTGAACAAATGGTTCGCTTCTCAATCGGACACCAAGGTATCCCGCTGGACGCGATTACGTTCCCGTTGACGGTACGTCCGCCGCGTCCGGGAGATCGGATTCAGCTTGCGGTGGGATCGAAAAAAGTCAGTCGAATTCTGATTGACGCTAAGGTTCCGCGTTATCTCCGAGAACAGGTTCCAGTCGTCGTCGATGCAAATGGAGTGATTTTAGCCGTCATTGGACATCGAATTGCAATATTCGGGTCATTTGAACTCCTCGCAAAATCTTATTTAATGATAGAATGGTAATGTAGTGTTTATTATGGAGGAGGAATACCTAGCATGACCTTGATGAACGATATGGAAAAAGTACTGATTTCAGAAGAAGAGATCCAAAATAAAGTGGGCGAACTCGCCGGCGAATTGACAGCGGATTATCACGATCGTTTTCCGTTGCTTGTGTGTGTCTTAAAAGGCGCGATGCCGTTCATGTCTGATCTTGTCAAAAAGATGGATATGCATCTTGAAATGGACTTCATGGACGTTTCAACGTATCACGGTGGGACAACATCAACAGGTGAAGTCAAGATTGAAAAAGATTTGAACACATCGGTAGAAGGACGCGACATCTTGATTGTCGAAGATATCATCGACAGCGGATTGACGCTTGGTTACCTCGTCGACCTCTTCAAGTACCGGAAAGCGAAGTCCGTTAAAATCGTGACATTGCTCGACAAACCGACAGGACGGAAAAACGATTTGCATGCGGATTACAGCGGCTTCGTCATTCCACACGAATTCGTCGTCGGTTATGGTCTCGATTACGAAGAGAAGTACCGTAACCTTCCGTACGTAGGTGTCTTGAAACCTGCAGTCTACGGTGGCTAATTATTTTTAATCTCGTCTGTCCCATGATAAGATGAAACCAATTACAAAGCGCGCCCCGTCGCGCCAGGATTCGTATTCATCCACTAGAAAAACGAGATGGATGCGGAGAGGAGGCATAAGATGAACCGAGCAGTGAAGAATACCCTCGTGTTTGGGGTCATTTTTCTAGCTTTGATCTTGTTTCTGCAATACTTGCAGAGTCCAGTGAACAAAAGCAAAGAAATCAATTACACACAGTTTGTCGAGTCTGTTGAAAAAGGTGAAATCAAGACGGCTACCTTCCAATATGAAGGGCAGACGTATAATGTGACAGGAGATTTGCGTGAAAAAGATTCGACGTATGAGACGGTCGTACCGGCTGTTGATACGGAACTAACGGATCTCTATACGCAACTAAGAAGCCAAGGAGTCAAATTGGACTTCAAGGCAGCAGAAACGAATGGTGGTTGGATCGCGTTACTGACGACGATCGTTCCATTCATCATCATCTTCATCCTCTTCTTCTTCTTGATTAATCAAGCACAAGGTGGCGGTGGTGGCGGTCGCGTCATGAACTTCGGGAAATCGAAGGCACGCCTCTATGATACAGAGAAGAAAAAGATCACGTTTGATGATGTAGCCGGCGCAGACGAAGAGAAACAAGAACTCGTCGAAGTCGTCGAATTCTTGAAAGATCCGCGTAAATTCGCGAAACTCGGTGCCCGTATTCCGAAAGGGGTCCTCCTCGTAGGTCCTCCAGGTACAGGTAAGACGTTGCTCGCACGTGCCGCAGCTGGTGAAGCAGGCGTACCATTCTTCTCGATTTCAGGTTCTGACTTCGTTGAGATGTTCGTCGGTGTCGGGGCATCACGTGTCCGTGACTTGTTCGAAAACGCGAAGAAAAATGCACCATGTATCATCTTCATCGATGAAATCGATGCTGTTGGTCGTCAACGGGGCGCAGGTCTCGGTGGTGGACATGATGAGCGTGAGCAGACATTGAACCAACTTCTCGTTGAGATGGATGGATTTAGTGAAAACGAAGGTATCATCATGATCGCAGCAACGAACCGTGCTGATATTCTTGACCCGGCCTTACTCCGTCCAGGTCGTTTTGACCGTCAAATCACGGTTGACCGTCCAGATGTCGTCGGTCGTGAAGCAGTCTTGAAAGTTCACGCACGGAACAAACCGCTCGATTCGACGGTTGATTTGAAAGCCATCGCACAGCGGACACCTGGATTCTCAGGTGCGGATCTTGAAAACCTTCTAAACGAAGCAGCACTTGTTGCCGCTCGTGCAGATCGTGATAAAGTCTCGATCGTTGACCTCGAAGAAGCGATTGACCGCGTCATTGCTGGACCAGCGAAGAAGAGCCGGATCATCTCGCCGAAAGAGAAAAAGATCGTCGCATGGCACGAAGCTGGACATACGATCATCGGTGTCACGCTCGACGATGCGGATGAAGTACACAAGGTAACGATCGTTCCTCGCGGAAACGCGGGCGGATATGTCGTCATGTTGCCAAAAGAAGATCGTTACTTCATGACGAAGCCGGAACTCGAAGATAAGATTACTGGATTGCTCGGTGGTCGCGTCGCAGAGGATATCGTCTTCGGAGAAGTCTCGACTGGGGCAAGCAATGACTTCCAGCGTGCGACAGGTCTTGCACGGAAAATGGTCATGGAGTTCGGGATGAGTGAAAAACTCGGACCACTTCAATTCGGATCAGGTCAAAGCGGTAACGTCTTCCTCGGCCGTGATTTCCAAAACGAACAGAATTACTCGGATGCAATCGCACACGAGATCGATACGGAAATCCAAGCGATCATCAACCGCTGTTACCAAAAAGCGAAAGATATTCTGACTGAGAAGCGCGATCAGCTCGACTTGATTGCAACGACGTTGCTTGAAGTTGAAACACTTGATCAAAAACAAATTCACCATCTCCTAGAGACAGGCGAATACAAAAAACATGAACCAGAAGCAACGACTCCAAAAGCAGAAGAGAAAGCACCGGAATCGACAGATGCAACTGTTGATCAACCGACAGAGTCTCCAACGCAAATGGGTTCAGTCGTTGACGAAGGGAAAAATGTAGATACGGATACACCAGATACGCCGCGTCGCGACGATCAAGTGTAAACGGATGGAACGGATTCGATTGATATCGAATCCGTTCTTTTTGTGGCAGACCGAGCGAATACACATCGGTAGGTGTGACCATACGAGCATGGTATAATCACAACGTATATAGTTCCGATCGTGAAACAACGGAATACAATAGAAGCATGAAAATTGAGAAGAAGCGGGGAAATAAGCAAATGATTTTAGTCATCGATGTCGGAAATACGAATATCGTCTTAGGTGTCTATCAAGGACAAGAGTTGATTGAGCATTGGCGGATTGCGACAGACCGAACACGGACGACGGACGAATACGGTATGCTCGTCAAAGCGTTGTTCCGTGACGCAGAGCTAAACGTGGAAGAAATCGAGGGAATCGTGTTATCATCTGTCGTACCCCCCGTCGTGTTTCCGCTAGAAAATATGTGTGTGCGTTACTTTAAACGCCGTCCGTTCTTGATTGGACCAGGAATCAAGACAGGACTGGATTTAAAAGTCGATAATCCACGGGAAGTGGGAGCCGATCGAATCGTCAACGCAGTAGCGGCGACGGCGAAATACGAGGGACCGATGATCATCGTCGATTTCGGAACAGCGACGACGTATTGTTACATCGATGCACAAAAACGGTATTACGGCGGCATCATCTCACCCGGTGTGATGGTTGCAACCGAGGCACTCTATAATAAGGCAGCAAAATTGCCACGAATCGAAATCGCGAAACCGCAGTCAGCCATCGGACGGAATACGATCCATGCGATGCAGTCGGGGACCTATTTCGGATATGTGGCACAGGTGGACGGACTCGTTCACCGGATGAAAGAAGAAATGGGAGAAGCGAAGGTCATTGCGACCGGCGGCTTAGCCCGATTAATCAGCGAGGAATCCACGATGATTGAGGTCGTCGATCCATTCTTGACGTTAGATGGATTACGGATTATCTACGAACGAAATAAGTGAGGGAATCAAGATGAAACGTGAAGAATTATTAGCACAATTAAAAGATGACTATTTAGTACGGGCGTTAGGCTTCAATGGAGAAGTCCGTGCGTTTGCAATCCGTTCGACGAAGACGGTCTATGAAGCACAACTGCGCCACCAGACGACACCTGTCGTCACAGCAGCGCTCGGTCGGACACTGACGATCGGTGCAATGATGGGTACGATGCAAAAAGGCGATACACGTGTCACATTAAAAGTCGAAGGCGATGGACCGATTGGGAAAATCATCGTCGATGCCGACGCAAAAGGTGTCGTACGTGGATATGTGAGTCGTCCCCGCGTCGAGATGGATACGTATGTCAATGCAGATGGTCTGACGAAACTAAAAGTCGGTGAAGCGGTCGGTCGCGGAAACATCTCTGTCATCAAAGACCTCGGACTACGTGACTTCGTCGGTGGTCAATCGCCGATTCAAACAGGTGAGATCAGCGAAGACTTCACGTATTACTTCGCTGTATCGGAACAAAGCCCATCGGTCGTTGGAGCTGGCGTTCTCGTCTATCCGGAAGACGAATCAGTCATTGCAGCAGGTGGCTTGATCGTTCAATTGATGCCAGGTGCATCGGAAGAGACGATTGCAGCACTCGAAAAACGTGTTGGAGCCCTAAAACCGATCTCGATTCTCGTCGGTGAGGAAAAAACACCAGAAGAAATGTTAGAACTCGTTCTCGGTGACTACGAACATCTTGATACGATTCCAGTATCATTCGAATGTACGTGTGACCGTGACAAATTAGCGACAGCGATCATCGCTCTTGGACCAGATGAGATTCAAGCGATGATTGATGAAGATGGTGGTGCGGAAGCCGTTTGTCACTTCTGTTCAGAGCATTATCACTATGATGTTCCAGAATTAGAGGAACTTCGCGAAAAATCACTCGAAAGAGCATAAGAGGGATCTAATATGGGGAATGTACAACCTAAGTACTTGTGGATGTTGATCTTCATCTTAATGTTGACGAATTTCATGACCGGTGCTTACGCCTTCATGGGTGAGCTCCCAAAGGTCGATTCTCCTAAAATCGTTCAAGACAGCATCGGTGGTCCGCTCGAGGATGTCGTCGCCGAAGTCGGTGATGAGAAAATCACGCGCGCGATGGTCTATCAGACGATGCGAACGGAACAGGAAAAACAGACGATTGATCGTTTGATTCAAGAAGCGGTCGAACGCCAGACGAAGGATGGAAAAAAGCCGGAAGTCAAACGCTTTGATTGACAGATTTCATCCAATCCGCTGATAATTAGTTTATCGGATTACTTGGAATTCAAGCGGTTCACTAATGAGGAGGAATGGTCATGCGTATTGCGAATTCAGTATTAGATTTAGTCGGTCGGACACCGATCGTCAAGTTACATCATCTAACGGGTCCTGAGGATGCAGATGTGTATCTGAAATTGGAGTACATGAACCCTGGATCAAGCGTAAAAGACCGGATCGCGCTATCCATGATTGAGGCCGCAGAAGAAGCGGGTCAACTCAAAGAAGGAGACACGATCATCGAGCCGACGAGTGGAAACACAGGGATCGGACTAGCGATGGTCGCTTCGGCGAAAGGATACCGCGCCATCCTCGTCATGCCAGAAACGATGAGCATGGAGCGTCGGACGTTGCTTCGCGCTTATGGTGCGGAATTGATTCTGACTCCGGGTCCTGAAGGAATGAAGGGTGCGATTGCTCGCGCGACAGCGGAAGCAGAAGAACACGGTTACTTCATGCCACAACAATTCAATAACGGTGCCAATCCAGTCGTTCATGAAAAAACGACAGGTCCTGAAATCGTCGAAGCGTTCGAAGGCATGCAACTCGATGCGTTCATCGCGGGAATTGGAACGGGCGGAACGATCACCGGTGCTGGTAAAGTGTTACGCGATACTTTCCAAGGTATTGAGATCATTGCCGTCGAACCAACGGATTCACCGGTCTTATCAGGTGGTAAACCGGGACCACACAAACTGCAAGGAATCGGTGCTGGGTTCGTGCCGTCGATTCTCGATACAGAGATTTATGATGGTGTTGAGCAAATCACGACGGAAGAAGCATTCGATCACGCACGCCGAGCAGCGAAGACGAATGGTGTCTTAGGCGGTATCTCGTCAGGTGCTGCGATTGCAGCGGCGCTCAAGACAGCGAAACGTCTCGGTAAAGGGAAAAACGTTCTCGCGATCATTCCTTCGAATGGGGAGCGGTACTTAAGTACACCGCTGTATCAAATCGAGGAAGAAGCAGACCAATCGAAGTAATCAACTTGACGTACACGGAAGTCATTCGGCTTCCGTGTACTTTTTTGCGTATAATGAGAGCAGAATAGTGTGAAGTGAGGGACGCGTATGCGACAGACGAAATACAAAGCAGTACCATGGACGAAAGAACAATTCTACAATCGATATGTTGAACAGACGAATGGCACAACGGGACACGTCTGGCTCGAAAGCGGTCGAATCGGCCGGTATACGATGGCGGCGACTCGTCCTGTCGGATACGTCCGGACAAAAGACGGAACGACGACGATTGAGACAGATGGAAAAGTCGAGACATCGACGGCGAATCCGTTTGATGTACTCGAACAGCTCCGCGTCGACCGTGAATCAGTCCGACCGGATGGAATGCCACCGTTCTTTGGTGGGTTTGCCGGATACGTCAGTTATGATGCCGTCCGTTATTTAGAAAAGCTACCGAAGCGAGCGACGGATGATCTGCAAACACCCGATCTATCATTTTACTGGTACGATGAAGTCGCCGTGTTTGATGAAGAAACGAAGCAGTTGTTCATTGCCGTGACACGAGACACGGCAGAAGAAGCAGAGCGAGTTCTTGAAACGGAAGTCGCGCGTTGGTGCATCGAGACGGATGCACCTCAATTTACAGCGACTGGTTCATCAGGTGAGCGGGAACGGGCTTTCGGGCAGGAAGCGTTCATGACAGCGGCACACCGGATTAAATCCTATATTGAGGACGGTGACGTTTTCCAAGTTAATTTGTCCGTCCGTCAACAGGAACCGCTTGGGACGACAGCGGAACATTTGTATGATGTATTACGACAAGTCAATCCTTCTCCATACATGGGTTACTTTGCGGATGAAGATTTAACACTCGTGTCCGCCTCACCCGAGTTACTCGTCGAAAAAATCGGCGATGCGTTAGCGACACGTCCGATTGCGGGAACACGGCCACGCGGGAAGGATGAAGCAGAAGATTTACGACTTGCGAAAACCTTACTCGATAATGAAAAAGAACGGGCAGAGCATGTGATGCTCGTTGATTTAGAGCGGAATGATTTAGGACGCGTCAGTCGTTATGGTACGGTTCATGTCGATGAGCTGATGGTGATCGAGAAATACTCGCACGTACAACACATCGTCTCAAACGTCAGAGGGGAAGTAGCTCCGGAACACTCGGGGAGTCAGGTGCTCGCTGCGATGTTCCCGGGTGGTACGATCACTGGCGCACCAAAAATCCGGACGATGGAAATCATTGAAGAACTGGAACCGGTCCGGCGCGGTATCTACACTGGGTCGCTTGGCTTCATCAGTTGGGCGGATGATGTCATCTTCAACATCTTGATCCGGACACTCGTCGCAAAAGGCGGGATGGCGTATGTTCAAGCAGGTGCTGGAGTCGTCACAGATTCGGACGCAGCACGTGAATACGAAGAGTCACTTAGTAAAGCAAAGGCGTTATGGGTGACAAAAGAAACAGCGGAGGGAACGCAATGATTGTATTGATTGATAACTATGATTCCTTTACGTACAACTTAGTCCAGTATTTCGGCGAACTTGGGCAAGACATCCGGGTATTTCGCAACGACGCGATCACACTTGCGGAAATCGAAGCATTGCAACCGGATCATCTGGTCATCTCACCGGGCCCCTGTACACCGAATGAAGCGGGGATCAGTCTAGAAGCGATTGCTTATTTTGCTGGGAAGGTGCCGATACTAGGGGTCTGCTTAGGTCATCAAGCGATTGGGCAAGTATTCGGTGGTCAAGTCGTCCGCGCGAAGGAATTGATGCACGGAAAAGTCTCGCCACTGACGCATGACGGACAAGGCATCTTTGAACGGATCCCACAAGCGACGCCGGTGACGCGTTACCACTCGCTCGTCGTTGAACGCGAGACATTCCCGGAAGTGCTTGAAGTGACGGCGGAAGCCGGTGGAGAGATCATGGCACTCCGTCACCGGACGTTGCCGATTCTCGGTGTCCAGTTCCATCCGGAAGCGATTTTGACGCGAGACGGTAAGCAGATGTTAAAAAATTTCTTGGAGTTGACGCATTATGTATCTCTGGCATGACGGAACCATTAAACGAGAAGAAGAAGTACGCATCTCCCCGCTCGATCACGGATTCATCTACGGGATGGGTGTATTCGAGACGTTTCGGACCTATAACGGACATCCGTTTTTGTTCGATGATCATATTGAACGCTTACGGATGAGTTGTGTCGCACTCGGAATCCAGCTAGCATATGATCGGGAAACCTTACGGCAAGCGATCCAAGATTTATATGAAGCATATGGGGCGAACGATTTATACATTCGGTTGAACGTCTCGGCTGGTCCACGCGAGATCGGGTTATCAATCGATCCTTACGATACGCCGACCGTGTTGATCTATGCGAAACCAATCGCTTCGCGAAAACGGGCGGAACGTGCACTCGAGACGATTCGTTTACCGCGCAGTACGCCGGAGACGACTTACCGCTTGAAGTCACATCATTACATGAACAATCTAGTGGCGAAACGCCAATTGTTCAATCCGGAAGCAGAAGGGCTGTTTTTAACGAAGGAAGGTCATGTCTGTGAGGGCATTACGTCAAACATCTTTTGGCGTTACGGAAATACATGGTATACGTCACCGCTTGAA
Source organism: Exiguobacterium sp. E17S (assembly GCF_057772545.1). Classification (NCBI taxonomy): domain Bacteria; kingdom Bacillati; phylum Bacillota; class Bacilli; order Caryophanales; genus Exiguobacterium; species Exiguobacterium sp. E17S. The sequence continues at coordinate 36,688 of NZ_JBYLRU010000009.1, forward strand.
ACCGGTGCACTGAACGGGATTACCCGTCAGTTCCTCATGCAACATGTACCGGTCGAAGAGCGCCTGGCGTATTTACCGCAACTTGAAGAAGCAGATGAGATCATCTATACGAATTCCGTTCAGGAAGCGGTCGCCATTTCGTCACTTGACGGACGCCCTTTCCCTGGAATCTACGGAACAGGATATGCACAAATCATGACGCTGTTCGATCAATCTGTCGAACATGTGACGACAAGGAGAGAACAACTATGACCTACATCATGGGTATCTTGAACGTGACACCGGACTCCTTTTCTGACGGTGGACAATATGTCGATGTCGAGCAAGCGATGCGGCAAGCGCGTCAGCTCGTCGCGGATGGAGCAGATGCGATCGATGTCGGTGGAGAATCGACACGACCGGGTGCAGCATTCGTATCAGTCGAAGAAGAACTCGCCCGTGTTTTACCGATCATCAAGCGCATCAAACGAGAGCTGAACGTCCTCGTATCGATCGATACGTACAAACCGGTCGTCGCAGAGGCTGCTATTCAAGCGGGAGCAGATATCATCAACGATGTTTGGGGCTCGAAGTGGGGCGATCGTTCGATGGTCAACGTTGCTGCGCAGTATAAAGTACCCATCATTTTGATGCATAACCGGGAGACGGCGCATGGGGCAGATATGCTTGCAGAAGTCCGGGCTGACCTTGAGGAATCGATTCGGTTAGCAAAACAGGCAGGCGTAGCGGAAGAGCACATTTGGCTCGACCCTGGGATTGGATTCATGAAGACGCATGAAGAGAACTTGTACCTGATGCGTCATCTATCGATCGTAACGGACTTCGGGTATCCGGTTTTACTCGGAACGTCCCGTAAATCGATGATCGGACTTGCGCTCGGATTACCGACAGAAGAACGACTCGAAGGAACGATTGCGACGGTTTGCTACGGGATTCAACAAGGATGTGACTGGATGCGTGTGCATGACGTCAAAGAAGTCAAACGGGCAGCGCAGATGATGGACATCATGTTGGCTGCGACGAAGGGGGAATAACGGTGGATCGAATTCATGTAACAGGAATGCGTTTTTATGGGTACCACGGTGTATTCGCAGAAGAGACAAAACTCGGTCAACGCTTTAATGTCGACTTATCGATCGGACTTGCATTGGCAGAAGCCGGTCGGACGGATGATTTGACGAAAAGTGTCAATTACGCCGAATTGTATGAAGCGACGAAACGTGTCGTCGAAGGAGAACCGCTCCAACTCGTCGAAGCCTTGGCGGATCGTATTGCAAAAGCAGTATTTGCGTTAGACGAACGAATTCAAGAAGCGTCGATCAAGGTCATCAAACCGGATCCGCCGATTGCCGGTCATTATGAACATGTGGCGGTCGAGATCAATCGCCTTCGGGAGGACTATGCATGAAGGAAGCTTACATTGCACTCGGCTCGAACATCGGCGATAAAGCGGCTCACTTAAGAGCAGCGATTGCTCGCCTGAGAGCATTACCGTCCGTTCATGACGTAAAGACCTCTTCCATTTATGAGACTGTACCTGTCGGGTATCTCGAGCAGGATTTATTCTATAATATGGTCGTCGCAATCCAAACGACGGATGAGGCATCTGTCTTACTTGGGCGACTGCAGGAAATTGAACAGCTAGAAGGACGCGAGCGTCTGTTCAAAAATGGACCACGAACGCTTGACTTAGATATTTTGCTATATGAGGAAGAACGCATTGATCTCGAAGGATTAACCGTTCCGCATCCGCGGATGCAAGAGCGGGCATTCGTCCTCGCACCATTACGTGAACTCGCAGCAACATGCGTCATACCCGGTCTTGGACAAAGCGTCGAGCAGTTGTATCAGCAGTTACCAGAGACAGAACGAAACGGTGTACGACGGTTAGGTGGGCTTTTAGAAGCGGAGGAACAATAATGGAATTTCACATTGGTGATGTCAAACTGAAGAATCAAGTCATCTTGGCACCGATGGCAGGCGTCTGTAATCCGGCGTTTCGGTTAATTGCAAAGGAATTTGGTGCGGGACTCGTTTGTGCCGAGATGGTCAGCGATAAAGGGATCTTGTACGAGAACGAACGAACGCTTCAGATGCTGTACGTAGATGAGCGGGAAAAACCGCTGAGCCTTCAAATCTATGGCGGTTCAAAAGAGACACTCGTTCAAGCGGCGCGATATGTCGAGGCGAACACGAATGCCGATATCATTGACATCAACATGGGCTGTCCGGTCCCGAAAGTCACGAAAAGTGATGCTGGAGCGAAATGGTTGCTTGATCCGGATAAGGTATATGAGATGGTCCATGCGGTGACGCAAGCGATCGATAAACCCGTTACTGTTAAGATGCGGACCGGCTGGGACAGTCATCACATCTATTGTGTTGATAATGTCAAAGCGGCAGAAGCGGGTGGTGCAAAAGCCGTTGCCATCCACGGGCGGACACGTTCGCAAAAGTATGAAGGGGTCGCAGACTGGAACATCATTGGCGAAGCGAAAAAAGCGGTCAACATTCCGATCATCGGAAATGGAGATGTTCAGACGCCGCAAGATGCAAAACGGATGATTGATGAGATCGGCGTCGACGGTGTCATGATCGGACGGGCCGCTCTCGGGAACCCGTGGATGTTGTATCAGACGATCCAGTATCTCGAATCAGGAACGCTTCCGGCAGAACCGACGGCGCGTGAGAAGATTGATATCTGTCTCTTGCACGCCACACGACTAGTCGCACTAAAGGGAGAAGAACTCGCCGTACGCGAAATGCGGACACATGTCGCCTGGTACTTGAAAGGAATGAAGGGGAACGGTCGCGTTCGCAATGCGTTATTCAATATCGATACGCACGCAGGACTCGTTGAACTGCTACAGCAGTACTTGCAGACACTCGAAGAAGACGTAGCATATGCCTAACAGGTAAAGTATAGTCGGACAGAGTCGTTTTGTGGTACGCTAGTTGCATTGAAGATGAGCGTATCGGTTTTCTAAAGGGCTGTCGGTCGTTCCGGCAGCTTTTTATTCGAGAGAATCGTCGTGAACCATTATTAAAAGGAGTGAAGATAGTGAGTCAGGATATGGAAATGAACGATCAAATGCAGGTGCGTCTTGGTAAGATGAACGCCATGCGTGAACAAGGTCTCGATCCATTCGGCGCACGTTTTGAACGTTCGACGGATACCGCGAGCATTCGTGCATCGTTTGGTGAACATACAAAAGAAGAGTTGGCTGAACTAAAACCGGAAGTTGCCATCGCTGGTCGTGTCATGACAACACGTCGTAAAGGGAAGGTTGGCTTTACGAATGTTCAGGATGTACAAGGTCAAATTCAGTTGTATGTCCGTAAAGATGATGTCGGTGAAGAGGCGTATGAGATCTATAAGACATGTGACTTAGGTGACATCGTCGGGATCCAAGGATACGTGTTCAAGACGAATGTTGGTGAACTCTCTGTTCACGTCACAGCATTTACGTTATTAACAAAAGCATTACGTCCGCTTCCAGATAAATATCACGGATTAAAAGATATCGAGCAACGCTACCGTCAGCGTTACCTCGACCTTATTACGAACCAAGAATCACGTGAGACATTCATCGCGCGGAGTAAAGTCATTCGTGGAATCCGTCAATATCTCGATAACCTCGGATACTTGGAAGTCGAAACACCAATGTTGCACACGATTGCGGGTGGAGCATCGGCTCGTCCGTTCATCACGCATCATAATGCACTCGACATGACGCTTTACATGCGGATTGCGATCGAGCTCCATTTGAAACGTTTGATCGTCGGTGGACTTGAGAAAGTCTACGAAATTGGTCGTGTGTTCCGTAATGAAGGAATCTCAACACGCCATAACCCAGAATTTACGATGATCGAACTCTATGAAGCGTATGCGGATTATAAAGACATCATGAACTTGACAGAGAACCTGATCGCTCACGTCGCACAAGAAGTACTCGGTACGACACAAGTCACTTACGGAGAAGATGTCATCGATCTATCTGTTGGTTGGAAGCGGGCGCACATGGTCGATCTCGTTAAAGAAGCGACAGGTGTCGACTTCTTTGAACAGATTTCAAACGAACGTGCCCTTGAACTAGCGCATGAACACGGTGTTGAAGTCCAGTCACACATGACGACGGGACATATCTTGAATGAGTTCTTTGAACAAAAAGTAGAAGAAACACTCGTTCAACCAACATTCGTCTATGGTCATCCTGTTGAAGTATCACCACTTGCGAAGAAAAATCCAGAAGATCCACGCTTTACGGATCGCTTTGAATTATTCATCGTCCGTCGTGAGCATGCGAATGCCTTCACGGAATTGAACGATCCAATCGATCAACGTGAACGTTTCGAAGCACAACTCGTCGAAAAAGAAGCAGGAAACGACGAAGCACATGAAATGGATACAGACTTCATTGAAGCACTCGAGTACGGTATGCCGCCAACGGGTGGTCTTGGGATCGGGATCGATCGTCTCGTCATGTTGTTGACGAATGCGCCATCGATTCGTGATGTATTACTCTTCCCAACGATGCGTCACCAACAAAATTAATGAGTGGAGCTCCGTTCTTTCTATACTGTATAGAAGGAATGGAGCATTCTTTTTGAAGTCAACACAGGGATAAACGAGTCGAAAAACGGGTAAATAAAAGTTTTTAAATGTTTTTCTAATAAAATGCTTGTACGATTCAAAAAGCCATGGTATATTACTTCTTGTGCCGCGAATGGTCGTGACACACAAAAATAAATATCGAAAAAGTTGTTGACAATCGAGTTGATAGCTTGGTAAGATATTAAAGTCGCTGAAAACGACACGACGAACTTTGAAAACTGAACGATGAGGCAAAAATCGTATTCTACGGAATACAAAAACGAATGAAGCGCAAGCTTCGTCAATCGTGACTTCGGTCAC
>NZ_JBYLRU010000010.1:0-7940 GCF_057772545.1 Exiguobacterium sp. E17S
TAGCCAAGTGGTCACACCCGTTCCCATGCCGAACACGGAAGTTAAGCACTTGAACGCCGAAAGTAGTTGGGGGCTTCCCCCTGTGAGGATAGGACGTTGCCAGGCACTTGACCGATCTGCAAATTGCAGGTCGGTCTTTTTGTGTTATGTGAAACTTCAGACTGTTCTGATTATTGGTCGAGTCATTGACATGACACCCTCTGCTTGTTACCATAACATCAATATTCTTTTATAAAAGAGAAAGCGAGTGGATAACATGTGGGAGAACAAATTTGCTAAAGAGGGTTTGACGTTTGATGACGTCTTACTCGTACCCCGTCGTTCGAGTGTCTTGCCGCGCGACGTTGATTTATCTGTCACGCTATGTGAAGGGATCACACTTAATATTCCGTTGATCAGTGCTGGGATGGATACCGTCACAGAAGCACCGATGGCAATCGCAATGGCACGTCAAGGTGGTCTTGGTGTCATTCATAAGAATATGTCAATGGAAGAACAAGCAGAACATGTCGATCGCGTCAAACGTTCTGAAAATGGTGTCATCACGAATCCGTTCTATTTGACGCCAGAGCGTCAAGTCTACGATGCTGAGTATTTGATGAGTAAGTACCGCATCTCTGGTGTTCCAATCGTTAATAACGAAACAGAGCGTAAATTAGTAGGGATTTTGACGAACCGTGATCTTCGTTTCGTCAAGGATTACTCGACTGTCATTGAAACGGTGATGACGACAGAAGAACTCGTGACAGCAAAAGTTGGTACGTCCCTTGCTGAAGCAGAGCAGATTCTCCACAAACATCGCATCGAAAAGTTACCACTCGTTGATGAGAACGGTGTATTAAAAGGGTTAATCACGACAAAGGATATTGAAAAAGTCGAACAGTATCCACATGCTGCGAAAGATCAGTTCGGACGTTTACTCGTCGCAGCAGCTGTCGGCGTAACGAAAGACGCTTCGACGCGCGCGAAGTTCCTTGTCGATGCAGGTGTCGATGCACTCGTCGTCGATACGGCACACGGTCACTCAGAAGGTGTTCTTCTCAAAGTACGTGAACTTCGTGAAGAATATCCAAACTTACCAATCATTGCGGGTAACGTTGCGACGGCAGAAGCAACACGCGATTTGATTGAAGCCGGTGCATCTGTCATCAAAGTTGGTATCGGACCTGGTTCGATCTGTACGACACGTGTTGTCGCAGGCGTCGGTGTACCACAAATCACAGCCGTCTTCGATTGTGCGACAGAAGCACGGAAACATGGTGTCTCAATCATCGCTGACGGTGGCATCAAGTATTCTGGAGATATCGTAAAAGCACTTGCTGCTGGCGGTCACGCTGTCATGCTCGGAAGCTTACTTGCAGGAGTAGAAGAGAGCCCAGGTGAGATGGAAATCTACCAAGGACGTCAATTCAAAACGTACCGTGGTATGGGTTCTGAAGCATCGATGAAACGCGGTAGCCAAGATCGTTACTTCCAAGAAGCAGACAAGAAGTTCGTTCCAGAAGGAATCGAAGGACGTGTCGCTTACCGTGGTAAACTCGGCGATTCGGTGTACCAACTCGTTGGTGGTATTCGTTCAGGTATGGGATACTGTGGTGCTGCAACGTTAGAAGAATTGCGTGAAGAGACACAGTTCATCCGTATGACGGGTGCTGGTTTGCAAGAGAGCCACCCGCACGATATTCAAATTACAAAAGAAGCATCGAACTATACACGTCAGTAAACAAAAGCCTCGTCTTTCTCTAGTAGAGAAAGGCGAGGCTTTTTTCATGATGATTTACGCAAGTCCCATGCGTCCATCAATAATCGTAATCCTTCCGTCAACTCTTGCTCAGTGAGACTCGCAAATCCAAGGACGATTTGAGGCGTATCGGAGAGAAGCGGTAACTGGGCATATTGAGAAAGACCATATACTTGGATGCCTTGTTGTTGTGCCCGCTTTACGAGCTCCGGCTCCGTCATCCCGTTCGCTACGGAAACGACGACATGGAGTCCCGCACTTTCGCCGGTCAATCGTAAGGCAGGAATCCGGCGAAGTGATTGGATTAAGACGTCGAGCTTGCGACGATAGACTTTACGCATCCGGTTGAGATGTCGTTCAAAGTCGCCCTCTTTCATGAAGCGCGTCAAGATCGTTTGATCGAAGCGCGAGACACTACAGGTATAGTGTGATAGTTCTGTTTGATACCGAGCGCGTAAGACTTCGGGTAAGACCATATAACCGATCCGTAGGGAAGGCATGAGTGATTTTGAGAAAGTACTCATGTAAATGACACGATTGCTGTCCATGTTGTGTAAAGACGGAATCGATTTACCGCTGTAGCGGAATTCGCTATCATAGTCGTCTTCGATGATAAAACGGGTCGGATCCATCGCCGCCCAGTTTAACAACTGATGTCTTCGGTTGACGGATAAGATGCTACCGGACGGAAATTGATGTGCCGGTGTGACATACATGACATCGACGTTTGATTCCTGTAATTGATCGATCCGTAATCCATTCGCATCAACACGAATCGGTTCAATCATGCGTTCATGATTTTCAAGTAAGAGGCGTGTCGTATGATAACCGGGATCCTCGATACCGTACGTGACGTCGCGTCCCAGTAAGAAGAGGACGAGCGGCAACAATTGCTCGACACCTGAACCGACGACGATTTGTTCAGGAGAACAGACGACACCACGAGAATGATAAAGATAGGTCGCAATCTCTTCGCGTAACGCGAGATCTCCTTGTGGATGACCGAGTGAGACAAGTGGGTGGTGATCGGTATCGATGATATCTTTGGCATACTTTCGCCAACGGGCGAACGGGAAAGAGATCCCTTCAATCTTACTTGGATGAAAATCATACGTGATGATCGGTTTTTCTTTAGTCACACGTGGTTCGATGACGGGTGAGGTTTTGACGTAAGCGAGTTCCTCATAGGCAAGAACGAAGTACCCTTTACGTGAGATGGATTCGACATATCCTTCTGCGACGAGTTGTTGGTAAGCAAGCTCAATCGTCGTTTGACTTAAGTTCAAAAATTGACCGAGTTTTCGTTTGGATGGTAATTTCGTGCCGTATGCTAAACGACCGGCAATGATTTCATTTCGGATCTGTTGATAAAGCTGTTCATAAAGTGGTTTTTCCTGATTGCGCGTGAGTTGAAATGATAGCATGTCCATCTCGTCTGACTCCTTCTTCGTAAACTGACCTGTTGAAATCATCATAAACTGATACTTTTAAAAGTGTCAACGTTCCGTATACTAAAGGAGTGAAAGTCAACCAAGGGGGAATGGATATGGAACGTCAACAAGGAACGGATCGTGTCAAACGTGGAATGGCTGAAATGCAAAAGGGTGGCGTCATCATGGATGTCGTCAATGCGGAACAAGCGAAGATTGCGGAAGCAGCAGGTGCTGTTGCAGTCATGGCACTTGAACGTGTTCCGTCTGATATTCGTCGTGACGGAGGCGTCGCACGAATGGCAGATCCGTTGATTACGGAAGAAGTACTCGGAGCGGTCTCGATTCCCGTCATGGCAAAATGCCGGATTGGTCATATCGTAGAAGCACGTGTTCTCGAATCGATGGGGGTCGATTTCATCGATGAGAGTGAGGTTCTGACTCCAGCTGATGAACAATATCATTTACTGAAGTCAGAGTTCACCGTGCCGTTCGTCTGTGGCGCACGTGATCTTGGGGAAGCCGCTCGTCGCATCGCAGAAGGAGCTGCGATGATTCGGACGAAAGGCGAGCCAGGGACTGGGAACGTCGTCGAAGCTGTTCGCCATATGCGACAAATTCAAGCACAATTGAATCAGATTTTATATGTCAGTCCAGATGAATTGATGACATTTGCGAAAGAATGGGGTGCTCCGTACGAAGTATTACGTGATATTCGAACACAGGGACGTCTACCGGTCGTCAACTTTGCAGCCGGGGGAGTCGCGACACCAGCTGATGCCGCACTCATGATGCACCTAGGGGCAGACGGTGTCTTCGTCGGATCAGGGATCTTTAAATCAGAACACCCAGAACGTGTCGCTCGGGCGATTGTCGAAGCCGTTACGTATAAAGATGATTTTGAACGGATCGCGTCTTTATCCAAAGGACTCGGAACAGCAATGAAAGGAATCGATGTTACATCGATGCCGTTTGAGGAACGGATGGCAACACGCGATGGTAATCGGTATTCTTGATGTTCAAGGAGCGGTCCGTGAACATCGACAGCAGCTTGAAGGTCTTGGTGTCGATGTCGTTCTCGTCAAACAAGTGAGCGATCTCGATGGACTCGATGGACTCGTCTTACCAGGAGGCGAATCGACCGCGATGCGTCGATTGATCGAACGCTATGAATTACTGGAACCGCTTCGGGAAAAGGCGACGATGTTACCGATGTTCGGGACATGTGCTGGAATGATTCTACTCGCAACCGCTGTCGAAGCAGGTCAGAGTCATCTCAACGCGATTTCGATGACGGTCCGTCGAAATGCCTTCGGTCGACAAATCGATTCATTTGAAGGATTGCTACCGGTTGAAGGAATTGAAGAGCCGATCGAAGCAGTGTTCATTCGAGCGCCATTGATTCTGTCTGTCGGGGAAGGAACACGAGTGATTGCGAAAGTCGAAGAGCAGATCGTTGCCGTCGAGACATCATTACACCTCGCGTGTTCGTTTCACCCTGAATTGACAGAGGACGATCGCTTGCACCGCTATTTTTTACAAAAAATCAAACAGCGGCAGTCCGTCCGTTCATAAAGCGTGGAAGCATCTGACAGGTTCTACTGTCAGGTGCTTCTTTTGTGCTACACTATTCGTAAAACGAATGATTGAGTGAAGGAGAGACACGATGAAACGAATTTTACTACTCTGTTTAAGTGTGCTCCTAGTCGTAGGATTTCCTACAGCGGGACAAGCAGCACCTTCGATTCAAGCAGAGTCTTACATAATGACCGATGCGGTCACAGGAAAAATCCTCCTTCAATCGGAAGCGGATGTTTCGTTGCCCCCTGCTTCGATGACGAAGCTGATGACGCTCTACCTCGTCAGACGACAAATCGAATTGAAAAAACTGACGTGGGATCAAAAAATCACGCCGAGTGCAAAAGTGTTAAAGCTTGCGAAGACGTCCGGAATCGCGCGTGTTCCAGTTAAAGCTAAAACATACACGGTTCGCGAGATGTATAATGCGGCGTTCATCAAATCGGCCAATGATGCAGCAGTCATGCTAGCCGAAACTGTCGCCGGTTCAGAAGCGACGTTCGTTGAAAAGATGAATGAGACAGCAAAACAGTTCGGGATGAACGACACGGAGTATGCGAATGCATCTGGTCTAGATGCTGTCGATGCAACCCTTCCAGGAACGAATTTGATGACAGCGACCGATATCGCATTACTCGTCATTCGCTATATCAAGGATTACCCGGATGTACTGGATGTGACGAATAAAACACAGATGAAACTTGATGGAGAGGTCTTAAATAACTCGAATAAGATGCTGGCGAAGGAAAAATTCGCATATGCCGGCATGCGGGGGATGAAGACAGGAACGACCGATTTAGCCGGTTACTGCTTCGCGAGCGTAACGACGCGGGATAATATGACGCTTGTCACGGTCGTGATGCGAACGGATTCCGATCAAGCCCGTTTCAAGGAAACGAAAAAATTACTCGACTATGGTTTTGCGACGTTCGAGCCGTTGACGTATTACGGAAAAGGCGAACGGATCAAAGACGTTCTTCCGATTAAAGGGGCAACCGTCCGAAAGCTAGACGTCGTCACGGACGGTTCGTTATACGTTACGGTCTTAAAACAAGCGAAGACGCGGGAACCACGGTTCGACTTCTCAAAAACAACGGCTCCTGTGACGAAACAAGAAGTCGTCGGTGCGGTGCAGGTCGCGGACGATGGGATCTATCTACCAGGATTTGAGACACCCCGCGTGAATTTATATAGCGCAACTGCGGTTCCACTTGCGAGTGTTCCGACACGTCTCGTCCGTGCTTGGACAGCGTGGTCGAAGCAAATTGAACAAGCGATTCAACAATCGACTCTTGTCAACTTCCAAGGCGATGGTGTAAAGTAAGACTAATCTCATAAAGATGCTATGAACGGACCAAGTAGATGTATCGATACTGTTAAGAGAGCTAGTGGGTGGTGTGAACTAGTCAGATCGATGGATTGAATCGAGCCGGATCGCACACCTTGCGAACAAGGTGCGGGTACGCCCGTTATCGCGTCTTAAGTTGGCTAGATGTGTCTAGCAATGAGGGTGGCAACGCGGATCCAGGTGATTCGTCCCTTTTCGGTAGGAATACCGGAAAGAGACGGGTCGCCTTTTTTTATGACATAAAGGAGGAATTACAGATGATTGATATTAAACGATTACGCCAAGATTTTGACGCCATTCAAGAAAAGTTAGCGCACCGAGGAGAGGACTTGACGGACATGAACCGTTTCCTTGCACTTGATGAGAAACGCCGAGAACTAATTGCGCGGACCGAAGTATTGAAAGCAGAACGAAATGAAGCAACGAAAAAAATCGCTGAACTGAAGCGCAATAAAGAAAATGCGGATGAAGCGATCGCTGCGATGCGTAGTGTTGGAGATGAGATCAAGACGCTTGACGACGAGTTACGCGATGTTGAAGCGACATTGAACCAACTGCTCCTCGGTATTCCAAACATTCCACATGACAGCGTACCGGTCGGTTCTTCTGAAGACGATAACGTCGTCTTACGTGAAGTCGGTGACAAACCAGCGTTTGACTTCGAAGCGGTCCCGCACTGGGATTTGATGGAGCAATTAAAAATCGTCGATGTCGAGCGTGCCGGAAAAGTCACAGGTAGCCGTTTCGTCTTTTACCGCGGAGCGGGGGCACGTCTTGAGCGGGCATTGATCAACTTCATGATGGATCTTCACCAAGATCAACATGGCTACACAGAAATCTTGCCACCACTCATGGTCAACCGTGACTCTATGACAGGAACAGGACAATTGCCGAAGTTCGAAGAGGATGCCTTTAAGATTGAAGAGACGAACTACTTCCTCGTACCGACAGCAGAAGTTCCGGTGACGAACATGCACCGTGAAGAAATCCTAACAGCAGATCAGCTACCGATCGGCTATGCGGCATACAGCCAATGTTTCCGTTCAGAAGCTGGTTCTGCCGGACGCGATACACGCGGTTTGATCCGTCAGCACCAATTCAATAAAGTTGAACTCGTTCGTTTCGTCAAACCAGAAGAATCTTACGAGCAGCTCGAATTGTTAACAGGACAAGCGGAAACAGTCTTGAAAAAGCTAAAACTGCCGTATCAAGTATTGAGCATGTGTACAGCTGATCTCGGGTTCACGGCTGCGAAGAAATACGACATCGAAGTCTGGATGCCAAGCCAAGGCGTCTACCGTGAAATCTCTTCTTGTTCAAACTTTGAAGATTTCCAAGCACGCCGGGCGCAGATTCGTTTCCGCCGCGAAGCGAACGCAAAACCAGAATTCGTTCATACGTTAAACGGTTCTGCCCTTGCAGTCGGTCGGACAGTTGCTGCGATCTTAGAGAACTACCAGCAAGCGGATGGATCAGTTGTTATTCCAGAAGTGCTTCGTCCATACATGGGTGGTCTTGAAGTGATCCAAGCTTAAGTCAGAAGGGGGAGTAATCCCCCTTTCTGTATTTTAAAAAGTTTTTTTAGAAAAGGTCTTTACACGTTAAAAGGCAGATGCTATCATAATTAATGTCAGGAAAACAGACAGGTCATCATTGATCTTGTAAGAAGTACGGAGGCGTACTCAAGTGGTTTAAGAGAACGGTCTTGAAAACCGTCAGGCGGCGAAAGCCGTGCGTGGGTTCGAATCCCACCGCCTCCTCCATTTTTATTTTTTTGACAACGACATGCACGTTTTATAGCTTGGAGGCGTACTCAAGTGGTTTAAGAGAACGGTCTTGAAAA
>NZ_JBYLRU010000011.1:0-6434 GCF_057772545.1 Exiguobacterium sp. E17S
GAAGTGTTTGACTTGCTCGTTTTTGTGACCGAAGTCACGATTGACGAAGCTTGCGCTTCATTCGTTTTTGTATTCCGTAGAATACGATTTTTGCCTCATCGTTCAGTTTTCAAAGTTCGTCCACGCCTGTTTTGGCGACTCAATTAGAATACCAAGTCTGAAACAAGAAGTCAACAACTTTTTTGGAATTGTTTTTTACTTGTTTGCCGTAAGCGCTCGTCCTCTTAAGGACATGAATTAATATATCACGATAATTAGACATGCGCAACTACTTTATTAAAATAACTTATAGTTTTTTTAGAGCATGTAAAAACCGCAGACAAGAATGGCTGCGGTTTACTTCATCATCAATGAGACGCGTCTTCTTTTTGCTTCGCTTATATAGAAGAAATACAGTGATTCCGCTAACTTCATTTGTGCTTCTAAATCACCGTAGTCATCATAGCTGATTTCTAAGAGATGACGCTTCATCAAATAATCTTCTTTTGCTTTTGCTAATTCTTCTAACAAACGCTGGTCGTACTCACTGCGAATCTTCTTTCGAAACCAACTCATAGTTCGCGACGTCCCTCCATTGCACGAGATAACGTCACTTCATCTGCGTATTCAAGATCTCCACCAACCGGAAGACCATGGGCAATTCGAGTGATCCGAATACCCGTCGGTTTTAAGAGACGCGATAGATACATCGCTGTCGCTTCTCCTTCGATATTCGGATTGGTTGCTAAGATGACTTCCGTAATCGCTTCGTCCGCTTGAAGACGTGTCAGTAGGCTAGATACATTGATATCCTCTGGACCGATTCCTTCCATTGGACTGATCGCTCCATGCAAGACATGATACAACCCTTGGTAATCTCGCATCTTTTCCATTGCAATGACATCCCTTGAATCTTGGACGACACAGACAATCGTACGGTTTCGGTGTTTATCTGTACATACATAACAAGGATCTTGATCCGTGATATTCCCGCAGACACTACAGTAGGCAATGTCGCGCTTCGCACTGACCAATGCCTTTCCGAACATCAAGACATCGTCCTCTTCCATATCAAGGACATGAAACGCTAGACGAACTGCTGTCTTCGGACCAATCCCCGGCAGTTTCGTAAAACTTTCGATCAAACGACTAATCGCTTCAGGATATTGCAAGTGGTTTCCTCCTACGAATTAAAACATTCCCGGCAGATTCATACCTTGTGTGAATTTCCCCATTTTACTTGCTACGAGTTCATCGACCTTTTTCAAAGCATCGTTTGTTGCAGCTAAGACGAGATCTTGAATCATTTCAACATCATCTGGATCAACGACTTCTTCTTTAATGATGACATCTACGATATTTTTATGACCATCAGCGACGACTGAGACCATTTCTCCGCCTGCTGTACCTGTCACTGTCAAATCTTTCAATTCTTCTTGTGCTTTCGCCATATCCTTTTGCATCTTCTGCATCTGTTTCATCATATTGTTCATGTTTCCCATTCCGCGCATCTGTATTCCTCCTCGAATTTAATCTTCGAACTCTACGATATCACCAAAACGACCAAGCGTCTCGGACAATAACTGATCGCTCTCCGATTCTTGTTTTGTTTCCTTCTCTTCTATACTACTACTATTTCGCTTAGCAACAAACTCTGCCTTCAGTTCATGCCAATCCTTTGAGAGAATCGCTAAAATTTCGCGTTTGACGCCGCATACTTCATACAACGCTTCTTCAATCACGAAACGTGTTCGTTCATTCGTCATGACCTGCTCAAAGTGCCATCCTTTACCGTCATCGAATTCAATCAGCAACGTATCCGCTGAACAAAGAACCGGTTTACTCTCATGGAGTAACGAGTAGATGGGGCCATCTTCTTTTAAAATCCATTTTAAGATGTGATCCCAGCGTTCTTGAATCTCGCGCAACTGGGCTTTCTCCGCTCGTCCTAACATTTGACGAATCCGCTCTTTGGCGATTCGAACGGTTGGTCGTCCTTGTTTTCGCTTCGGCTGTGCTTGTGGTGCAGCCGCTTCTTGTGCTGGAACACCATTTGACTTCCACTGGTGCATCTGTTCTTTCATTTCGCGGACTTCCTGTTGCAACGATTGGACGATTTGTCCCGTTGTTCTCCCTTGTTCCGCAATTTGAATGAAGGCAATCTCAACGAGGACTCGCGGATGATTCGTCAACCGCATCTGTTGTTGGCAGTCATGTAACTGATCAATGATCGTAAAGCACGTCTCCGCTTCAATCGATTCAACGAATTGTTTGAACTCATCCGTCGGACGCGCACGCTCTAGCAAATCGACCGCTGTAGGCGAGGCTTTCAACAACAACGTGTCTCGATAAAAGAAGACGAGATCCTCAACGAAACGCTTCAAGTCTTTCCCCGCTCGTTGCATCGTCTCAAGCGTCTGTAACAACTGATCGACTTGATGTTCATGTAAGGCACGGGCAATATTCAATAACGCTTCATCTTCTACTGCCCCTGTTACTTCAAGAACAGCCGCATCGTTCAAATCACCGTTCGAAAAAGCAACCGCTTGGTCGAGTAGACTCAGCGCATCACGCATACCACCATCCGCCGCTCGGGCGATCAATCGTAATGCCGTATCCGAATACTCGATCGATTGATCTTTTAAGATATATTGCATCCGCTCTACGAGTTGATCGACTTCATGCCGCTTCACATCGAAACGTTGGCAACGCGAGATGATCGTCGCCGGGATTTTATGTGGTTCAGTCGTTGCTAAGATGAAGATGGCGTGCGCCGGCGGTTCTTCTAATGTTTTGAGCAAGGCATTAAAGGCACCTGTCGACAACATATGCACTTCATCAATGATATAGACTTTATAGGCTGCTTCTGAAGGGGGATATTTGACTTTATCCCGGATTTCCCGAATCTCATCTACGCCGTTATTGGAAGCCGCATCGATTTCGAAGACGTCTGGACTTGATCCTTCCGTGATCGCAAGACACGTCGGGCACGTATTACACGGTTCTTTGACCGGAGCATGCTCACAGTTGATCGCTTTAGCGATGATTTTGGCAAGACTCGTCTTTCCTGTTCCACGAGGACCCGAAAATAGATAGGCGTGGGACATCCGTCCCTCCATCAATGCATTTTGGATCGTACGGGTGATATGCGCTTGTCCAACGACTTCGTCGAATCGTTGCGGACGGTACACGCGGTATAGTGCTTGATAGGCCAAGTTTGCGCCTCCTCTTTTTAAGTTCCTCATTCTATTTTACCTAAAAAAGTCTACAACCGAAACCGGCTGTAGACTTGTCTTTAAAAATTAAACTGCCGCGCACCATATTCTGAAATATGTTCAACATGCGTTACTCACGCAGCCTGCTCAGTCCAAGCACCCCTACAACACACAGAGAGCACCACTTAAGGCTGCTTCCTTCCGGACCTGACCTGGTTCATGGGTATCTGTTGCGTAGGACTCAAACGTCAACGCTACTTACGTGAGGCAGACCACACCAATCATATCCCTCGACATGGAATTCAGTCTCGCTATAGCGGATTGCGAGTGACAGGGAACCGCTACATCCCCACCTAGCACGGCAAATGGTTTATCGATTTTTAGTGGCACCTTGTTTCAGTGCTTTTTCATTATACTGTTTCATCTGGTGTGATGCAACCCATTGCCCGCTTTCGTGCTTTCTTTTTCGCGCGCAGTTCCCGAAAGAACGTCGTTAGCATCTCCCCACACTCTTTTTCTAATATACCGCTCGTCAGCTCTGAGACATGATTGAACCGATCGTCTTGCACCAGGTTCATCAGCGTTCCACAACATCCACCCTTCGGATCAACAGCACCAAAGATGACATGTTCAATTCGCGACAGCATGATGGCCCCTGCACACATCGGACACGGTTCGAGTGTCACGTATAACTCGCACCCTTCCAGTCGCCAGTTCCCGAGCTTTCGGCACGCTTCCTCAATCGCGATCAACTCGGCATGTGCCGTCGCTTGTTGATCCGTTTCCCGGTGATTGTAGCCCGTCGCGATGACTTCATCGTCTTTGACGATGACACATCCGATCGGAACTTCACCGATCGCTTCTGCCTTTTTCGCCTCTTCGATCGCAAGGCGCATATAGTGTTCCTGTCGTTCCATCGATGATACTCCTCACTCTAAAAAAATTCTCCTTTTGAAACTTCAGCAAGTCGTACTTCTTTGTGCTAAAATATAAATTGCACTTTGCTGAACGGAGGGTCATTGTATATGTTCATAACGGTTGAAGGACCGATTGGTGTAGGCAAAACATCACTTGCGAACGCCATCAGTCATCATTTCTCTTTTTCTATGTTACGCGAAATCGTCGAAGAAAATCCCTTTCTTGGAAAGTTCTATGAAGATATCGAAGAATGGAGCTTCCAGACGGAAATGTTCTTCTTGTGCAATCGCTTCAAACAACTCGATGATATCGAACGTCATTACCTCAGTAAACAACGCTCTGTCGTTGCTGATTACCATATCTTTAAGAACTTGATTTTTGCACACCGCTCTCTGAAGGTAGAGCATCTTGAGAAGTACGAACAAATCTATTCGATCCTGACGACAGACATGCCGAAACCGGATGCTGTCATCTACTTGAACGCAAGCATCGATACCTTGATGAAACGTGTTGCGCTGCGCGGACGAGAAATCGAAGAAAACATGTCACGTGCCTATCTCGAACAATTAGCCGAGGATTACGAGACATTCGTCACGGAATACCAAGCCAAACATCCGGAAGTCAAAATCATCCGTTTCGACGGGGATGCACTCGACTTCGTCAAGCGGCCGGAAGATCTCGAGTACGTCTTGACGACGATCCGGAACGAATTATATGAAGGAGCGAACCACGCATGAACTTGAAGCTACGCGAAAAATACAACATCCCGGCAGATGCCGTCATTACAATCGGCGGTATGGTCGGGATCGGTAAATCAACGATCACAAACGGATTAGCAGATGCCCTTGGTTTCCGGACGTCACTCGAAAAAGTCGATACGAACCCTTACTTGGATAAATTCTATCATGATTTCGAGCGTTGGAGCTTCCACCTCCAAATCTATTTCCTCGCTGAACGCTTCAAGGAGCAAAAGCGGATTTTCCAATACGGTGGTGGTTTCATCCAAGATCGTTCGATCTATGAAGACACAGGGATCTTTGCTAAGATGCATTTCGAAAAAGGAACGATGTCTCCAACGGATTACGAGACATATTCTAGTTTGTTTGACGCAATGGTCATGACACCATTCTTCCCGCATCCGGATCTTTTGATCTATCTTGAAGGTTCGTTCGAACAAGTACTAGAACGAATTCGTCTTCGCGGACGTGAGATGGAGCAACAGACACCAATCGAATATTGGGAAGAGATGTACGAGCGCTATACGAACTGGATCAATAACTTCACGATCTGCCCGGTACTTCGTTTGTCGATCGACGAATACGACTTACTGAACGAGCCAGAATCCATCGACCGGATTCTCGCGAAGATTGAAAAGCAGCTTGAAGTTGCTCGCATTGCCAATACACGCTAACTGATCAGATCTGCCTCTTAGGCGGATCTTTTTTTGCACAAAAAAAAGGAGACGCGTGTCGCATCTCCCTCCCATTAACCAATTACTTGATTGATTTGTTCCATATGGTGTAGATCATGTTGAGCCATTGCTCCGAGGAACTGACCGATCGTCAGTTCTTTGTCTTTAACGACGACCTTGTCCTGCAGGCGTTCTTCCGGAATCAATTCGACTGCACGGCGCAACAAGTCACGGCTGACTAAAAACTCATCGATCGTCAAGATCCGTTGCTGCTCACGGCTCATCTTCGCCGCTTCTTCATTGACGGCTTGGCTATCTGGTGCGACACGGAATGGTTCACCCGCGAGCAAGTACGGGATGCGCTCTGCGACCATGAAGCGATCCCATGGTGATAAGTGACCGATGATCTCAGCAATCGTCCATTTACCTTCTGCATACGATGTTCGCCATGCCTCTTCTGAAATCTGTTCTAAGTCTTTTACATATGTCATCGTCATCGCATAATGCGAAAGCAAGGATTCTTTTGTTTGTTCGTTCATTTCGTCCACCTCTTCTTCGTTTTTCACGTAGGCAACCATAGCACGCACGAAGAAATCGATGCAACAAAAAAGCACCTCAGAATTGAGATGCTTCATAAAAAGCGGAGTCGGTGGGATTCGAACCCACGCGAGCCTTGCGACCCCTAACGGATTTCGAGTCCGTCCCCTTCAGCCGGACTTGGGTACGACTCCATGATTATATTTATTTTTGGGTAAAAAAAAAGAAGTGGAGGAGGCGGTGGGATTCGAACCCACGCACGGCTTTCGCCGCCTGACGGTTTTCAAGACCGTTCTCTTAAACCACTTGAGTACGCCTCCAAGCTATAAAACGTGCATGTCGTTGTCAAAAAAATAAAAATGGAGGAGGCGGTG
>NZ_JBYLRU010000012.1:0-4862 GCF_057772545.1 Exiguobacterium sp. E17S
ACTCCATTTCAGGAACTACCATCATCGCGAGTTCTTTCATTCGTTCGAAATCATCCTGATCTATCACGATCTTCCCAGTTTCTTTACCGAAGATATTTTTTTGTTCTTCAAATTCCAAGCTATCAATTCGTTCTACTTTATCGAACAACTCTTTTAAGTCTTCTTTTTTGGCTTCCAGTAGCTTTGTTTCGCCTTGAATTGTTTCCCGCTGCTGTTCGGCCATCAAGACTGCTTCTTGAGATTTGAGGACTTTGTATGTGGCCGTATCAATGTGCTGAGCCTTTGATCCTTCTTTTCCTCGCTCAATTTCGAATCCATGTTTTTTTAAATGTTCAGGAAGAAGGGTCTGTATTGCTTTCAATTCAATACGATTAAATACGTTTTTACTTTGAAGTTTGCCATCTTTCATAGGTACGATTGCGATATGAGCATGAGCGCCAGCACCCTTTAATTCATCAAAGTGAGCAACAGAATAGAGAACGTTCTGTTCTCCAAATCGTTCTTTAAAGAAATCGGTAGAGACTTCAAAGAACCTTTCTTTTTCGGATTGACTCATATCTTTGAAAAAATCACGATCAGAACCAACTACGAACTCATTAAAAAACACAGCATCTTTTCTTAAAGCACGTTTACTCTCATTTTGGGATTCAAATGTCTCTTTCCATTTTTCCATATAGCTGATGTGTTGGGTATTGATATAGTCTCGATTGAGATGGGATAGTGAAGCATTGATGTCCGGATTAGTCTTACTTTCTCGTTCTCTTTGATTGTGGATTTGATAACCTTTTACGTCATTTTTCTTTACTTTCGCCATCCTACATACAAGTTTTGAAGCCATTTCAGTACCCCTTCATACCATTTTTTTTCGGATAAGGACTTTCCCAGTCTTCACTATGATTATTGATTCCTACGAGCGCATATATATCGGAAGGATCAGCAGCGCTACTTAGATAAGGGTGGAAATAATGATTAATAACTACTCTATTGAAAAATCTTTGAGAAAGTTTTTGCTTAAAATAAGTGTGACCATTAGCTTGAATTTTGCATAAAATCAATTCTGCTTCTCTAAACTGACCTTTTAGATCAGCTATGTAGTAATATTTTTCTTCGCCGGCTCCCATATAAGAAAGTTTTATCGGGATTTTTAAGCTAGTGAATGTTTTTCGTTTACCTACTTCAAAATCGAATTCATCTATGCTGTCTTTTTTATAAATAATTTTCGATCCATAACCCTTAAACACCAAAGTTACTTTAATGTCAGTCGAAGCTATTTCACCTTTATTCATCAATTTAATTAGCAACATTTGAGGGGTAAATCTATCATCAAACAATTTTCCGTTATCTGATTCTCTGACAACTCTAGATAACATAGGCTCAGGAAGACCTTTTGTAGAGTTAATCCAGTTTAATTCTCGTAATTCATAATTGAAATCTACATGTGTTAAATCAATAGAATTATCGTATTTACTTAGAAGAGGAGTTACAGAAAGCTTTGAGTAACCCATTTTCTTATTAAATCGGAAAACAGAAAATGCAATGGAGATTGAAACCAAAGATAAAATTGTACTACCCGATAATCCTTTAAGTGTTTGAATAACCCAATCATAAATAAAGCTTAGATCCATAAAATCGCCCCCAGTTTTCCGCTTTTGAATTTTGTATAGTATAGCGCACTATACTTTACTTCGTAAAGGTGCGCTCTCCGAGGGTCAAGATTGCCGTCGATCCGACGGTCGCTGCACGCATCGAAAGTTCAAGAGCCAACACAAATGATTTCCTCAATCCTTAGGATTGAGGAAATCACAGAGAGAAAAACCTTTAAAAACATAGCCGGCGCCTCGCGCCTCCTTTTAATGATTTGTCCTTGTTTCACAGGACCGAGTCAACGTCTGTTAAGGAGGAGGTGACGTAGCATGACGACTTTCATAGAGTTAATTATGATTACACAATTACTGATTGCGACTTATTTAGATATCACGAAATAAAAAGTAGGTGTCTCAACGTGAGACACCTACTTTTTTTACTGAGCTCTTTGATCTTCTGGAAGAAGGTTGCCGCTCACTTTTTATTCCGCACAAGAATTGACTTCGAGCCTCTGTTCCCCCGAACCCCCTAACCCAACGTCTCCGAGTTGCTTCGCCCCTCTGGGAGCCACTTGGGTGAGTGTGATCAGGGGAACCTCTCGAAGTAAACTCTTGCTTACGGCATAAATCGTTTGCTAATTACTTAAATTTATTCTTCAAAATTTAAGATAAAGCACAGACAAAAAACGCTGTCCAGTCAGCGTTTTTACCGTTTCAATACTTGTATTCACAGTGTCTAAATGATAAGTTAATTATACAATGTATAATAAGAAAAATAGGCAAAGGATCTAAGTGTCCTACCACTCAGATCCTAACAGAACGTGCTTATTTGCTTTTTCGGCGAGTCTTGACTTTAAAAGTTAAGACTCTTTTTTGTCGTCATCGGAAGGATTTTTTTTATTCAGTAAAGTTAAAAGTAAAACGAGATCCAATGGATCTAAAGAAAGGTTAAACAACTCGACTGAATAATTAAAAATCAATTCCATGTTTTGTGCACCCCCCGTCTTATTGCCTTAGGGGCAAAGGGTACACGTTCTGAGCCATAAGCTTATTATAACCGATTATTGCAACAGATAAAAAGGCTGAAATGATACATCGTTCGTCCAAACGTATGTTCTTATTATTTTTATGCTTTAAACCAATCTTTATGTGAAGAATTATCAGCATCAATCAATGTGACCCCACTATGATCGACTTCGAGTATTTCAACTTTCATTACTAATCCTTCAACCATTTGGAGATATTTCAATCTTTCAATGGCAGCCCACTTTTCCGGATCGTAATTCGCCGGATTCAAATCTACTCTCATCAAATCCCCTCCTGATTACGTCTAAAACGCTCATATTTTGATTTTAAGCCCCTTCGCTACGTCTTGATAGGTTTTTCTACGGCTCAAGCCGTAAATGCCCTTAAAATCGATTTTAAAGAGCATTTTAGAAGACTAAAACCCTCGTTACAAGTGAGAACGAGAATGTTCGACAAGTTCATGTGTACTGGAAGATCGGTGGAGGTTCTTGAGCGAAGCGAGAGATACGTCCAGCGGTCTGACAGTCCGACAAACGAAATGAAGGCTTAAAAGCCGGAATGAGTGCGTTCAGTTCTTTGAGAAAGAGGAAATTTGTACTGTTTTTATCGAATTGAGGGAACTGTATTGATATAGAAGAGAGCGTTTTTTTTATAAAAGCGCTCTAAAGCCTTGAATATCAACGTTTTTCTCTATTTTAGGCACTTAATAATACGTTAGTAGGCACTAAGCTATTTTTAAGTGCTAATTAATGTTGCTTTTATCTTTTACTTAAATTAGAATTAAGTAAAATCGTTGGAGGTGACATTTATTGGATTCGAACATGGAGTATCAGTCCGACACACAAACCTTGTTAGGGAAGAAAGAAAAGGTATACATCGACACTGAAACTGGTGAGAAAATTTACGCTGAACAAATCACTAAAAGAGCATATGGTCAAAAGCAATTTTGGAAGATTTACTTGATGGATTTTCTTCACATTTTAGGGCTAGCTGATTCAAAGCAGATTGACGTTCTGATCTACATACTTCAGAACACTGAACAAGCCAATAATACGTTTGTAGGAACGTATAAGAAAATCGCTAGAGAAGCCAACGTTTCAGAACCAACAATCGCTAAAATCATGAAGAAACTTCAAGAAAATCATTTCATCATCAAAGTCCAAAATGGTGTGTGGCAAGTATCTCCTAACATCATGATGAAAGGTTCAGACCATAAAAAAAGTCTTTTGTTAAACTACTATGACGATAGTATGAAACCAGAAGATGATTCAAAGTAAAATGCGTTTGCAAGGCATTTTACGAACAAAAGCCCCTGAAAAGGGGCTTTTTACTTTGAAACAAGATGATTCAAATTTGGCACACGATGTAGCAGAAATGATACATATATGTGTCACTGGGAGATACATAGGATAAGAGTTATCGTTCCATATCGCGATCTTTTTGACGCTTTTGGATCATTGCTTCCCGTTCTGCCTTCAACTCCGGAATTAATTCTTCGGATCTCTTATTAATTTCCTTTGAATCCAACGTATGATCGAGGACGATATTTTGATTATCAGGCATTTTATCGACTAACCATTCTCTTGTTGCTCGATGAATGGATACTCTCAAAATATCTTTCCAGTTGGCTACTCTTTCTTCGACAAGTTTATCGAATCGTTCTGTCATTGCTTTCACATGTTGGAACATTTTTTGAAGTTCTGCTTTTAAACTATTATTTTCCTCGACTAGCCCCTTATTGGTCACTTTCAGTTCGTCACGTTCCTTTTCAAGCCAACTAGACTCACCCTTTAGAGTATTTACATGACGTGTCACGACTCCAAGTTTACGCTCCAATTTTTCGGCTTCTTCGAGGTATTCATTCTTAACTTTGACTTGTTTAGCTAGTTGCGTTGCATGATGCTCCTTCAATTCGCTCACTTTTTCTTCTAAACGTTTTGTTACCAGTTCTTCTACAACATCGTCTAAACCCTCTTTATAACGTTTCGCTTGAATAAATAGAGTGTCATATTTCTTTTGAAGAATGTTGATTCCAATATCATGTTTCTTTTCGAGACTATTGATTTTGTCGTCTTTTTCTACAATTTTCGATTGTAGAATGTTTACTTCTCTTTGTAATTCTTTGTTTTTGAACTCCATTTCAGGAACTACCATCATCGCGAGTTCTTTCATTCGTTCGAAATCATCCTGATCTATCACGATCTTCCCAGTTTCTTTACCGAAGATATTTTTTTGTTCTTCAAATTCCAAGCT
>NZ_JBYLRU010000014.1:0-1563 GCF_057772545.1 Exiguobacterium sp. E17S
GCCGTGTCTCAGTCCCAGTGTGGCCGATCACCCTCTCAGGTCGGCTATGCATCGTCGCCTTGGTGGGCCGTTACCCCACCAACTAGCTAATGCACCGCAAGGCCATCTCAAGGTGACGCCGAAGCGCCTTTCATCAACGGACCATGCGGTCCGATGAACTATCCGGTATTAGCTCCGATTTCTCGGAGTTATCCCAATCCTTGAGGCAGGTTCCTTACGTGTTACTCACCCGTCCGCCGCTCATTCCGCTGCCTTCCCTCCGAAGAGTTCCGTCAGTTTCCTGCGCTCGACTTGCATGTATTAGGCACGCCGCCAGCGTTCGTCCTGAGCCAGGATCAAACTCTCCATGAAGTGTTTGACTTGCTCGTTTTTGTGACCGAAGTCACGATTGACGAAGCTTGCGCTTCATTCGTTTTTGTATTCCATAGAATACGATTTTTGCCTCATCGTTCAGTTTTCAAAGTCCAATGTATTTCGTATGAAAATAATGGTCGGGAAGACAGGATTCGAACCTGCGACCCCTTGGTCCCAAACCAAGTGCTCTACCAAGCTGAGCTACTTCCCGAAAAGTGCACCCTGAGAGATTCGAACTCCCGACCCCTTGATTCGTAGTCAAGTACTCTATCCAGCTGAGCTAAGGGTGCATCATATGGTGCGGTCGAGAGGACTTGAACCTCCACGATGTTGCCACCACTAGGCCCTCAACCTAGCGCGTCTACCGATTCCGCCACGACCGCATAATGCTATTCAAATATAAATGGAGCGGAAGACGGGATTCGAACCCGCGACCCCGACCTTGGCAAGGTCGTATTCTACCACTGAACTACTTCCGCATATAAATGGTACGGGTGAAGGGACTTGAACCCCCACGTCAAAGACACTAGATCCTAAATCTAGCGCGTCTACCAATTCCGCCACACCCGCATAAAAATGGTGTGTCATGCAGGATTCGAACCTGCGACCCTCTGATTAAAAGTCAGATGCTCTACCAACTGAGCTAATGACACATAAATGATATGAAGTTAAAAAATGGGGCGACTGATGGGAATTGAACCCACGAATGCCGGAATCACAATCCGGTGCGTTAACCACTTCGCCACAATCGCCAAAATAAAAATGGTGCCGGCAACAGGAGTCGAACCCGCGACCTACTGATTACAAGTCAGTTGCTCTACCAGCTGAGCTACACCGGCAAAAGAAATGGTGGCTTTGGACGGAATCGAACCGCCGACACAAGGATTTTCAGTCCTTTGCTCTACCAACTGAGCTACAAAGCCGATATTAAAATGGCGGTCCTGACGGGATTCGAACCCGCGATCTCCTGCGTGACAGGCAGGCATGTTAACCGCTACACCACAGGACCGTTTAAGTATAAGGTGACGACTTCTATAATGATAAAACATCTATGTAAGTCTGTCAATTGTTTTATTAAAAAAACAAAAGCCTGGCAACGTCCTATCCTCACAGGGGGAAGCCCCCAACTACTTTCGGCGTTCAAGTGCTTAACTTCCGTGTTCGGCATGGGAACGGGTGTGACCACTTGGCTATCGTCACCAGACGATC
>NZ_JBYLRU010000015.1:0-1512 GCF_057772545.1 Exiguobacterium sp. E17S
CTAGTAAATACTCATAATATATATTAATTATATTTTTATGGTAAATTAATATCTAAAATACTGGTTAATAATAACTATTTAACCATTGTTTTTGTAAAAAATTGTATATTTTTATGGGGATTACATGCATAATAATAGGTGTACGATTATTTTTTCCGTAGAAAAGGAGTGTTGAAATGAAGAAAAAAGCACCTGATTTTCGAAAGAAGATGAATCGACACCATAGAAATCACACACGAAGACTAGTGAAACTGCTGGCAGCGTCCTCTCTCGCCCTCTCTCCAATCTCATTCACCTATACGAAAACCGAAGCAGCTGAGAATTCTGAAAAGAAGTTTCAGACGCAGCAAAGTCAATTCGCGAACTCAGTTCGAAATTCACTCGTTCAAGGACCAAATCGCATCAGTTTAGCTGAAGTCCAGTTATTGACGGATGTCGCGGTCAATGCAAATCTGACGGAACAACCGGATAACTATGATTTAGCCCTTAATTTAACCGGTGTCGGATTAGCCGATGCGGAAGTATTGAACCCGGACCGGGTGGCCGTCTTCAACATTCCAGATTTAGCAGGAAAAATGCAGGCGAACGGTAATGCGTCAGTCAGTGTTGAACTATTACCAATTACACTCGAAGATTTACCGACGCTAAAAGGTCAACTCGATCCGTTGACGGGAACAGTAGCAGATACTGTGACTGACCTATTAGCGGGTATCGATCGATTACAACGTACTCCAGTCGTAGGTAGTTTGTTGAGAGTGGAGGGGCTCACAGAATTAACGGATGCTCTGGACAATCTACAGAATTTAGATACCGCACTGTCAGATCTTCTAGATTATGAGGGCTCCGCTCCAGTCACGATTAATCCGGATGGTTCAATCGTCATCGATTTTAGTGATGGTTTAGGACAGCATCTTGATACGGTAACGAAACAAGTTGTCCAAGACGCATTGACCGATTTAGTCAACGCCATCACGAACTTAAAACTATCCGGAATAGCAGGAAACTTAATTGATCCGGTTTTAAACCCAGTCAAAGATCTATTGCCAGGTGTGAACAGCCTTTTGACAGCAGTAACGAACGATACGGTGAACTTGTCGAATGAACTCGCAGGTGTACAAGTACTTGGACCAACTTCTGTTAGTGCCAATATCATCGTTGATAAACCGGCTGGAGTTGCTCAAGACGAAGTTGTTGTTACAGGATCTGTCGTCAATACGTCTGCAATCGATGCACAACTACTGGCTGATCTAGATGGTCAAGATACGATCGTCTTTGATGAAGAGGCAGATGGAGATGCGGATGCCGACGCGGATGCGGATGCCGATGCGGATGCGGACGCTGATGCGGATGCCGATGCGGATGCGGACGCTGATGCGGACGCTGATGCGGATGCTGATGCGGATGCCGATGCTGACGCTGACGCTGATGCCGACGCTGATGCGGATGCAGATGCGGATGCGGATGCGGATGCTGACGCCGATGCGGATGCGGATGCTGACGCCGACGCTGATG
>NZ_JBYLRU010000016.1:0-1272 GCF_057772545.1 Exiguobacterium sp. E17S
CTCATCGTCTCTGAGGGGTCTTTCTTGATTACTCAAAGGGAAATCTCATCTTGGAGGGGGCTTCATGCTTAGATGCTTTCAGCATTTATCCCGTCCGCACGTAGCTACCCAGCGATGCTCCTGGCGGAACAACTGGTACACCAGCGGTGCGTCCATCCCGGTCCTCTCGTACTAAGGACAGCTCTCCTCAAATTTCCTGCGCCCACGACGGATAGGGACCGAACTGTCTCACGACGTTCTGAACCCAGCTCGCGTACCGCTTTAATGGGCGAACAGCCCAACCCTTGGGACCTACTCCAGCCCCAGGATGCGATGAGCCGACATCGAGGTGCCAAACCTCCCCGTCGATGTGGACTCTTGGGGGAGATCAGCCTGTTATCCCCAGGGTAGCTTTTATCCGTTGAGCGATGGCCCTTCCATGCGGAACCACCGGATCACTAAGCCCGACTTTCGTCCCTGCTCGACTTGTAGGTCTCGCAGTCAAGCTCCCTTCTGCCTTTGCGCTCTACGAATGATTTCCAACCATTCTGAGGGAACCTTTGGGCGCCTCCGTTACTGTTTAGGAGGCGACCGCCCCAGTCAAACTACCCGCCTGACACGGTCCTCCAGCCGGATCACGGCTGCGAGTTAGAGACTCTATGCATGAAGGGCGGTATCCCAAGGGTGACTCCTCCGAAGCTGGCGCTCCGGGCTCGACGTCTCCCGCCTATCCTGTACATCATGCACAAAGCCTCAATATCAGGCTGTAGTAAAGCTCCATGGGGTCTTTCCGTCCTGTCGCGGGTAACCTGCATCTTCACAGGTACTATGATTTCACCGGGTCTCTCGTTGAGACAGTGCCCAAATCGTTACGCCTTTCGTGCGGGTCGGAACTTACCCGACAAGGAATTTCGCTACCTTAGGACCGTTATAGTTACGGCCGCCGTTTACTGGGGCTTCGGTTCAAAGCTTCGCTTGCGCTAACCCATCCCCTTAACCTTCCAGCACCGGGCAGGCGTCAGCCCCTATACGTCATCTTGCGATTTAGCAGAGACCTGTGTTTTTGCTAAACAGTCGTTTGGGCCTATTCACTGCGGCTCTACTCATGTAGAGCGTCCCTTCTCCCGAAGTTACGGGACCATTTTGCCGAGTTCCTTAACGAGAGTTATCCCGCGCGTCTTAGAATTCTCATCTCGCCTACCTGTGTCGGTTTACGGTACTGGCGCCTTCCCCCTCACTAGAGGCTTTTCTTGGCAGTGTGAAATCGTGACCTACGTCCCTACGGGACTCCGC
>NZ_JBYLRU010000017.1:0-1045 GCF_057772545.1 Exiguobacterium sp. E17S
CGTGAGGCAGACCCGGGGAACTGAAACATCTAAGTACCCGGAGGAAGAGAAAGCAAATGCGATTCCCTGAGTAGCGGCGAGCGAAACGGGAACAGCCCAAACCGGAGAGCATGCTCTTCGGGGTTGTAGGACACTCTATACGGAGTCAAAAAGGAAGACAGTAGGTGAAGGACCTGGAAAGGTCGGCCGAAGAAGGTGACAGCCCTGTAGCTGAAACTGTTTTCCCTCCAGAGTGGATCCTGAGTACGGCGGGACACGTGAAACCCCGTCGGAATCCGGGAGGACCATCTCCCAAGGCTAAATACTCCCTAGTGACCGATAGTGAACCAGTACCGTGAGGGAAAGGTGAAAAGCACCCCGGAAGGGGAGTGAAATAGATCCTGAAACCGTATGCCTACAAGTAGTCAGAGCCCGTTAACGGTGATGGCGTGCCTTTTGTAGAATGAACCGGCGAGTTACGATAACGCGCGAGGTTAAGCCGATGAGGCGGAGCCGTAGCGAAAGCGAGTCTGAACAGGGCGTTCAGTGCGTTGTCGTAGACCCGAAACCAGGTGATCTACCCATGTCCAGGATGAAGGTCAGGTAACACTGACTGGAGGTCCGAACCCACGCACGTTGAAAAGTGCGGGGATGAGGTGTGGGTAGCGGTGAAATGCCAATCGAACCTGGAGATAGCTGGTTCTCCCCGAAATAGCTTTAGGGCTAGCCTCGAGGTTGAGAGTTCTGGAGGTAGAGCACTGATTGGACTAGGGGCCCCCACAGGGTTACCGAATTCAGTTAAACTCCGAATGCCAGCAACTTATACTCGGGAGTCAGACTGCGAGTGATAAGATCCGTAGTCAAGAGGGAAACAGCCCAGACCGCCAGCTAAGGTCCCAAAGTGTATGTTAAGTGGAAAAGGATGTGGCGCTGCCTAGACAGCTAGGATGTTGGCTTAGAAGCAGCCACCATTCAAAGAGTGCGTAATAGCTCACTAGTCGAGTGGCGCCGCGCCGAAAATGTAACGGGGCTAAACATACCACCGAAGCTGCGGATTCCGTAAGGA
>NZ_JBYLRU010000018.1:0-859 GCF_057772545.1 Exiguobacterium sp. E17S
AGTGTTTGACTTGCTCGTTGTTGTGACCGAAGTCACGATTGACGAAGCTTGCGCTTCATTCGTTTTTGTATTCCGTAGAATACGATTTTTGCCTCATCGTTCAGTTTTCAAAGTTCGTCATAAAAATGGTGGAGCCTAGCGGGATCGAACCGCTGACCTCCTGCGTGCAAGGCAGGCGCTCTCCCAGCTGAGCTAAGGCCCCATTAAAGGGATGAAATTGAAGATGGTCGGGAAGACAGGATTCGAACCTGCGACCCCTTGGTCCCAAACCAAGTGCTCTACCAAGCTGAGCTACTTCCCGAAAATGCACCCTGAGAGATTCGAACTCCCGACCCCTTGATTCGTAGTCAAGTACTCTATCCAGCTGAGCTAAGGGTGCGGAATATAAGGATCAAACAGCAAACATCAAAATGAAAATGGTACCGAGGGCCGGAATCGAACCGGCACGGGGAAACCCCCGCAGGATTTTAAGTCCTGTGCGTCTACCAGTTCCGCCACCCCGGCAGGGATATAAAAGGTAGAACCTTCATTCATAATTGAATTCTGGTGATCATTGAAGATAAAAATGGTGCCGGCAACAGGAGTCGAACCCGCGACCTACTGATTACAAGTCAGTTGCTCTACCAGCTGAGCTACACCGGCAAGTGTAATAAAAATGGTGGAGGATGACGGGATCGAACCGCCGACCCCCTGCTTGTAAGGCAGGTGCTCTCCCAGCTGAGCTAATCCTCCATATGTATCGCCTGGCAGCGTCCTATCCTCACAGGGGGAAGCCCCCAACTACTTTCGGCGTTCAAGTGCTTAACTTCCGTGTTCGGCATGGGAACGGGTGTGACCACTTGGCTATCGCCACCAGACA
>NZ_JBYLRU010000019.1:0-496 GCF_057772545.1 Exiguobacterium sp. E17S
CGCCAAGCAGCAGCAGGGGCGTCCACCACGCGCTTCCCTGCCCTGCTCTATCCGCTGGGCAACTGGGTGTGCCTGGTGTTCATGGCGGCCGTACTGGTGATCATGCTGATCACGCCGGGTATGGCGATTTCCGTCTACCTGATCCCGGTCTGGATTGCGATCCTTGGCGTAGGCTATCTCTTCAGCCAGAAAAGCCGTAATGCCATGAAAGCACACTAAGCCTCTCTCCGCGGCACCTGCTTTTGCGGGTGCCGCGCGTTGTTACCTCCCCTCACACTTTCACGCCCACAGCGCATTTATCCATATCACCGCCCTGATACTGCAACGCATATATTCCTTTGCCAGCAAATAATTCTCTCCATACCGTAAACCGGAGAGCTGTCGATGGATAACAACACACTGTCAGTAAAAGAAAAGATCGGCTATGGGATGGGCGACGCGGGATGCAACATCATCTTCGGCGCCATCATGCTGTTTGTTAACTATTTTTATACGG
>NZ_JBYLRU010000020.1:0-457 GCF_057772545.1 Exiguobacterium sp. E17S
GCCGTGTCTCAGTCCCAGTGTGGCCGATCACCCTCTCAGGTCGGCTATGCATCGTCGCCTTGGTGGGCCGTTACCCCACCAACTAGCTAATGCACCGCAAGGCCATCTCAAGGTGACGCCGGAGCGCCTTTCATCAGCGGACCATGCGGTCCGATGAACTATCCGGTATTAGCTCCGATTTCTCGGAGTTATCCCAATCCTTGAGGCAGGTTCCTTACGTGTTACTCACCCGTCCGCCGCTCATTCCACTGCCTTCCCTCCGAAGAGTTCCGTCAGTTTCCTGCGCTCGACTTGCATGTATTAGGCACGCCGCCAGCGTTCGTCCTGAGCCAGGATAAACTCTCCATGAAGTGTTTGACTTGCTCGTTGTTGTGACCGAAGTCACGATTGACGAAGCTTGCGCTTCATTCGTTTTTGTATTCCGTAGAATACGATTTTTGCCTCATCGTTCAGTTTT
>NZ_JBYLRU010000021.1:0-454 GCF_057772545.1 Exiguobacterium sp. E17S
CCGAACATTCAGGTGATCCACGCCGGTCTGGAATGTGGTCTGTTCAAGAAACCGTATCCGGACATGGACATGGTATCCATCGGGCCAACCATTACCGGCCCGCATTCGCCGGATGAGCAGGTTCATATCGAAAGCGTCGGTCACTACTGGACGCTGCTGACTGAACTGCTGAAAGCGATCCCAGTTAAGTAATACCTCACCCCACGCCCTCTCCCTGTGGGAGAGGGTTAGGGTGAGGGATTACGCCTCCGGCAGTTCCGCCAGCGGCCAGCGCGGACGCACGGACACGCTCAGGTCGGACGTTGCGCCCGCATTCAGGCGCACCATTCCCGCGTAAGCGATCATCGCGCCGTTGTCGGTGCAGAATTCCGGACGGGCATAGAACACTTCCCCGCGACGCTTTTGCATCATCTCGGCGAGCTTCGCGCGCAGCGTGCGGTTACGCTCACGCCAC
>NZ_JBYLRU010000022.1:0-324 GCF_057772545.1 Exiguobacterium sp. E17S
GTGTGACCACTTGGCTATCGCCACCAGACATTTATTATCTTAACATTATGTTCACATAACGTCAAGACTTTTTTTCGTTTTTTTGAAAGGCTCGCGCCCTCAAAACTGAAGTCATCAACAATGCATCTGCTAGAACAAGGCCTCGACCGATTAGTATCACTCAGCTCCACATGTCACCATGCTTCCACCCGTGACCTATCTACCTCATCGTCTCTGAGGGGTCTTTCTTGATTACTCAAAGGGAAATCTCATCTTGGAGGGGGCTTCATGCTTAGATGCTTTCAGCATTTATCCCGTCCGCACGTAGCTACCCAGCGATGCTCC
>NZ_JBYLRU010000023.1:0-302 GCF_057772545.1 Exiguobacterium sp. E17S
GAAGCTGTACCGGAAGGAGCAGTGGAGCGTTTGGAAGTGAGAATGCCGGTGTGAGTAGCGAAAAGAGGGGTGAGAATCCCCTCCGTCGAAAGCCCAAGGTTTCCTGAGGAAGGCTCGTCCGCTCAGGGTTAGTCTGGACCTAAGCCGAGGCCGAAAGGCGTAGGCGATGGATAACAGGTTGATATTCCTGTACCGCCGATCCACCGTTTGAACAATGGGGGGACGCAGGAGGATAGTGACGCATGCGGATGGAAGTGCATGTGCAAGTTTCAAGACCGTCTGATTGGCAAATCCGTCAGGCA
>NZ_JBYLRU010000024.1:0-270 GCF_057772545.1 Exiguobacterium sp. E17S
CGGACGAGCCTTCCTCAGGAAACCTTGGGCTTTCGACGGAGGGGATTCTCACCCCTCTTTTCGCTACTCACACCGGCATTCTCACTTCCAAACGCTCCACTGCTCCTTCCGGTACAGCTTCGCAGCGGTTTGGAACGCTCCCCTACCATTCCTTACGGAATCCGCAGCTTCGGTGGTATGTTTAGCCCCGTTACATTTTCGGCGCGGCGCCACTCGACTAGTGAGCTATTACGCACTCTTTGAATGGTGGCTGCTTCTAAGCCAACATCC
>NZ_JBYLRU010000025.1:0-266 GCF_057772545.1 Exiguobacterium sp. E17S
CCACCGTACGCCCTTCATACCTTGATCTAGCGTTGGTATTCTAAGAACACACGTCTTAAATGACATGGTTAATTAAAAGTTTGATGTCTTGTTGATGTCTTCAGTTTTCAAGGTGCGAGTGTCTCTTACGAGACTGAGAGACGAGCTCTCAAAACTGAACGATGGGCATGTCCCGTAAGGGACGTTTTCCTTAGAAAGGAGGTGATCCAGCCGCACCTTCCGATACGGCTACCTTGTTACGACTTCACCCCAATCATCTACCCCAC
>NZ_JBYLRU010000026.1:0-260 GCF_057772545.1 Exiguobacterium sp. E17S
GCGCGTCTTAGAATTCTCATCTCGCCTACCTGTGTCGGTTTACGGTACTGGCGCCTTCCCCCTCACTAGAGGCTTTTCTTGGCAGTGTGAAATCGTGACCTACGTCCCTACGGGACTCCGCATCGTTCCTTGACTTTGGTGCCTGACGGATTTGCCAATCAGACGGTCTTGAAACTTGCACATGCACTTCCATCCGCATGCGTCACTATCCTCCTGCGTCCCCCCATTGTTCAAACGGTGGATCGGCGGTACAGGAATAT
>NZ_JBYLRU010000027.1:0-260 GCF_057772545.1 Exiguobacterium sp. E17S
ATATTCCTGTACCGCCGATCCACCGTTTGAACAATGGGGGGACGCAGGAGGATAGTGACGCATGCGGATGGAAGTGCATGTGCAAGTTTCAAGACCGTCTGATTGGCAAATCCGTCAGGCATCAAGGTCAAGGAACGACGCGGAGTCCCGTAGGGACGTAGGTCACGATTTCACACTGCCAAGAAAAGCCTCTAGTGAGGGGGAAGGCGCCAGTACCGTAAACCGACACAGGTAGGCGAGATGAGAATTCTAAGACGCGC
>NZ_JBYLRU010000028.1:0-259 GCF_057772545.1 Exiguobacterium sp. E17S
CCGAAGAGCATGCTCTCCGGTTTGGGCTGTTCCCGTTTCGCTCGCCGCTACTCAGGGAATCGCATTTGCTTTCTCTTCCTCCGGGTACTTAGATGTTTCAGTTCCCCGGGTCTGCCTCACGCTACGCTATGTATTCACGTAACATGTCCCATCCCATTACGGATGGTGGGTTCCCCCATTCGGAAATCTTCGGATCAAAGCATACTTACTGCTCCCCGAAGCATATCGCTGTTCGTCGCGTCCTTCATCGGCTCCTAGT
>NZ_JBYLRU010000029.1:0-259 GCF_057772545.1 Exiguobacterium sp. E17S
CCGAAGAGCATGCTCTCCGGTTTGGGCTGTTCCCGTTTCGCTCGCCGCTACTCAGGGAATCGCATTTGCTTTCTCTTCCTCCGGGTACTTAGATGTTTCAGTTCCCCGGGTCTGCCTCACGTTACACTATGTATTCATGTAACATGTCCCATCCCATTACGGATGGTGGGTTCCCCCATTCGGAAATCTTCGGATCAAAGCATACTTACTGCTCCCCGAAGCATATCGCTGTTCGTCGCGTCCTTCATCGGCTCCTAGT
>NZ_JBYLRU010000030.1:0-252 GCF_057772545.1 Exiguobacterium sp. E17S
GTAACATGTCCCATCCCATTACGGATGGTGGGTTCCCCCATTCGGAAATCTTCGGATCAAAGCATACTTACTGCTCCCCGAAGCATATCGCTGTTCGTCGCGTCCTTCATCGGCTCCTAGTGCCAAGGCATCCACCGTACGCCCTTCATACCTTGATCTAGCGTTGGTATTCTAAGAACACACGTCTTAAATGACATGGTTAATTAAAAGTTTGATGTCTTGTTGATGTCTTCAGTTTTCAAGGTGCGAGTG
>NZ_JBYLRU010000031.1:0-243 GCF_057772545.1 Exiguobacterium sp. E17S
CGGACGAGCCTTCCTCAGGAAACCTTGGGCTTTCGACGGAGGGGATTCTCACCCCTCTTTTCGCTACTCACACCGGCATTCTCACTTCCAAACGCTCCACTGCTCCTTCCGGTACAGCTTCACAGCGGTTTGGAACGCTCCCCTACCATTCCTTACGGAATCCGCAGCTTCGGTGGTATGTTTAGCCCCGTTACATTTTCGGCGCGGCGCCACTCGACTAGTGAGCTATTACGCACTCTTTGA
>NZ_JBYLRU010000032.1:0-242 GCF_057772545.1 Exiguobacterium sp. E17S
TACGTGTTACTCACCCGTCCGCCGCTCATTCCGCTGCCTTCCCTCCGAAGAGTTCCGTCAGTTTCCTGCGCTCGACTTGCATGTATTAGGCACGCCGCCAGCGTTCGTCCTGAGCCAGGATAAACTCTCCATGAAGTGTTTGACTTGCTCGTTTTTGTGACCGAAGTCACGATTGACGAAGCTTGCGCTTCATTCGTTTTTGTATTCCGTAGAATACGATTTTTGCCTCATCGTTCAGTTTT
>NZ_JBYLRU010000033.1:0-241 GCF_057772545.1 Exiguobacterium sp. E17S
GCTTTCGACGGAGGGGATTCTCACCCCTCTTTTCGCTACTCACACCGGCATTCTCACTTCCAAACGCTCCACTGCTCCTTCCGGTACAGCTTCACAGCGGTTTGGAACGCTCCCCTACCATCCTTACGGAATCCGCAGCTTCGGTGGTATGTTTAGCCCCGTTACATTTTCGGCGCGGCGCCACTCGACTAGTGAGCTATTACGCACTCTTTGAATGGTGGCTGCTTCTAAGCCAACATCC
>NZ_JBYLRU010000034.1:0-241 GCF_057772545.1 Exiguobacterium sp. E17S
GGAGCATCGCTGGGTAGCTACGTGCGGACGGGATAAATGCTGAAAGCATCTAAGCATGAAGCCCCCTCCAAGATGAGATTTCCCTTTGAGTAATCAAGAAAGACCCCTCAGAGACGATGAGTAGATAGGTCACGGGTGGAAGCATGGCGACATGTGGAGCTGAGTGATACTAATCGGTCGAGGCCTTGTTCTAGCAGATGCTTGTTGATGACTTCAGTTTTGAGGGCGCGAGCCCGATCGT
>NZ_JBYLRU010000035.1:0-240 GCF_057772545.1 Exiguobacterium sp. E17S
GTCGTAACAAGGTAGCCGTATCGGAAGGTGCGGCTGGATCACCTCCTTTCTAAGGAAAACGTCCCTTACGGGACATGCCCATCGTTCAGTTTTGAGAGCTCGTCTCTCAGTCTCGTAAGAGGCACTCGCACCTTGAAAACTGAAGACATCAACAAGACATCAAACTTTTAATTAACCATGTCATTTAAGACGTGTGTTCTTAGAATACCAACGCTAGATCAAGGTATGAAGGGCGTACGG
>NZ_JBYLRU010000036.1:0-239 GCF_057772545.1 Exiguobacterium sp. E17S
GGACGCGACGAACAGCGATATGCTTCGGGGAGCAGTAAGTATGCTTTGATCCGAAGATTTCCGAATGGGGGAACCCACCATCCGTAATGGGATGGGACATGTTACATGAATACATAGTGTAGCGTGAGGCAGACCCGGGGAACTGAAACATCTAAGTACCCGGAGGAAGAGAAAGCAAATGCGATTCCCTGAGTAGCGGCGAGCGAAACGGGAACAGCCCAAACCGGAGAGCATGCTCT
>NZ_JBYLRU010000037.1:0-239 GCF_057772545.1 Exiguobacterium sp. E17S
CATCTCGCCTACCTGTGTCGGTTTACGGTACTGGCGCCTTCCCCCTCACTAGAGGCTTTTCTTGGCAGTGTGAAATCGTGACCTACGTCCCTACGGGACTCCGCATCGTTCCTTGACTTTGATGCCTGACGGATTTGCCAATCAGACGGTCTTGAAACTTGCACATGCACTTCCATCCGCATGCGTCACTATCCTCCTGCGTCCCCCCATTGTTCAAACGGTGGATCGGCGGTACAGGA
>NZ_JBYLRU010000038.1:0-237 GCF_057772545.1 Exiguobacterium sp. E17S
GTAGATAGGTCACGGGTGGAAGCATGGCGACATGTGGAGCTGAGTGATACTAATCGGTCGAGGCCTTGTTCTAGCAGATGCTTGTTGATGACTTCAGTTTTGAGGGCGCGAGCCCGTCGTCTGGTGACGATAGCCAAGTGGTCACACCCGTTCCCATGCCGAACACGGAAGTTAAGCACTTGAACGCCGAAAGTAGTTGGGGGCTTCCCCCTGTGAGGATAGGACGTTGCCAGGCAC
>NZ_JBYLRU010000039.1:0-236 GCF_057772545.1 Exiguobacterium sp. E17S
GTAGATAGGTCACGGGTGGAAGCATGGCGACATGTGGAGCTGAGTGATACTAATCGGTCGAGGCCTTGTTCTAGCAGATGCTTGTTGATGACTTCAGTTTTGAGGGCGCGAGCCCGATCGTCTGGTGACGATAGCCAAGTGGTCACACCCGTTCCCATGCCGAACACGGAAGTTAAGCACTTGAACGCCGAAAGTAGTTGGGGGCTTCCCCCTGTGAGGATAGGACGTTGCCAGGC
>NZ_JBYLRU010000040.1:0-230 GCF_057772545.1 Exiguobacterium sp. E17S
TTCTCATCTCGCCTACCTGTGTCGGTTTACGGTACTGGCGCCTTCCCCCTCACTAGAGGCTTTTCTTGGCAGTGTGAAATCGTGACCTACGTCCCTACGGGACTCCGCGTCGTTCCTTGACTTTGGTGCCTGACGGATTTGCCAATCAGACGGTCTTGAAACTTGCACATGCACTTCCATCCGCATGCGTCACTATCCTCCTGCGTCCCCCCATTGTTCAAACGGTGGAT
>NZ_JBYLRU010000041.1:0-215 GCF_057772545.1 Exiguobacterium sp. E17S
TTTGAAAGGCTCGCGCCCTCAAAACTGAAGTCATCAACAAGCATCTGCTAGAACAAGGCCTCGACCGATTAGTATCACTCAGCTCCACATGTCGCCATGCTTCCACCCGTGACCTATCTACCTCATCGTCTCTGAGGGGTCTTTCTTGATTACTCAAAGGGAAATCTCATCTTGGAGGGGGCTTCATGCTTAGATGCTTTCAGCATTTATCCCGT
>NZ_JBYLRU010000042.1:0-215 GCF_057772545.1 Exiguobacterium sp. E17S
TTCAAAGAGTGCGTAATAGCTCACTAGTCGAGTGGCGCCGCGCCGAAAATGTAACGGGGCTAAACATACCACCGAAGCTGCGGATTCCGTAAGGATGGTAGGGGAGCGTTCCAAACCGCTGCGAAGCTGTACCGGAAGGAGCAGTGGAGCGTTTGGAAGTGAGAATGCCGGTGTGAGTAGCGAAAAGAGGGGTGAGAATCCCCTCCGTCGAAAGC
>NZ_JBYLRU010000043.1:0-215 GCF_057772545.1 Exiguobacterium sp. E17S
TTGAAAGGCTCGCGCCCTCAAAACTGAAGTCATCAACAATGCATCTGCTAGAACAAGGCCTCGACCGATTAGTATCACTCAGCTCCACATGTCACCATGCTTCCACCCGTGACCTATCTACTCATCGTCTCTGAGGGGTCTTTCTTGATTACTCAAAGGGAAATCTCATCTTGGAGGGGGCTTCATGCTTAGATGCTTTCAGCATTTATCCCGTC
>NZ_JBYLRU010000044.1:0-202 GCF_057772545.1 Exiguobacterium sp. E17S
GTAGATAGGTCACGGGTGGAAGCATGGCGACATGTGGAGCTGAGTGATACTAATCGGTCGAGGCCTTGTTCTAGCAGATGCTTGTTGATGACTTCAGTTTTGAGGGCGCGAGCCTTTCAAAAAAACGAAAAAAAGTCTTGACGTTATGTGAACATAATGTTAAGATAATAAATGTCTGGTGGCGATAGCCAAGTGGTCACAC
>NZ_JBYLRU010000045.1:0-200 GCF_057772545.1 Exiguobacterium sp. E17S
TTGTTGATGACTTCAGTTTTGAGGGCGCGAGCCTTTCAAAAAAACGAAAAAAAGTCTTGACGTTATGTGAACATAATGTTAAGATAATAAATGTCTGGTGGCGATAGCCAAGTGGTCACACCCGTTCCCATGCCGAACACGGAAGTTAAGCACTTGAACGCCGAAAGTAGTTGGGGGCTTCCCCCTGTGAGGATAGGACG